>JBIJAM010000034.1:0-20334 GCA_044345755.1 Polynucleobacter sp. | reverse complement strand
CAAGCCTTACAAATGCCGGTCATCCTTGTGGTTGGTCTACGTCTGGGCTGCATTAATCATGCCCTGCTCAGCGTTGGCGCGATTGCCCAGCGTGGCCTTATGCTTGCCGGATGGGTAGCCAACGCCATTGATGCTGACATGCCCTACTTGCACGAGAACATCGACACACTGCGGGCCCGCATTCCGGCCCCGCTCTTGGGGATTGTGAAACCACTACCGGCGGAGTGTCGACACCAAACTAATCACGCCTATCCATTAGCGGCAATGCAGTTTGCAGCCGATGCGCTTGACTCAGACCGTATTGCGAGCTTGATCGCGTAACACGCGCCGCAATATCTTTCCGACGTTGTTTTTAGGAAGGCTCTCGGTAAACTCGATTGCACTGGGGCGCTTATACGGACTGAGTTGCTCTACGCACACCTCCATAATCCGCTCGGCAGTCAAATCAGTGTCGTCCGAAACCACAAACAATTTGACTAACTCGCCCGCTGCGGACTCGATACCGACGACAGCGCATTCCAATACGCCCGGTATGGATGCAACCACATCCTCTACTTCGTTTGGATACACCTTATATCCAGCGACCGTAATCATGTCCTTCTTGCGATCGACAATGCGAAAAAAACCAGCCGAGTCCATGACGCCAATATCGCCTGACTTAAAGAATCCATCTGGCGTGATGGCATTCGCCGTTTCTTCTGGCTGATTCCAATACCCCTGCATCACCTGTGGACCGCGGATGTAAATTTCCCCGACATCGCCTGCTGGCAAAGGCAATCCCGACTCATCCCGAATCGACAGCTCTGTATCGGAAAGTGGATAGCCAATGCCACCAGTAAATGCCTCGATCAAGGGAGTATTGCAGCAAGCCACCGGCGCGGTCTCCGATAGGCCATAGCCCTCGGCAATCGCAACACCGGTAAGCGCTTTCCAGCGGTCTGCTACGGATTTTTGCACCGCCATTCCGCCACCAATCGTCAGAACCCACTGCGAGAAATCCAACTTGGCAAAGTCGGCATTATTGAGCAAGGCCTGAAACAAGGTATTTACGCCTGGGAAAAAATTGATCTCTGGAAAAGTTTTCAAGATTCCGACTAAGTTCGGAACATCACGCGCATTGGGAACCAAAATAATTTTTGCGCCCAAGCGCATGCCCAAAAGACCGCAGCCAGTAAAAGCAAAGATGTGATACAGCGGAAGTGCGCATAAAAAATTCCATTGCTTAATTGGCTTGACCCGTTCAATTGGCCTTAGCCAGGTTTCTACTTGCAACAGATTGGCGAGTAAATTACGGTGCGTCAAAATGGCGCCCTTACTCACGCCCGTAGTGCCGCCGGTGTATTGCAATAAAGCAATCGAATCCCCGCTCAGGGGCGGCCTTTGGTATTGCGCCCGTTTTCCCAGGTCAAGCGTTGGCTTAAGTTCCAAGCAATTGAGGTTCGCTGGCAAGGCATAGGGCTCTACTTTGCGTTTAAATGTGCGAATAAAGCGATCAAGCCAAGGGCCGCGCCAGCCCAAAAACTCACCAATGCTACTAACAAACGCGTGCTTGATTGGCAGACTTGGATTGATGCGGAGCGCTTGCTCTAGGGTGCTGCCAAAATGCTCCAAAAACACAATGGCCTCAGCACCGCTATCGCGCAACTGAAACTCCAATTCATGGGCGGTGTACTGGGGATTTATGCTCACCACCACATAGCCAGCCCGCATAATTCCGTATAGGGCAACGGGGTATTGCGGCAAGTTCGGCAGCATAATCGCCACGCGTGCGCCCTTGCTTAATCCGATGCCCTGCAAGTAGCCGGCAAATTGCATGGATGCCGCGTCTAGTTCGCTATAGGTAAGGCCCTTGCCCATGCACCAAAATGCCGTCCGCTCTGCATAGCGGCTGAATGCATCTTCTAGCACCTCGACCAGGGAGTGATGGGCGCTGTAGTCCAATTGCGCGGGTACGCCAGAGGGGTATTGGGCAAGCCAAGGGTGGGATGGGGCAGTGTTTGACATAGGATTCACAATGTTGTTTCCGTACTGTAGCAATATTCGTATTTTTTAGGATTTATAACCTATTGCGGCGCAATATGCAGGTGATTTCCCTTTCAGATAAGATCGTTGTATGCGATTACTTCCTGAAATCGTCGATTCAGCGACAACCATTCAAGCCATTCGGCGCGACATCCACGCGCACCCCGAGTTGCGCTTTGAGGAAATCCGTACGGCGGAGCTTGTAGCGGAGACATTGACCAGCTGGGGCATTCCAATTGTGCGCGGTCTAGGTAAGACCGGCGTAGTCGGCCGCATTGACGGTGACGCAGGCCCAGGAAAAATGATTGGTTTGCGAGCGGATATGGATGCTTTACCGCTGCAAGAAAAAAATGCCTTTGCGCATGCCTCGCAACACCCCGGAAAAATGCATGCCTGCGGTCACGATGGACATACGGCCATCTTGCTGGGCGCCGCACATTACTTTTCAAGCCACCGCAACTTTGCTGGCTCGATCATTTTTATTTTTCAGCCGGCAGAAGAAGGTGGTGGTGGTGCTCGCGAAATGATTAAAGATGGTTTGTTTAAGCAATTTCCGTGCGATGCCGTTTTTGGCTTACACAATTGGCCAGGTTTAGCTGAAGGTCATTTTGGCGTAACTCCCGGACCTATGATGGCATCGAGCAATGAGTTCACCATTACCATTCGTGGCAAAGGCGGTCATGCAGCTTTACCGCACAACAGTGCTGATCCGGTTCTTGCTGGAGCACACGTGGTAACAGCGCTGCAAAGCATCATCACTCGCAATAAGCGTCCAGTCGATGCCGCCGTTCTTTCGGTGACGCAGTTTCATGCCGGCGAAACCAGCAATGTGATTCCCGATAGTGCACTCATTGGCGGTACGGTTCGCACCTTCACGAACGAGGTGCTCGACCTAATTGAGCAACGATTAAAAGAAGTTACCAAACATGTTGCTGCAAGCTTTGATTGCCAGGCTGATGTTGTCTTTACTCGCAACTACCCGCCCACCATTAATCATGAACATGAAACGCAATTTGCAATCGGTGTTATGCGAGATCTAGTCGGCGCAGATAAAGTCAACCCGCGCGTTGACCCCACCATGGGAGCCGAAGACTTTGCGTTTATGTTGCAAGAAAAACCCGGGTGCTATGTATTTTTGGGTAATGGCGATGGCGATCATCGCAGCATCGGTCACGGCATGGGACCATGTCACCTGCACAATCCCTCGTACGACTTTAATGACGCATTGATTCCAATTGGAGTGAATTACTGGGTCGCGTTGGCGCAGAAATACTTAGCGAAGCCCTAAACCCCCAAAGCAAGCGCTTTAGGAGTTTTTAAATTTTGGCGGGCGCTTCTCCATGAATGCAGCCATTCCTTCTTTTTGATCGTCCGTTCCAAAACAACTATGAAAGAGGCGGCGCTCAAAGCGAATGCCTTCAGATAATGGCATCTCGTACGCCGCATTGATGCTTTCTTTCACCATCATGGTAGTGAGCAACGGCATGTCGGCAATGGTTTTTGCAATCGCGCCCACTTGCGTGAGTAATTCTGCGGCAGGGAAAATTCGACTCACTAAACCAGCGCGCTCTGCCTCTTGGGCATCCATCATCCGTCCAGTCAGGCAAAGGTCCATTGCTTTGGATTTAGAAACTGCTCTTGGCAAGCGCTGCGTACCGCCAGCACCAGGCAGAATGCCCAACTTTACTTCGGGCTGGCCAAACTTAGCGCCATCGCCGGCAATGATCATGTCGCACATCATGGCAAGCTCGCAACCACCGCCAAGTGCATACCCATTCACGGCTGCAATCACTGGTTTTCGAACTTTTCGAATGGTCTCCCAATTGCGGGTAATGAAGTCCTGGCGATATGCCTCATGAAATTCATACTGAGCCATCTTCGCAATATCTGCGCCAGCAGCGAAGGCTTTCTCACTGCCGGTAACAATGATGCAGCCAATCTGATCATCCGCATCAAATGCCAATAAGGCCGCACCCAACTCATCCATCAGCGCATCGTTTAAGGCATTGAGGACCTGTGGGCGATTTAAGGTAATCGTTGCTACTTTGCCATCGACGGCGGTGAGTATGGTGTCGTAATGCATTTTTTCCTTTAAGCGATTGCGATGTTGTAGCTCATGATTGCCTGCATTTATTTCGGTAATAGTAACCACATCTGCCCGTCTTGCTTCATCCTGCCAGCAAGTTCTCCGGCAGCATCGCCGGTACCCCAATAGTAATCGGCGCGAACGCCGCCGACAATAGCGGTTCCCGTATCTTGCGCCATGACTAGGCGGCGTAAGGCTTGCTTACTCAAAGGACGTGTCGTTGTAATAAAAACAGGCGACCCCAGTGGCATTGCTTTGAGATCGACTGCAATACTACGTTCAGCAGTTAAAGGCACACCCAGCGCGCCGATCGGGCCTAAGTCGGGGCTGACATTGCTCGGCAACTCTTTAAAGAATACGAACCGCGGATTGGCATTGAGCATTTCTTCGACGCGGCGCGGATTGCGCTTAGCCCAACTCTGAATACCCTGCATCGTCGCTTGGCTGCGGGTGATCTCGCCTTTATTTAAAAGCCACTGCGCAAAGGATTTGAATGGCTGCTCATTCGTGCCGGCAAAGCCAAAGCGCAACACCGTACCATCATCTAGTTTGATTTTGCCCGAGCCCTGAATTTGCATGAAGGCTGCAGCAACCGGGTCTTCGACCCAAACTAGCTCTGAACCACGCAATAGATTGGAGTCCATCAACTCAGCCCGCGTTGGTCCTGGATTTGGTTTGTTGCGGCTCCATGTTGCGGGATAGCCATATAGCGGAACGGTGTATCGCGACGTACGACCACGCGAGCCATTCATGATCGGTTCGTAATAGCCAGTCACTAAGCCTGTTTCACTGCCAGTGGAATTACTCCGTATGGCGTAGGCCTGAAACGCATCTTCAAAATAGCGTCGCACTGCCTGTGGATTCGAACCAGAAACGGATTTGGCGCGATCGCAAACGCCGCTCCAGGAGCGCGTGCTATTGCGCTTCACCATGGCCTTACAGCTTTCAAGCCATGCAGACCACGCTGCGCTCAAGTCATCTTCTTGCCAGCCTGGTATTTGCTGCCACGCTACGGCACTAAACGTGGCGATTGGGCTAGTAAAGCTTGCTGCAGGAGCGCTACTCTCGGTCGATGGTGCTCGCTGTCCCGGGGCTCGTGTGGGTGGGGTAGCACATCCTGCAAGCAAGATCAGCAGCAGTGCAAACATCGCGATAAGATGGTATCGGTGCAGCGATTGCTGTTTCTTGCTTTTACAAAAAGGGTGCCAATTCATCATCATGATTGCCAATTTACTCGATCAATACCCCATGCTGCTGTTTGTACTCGAGGGCCTGCTCGCCTTATGCTTACTTTTGTTCATTGTTTTTTGGACCAGTAAGGGCAGAAAAGAGGACTAAGCCCCAATACCCTCAATGCAGGGTGCGTGGCATCACGAGGGCAAATTCAGCGATCGGCGCCTGAAAAAAGTGGGCATCCTCGGTAACGCAGAAGTATTCCCCACGCATGGTACCGGCAGGCGTGGGTAAAGTGGCCCAGCTGGTGTACTCAAACTGCTCACCTGCGCGTAATAGGGGTTGCTGCCCCACAATCCCTAAGCCACGAACCTCCTGCACGGCATTGTCGCCATCGGTGATGTGCCAGTGGCGTGCAATGAGCTGAACCGGGGTAGTGCCGACATTGCGAATCGTGACCGTATAGGCAAAGGCAAATTGCCGGTTATCGGGGTCAGACTGCTCTGGCAAGTACTGGGTGCGTACGGAAATACGGATTTCGTGGGAATTCATGGAGGCATTCTGCTTCATCCTGAAGGCAACTGCAAGCTAGAATCTAGGTATGGACCGTCAAAAACCCTTTTCTTTCAAGCCAATATGAGCCAAAAGCCTGAACTAGGTCAATCGAAGCAATACCTTATTGCCCCCTCCATTCTGTCGGCTGACTTTGCTCGCCTCGGCGAAGAAGTTACTGGTGTTTTGTCCGCCGGGGCCGACTGGGTGCACTTTGATGTGATGGACAACCATTACGTACCGAATCTCACCATTGGGCCTTTGGTTTGTGAGGCCATCCGCTCCTATGCCGCGAAAGATGGCAAACCCGCCATGATTGATGTCCATTTAATGGTGGAGCCCGTTGACCGCATCATTCCCGACTTCGCTAAGGCGGGGGCCAACTTGATTAGCTTCCACCCGGAAGCGAGCGGCCACGTGCACCGTAGCCTCAATTTGATTCGCGATCAGGGCTGCTACGCTGGCCTCGTGTTTAATCCGGCTACACCACTGGATCACCTGGATCACACCTTGGACTTAATTGATTTGGTTTTGCTGATGTCAGTGAATCCTGGTTTTGGCGGGCAATCTTTTATTCCGAGCACGCTAGAGAAAATTGCGACGCTACGTGCGCGCCTGGATCGTCATGAGCGAGAGACTGGTAAGCACATTCGCCTTGAAGTCGATGGCGGCATTAAGGTCGACAATATCGCGGCGATTGCCAAGGCAGGTGCCGATACCTTTGTTGCGGGATCGGCTATTTTTGGCAAACCAAATTACGCTGATGTCATTGCGGCCATGCGAACGGAAGTGAGCAAAGCCTAATGCAACGCGCTGAATTTGATGCCCTAGCTGCTCAGGGTTTTAATCGCATCCCTCTTGTACAAGAAACCCTAGCCGACCTAGAAACACCGCTATCGCTGTACCTCAAACTCACCAGCACCAGCGGTCAAAAAAATACCTATTTACTTGAGTCCGTTGTTGGGGGCGAGCGTTTTGGGCGCTTTTCATTTATCGGTCTTCCAGCAAAAACCATTCTTCGCACGGTTGGCACGCCGCTCACACCCATCACCGAAGTCGTTACCGACGGAGCGGTTGTAGAAACCAATCACGACAATCCACTGGATTTTATCGATGCGTACTTTAAGCGCTTTAAGGTAGCCGTTCCACCCGGCCTACCGCGTTTTTGCGGCGGTCTTGCGGGGTATTTTGGCTATGACACGGTGCGCTACATCGAGTCCCGTCTTGCGCAACATACTTTGCCCGACGAATTGCACGTACCCGATATTCAATTGATGCTCACCGAAGAGCTTGCAGTGATTGATAACGTCGCAGGTCGTATTTATTTAATTGTGTACGCCGATCCCAATATCAAAAATGATTTCGAGCGGGCTCAAGCCAGATTAGATGAACTGCGTCAGTGCATTGGTCGGTCGATCACCATGCCAGCAACACCGCCAAGTACTAAAACCGAGTTGATTCGCCGATTTGATGCGGCTGATTTTGAAGCAGCTGTTCGCCGCACCAAAGACTACATCCTGGCAGGCGACTGCATGCAAGTGGTGATTGGTCAGCGCATCAGTAAACCATTCACTGAATCGCCGTTGGCGCTCTACCGCGCACTGCGCTCATTGAACCCCTCACCCTATATGTACTTCTATGATTTCGGCGACTTACAGGTGGTCGGCTCATCGCCGGAAATCTTGGTGCGGCAAGAGTTGCGCGAATCACAAAAGATTGTGACCATCCGCCCTCTGGCTGGAACCCGTCCCCGCGGCGCTACCCCAGAAGAGGATGCGCGCTTAGCGACTGAACTACTCGCCGACCCAAAAGAAATTGCTGAGCACGTCATGTTGATTGATTTAGCGCGCAACGATGTAGGTCGCATTGCCAAAACGGGCACGGTTAAGGTCACTGACTCGATGGTGATTGAAAAATACTCCCACGTGCAACACATCGTTAGCTCGGTCGAGGGTGAGTTACTCGACAATATGAGCAATATGAATGTGCTCCGAGCCACCTTCCCCGCAGGCACTTTATCGGGCGCTCCTAAAATACGCGCCATGGAAATCATCGATGAAATGGAAATTACCAAGCGCGGCATCTATGGTGGCGCAGCCGGTTACCTGTCTTTTTCTGGGGACATGGATGTGGCAATCGTGATTCGTACCGGCGTCATTCGCGATGGCATGCTGCACTCACAAGCGGGTGCTGGGGTTGTGGCTGACTCTAACCCGGCCGCCGAATGGCGCGAAACCGAAGCCAAGGCACGTGCAGTTCTGATGGCTGCCGATTTAGTACAAGGAGGTCTTGATGCTCCTCATGATTGATAACTACGACTCGTTCACCTATAACTTGGTGCAGTATTTCGCTGAACTTGGTGAAGATGTTCGCGTCTATCGTAATGATGAAATCACCCTTGAACAGATTGAGGCACTCAAACCCGATCGCATTTGTATTTCACCAGGACCCTGCAGCCCAAGTGAGGCTGGCATTTCAGTTGATGTGATTAAGCACTTTGCTGGCAAGGTGCCTATTTTGGGAGTCTGCCTTGGCCACCAGGCCATTGGTGAAGCCTTCGGGGGCGATATCATCCGCGCGCAGAAGGTCATGCACGGCAAAACCGATGCCATTACGCATACTGGGGTTGGGGTATTTCAGCAGTTACCCAGTCCATTTACGGTAACGCGCTATCACTCGCTCGCAATTGACCGCAACACCATCCCAGCGTGTTTAGAGATTACGGCACAATCCCCTGATGGTGAAATCATGGGCGTACGGCACCGTGAGTTACCGATCGAGGGTGTCCAGTTCCACCCTGAATCCATTTTGTCTGAGCAAGGCCATGCCCTGCTCAAGAACTTCCTGCAATTAAAGGTGCATTAAGCCATGCCGATTTCACCATCCGAAGCCCTGCAACGCTGTATTGAAGGCCGTGAACTAAGTCATGAAGACATGACCGCGATGATGCGCCACATCATGAGCGGCGATATTCCGCCCACCCTAGTTGCTGCTTTTTTAGTCGCGCTGCGAACCAAAAAAGAAACCGTCGGTGAAATCGCAGCTGCAGCACAAGTCATGCGCGAATTTGCTACTCCAGTCCATGTTAGTGATACAAGCCATTTAGTCGATGTGGTTGGTACCGGCGGTGATGGCGCTCATACCTTTAATATTTCAACCGCGGCGATGTTTGTGGCAGCAGCCGCTGGCGCCAAAATTGCCAAGCATGGCAATCGTAGCGTAAGCAGCAAGTCCGGCAGCGCCGATGTCTTAGAGGCCTTAGGCGTCAATCTCAACGTCAGTCCAGAGCGGGTTGCAGATAGTATTTCAACACTTGGCGTCGGCTTTATGTTTGCCCCCAATCACCACCCTGCAATGAAGAACGTGGTTCCCATTCGCAGGGAGCTGGGGGTTCGCACTATTTTTAATATTTTGGGGCCGCTGACCAATCCGGCCAATGCAAAACACATTCTGATGGGCGTGTTTAATGCGGAGTTGGTTGGTATTCAGGCACGCGTGTTGCAGTCGCTTGGAATGGACCATGCGATGGTCGTGTTTGGCCGAGATGGCCTCGATGAAATTTCCATCGAGGGCCCCACACTCATCGGCGAACTCAAAAATGGGCTGGTGAGTGAATATGAGATTCATCCGCGTGATTTTGGTTTAAGTACAGCGCCCACTAGCGGTTTTCAGGTAGCCAATGCCGAAGAGTCTAAGCAGATTGTGCTGCGCGTTCTCGGCGGCGAGGCAAGTCCTGCCAGCAATATTGTCTGCCTTAATGCCGGTGCCACGCTCTATGTTGCCGATCTAGCACCAGATATTGCTACCGGAATTGCAATGGCCAAAGCGGCGATTACAAGTGGCGCTGCACGCAGCACCTTAGATCAGTTCATAGCAGCAACACAAGTGAAATCATGAGCGATATCTTAGACCGCATTATTGCGACTAAGCGTGCCGAAGTTGCGCATGGCCTGAGTACTACGCCAATGAATGCATTGCGTGATCAAGTCGAATCGCAGCGTCAAGACCCTCTATTTAAGCCGCGTGGATTTATTGCAGCTATCCAAAATAAGATTGCCAATGGCAATCCAGGCATCATCGCTGAAATCAAAAAAGCCAGTCCTAGTAAGGGTGTCTTGCGTGCTGATTTTGAACCTGCAGTGATAGCAAAGAGCTATGCGCAGCATGGTGCTGCCTGCCTTTCCGTATTAACGGATGTCGAGTACTTTCAGGGATCGAGTGTGTATTTAAAAGCGGCGCGCGCGGCTTGCGCCCTCCCAGTACTACGTAAAGATTTTATGATTGATGCCTACCAGGTGCTTGAAGCGCGTGCCATGGGTGCGGATGCGATTCTGCTGATTGCAGCGGCGCTCGATTTAGATCGCATGCGTGAGCTTGAGCAGTGCGCGCACGATCTCGGCATGGATGTCTTGGTTGAAGTACACAATGCAGAAGAGCTTAGTGCTGCACTACAACTCAAAACCCCATTACTGGGTATCAATAACCGCAACCTTAAGACCTTTGAGGTCACTCTTGAAACCACCATCGACTTACTGAGCAGCATTGGCAAGGACAAGATCATCGTGACCGAATCCGGCATCCTTGAGCGCGCTGATGTTCTTCGCATGCGAGAGCATCACGTCAACGCGTTTCTAGTTGGCGAAGTATTTATGCGGGCGCCCGACCCTGGCGCAGCACTTGCTGCACTTTTTGCCTAACTCCCTCTAGGTACACCACGCCGCATTAAATCAATCCCGTATTTAATGAGGGCGATCAGCAAAATCGATCCAGCGACATCACCAGCAAACATCACCAGAAAATGATTGATGCTGGCCGACTCTAAATCACGCAACATAAACCAACACTGATGGAACCCGGAACTCATTAAGGCATAGATCACGATGCAAAGAAGAATTTTTTGCATACTTAAATTACTGAGGTCATTACTAACATAGGTATTTGAAACGACGACCCACTTCGCGAATAAAGGTGCAAATCCAGATATAAGACCAATGCCAATGCAGGTTACTAAATCAGGCGGGAAAACCCCAAAATAAGAAATAGTAAATGAAGCGAATGCGATGCCAATGGCGCCAGCCAAACCAAAGATCAAAATGAGAAACAAGCGCAGGCCAGCAGGCAAGTAAATCCAGCTGACACCTAAATCGTATTTCAAAGCCTCAGTAAGCCAGTCATTGAAAAAAAATAAGGCACTGTACAGTAGCGCACTAATGAATACGCCCAGCAGAAAAAGCCGCAGTCGGTCAGAAGAGATACTGATGTGTTCCATGTTTTAATTCTATGCAATTATTTGCTCAGCATACGTACGGAGGGTTTATACTTAGCCATATGGTGTACACCGCGCGTAACGTATTTACTACTAAAACCGTAACCCACATCGAAAAAACTGAATAATGCCAGGCCCATCCAACTCCAAGAATTCTGCCTATATTCGCTTCCTCAATTTAATTGACGTGCTGGATCGCATTAATCCGGGTAAGAAATTAGACGCCATCGAAGAAAGCTTACTCAATAAGATTGTTTTAAGTGCGCACCAAGGTGAGGTTGTGTTGGTAGGTGATCTGATTTCACTCGCTGAATTCGGCTCTCAGGCGACCTTACATGGCCGACTGAAAAATTTACGGGCTATGGGCTTGATCGACATGGCCGCAGAGGAAGATGGTCGAAAAAAACATGTCGTGCCCACCAAGTTAGCCATGAAGCGCTATGAAGAACTATCGAAGTGCCTCGAAAAAGCAGTTCGCGCAGGCTAAATTAGCTTAAACGTTAAATAAGAAATTCAGTACATCACCGTCTTTGACGATGTACTCCTTGCCTTCGGCGCGCATTTTGCCCGCTTCTTTCGCGCCCGACTCCCCTTTGTATTGAATAAAGTCATCAAATGCAATAGTTTGAGCTCGGATAAAGCCGCGCTCAAAATCGGTATGAATCACACCTGCTGCATTCGGCGCGGTATCCCCAATGTGAATGGTCCATGCACGAACTTCTTTTACACCTGCTGTGAAATACGTTTGCAAGCCCAATAAAGCATAGCCTGCACGAATCACTCGGTCTAGGCCAGGTTCCTGCATACCCATGTCAGCCAAAAATTCGGTCTTATCAGCATCGTCTAGATCGGCGATTTCAGCCTCAATTGCAGCGCACACCGCTACAACTGGCGCGCCCTCTTTAGCTGCATGCGCAATCACAACATCCAAATGGGGGTTGTTTTCAAAGCCATCGTCTTTTACGTTGGCAACGTACATGGCAGGCTTGGCAGTAATCAAGCAGAGGGGCTTTAGCAAAAGCTTCTCATCGTCACTCAGCTTCATGCTCCGCACAGGCTGAGCCTCATTCAGATGGGTTTGCACCTTGCTTAGAACGGCTACCAAAGCGGCAGCTTCCTTATCATTGCCTGACTTGGCGGCCTTACTGGAGCGATTCAGGGTTTTTTCAACGGTGGCCAGATCGGACAGCGCCAACTCCGTATCAATCACCCCTATGTCGGAGATGGGATCGATCTTGCCGGCAACGTGAATCACATTTGGATCATCAAAGCAGCGCACCACATGGGTAATCGCATCGGTTTCCCGAATATTGGCCAAAAACTGATTACCAAGGCCCTCACCCTTTGATGCGCCAGCAACTAAGCCCGCAATATCAACGAACTCGACGGCTGCCGGCACGATGCGCTCCGGAGTCACAATGGCGGCCAAAGCAGCCAAACGGGGGTCAGGAACCTCGACTACGCCCACATTGGGCTCGATCGTGCAGAACGGATAGTTTTCTGCCGCGATGCCCGCTTTGGTAAGCGCATTAAAGAGGGTGGATTTGCCGACGTTAGGCAGGCCGACGATGCCGCATTTTAAAGACATGCCTCCATTGTAATTCGGCTTGTTTCGATATCATCGGGTTATGGCATTCAATCCATCCAAATCGATGACTACTCCAGCTACGTCCGCGCAGGCTGCCGGCAAACCGCGCCAGTGCGATGTGGCTGTGATTGGTGGGGGTATCGTAGGTAAGGCCTGCGCCCTGGGGCTGGCGCAACAGGGTTTTGATGTGATCCAAATCGCACCGGATTTAGACCAGCAAACCGCCAAACCCAGCGGGGATCACTGGGCTGAGCGCATTTATGCCATTTCACCTGGCACCCGCTCCCTGCTCCAATCCCTGCAAGTGTGGGACGCGATTGATCACGTGCGCCTCCAAGTAGTACGCGATATGCGCATCTATGGCGACCGTGGCGAGCCCGGCGATGGACTGCATCTGTCTGCATTTGAGGTAGGTGTTCCCCAGCTTGCCTGGATCGGGGAATCCGATTTACTAGAGCACACCCTCGAACAAGCCTGCCGCTTTCAGTCGAAATTGGAGCGCGTTGTTGGGTCACTCGACAATCTGTTTATCGAACCCGATGGTGCCTTACTTAAATTACATACCGCACAATCGCCAGTCGAGATCAAAGCCAATTTGCTTATTGCAGCCGATGGCGCGAATTCATCCCTGCGCTCCATGCTCGAAATCCAAACCGATGAAAAGTCGTATGAGCAACGCGCAGTGGTCGCCAATTTTTTATGTACGAACGCCCATTTAGAAACCGCATTTCAGTGGTTTTTACCGGGCGGTGACATTCTTGCGATGCTGCCCCTCCCTGGCAAGCAGGTGTCGATGGTGTGGTCAACCTCCCCCGAAAATGCTGCCCGACTTCTTACGCTCAATGCTGACCAATGGCAGTCTGAGTTTGCAATGCTTCAGGATGGCGCAGTTGTGCATGCCCTTGGAACACTCAGCCCGCACTCCAGGCCAGGCTCTTTTCCGTTGCGCAAAATCCGTGCGCAGCGCGTGATCGGTCCCGAGCTTATGCCCAAAGTGATTTTGATTGGGGATGCCGCCCACGTAATCCATCCCTTAGCCGGACAAGGATTGAATTTGGGCTTACGCGATGTAGCCACTTTGCTGCGCATCCTGCGTGATCGTGAATCGTTTCGTGCGATTGCTGATCCGGTCTTGCTACGCCGCTATGAGCGTGAACGCCACGGCGATGCCAGTGCCATACTGTGGGTAACCGATCGACTGAAACAACTATTTACGAGCGCTAACCCTTTGCAGAAAAAAATACGTAACTGGGGCATGGGTTTAGTTAACCGCAGTCATTTGATTAAACGGCATTTAATAAAAGAAGCATTAGGAGAAGTGAAATGAACAACGCCCTACAAAAAAGCAGCATAGCCCTTGTGTTCTGTATCGGTGCACTTGGCTTATTGGGCACTACTTCGTTTGCACAGGCTCAGAACACCCAGCAGATTAAAGCGGAGTTACAAAAACGCTTGGGTAGTACTGCCAATATCAAAGGAGTGTCAGCATCTCCGGTACCGGGTTTGTTTGAAGTGCAACTCAATGGTGAAATTTTTTATACCGATGCCAGCGCAAAGTACCTAATTCAGGGTGAGGTAATTGAGTTAGCCAGCGGACAAAACCTCACCGAGAAGCGTCAGGCTGACCTTAATCGCATACGCTGGTCTGATTTGCCACTAAGCAATGCAGTCAAAATGGTACGCGGCAATGGCAGTCGCCAGCTCGCCGTTTTTGCTGATCCCAACTGCGGTTACTGTAAGCGCCTAGAAAAGACGTTTCAGCAACTCGATAACGTGACGGTATATACCTTTTTGTTACCAATTCTGTCTGCAGACTCGATGCAAAAGTCCAAGCAAATTTGGTGCTCTTCGGATGCCACCAAAGTATGGACGGACTGGACCATCAATAACACCACACCCAGCGGTAAAGGCGACTGCACTACGCCGATCGAAAAAAATCTAGCCCTAGCAAAATCGTATGGCATCACGGGCACCCCTACCATCTTCTTTACTGATGGCTCACGCTTCCCAGGTGCAGTGCAGTTGAGTGACATTGAAAAGAAATTTGCTTCACTAAAATAATGTTCATGAATAATCCAGCACACCCTGGTGAAGTATTGAGGCAATGGCTTCCCGAAGGTATGCGCATTGAAGATGCGGCTGAGCAACTGCACATTTCACGCACGACACTATCCAAAGTCCTTAATGCCAAATCTGGACTCACTGCACCAATGGCATTACGTCTTGCCTCTTGGCTTGGCACTTTGCCAGACTTATGGCTTGGTATGCAGCTCCAATGGGATCTACGCCAGGCAAGAAAATTACGCCTGCCAAAGATAAAGCCATTAAAACGCGTAGAAGTATCCACTTCCTAAAATCAAAATGTCCATTCCAGCAATTCAATACACCATCCATGCCGCCAACTTAGATGGCCATCGCTACGATGTCAGCTTGCGCATTGCCAATCCCAATCCCGCAGGGCAAGTGCTGCGCATGCCAGCCTGGATTCCGGGTAGTTATTTAATTCGGGATTTTAGTAAGCACATCGAAACCATCGCTGCTTTTTCTGTCTTTGGTTCAGTGGAAACTGAACTTTCCTTAGAGCGCATCGATAACGACACCTGGAAATTGCCTGCAGTAGCTGTAGATACCGTGATCGAGGTTCGCACGACGGTATATGCCTTTGATACCTCAGTTCGTACGGCGTATCTGGATTCAGAGCGCGGCTTCTTTAACCCTAGCAGCCTGTGCTTGGCGGTGGAAGGGCAAATCCATTTACCTACTGCGCTCGCGATTGCACCAATGGGTACCTGGTCAGTACAAACCACCTTGAGTCGCGTAAAGACCGATGCAGCGGGATTTGGGTTTTACCTCGCGCCCAACTATGACGCCTTGTTAGATCATCCGGTTGCGCTAGGGCATTTTCAAACGATTGATTGGAAATCGCGCGGCACCCCGCACAGTATGGTGATTCAGGGCTGCCTGCAAGAAGTGGATCGCCAGCGTTTAGCTACTGACTTGTCTGCCATTTGTGAATCCATCATTGATTTATTCGAGCCCAAAATAAAACGGGCGCCATTTCAGCGGTATCTGTTTTTAGTCAATGCCGTTTTATCCGGCTACGGCGGTTTGGAGCATTCCGATAGCACCGCCTTGTTGTGCAATCGAGATCACTTACCGCAAGCCGGCTACCCGCTCAATGACGATCACTACCGTGAATTTTTAGGCCTATGCAGCCACGAGTACATTCATGCGTGGTTGGTTAAGCGCATTCAGCCTAAGGCATTCCAGCCCTACGATTTACAAGGCCGCAATCACACGCGTTTGCTTTGGCTCTTTGAGGGCTTTACAAGCTACTACGATGATTTGCAATTGCTGCGCAGCAGTCGCATTGCGTTACAGCCCTACCTCGACTTAGTAGCTAAAAATTGGAATATGGTTTTGCGTGGCCCTGGTCGCCACAAGCAAAGCGTTACCGATAGCTCGTTTGATGCTTGGACCAAGTATTACCAGGCCGATGAGCACACCCCCAATGCCGTAGTGAGTTATTACTCTAAAGGGGCCTTGGTTGCCCTTGGTTTAGACCTACTTATTCGAGCACAAACGCGTCATCGCAAATCCTTAGATACCGTGATGCAACTGCTCTGGGCTGCCCATGGCAAAACACAAGAAGGTTTGGCAGAAGATGGCTTTGATCGGATTGTGCTTGCTGCGATTGGGCCCGACTTTAAAAAACCGTGGCTTCAATTTAAAGCGCGTTATATCGAAGGCACCCATGATCTGCCACTGTCTCAGTGGCTTACTGCCCAGGGCATTGTGGTTACCGATAAAAAAATGAGCCTGCTCGAGAATATGAAACTGCAATGGGCGATGCGCTACAGCGACCAAAGTGGCTGGGTCAAGCTAACGCATGTGCTGGATGGCGGAATCGCTCAGCGCGCTGGTTTGGCGCCGGGTGACTTACTCGCCAGCATTAATGGCCAACGGATTAGCCCAAGTCGCATGGATGCGGTATTTGCGCAATTGCAAATGGGAACAAATGCGTGCCTGCGTTTTTACCGCCAAGACTGCGAGCATGAGAGCCAATTTGTATTGGAGCCTTCCAGCCCGGTGATGCAGTACCAACTTACTGCAGATTAAGTTCACTCTTCTAAAAATGGTGCGGCAATGCTCAATGTAGAGGCGTTGATACCAGACGACTGGAAATTACTTCTTGGGGATTACCTCACCTCTGAGGATTGGCAACAGCTGCAAGCGAATGTACATAAGGCAATTGAAGTAGATGTGGATACCATTTGCCCGCCGCCCCCGCTTTTCTTTCGGGCTTTAGCGCTCACTCCAGTCGATGCGGTATCGGTGGTGATTCTTGGGCAAGACCCCTACCACTCGCCGGGCCTCGCGCAGGGCTTAGCATTTTCAATACCAGAATCGATTGTGCCGGGCTCACGCAACTTTCCAAGCTCCCTGCGCAACATCATTAAAGCCTTGGAATTAGAAGGGTTTGGTTCCTTGGCCCATGGCGACTTACAGGATTGGGCCGAGCAAGGCGTCTTGCTGTTGAATACAGCACTAAGCGTTAAACAAGGGGAAGCTGGCAGCCACTTTCACCTGGGTTGGCAGCATTGCATCAATGCGCTGATTCGGCAACTGTCGATTGCCAAGCCCAATTTAGTTTGGCTGCTTTGGGGGGCGCACGCCCAATCGAAGATACCCTTAATTGAGCATGGGGCACCAGGTTCAGAGGGGCCTACCCATCTGATATTGCAAGCCTCGCACCCTTCGGGTTTGGGGGTTTATAAAACGGCGCAGCCTTTTTTAATTCAGCAGCGTGCAGGCGAGAAGCCTAGCGCTAGCTGCGGGCATTTCACTAAAACCAATGCCTGGTTGATTGCCCATGGCAAAAACCCCATTCGCTGGATTGATCCTCAGCAGCAAACGAGGCAAAGCGGCTTATTTGCGGATGAGCGTTAGTAACAAACCGGCGAGCCAGGCTGACCCGATTGCAGTCAGCCATTCTGCGATTTGCCCTGACTGAAATAGTCCCAAAGCTTGGCCGCCGAACGATCCGCCCGCAGCCCCCAGAAAACCCACCAAGAAAAGGCTGCAGAGCCCCAATAGCCCTGTTTTTTGAGGTCGTCGACCCGGATAAAAGTAATAGGCCGACCACCCAACAGCCGACCCAATCAGTAGAAAAGCCAAAAACCCCATACGCATCCCCATTAAAGCGCCATCAAACCTATAATTAGGGCCTATGAAGCTGTTGACCCTCGGCATCAATCATCACACAGCGCCAGTGGACGTTCGGGAAAAAGTCGCCTTTGATCCAGAATACCTACAAGAAGCGTTGCATGACTTGCGCCAGCACCTCAGCGGCGTCAGTCAATCGGGCCTGCCTGAAGCAACCATTTTGTCGACGTGCAATCGAACCGAACTGTATTGCGCTGCGAATGATGCCGATTCTGCCACCCTCTTGCATAGCGCCACCTTTGATTGGCTAGCAAAAAGCCAGCAACTCGCTCCCAGTAGTTTAGAGCCCCACATTTATTCATTGCCGCAGTCGGATGCGGTGCGCCATGCTTTTCGGGTCGCGTGCGGTCTTGACTCCATGGTCCTGGGTGAAACCCAAATCCTCGGGCAAATGAAAGATGCGGTTCGTACCGCCAATCAAGCAGGCGCATTGGGTACGTATCTAAATCAACTGTTCCAAAAAACCTTTGCTGTAGCCAAAGAAGTGCGCGGCTCAACCGAGATTGGCGCCCACTCTATTTCAATGGCGGCAGCGGCAGTAAGGCTCTCCGAGCGGATCTTCGAAAAAATTGCCGAGCAGCGCGTTCTCTTTATTGGTGCGGGCGACATGATCTCCTTGTGCGCTACCCACTTTGTGGCGCGCCGGCCAAAGCAGGTCGCAATCGCTAATCGCACAATTGAGCGTGGCCAAGAATTGGCCGATGCGATTGCATCGCAAAATGTTGAGGCAGAATCATTCAAGCTATCTGATTTGCCTAGCCGCCTGCATGAATTTGACATCATTGTGTCGTGTACCGCGAGTTCCTTGCCGATCATTGGTCTTGGTATGGTTGAGAGTGCGCTCAAGCAACGGCGCCGCAAGCCCATGGTGATGATTGACCTGGCGGTGCCACGTGACTGCGAACCAGAAATTGCCCGCTTAAATGACATTTACCTCTATACCGTTGATGACCTGGGTGTGATGATCCAAACCGGCACATCAATGCGGCATGCCGCCGTCAGCCAAGCAGAAGCGATTATTGAAGATCGCGTTGGCAACTTTATGCATTGGCTCAATGGCCGCAATACCGTGCCTTTGATTCAGGATCTGCAGCAGCACGGCGAACGCCTGCGTCAAATTGAACTTGAGCGCGCCATGAAACGCCTGATGCGCGGTGACGACCCCCAAGAGGTGCTTAACGCGATGGCACAAGGCTTAACCAATAAGTTCTTGCATGGCTCGCTCCACACCTTGCAGCACTCGAATGGTGCTGAACGCGATTCCTTGATTAAACTACTACCTAAATTATTTTCTACCCACTCGAGCGCCTACTCGCACACGTATCATCATGCCGAGCCAGACTCTAGTAAACACACCAACGACACATCCGACAAGAACGATCTTTAGATGAAACCCAGCATGCGTGCCAAGCTGGAGCATCTTGATACTCGCTTGGCTGAATTAAATTCCCTGTTAACACTGGAAGAGTCCACCAAGGACATGGACGTCTATCGCAAGTTAACGCGTGAGCACTCTGACATTGCAACGGTTGTTGAGCAATTTGGTTTGTATCGCCAAGCAGAAGCGGATTTGGCGGCGGCCGAAGGCATGCGCGCAGATCCGGAGATGAAAGCGTTTGCCGATGAGGAGCAAAAGGCGGCGGCAGCGAAGATGGTTGAGCTCGAGGCTAGCCTACAAAAGGCCTTGCTGCCCAAAGATGAAAACGATGATCGCAATGTCTTTCTAGAAATTCGGGCGGGTACTGGCGGCGATGAGAGCGCCCTATTTGCAGCCGATTTATTACGGATGTATAGCCGCTTTGCGGAACGCCAAGGCTGGAAAATCGAGGTCGTCAATGCGGCTGAATCGGATCTTGGGGGCTACAAAGAAGTGGTTTTGCGCCTCGTTGGCCAATCGGTATACTCCCGCCTCAAGTTTGAATCTGGTGGGCATCGGGTTCAGCGCGTTCCCCAAACTGAAACTCAAGGGCGCATTCATACGTCTGCGTGTACGGTGGCAGTGATGCCAGAAGCCGATGAAATCGAGGCCGTCAAAATTAATCCAGCTGAATTGCGCATTGATACCTTTAGGGCATCCGGCGCCGGCGGCCAGCACATCAATAAAACGGATTCTGCGGTTCGCATTACGCATCTGCCTACCGGAATCGTGGTGGAGTGCCAAGACGACCGCAGCCAACACCGCAACAAAGAACAGGCCATGAAGGTGTTGGTGTCTCGCATCATGGATGGTCGCCAACGCGAACAACATCAACACGAAGCGCAAACGCGCAAATCCCTGATTGGCTCAGGCGATCGTAGCGACCGCATCCGGACCTACAACTTTCCCCAAGGCCGAATTACCGATCACCGCATCAACCTCACCCTCTACAAGATTGATGCCATGATGGATGGCGATATTGATGATTTATGCAATGCCCTGGC
>JBIJAM010000063.1:0-6693 GCA_044345755.1 Polynucleobacter sp. | reverse complement strand
CCGCCCAGCAACATCCGATGAAATATAGGCAATCTTCCAGGCCTGTGCCCCCTTGACTGGGGTGGTAATTTTTTCTTGTTTGATGACTTGACCCAATTTGCCCTCTGGCGTCATTTTCATGACATCGTCATAAAAAGGTGGCATCGATGGATTGGCAT
This sequence comes from Polynucleobacter sp., assembly GCA_044345755.1. Lineage (GTDB taxonomy): Bacteria > Pseudomonadota > Gammaproteobacteria > Burkholderiales > Burkholderiaceae > Polynucleobacter. The sequence continues at coordinate 6,535 of JBIJAM010000063.1, read as the reverse complement.
TAACTACGGCAAAAGAAAAACTCAAGGTAGAGCCAACGATTAATGTGGAAAGCAGCTTATTCATACAAATATCCAAAAAATGGGAGAGTAATTTATCGATTAAATTAATTCACTTACTTCAAAATCACCACGGTCGCCGTTGCCCGAGCACCCCAGCCCGATGGTCCGCCAGGCGTATTGCTCACGTAGTACATCGGTCCTCCGCTAAATGAAAAGGGTATGCCGCCCAATACCAGCAGTTTAGAAGCCCCAACATAAAGGGGGTTTGAAGTACGGCGGGTATCGTAGTTGTAGAGCGCCTCCATATTCGTTGTGAATGTCCAGGCTTCTTTCGTGGTGTAGGCAAGAAACGGCTGACCATAGAGGTTGTTTTGCGTACCAAAGGTGGCATCACCACCCGCGCTCCAAGACTGATACCCAAGTAATCCGTAAGTCCAAGGACCAGCACGATTGAGAACCACGCCGGTTGCGCCGAGACCGGTTTGCTGCGAACCAAACTTACCGCTATTACTCACTGGGGCGACAGCATAGGGGCCAATACCCCAAATCCAAGATGAATTGGTATTAGGGGCATAGAACGATTCGATGGTGACGTTCGCAATACCGTAACCGGAATAAGGTTGTCCGCTGGCGCCTTGGACATTCACTTCCCTTACGCCTGCAACAATGGGACGAACAATAAAGGTGTCGCCGCCACCTAAATTAAAGGGCATGACCGGCTGGAACAAGAGGGTTTGCTCTGAGCCGCCCTGGGTTGCCCCCACTCCGCGACTGTACTCATACTGCAATGGCACTGAGATCATGTTGGCAATTGGGTTGGCTAATTTTTTCGCAATGCCCACCTTGTCAATATCACCGCCAGCTGCTGGTGTGGCGCTGGGCTTTGCCACTTGTGCAAACGCCGCACTAGCAGAGAGTGTGGCTACTAATAAAGTAGCCTTAATGGTGTTGAGGGTGTTCATAAATGAAATGGAATTGAGAATTAGAATTTAAAGGTGACGGCTACTTGCGGTCCCAGCATGGTGGTCTTTTGCAGCACACCGCCATCTTTCATATCGTAATAAAGCGCGCGATACGTCAGAGAAGCATCAACTACCTTATTAAAGGTCTTCCCAATGCCGGCCATAACTTGCCAAGTTAAATCAGTGGTGCCGCCACCACTGCCAATGTCACCATAAAACGGGATATACCAGCTAGAATCCGCAATCCGGTATCGACCCTTGGCACCAATAATAGGATCAACCGTTGAGGTTTTCTTTGAGATCGACCGCTTTATTGAGGTGCCCTCGACAGTCAAACCCAAGGTTGCAGTGACATCAATTGCCCGCACGCCCAGCAAAGCATCAACGTAGGCATCTTTTGTATTCGCAAGCGTATACGAAAAAGCGCCCGTTAAGATGGTTTGCTGAACAGTTACTTTGTCGCCAATCGTAGCGCGGCCATCTGGCGTTAGCACTGGGACCGATCCTGAGTTTTGCAAGGTGGCAGCAACCAAATCGCCCATGATTCCCCACTTGCCTTTGTGCGCTTCAGCAGCAATCATGCCGCCGGACTTCAGATCACTGAGAACATTACCAGAGGACATATCGGCCGACTTCGCTGCGCTATCGTTCAGATTGACGGTGCCCTTAATGCCAGTACCCCATAAATAGGGGGTTACTTCAAAGCGCCATTCGTTCGAGACTTTGGGAATGGGGCTAGGATCAGAATTGGCAGAAGCCAAACTGAAGGCGCCACAGAATACGGTTGCAAGTATGGCTTGTAAGGGTAGCAGCAAACGGGTTGGGGTTGCTAGTTTCATGGTTGAACACCTTCTCATGGCTAAATAATTATTTCAAAATACTGGATTTAAGCCTGCATAGCAATGTACTTTAGTACAGTTTTTATCAGTATCCAATCCCCACTTACCCCTAAAAGTGATATCGCTTCCAGTCAACATATTTTAGGCGTTGCCATTTTGGATACGCTACGAATGATTGCCGTTGTATTGAAATAAAAAATAGGAATGCGTTTGACTAATACGCAAATCTGTAATTTTATTCATGTACATTATGATCAAAAGCGTACGGCATCTATTTGATAACAGAATAATTACCCACTTCTTTTTATTACCATTTGCTGATTTATGTCTATAAAGCCTGTCCTAGTTTGCAATCAATGCGATTTATTGCAGTATGAGGCCGAACTCCAATCCAATGAAAAGGCTAGATGCGCTGGTTGCGATAATGTTTTGTATCGATCTCAACCAAATGGCTTGAGACTAAGCCTTATTTTTGCAATCACTTCAGTCGCACTACTCTTTATATCAAACGCCTTCCCCATTGTTACGATTAGCTCTCAAGGTTTAACCAACTCGACAACCTTACTTGAGGCAGTTGGTAGATTAATTGAGGATGGCATTCCGAGTATTGCGCTATTAGTCTTTATTACGACTTTTCTAATGCCTGCATTCGAAATTTTTATCCTGATTTACCTGCTGGCTCCACTTAGTTTCGGTCGCGTTCCATTCGGTCTTTCGATTGGATTTAGGTTGATATGCCTCGTCAAGCCATGGGCAATGATTGAAGTATTTATGATTGGTCTTATAGTGACCATTACAAAATTGAATGCCCTAGCTTCGATATCCCCTGGCATTGGGTTATTTTCGTTTGTATTGCTCATGATTTCCATAACGGTAGCTACAGCAAATTTTGACTCCCACGCCTTTTGGCGACAGGTTGATTTGCTTAAAAAGAGCGGGGTGAAGGCATCATGAATGCCGCATCTCAATCGATCGCCTCTTGCGAAGCTTGTAACTTGGCACATCAGATATCAACTACAGATGACGTATTGAAATGCACGCGGTGCGGATCGCGCATACATCTGCGCAAGCCAAATAGCATTCACCGCACCTGGGCATTGGTAATTACGGCGTATGTACTAATCATCCCAGCCAATTTAATGCCAGTCATGGCCACCGGATCGTTATTCGGCACAGAGAATGATACGATTTTTGGAGGCGTTCTCTATTTGTGGGAGTCAAACTCCCAACTATTAGCAATCATCTTATTTTGTGCCAGCATCGTTATACCCTTTGCGAAGTTATTTTCACTGACGTTTTTATTGATTTCTGTGCAGCGCCATTCTGCGTGGAATCCTGTGTTTCGAGCCAAACTCTATCGAATCGTTGAATTTGTGGGGCGCTGGTCCATGATCGATGTCTATGTAGCTACGATGCTAACCGCATTAGTGCAATTTGGTAGTTTGATGTCCATTCGCGCTGGAGCGGGGGCGATTGCATTTGCTTTGGTGGTAGTTATTACTATTTTTGCAGCAAAGAGTTTTGATCCGCGCCTCATTTGGGACAACCTGAATACGCGACCATTAAATAACAAAAAAAATTCTAAGGAAGCGCATGTCTGATATGCCAAACGATCGCAATCTGCCATCTGCTATTGCGGAAAAGAAACGCCGCTGGACGGCGCAGATGATTTGGATTATTCCGATTATTGCAATCGTGGTGGGGCTAAATTTAGCCTATCAAGCAATGGTCAATCAAGGTCCATTAATTACGATTGCGTTTAAGACCGGCGATGGGCTAGAGGCTGGCAAAACGGTTATTCAATATAAAGGCGTCAATATAGGACTGGTTAAAAAAATTACCCTTTCGGATGACAATCAGCTTGTTATTGCAACCGCCCAACTGAATAAAGATGCTGCGGATTTTGCCAAGGAAGACACCCGATTCTGGATTGTTCGACCTCGCGTGACGTCTAGCGGTGTATCGGGCCTAAGCACACTGTTAAGTGGGCCCTATATCGCTGCTGAAATCGGCCAGGCTCAAAATACCCGTACGGATTTTGCCGCACTCGAAGTACCTCCAATAATGACGGGGGGTATTCCGGGTAAAACCTTCATTCTTAAAGCAACTACCTTGGGTTCGCACGATATTGGAACGCAGGTGTATTTTCGCAGGCTAGTGGTAGGTGAGGTTGTTGCCTATGACTTGGATAAGAATGGGAAAGATATCGCAATCAAAGTATTTATTAATGCGCCGTACGATCAGTTTGTGACAAGCAATACGCGCTTTTGGAATGCCAGCGGTATTGATTTGACATTAGGCCCCAATGGGGTTCAACTGCAAACCGAGTCCTTGATAGCGGTGGTAGCTGGCGGTATTGCATTTGAATCGCCACAGAACGATAGCAGTATTGCAGGAAATTCCAGCTCAAATGGTGCATCACCACCATCCGAGCCTGCGAAAGCGAATAATGTGTTTGAGTTGTTTCAGACCCGAGCATTGGCCATGAAACAGCCGGATTCGGTTACTCAAGCTTTTGTGGTTTCATTCAAGCAATCTGTTAAAGGATTATCGGTCGGGGCGCCTGTTGATTTTCGCGGTGTAACGATTGGAGAGGTGGCGCGGATTGGATTGGCCTACGATCCAAAGACGTTTGAGCTATACCAGCCGGTTGAGTTTTATTTATATCCAGAGCGCCTGCGAGCTTATTCAACGGCGTCGGGCGAAGTAATTCCCTTTCCTAAAAATCCGGCAGAACAATTAAAGCGCGTAAAAGCTTTTATTGATAAGGGCTTGCGTGTTCAGCTTCGCACCAGTAGCTTATTAACAGGCCAGAAGTACCTGGCCATTGATATGTTCCCAGACGCTCCAAAATATTCGCTTGATATAACAAAAATTCCCATCCAAATGCAGGCAGTTCCAGGAACTTTTGACGATTTAGAGCAATCTGTTGCAAGTGCATTGAAAAATACAGATACCTTGATTAAAAAAATCGATGCTGAAGTGCTTCCTGAGCTAAGCCAATCGCTTAAAAATATTAATAGCATCACGGCTACTGAGTCACCTTTACAGCTCGATATTCGAGACTCGCTGAGGGAGATAGCAAAAGCGGCAAGTTCAGTAAGGGCACTCACCGATATGCTGGAACAGCAACCCCAATCACTTATTTTTGGAAAACCATCCGAGGGGTCAAAATAATGCGACTGTTACTTTGCCTCATGCCCTTCATTCTTGTATTAGTCGGATGCGCTTCGCCAACGCCTACTTTTTATTCGTTTAACGCTATCCCGATCCCTCAGGCTATACCGGCAGCCAAGAGCACCAGAATAATGGTGGGTCCGATTACCTTGCCGGCAATATATGACCGACCTCAGCTTGTGATGAAAAATGCCAATAACACCGTGCAAGCCTATGAATACCATCGCTGGGCCAGCAGCCTTAAGGGAGATATTGCCGATGTAGTTAGCTCCAATATTGCAATTACTTTAAAGATCTCGAATGTATGGAGTTTTTCGCAAAGCATGCAAAGCAATTTTGATTACCAAGTTTTTCTTGATGTGCAGAATATTGAAAGTAAAGCTGGGGAGGACGTGGTTGTCGATGTATTGTGGTCTATCAAGCCGTCAACTAATATAAAGACCTCTGCAAAGCCCTCTGCTAATGTAACTGCTACCACCACTACAAATGTAATCATGGGAAGGTCTTTGGTCAGGGAGCCAATAACAGAAAGTGGGCTTAATGCAGTAGTTGCTGCACAAAGCCGAGCCTTTTCAAAAGTAGGGCAAGAGATTGCTCGATCGATTCCGTAAGAATTACTTTAATGATTAATCGATTGATCTATTTATGAACATCAACTTCGTAGGTTCTGAGCTGTTGCTGAAGGAGTCCTTTTTTGGCCTCGGCATAATGGCTTTAGTAGCAATTTGCAATGTGTATGCCTTTGCAGCTGTTGCCTTGGCATATCGCAATAGGCTCAAAACGGCTACCTATCGTGGAAAGCATATTGAAATTCTTCGATTTTCCTTATACACAATGCTGTTGATCGTTGGAATGTTTTTGTCCCTTACTGTGTGGGTCGTTGCACTCAGTTTGTTTGAGATTGTTTCTAATTGGGAAGCAGCTGTTTTATTGACCGTGAGTTTTTTTACCTCCGTGGGTAATTTTTCGCAAGACCTGCCATTTGGTTGGCGCTTAATACCGTCATTAATCGCATTTTCTGGCTTGTTCTCTTTTGCCTGGGCCACCGCTTCCTCGATCGGCATGGCCCATCAGCTATTGATTTATCTTGATAAGCACAAAGACCTTTAAAGGTTATTTTGAATTAGAAATTAGCCTGCAGAATGCGCGGTTAAATCCAAATTTCTTATTCCTCTTTAGAGGCAATCCGGCCATTACTAAAAGTAATGCTTAAAAAATACTAGTCCGAGGCTTGGTATTTTTGTATCTGGTAGGCTAACCAAGGCTTGAGCCCTGGACTAATTGATTGTGAGCCCTCTCCTCTAATCAACTGAGTTCTATAGACGACATAACTTCTGTGGGCTATCGGTAACAGAACAAATGGGCCTCAAACAGCTAAAGATTGCTTAAAATGCTATATGCCTCAATCTTTAACCAATGATTACCTTACGTATGCTCCGCACCCACCTACGTCGACCTTAACGCAGTGGCTTGAGGAAAGTAATGGCATCACCCGTCAAATTCTGCTAAACACTTCCGCAGCAGATCAATTAGTTCCCCAGCTCAATATTCTCAATC
>JBIJAM010000033.1:0-23235 GCA_044345755.1 Polynucleobacter sp. | reverse complement strand
ACTCGGCGATGGACTGCTCAAAATCCAAAAAAGTTGTCTTCATGCCTTGATTTTAGTATTCCACAGGAATGGGGTCGATACTTCGCCACATATACCAGGTTGCAACCGTCCTCCACGGGGCCCAATTGGCAGCCACTTCCCTGGCCTCATGGCGACTTACCGGCTCGCCGCTGAAGTAATTGAGGGAAATAGCCTTAATTAGCCCAATATCGTCCAAAGGCAGGATATCCGGCCGGATCATATTGAATATTAAGAACATTTCTGCGGTCCAGCGCCCAATGCCCCGAATTGTGCTCAGCTCCCGGATCACGCTTTCGTCGTCCATATCGCGCCATTGGTCGGCATGGAGGCGCCCCGAGGCAAAGTGATCGGCCAGATCGCGAATGTATTCCACCTTCCGGCCAGAAAGCCCTGCAGCCCGAAGCGCTTCCGGCATTGCAGCCAAAATGCGGGCGGGAGTCACTTTTTTGCCAACGGCAATCAGCATGCGATCCCACACCGCTTGCGCAGCCGATACCGAGATTTGCTGACCAACAATCGCCCTTGCCAAGGTAGTAAAGGGATCTCCGCGCGTCACCAAAAAACCAGTGCCGTACTTGGGGATAAGCTTTTTCAAAATGCGGTCATTTTTCATGAGCTCTTTGCAGGCCTGATCCCAGTAATCTGGGGCCATCACCGTTAGACTGGGCTCACCTTGATTGGGTGGCAGCGCACGCTCCGCTTCTTTGCCCGCTGTTTTTGCTGCGGATGTTTTTGCTGCGGCTGTTTTGCGCGCCAGCGGTTTTTTAGCTACTGTTTTTTTAGCTACTATTTTTTTGACTACTGGTTTTTTTACGCTCGTCGCCATTCGGTGACCCCTCCCGGCTTATCTTCCAAGACAACGCCCTGCTTGAGCAACTCAGTGCGTATTGCGTCGGCTTTTTCAAATGCTTTCGCTTGTTTGGCTGCAGCGCGTGCCGCAATCTGTTGTTCGATGGCAGATGCGTCTAATTCACCCGGACTGCCACTTTGTAAAAAGGCAGCCGGATCGCGCTCCAGAAAACCGAGAACACCAGCAAGGTCTTGCATTACCTGAGCAAGCGCACGGACAACATCGAGCTCGCCGCTAGCGTGCTTCCGATTGAGTTCGCTTGCGAGATCAAATAAGACAGCAATGGCATCGGGCGTATTGAAGTCATCGTCCATTGCCGCATTAAAGCGCTGGACCCAAGGTGCAGTTAGCGCAGCGTTCTGACTTGCTGGCACAGCAATGGTACTGGCCTGAGCTAAGGCGGTGTACAGACGCACGAGCCCTGTGCGGGATTCATCGAGCTGAACATCGCTGTAATTGATTGGGCTGCGGTAATGCGCGCGCAACATAAAGAAGCGAATCACTTCAGGATCATATTGCGTTAATACATCACGAATCAAAAAGAAATTGCCCAGAGACTTGGACATCTTTTCTTGATTCACTCGAATGTGGCCATTGTGCATCCAGTAATTCACCCAAGGCGTATCACTGTCGCTCTTCCCTTGGCCGTAGAGCGCCCCTTCGGTTTGGGCTATCTCATTCTCATGGTGTGGGAATTGCAAATCAGCGCCGCCGCCATGAATATCAAAGTGCTGACCTAACAGTGCGCACGACATCGCCGAGCACTCAATGTGCCAGCCTGGTCTGCCTTCGCCCCAAGGGGATTGCCAGCGCGTATCACTGGGCTCATCTTCTTTCGCACTTTTCCACAACACAAAATCCAGGGGATCGCGCTTACCGCTACCCACTGCAACACGCTCACCCGCATTCAGGTCATCCAGGGATTTTCCCGATAGGCGGCCATAGCCTGGAAAGAGGCGGACCGCGTAGTTCACATCGCCATCGTCCGCCTGATAGGCGATCTCTTGCTCCATCAGGCGACCGATCATGCCCTGCATTTGCTCAATGTAGGCGGTAGCCCGCGGCTCTTGATCGGGCCGCATTAGTCCGAGCGCATCCGAATCGGCGTGCATGGCATCGATAAAACGCTGCGTCAGGGCTGCAATCGGCTCGCCATTCTCAATCGCCCGCTGAATAATCTTGTCGTCGATGTCGGTAATGTTGCGGACATAGACTACCTCGTAGCCACTGGCACGCAACCAACGTGCCACCATGTCAAACACAATCATGACGCGGGCATGGCCAATGTGGCAAAAATCGTATACCGTCATGCCGCAGACGTACATCTTGACCTGACCTGAAACCAAGGGGGTAAAGACCTGTTTGGAGCGATTGAGGGTGTTATAAATTTGCAGCATAGGCGCTAAAGAAGGGGCAAGTCGGATAAAACAAGCGTGATTTGTTAGACTGAGCGCTGAGTATATCGAATACGCCCCTTCTTTACCCCTTTACACCTCGCTACCATGACCTCAAGCCCGCCATTGCAGACGCCCCCGCACGTGAACGCATCTGCCTTAGGGTTATGGTCAGGATTACTACTTATAGCCTTAGCCTTGCCTAGCCACGTGAACGCGCAGGCTTTTGGTAATCCAGCAGCAGTCCAAGATCAGCCCAGCACAGTACTCGCGCCTTTTTTAGGCGGTTTTGGGCCCAATGAGCCCCCACGGCTGTCCCCCAATGCGGGATTCGACCCCCTGCCGCCTGAGCTGTCTGAAACCGTTGCGCTGCCCTTCTTATCGTTTCTGATCATTGAGCCTGATCCAGTGATTCGCAATGGCGTTCCGACTGAAATTGAAAAGTTGGTCAAAGCCCAAAAGTATCCTGAGGCAATCAAGCGCATCAATGAACTGCTGGTTAAAAATCCCCGTAATGTGCAATTGCGTTTTGTACTTGCCCGCCTGCAAATTGAGTTAAAGCAATATCCAGCGGCGCAAAAAACCTTGATTGAAATCACCCAGCAATTTCCGGAGTTAGCCGAGCCATACAACAACTTAGCGGCGCTGGCTGCCAACCAAGGGCAGTGGATTGAGGCTCGGGATTATTTAGAGCTCGCACTCAAACTCAAACCAAGCTACGCGCTTGCGTCTGCCAATTTGGGCGAGGTATATACCCGCCTTGCTGCAAAAGCCTACATCGATGCAGCTAAACAGCGCACCAACCAACGCGAATACCAACGCCGTGCCACGGCCCTGCTTGGTATTTTAAAAACGCCTCAGGCCAGCAACAACCCATCAGCACCCAATCCACCTAACACACCCAAACCCATTACCAACCCTCAAGAAAGTAAACCTAGCAATGGCACAAGTACTCCTCAAAACCAATAAAGGCGATATCACCCTCACACTGGATGCTGAAAAAGCGCCCAAGACCGTCGCTAACTTTTTAGCCTACGTTAAAAGTGGTCACTACGATGGCACTATTTTCCATCGCGTCATTGATAACTTCATGATTCAGGGTGGTGGCATGGCTCCTGGCATGAAACAAAAGCCGACCCAAGCCGAGATTGAAAATGAAGCCAATAATGGCCTCAAAAATATCAATGGCTCAGTTGCGATGGCCCGCACCAATGAACCCCATTCGGCAAGCTCCCAGTTTTTTATTAACGTGAATGACAATGATTTCTTAAACCACACTGCGCCGACTGCACAAGGCTGGGGTTATGCGGTATTTGGCGCAGTTAGTGATGGCATGGATGTTGTCAACGCCATTCGCAAAGTAAAAACCGGCAGCTCAGGATTTCATCAAGATGTGCCAACGGAAGATGTGGTGATTGAGAAAGCAAGCGTTCTTGCTGAATAATTCCAGCACACCATCGATCGATCGGCTCGGGACGTAAGCGTCTGATGCAGTGTAGTCACGCCAGCGCCTTTCTGATTTCAGATTTGCACCTAACGCCGTCAATGCCCTTGACGGCGCAACGCTTTTTTGATTTCTGTGAAAAGGAGGCGCGCGAAGTTGAGGCGGTTTTTATATTGGGTGATTTATTTGAATACTGGGTAGGCGATGATGCCAATGCACAATCGCCCTTCCATGGGGAAGTAAAAAATGCGTTAGTAGGACTATCGAGCCGTGTCAAAACGTATTACATGCATGGCAATCGGGATTTTTTGGTTGGTAGTTCATTTTTGAAAAAAACAGGCATGACCTTATTGCCCGACCCATGCACAGTTGAGATCGCCGGCGATCAATACTCCTTGAGCCATGGTGATGGCTTATGCACTGCCGATAGTGGCTACCAGCTGTATCGCAGCTGGACACGCAAGCCATCGATTCAAAATTGGTTTCTACGCCTGCCACTTTCGTGGCGTCATGCGATTGCCGATCGCCTACGAAAAAACAGTAAAGCACAATATCGTCGCGATACACGCTTTAGTCTCGATGACATCAATCCAAAAGGCAATGTCACACTTGAGGCCTGTGCAGCCCTGATCCGGTCGCAATCAAGTCAGAAACTCATTCACGGCCACACCCATTTACCCGCCCACCATCACGAGAGCCATCTCGATCTGGAGTGGCAACGCTGGGTTCTATCTGACTGGGATTTAGATCATCCTGAGGCCTACTTGCCAAAAGCAAGTGCACTGCGAATTGATCAGCACGGCGTGCGTTACTTGGATTTGGTGAAAAACTAAACCGTTCTGTGCTCGCTATGCTATTCGGCCTTGCTGTACTTCGCCAAGTGTTGCGCTAGCTGAGCAAAAATGCGGGGATTACCCGCCATAATTTCGCCACTGTTGAGGTAGTTTTCTTCGCCGCGATAGGTGCCAACTAGACCGCCCGCTTCGGTTATGAGCAAGGCTCCCGCAGCCATATCCCACGGCTTTAAACCGCTCTCAAAAAAACCGTCATAGCGCCCTGCCGCAACATATGCCAAATCCAAAGAAGCAGCGCCTGGACGACGCAAACCTGCGCATTGGGCCGTCATATCAGCAAACATCTTTAAGTAGGTTTGCAAGTCTTGATCTTCGCGATACGGAAAGCCCGTACCCAACAAACAATTGTTTAAGCGGGTTTGGCCGGCTACACGCAAACGACGGCGATCCAAGTAGGTGCCGCTGCCGCGGGTTGCCGTAAAGAGCTCATCGCGATTTGGATCGTAGACCACTGCCTGCTGCGTTACTCCGGCAACAGAGAGGGCAATCGATACTGCGTATTGTGGAAAACCATGAATGAAATTGGTGGTGCCGTCTAGCGGATCAATGATCCAAATCGACTCTGCTCCAGGATTGTGTTCACCGGTTTCTTCTGCTAAAAAACCATGCGTTGGATAAGCGTCGCTGAGGATTTCAATAATGGCTTCCTCGGCTGCCTTATCCACCTCCGTTACAAAATCATTGTGCTGCTTACGGTCAACCTGCAACCGCTCTAAATTCAGAGAGGCTCGATTAATCACGTTTCCGGCACGACGGGCAGCCTTGATGGCCACATTTAACATGGGGTGCATATATAGTGGTGAACAAATTAAATAAGAACAAGCTCAAAGCCAATACCGAGCTAACGGCTTGATTCTAAACGATCTGATTGCTATCCCATGAAAAACAAGGACGCCATGAACCCAGCACTACCCCACGATCAGCGCGCAGCGGATGCATTTACCCAGCTTCGGACGATCTTGGTGGAAACCAGTCACCCTGGCAATGTAGGGTCCACAGCGCGGGCATTAAAGACCATGGGCTTTCATGATCTGTGTTTAGTTAACCCCAAAATACCGGGGATAGCTTACGAACCGGAGGCGGTGGCCCTGGCCGGTGGAGCCATGGATGTGTTGGAAGCAAGCTCAGTTGAGACCGACCTCAATGCTGCCGTAACCGGCTGCACCTTGGTACTAGGATTAACCAGCCGCGACCGTGAGTTTGGGCCGCCTGGCCTCGATTGGCTAGAAGCACGGAAGCGTATTGTTACGCAATTAAGCCAAGGAAAGCGGGTTGCATTGATGTTTGGACCAGAGCGTACGGGTCTTGATAATGCCCATTTGGCCTTATGCAGTCACCGTGTTTGGCTTGAAGCCAACCCAGCCTACCCATCCCTCAATTTAGCCCAAGCGGTTATGGTGTGCGCCTATAGCCTGCGCGAGGGCCTTATCAAGGAGTTCGGTAGTGCTGATGCTGATTTGGCTTTGCGGCTATCGCCCGAAGACCTCGCCGATCCCGCCGCCGTTGCCGCCATGCTGGAGCATTTGCGTTTAGGGCTGGAGTCTATTGGCTACTTGAATCCTGAAAATCCCAAGAAACTCATGGCTAGGCTTGCAGCCCTTTTTGCCCGAGCGGAGCTGCAAACCGAGGAAATTGACTTGCTTCGGGGGATCGCAAAACAGATGCTTCTGAGAAAATAGGCTTTCGCTTTAAACTGCAAGCATGCTGAACGCCCTTTTTGACGAAATTGATTCGATTATTGCCCGCGATCCTGCGGCACGACACCGCTGGGAAGTCATTACCTGCTATCCCGGTTTGCATGCCGTTTGGCTTCACCGCGTTGCCCACTTTCTATGGAATAGTGGCTTGCAGTGGGTTGCCCGTTTTTGGTCGATGCTCGCTCGCCTCTTAACTGGAATTGAAATTCATCCGGGGGCCAAAATTGGTCGCCGTGTTTTTTTAGATCATGGCCTAGGCATCGTGATTGGCGAGACCACGGAAATTGGCGATGACTGCACGATTTACCAAGGCGTCACCCTGGGCGGAACTTCACTCTACAAGGGCGTTAAGCGTCACCCCACTCTGGGCAAAGGGGTTGTAATCAGCGCAGGCGCCAAAGTACTTGGCGGCTTTACGGTGGGAGATGGTGCGCGCGTTGGATCCAATGCCGTTGTACTGAAAGAAATCCCCGCAGGCGCTACTGCAGTTGGTGTGCCTGCACGCATTTTGCATCCCGACTTACCTTCTAGCGAGAGTGGTAGCGATGTCAATGACAAAAAGGCGTACTTTTCTGCCTACGGCATTACACCCAACGTCGATGATCCGGTATCGATGGCGCTCAAGGGTTTGATTGATGCAACCCTAGAACAAGAAGCCAAAATCAAGCTGCTCGAGGCCCAAGTAGCGAAACTTAGCGGTACCGCGGTCCTGGATAACGGCGAACCATCAAAGTCAAATACCGGCCTAGAGGCCAAGCATGATCTCGATACGATCAAGCAGTGGTTAAAAGAGTAAAGCCGATTTAGTGCAAGGTGCGCGGATTATTTTTACCCGTACCTGAGGCCGCATCAATTAACTGGTCCAAGTCAACATCGTCCTCATCGTCGTTTGGCATACCAAAGGTAATGGCATCAACGCCTTCTGGATGGCGATTCTGAATTTCTTCTTCGGTGGCAGAGCGGATGTCAGTTACTTGCAAAGTAAAACGCAGGGCCATACCAGCAAGAGGATGATTGCCATCAAGCACGACCTGGCTGTCAGCGACATCCGTAACGGTATAGATTAAAGGCTGCAAATCATCGTCGTCTTCCGCATCATCATCACTGGCAACGATTTCGCCCTGCTCATCTAAGGCCTCGGGTATCCCTTCGAACTGCATACCAATTTCAATTGGCTCCGGAAAGCGCGCACGTGGCTCAATTTTTAATAATTCAGGGTCGTATTCCCCAAATGCATCGCCAGGCTCAAGCTGCACCGTGGTTTCAAAACCCAGTTCATGGCCATCCAACAAGGCTTCTATTTTTGGAAAAGTACCATCGTAACCACCGTGGAGGTATACCATCGGGGAATCAGGCTCTTCGATGAGGTTGTTTTGCGCATCGGTTAACTTATAGCGAAGCGACACGACGGTATTTTTTTCGATCTTCATGCGCGTTGGTTGAAAAGCCTATGGTCAGATTAATTGTGAACTGCAGATGAAATCATTTTACTTGAGCACGCCCTACGAGCCACCAACACCACCACACCCCTTACCTATAAAGGCCCCGTGGGCTTTATTGGGTGGGATCAGCCCTCAGCAATTTATGCAGCAGTACTGGCATAAAAAGCCCTTAATGGTGCGCGGTGCCATCCCCGCATTTGCGCTTGCGAAGGCTGCAGGCGATCCACTTGAAAGCCCAATTTCTGCAGCTGATTTAGCTATTCTGGCAGGCAATCCCGATAATGAATCCCGTCTGATTCAAAGCAAGCCCTGGACAATGTCTCGAGGGCCTTTCTCAAAAAAATCCATTCCATCAATCAGCCAAGCAAATTGGACGCTATTACTGCAGGGTGCAGATACGCTCCACCCGGCCGCTAAAACGGTGTTGTCTTGGTTTCGATTTATCCCCGATGTTCGGCTTGATGACCTCATGATTAGCATAGCTGGCCCAGGTGGTGGCGTTGGTCCGCATGTGGATTCCTACGATGTGTTTTTGATTCAGATGTCAGGCCGTCGGCATTGGAAAATATCAACGCAAGATGACTTAAGCCTCAAGCCCAATTTACCGCTCAAGATTTTGGCGCGGTTTGAGCCAACCCAAGACTGGGTTTTGGAGCCAGGCGACATGCTCTATTTGCCGCCCCATGTGGCGCACGAAGGCATCTCACTCGATGCGGGCTGCCAAACCTGGTCCGTTGGATTTCGGGCAGCCTCCTACCGAGAATTACTCCAAGAGGGTTTGTGGCGCTTAGCAGAATCACTGGACGCCTTGCCTGGCCTTGATAAACGCTACCAAGACCCTCAGCAAACTGCAACCGATCAGCCAGACATCCTGCCGCCAGATCTACTTAAACAATTGCGCACGCACTTGAAGAGCCTGAAGCTGGGCTCCGTCGACACCATGCTCCCAGGGATTGCATCGTACTTAAGCGAACCTAAGCCGCATGCCTTTTTTAGTTGCCCGGATCAAACGCTATCCGCCAAAGCATTTGCGCATTCCCTAAAGAAAAACCCTCTCCACTTGCACCCGCAAACACGGCTCATGCGGCTAGGTAACACTGTCTTTTGCAACGGCGAAAATCAAACGGAAGGCCAATCCTTGGCCGTGCAACTCTGCTGGAATGTACTTTCTGAAAGGCATACCTTACCCCCATTGGGAGTTGAAAATAGCCCCTATTTGGCTGATATTGCTGCTGACCACAATTCCCTGTACGAGGCCTACTGCTCTGGATGGGTATTAATGGCAGGAAAAAACGAAGAATCGCTATAATAAAAGGTGAATATTGTGCGGGGAAACCCGTACTGTTTTCGAGTTGTATTCAGGCTAAGGCCACCAGTCATTCATTATTAAAGGATCAATTAAATGAAAAAATCACTCTCCCTCGTACTCGCAGCCCTCTTTGCAGTTTCTTTAGCCGCTTGTGGCAAAAAAGAAGAAGCAAAACCAGCACCAGCACCTGCTGCTGCCCCAGCACCTGCGGCTGCCCCAGCTGATGCAGCGCCTGCTGCAGCTCCAGCTGCCCCTGCTACTGGCGCCGCTCCTGCTGCTCCAGCTGCTGCTCCAGCACCAGCCGGTAAGTAATTCCCTGCTGAAAAGAAAAAAGCCGCTGCAAAGCGGCTTTTTTTATATCCCTATTTCAAATTATTTAATCAGTTGCTCATCGAGTAAGGTTAGCAGCCGATATCCTGCAGGGGTATTTTCTGGTTTGCCTGCATCGTCTTGTACATAAACCTGCGTCAGATTATCGCCACTCGACTTTAGAACCACCCGGTAGCGTTTTGCTTTCAGGCTAGAGTCATCGCTACTACTAAATAGCTTTGAAAAGAATCCTTTGGATTCGCCCACTTCTTTCGGATTGACGTAACGAACAAAGTAAATTCCTTTGGAGCGATCACGATCCTCCACTGTGAAGTTAGAGCGATCTAGCGCAAGACCGACATCACGCCACGAGCGATCAAAGCTAGAGCTCATATCAATGCGGCCCGCGTTATTTCCCTCTTGAACAAACTTCGCTTTCGGAGTCTTTGCCGGAGCCGCAGCAGCAGCTGCAACTTGAGCCCGCGCTGACTCTTGTGACACACCCAAGCGCTCCATTAAGCGCGCCAGAAAAACAGCTTCGAGCTGGGGGTCGTTGGGGCGCGGCGTCCAGACGGTGGAGATACATGAGCCCGTAGAATCCGATACGCATTTCTCCAGGGCACCGCGCTGGGTAATGTAGACCTCAGTCTCGCCAGGTCTTGGCACCTCAAGGCGGGTATTGTATTTGTCGCGCTCGCCCGTATCGTAGAGTGAGTCCAATACCCTGCCTAAGGTCTTCCGAATAAAATCCTGCGGAATTTTGGAGCGATTTTCTGCCCAATCGGTTTCCATAATGCCCGTGGATGGCGAATCGACCACCAAGAGGAAGCCATTCTCTTGCCAAAAATCCTTGATCAGAGGATACAGCTCTGGCGCTGGCCGCTCAACGACAAGCCATCGCTTTTCACCGTCCCGTGCAATCCGCATGCCCGGAATTCCGGTAAGCACGTTTTGACGAGTCTGGCTAATTTTTTTGGACGCCGCATTGAACTCCGACATAGTTGCGGTGCCATCTTGCACAATGTAACGGCGATCAGCCTGAGCCGTAATGAGATCCGGCGGCAAGGTTAAGTTAGGTCCGCGTACTGCACCAGCGGCTTTATAGTCTACCGTATCGCTTGATGTAACCGAAGTGCAAGCAAGCAAGCTGGCAACACTCGCAACAATTAAAGTACGGCGCGTGAAAAGAAATGCGTTTTTCATAAAAGTCCGGCGTGGATGAGTGCTTTTTTGAGCGGATCGCGCAATGCGGGACTGAGTGGGGTTAATGGCAAGCGAATGCCCGCCGTAATTTTTCCCATTTGATGCAGGGCCCATTTAACCGGGATCGGGTTAGCCTCGGTAAACATAGCCTTATGTACCGCAAGTAGCTGATACTGAATTGCTCTCGCCTTTGCAACATCGTCGGCCATTGCGGCAGCGCAGAGCTCGTGCATCAAGCGCGGCGCCACGTTGGCAGTCACTGAAATATTTCCTTTACCGCCCATGAGCATCAGCAATATGGCGCTTAAATCATCGCCAGACAAGACCGCAAAATCAGCATGCCCTGCGGCCTTTAATTCAGCAAGTAGTATGCTGCCGCGCTCTAAATTGCCGGTAGCATCTTTAATGCCGATAATGCCTGGGACTCCAGCCAAACGTACAGTAGTCTCGCCAGCCAAATCGGCTACCGTGCGGCCAGGGACGTTGTACAAGATGACGGGTAAATCGACTTTTTCAGCAATCGTTTTGAAGTGCTGGTACATGCCTTCTTGCGTTGGCTTGTTGTAATAAGGAACCACTTGAAGGCTGGCGTCGGCGCCTACCTTTTTAGCAAACTCAGTGAGTTCTATGGCCTCCAAAGTGGAATTGCCACCGGTGCCAGCAATGACCGGAATGCGGCCGTGGATGTGATCGACGGTGACTCGAATCAGTTCACAATGCTCTTCGACCGAAACCGTGGGCGACTCTCCGCTAGTACCTACAATGACGATGCCATCGGTTCCTTCGGCAACGTGCCAGTCGAGTAAGTTTTTTAAACCGGGATAATCTAGGCTTCCATCCTCGAGCATGGGGGTGACGATGGCCACCATGCTGCCGTGCATCGGCTTCGTTTTAGGCATTGGAGAACCTCGCAGGATGGGCTTGGGATTGCACTATAGTCATCCCTGAAATTGTAACGGATGGCGCTCTTTTAGCGCCCCCTTTACGGCGCACAAGCTCTGCACCATGGCAGGCTTGGGCTGGGCTTGATATAAATCACTGTATGCAAGAACATGAAGGTCATGGCGCGCTGCAAAATCAAGCAATTCCCCGCTCTGCAGTAGGAAATCCGGGTTGCTGGGCTTGCCAAAAGCGGCATTGCCATGGGCGAATGTCTCGTAAATCAGCACCCCACCCTCAGCTAGCAGATCGGGCAGCAGGTCTAAATAGGGTCGGTAGAGGTAGTTGGTCACCACCACGGCATCAAAAAGCCCCGATCTGTCCGCAAAGGGCCACGTCGACCCTTCCAGATCGAACTGCTCGATTTGAATCGCCAGGCCTGATTTCGATTGTGCAAGCAGTTCTAGCGCTCCAGCATCCCGATCTACTGCCAATACCGTAAACCCCAACTTAGCCAGATACAAACTATGGCGACCTGATCCTGCGGCCAAATCCAGAACTCTGCCACCCGCAGCAATCAAGGGGCAAAAACGCGTTACCCACGCCGATGGGCTGGCAATGCTCGCGTGCATTGGGGTGGTGCCTGGCAATTGAGAATTGATTACGTGGCTCAAGTGTAGGCAAGGCCCATGGCCTCGCGAACATCCCGCATGGTTTCTTGTGCAACAGCGCGAGCCTTGTCGTTGCCATCGGCAATGATCGCCCGCAGCAAGCTGGGGTCATCCAGGTATTGCTGGGCGCGCTCAAACATCGGCTGCTGCTCACGCAAGATGCTGTCGATAACAGGCTGCTTACACTCTAAACAACCAATGCCCGCTGATTTGCAGCCTTTTTCAGCCCACTCTTGCGTTGGTTTATCGGAATACACCAAATGCAGCTGCCACAGGGGGCAGCGCGCTGGGTCGCCTACATCGGTTCTGCGAATGCGTGCAGGATCGGTGGGCATCGTTTTAATTGAGCGCTCGACTACAGCAGGCTCTTCCCGAATACCAATCGTATTGCCATAGGACTTGGACATCTTTTGCCCATCCAAACCCGGCATACGCGATGCAGCCGTAAGCAAGGCGTGCGGCTCCGGCAGAATCACCTTGCGTGATCCCTCAAGGTAACCAAAAAGGCGCTCCCGGTCGCTATTTGAAATACTTTGGGCCTGCTCAAGTAATACCCTAGCCCGCTCCAGCGCATCGACCTCGCCCCGCTCTTGGTAGGCCACACGGCACTCGGTATAGAGCTTGGCAGCTTTGCCGCCGAGTTTCTTGATGGATTCTTGGGCTTTGACCTCAAAGCCAGACTCACGCCCGTATAAATTGTTAAAGCGGCGAGCCACTTCGCGGGTCATCTCCACGTGCGGCACTTGATCCTCGCCAACGGGAACGTGCTGTGCGCGGTAAATCAAAATATCAGCCGATTGCAGTAAGGGGTAGCCTAAAAAACCGTAGGTCTGTAAATCCTTTTCCTTGAGCTTTTCAATCTGGTCTTTGTAGGTTGGAACGCGCTCCAACCATCCGAGGGGCGTTCCCATGGATAACAACAAAAACAGTTCTGCGTGCTCGGGTACGCGGCTCTGAATAAATAAGGTTGCTTGTTTAGGATCAACGCCAGCAGCCAGCCAGTCAATCACCATCTCCCACACCGATGCCTCGATCACATCTGGGGTTTCGTAATGGGTGGTGAGCGCATGCCAATCGGCCACAAAGAAAAAACAAGGATATTGGGATTGCAACTGAACCCAGTTTTTTAAAACGCCATGGTAGTGGCCTAAATGCAAATGACCCGTTGGCCTCATTCCAGAAAGTACGCGCTGAGCAAACATAATTAAGTGGCCTTCTTCGGCATTTTAGTAAATAGCAATACAGAGTCTAATGGAACACTGACCATACTGGGGTTAAGTGCTCTGGCAGATGCGGTAATTTACCGAGGTCAATATAACTTTCCTGCGGATCATGAAAATCAGAGCCGCGCGAAGCCATGAAGCCATAGTGCTCGGCAGCCTTTGAATAAATTTGATACTGCGCGGGGCTGTGGCTCCCAGTAACCACCTCAATTGCCAGACCGCCCAACTCTTTGAAGTGTTTGAACAGTTCATCGAGCTGCATGGCGGTTAATTTGTAACGCCCCGGATGGGCAATCACCGCCACACCGCCTGCCGCCTTAATCCATGCTACCGCGTCATCTAAGCTGGCCCATTGATGCGGAACATAACCGGGCTTGTGCTCAACCAAATAGTTCTTAAACACCTGATCGGTATCGCGGCATACGCCCTGTTCGACCAAGAATCGTGCAAAGTGGGTGCGTGAGATTAGTTCGGGGTTGCCGGCATACAGGAGTGCGCCCTCAAAACTTCCTGCAATGCCCGCTTTAGCCAATTGCTCTGCCATCATCTTGGCGCGATTCTGGCGACCATCCCGAGTGCGGCGTAAGCCCTCCAAAATCCCAATGTGCTCAGCATCAATGCCAAGACCCACAATGTGAATCGTATGACCCATCCAGGTAACCGAAATCTCAACGCCAGAGAGGTAATCCATACCCAAGTCGCGCGCCGCTTGTTGAGCCCGCAATTGACCACCTACCTCATCATGGTCGGTTAAGGCCCACAAATGGACCCCATTTTCAAATGCACGTTGCGCCAAGGTCTCTGGCGTCAAGGTGCCATCCGAAACTACGGAATGGCAGTGCAAATCGGCATTCAGAATAAAAGGGCTTGTCATGCCCCTATTTTAGGTCAAGCCGGCGTGAACCACACGGCGCGGCGCATCTAAATAGTCACGAGACTGCATTTCGACTAGCCTAGACACGGTTCGTGCAAACTCACCCACAATTTGCCCCTCCGTATAAAGCTGATCTGCTGGCAGTTCGGCGCTCATAATCAGTTTGATTTTATGGTCATACAGCACATCGATCAGCCAGATAAAGCGCCGTGCCTCATTGGTCATGCGGGGCGGCATATAGGGCACCCCGGATAAAAACACGGTATGAAAGAGATTGGCGATCTCTAAATAATCGTTCTGTGAGCGCGGCCCCATGCACAGGGTTTTAAAATCAAACCACACCACACCGGCAGCACGATGCATCGGCCTGATTTCACGGGACTCAATCCGTAAGACGGGATTCTTTTCTTCAGGCTCTTTACCTAATATCGACCGAAAGGTCTGCATCATCAGCACATCATTCACCGAAGTTAATGGCTGGAAGTAGGCTTGAACTTGCGCCATCTGCATTTGTCGGTAGTCGGTGCCTGCATCCACATTGAGCACATCGAGCTTACTCTCCAGCAAAGCAATCGCAGGCAATAAGCGATCGCGATGCAAGCCATTCGGATAAAGCTGATCTGGCTTGTAATTGGAGGTCATGATGAACTGCACCCGATCTTCAAATAGTGCGCTCAATAGCCGATACAGAATCATCGCATCCGCAATATCGTTAATGTGAAACTCATCAAAGCAAATTAAACGGTAGCGCTGGGCGATCCGCTTAGACAATTCATCTAAGGGATCGGCCATGCCGGATAGCTCATGCAACTCACGATGCACCTCGCGCATGAATTCATGAAAATGAATGCGGATCTTTTTCTCGAGGGGTGAAGCTGCAAAAAAACAATCCATTAAGAAGGATTTGCCGCGACCTACACCGCCCCAGAGGTAAACTCCCCTAGGCAGTGCGGGGTGAAATAATTTTTTGGTTAGGGCGTTACTACGCACATCCTTGTACGCAACCCACTCATCCTCGCAGCGCTGCAGGCGTTCCACTGCGCGCTCCTGCGCGGGGTCAGAATGAAACCCACGCGCCTCTAGCTCTTTTCGATAAAACGCAAGTGTGCTCAACTTACATATTTAATGCGCGTTGATCCGTTGCTAATGCCGCTTCACGCATTACCTCCGACAGACTGGGGTGTGGATGGCAAATGCGCGCAATATCTTCTGCAGCCGCCTTAAACTCCATCGCAACCGCAGCTTCCGCAATCAGATCCGAGGCATTTGGCCCAATGATGTGTACACCGAGAATTTCATCGGTCTTCGCATCCGCTAAAAACTTAACAAATCCATCAGCGCGGGCCATGCCAAGGGCGCGTCCATTCGCAGCAAATGGGAATTGACCTGCTTTATACGCAATACCAGCGGCTTTTAATTGCTGCTCGGTTTTGCCTACCCATGCAATTTCAGGATCGGTATAGATTACCCATGGAATGCAGTTGTAGTCGATGTGGGGTTTTTGGCCTGCAATGATTTCAGCAACTAGAACACCTTCATCTTCCGCCTTGTGGGCCAGCATCGGCCCACGCACAACATCACCGACGGCATAGACCCCAGGGGCCGCCGTGGCGCAAGTATGGTCATCGATGGGAATAAAGCCACGCTCATCGACTTTAAGGCCAATCGACTCAAGGTTTAGTTTGTCGGTATTGGGTACGCGACCTACGGAAACAATTAAACGATCGCATTCGAGCTTTTGTGCTTTGCCCTCAGCGTCTTGGTACTGAACCACAACGCCTTTTTTATCCGCTTTGACGTCACCAATCTTGACGCCCATATTGATCTTGAGGCCTTGCTTTACAAAAATCTTATGGGCTTCTTTTGCGATACCTTCATCGCAGGCACCCAGGAAAGTAGGTAGGCCCTCTAAAACGGTGACCTCCGAGCCAACCCGGCGCCAGACCGAACCCAGCTCCAATCCAATCACGCCAGCGCCAATAACACCCAAACGCTTTGGAATGGAATCAAACTTCAGTCCACCAATATTGTCACAAACCAGCACGTTATCAACTGGAATATTCGGTAGATGGCGCGCCTTTGATCCGGTTGCAATGATCACATTCTTTGCAGTCACCGTGCCGGCATCTTTGCCATCGATCTGGATCTGATACCCATCTGCCGTTTTGCCAACAAAAGAGGCGTGACCTTTGAGGGTCGTAATCTTATTCTTGCGGAACAGAAACTGAATACCCGCCGTCATTTTCGTCACGATCGCATCTTTGCGCGCGAGCATTTTGTTGGAATCGAGCTTAACCGAACCCACCGTAATACCATGCTCAGCAACGTGATGGCTAACCTTTTCAAACTCCTCTGAGGAAGCAAGTAAGGCTTTCGATGGAATACAGCCGACATTCAAACAGGTGCCGCCTAAGCGTGGCTCGCCCTTCGGGTCATCGTAGGCATTGGACTCTGCGCAAGCTACTTTAAAACCCAGCTGAGCAGCTCGAATTGCTGCAATATAACCACCGGGGCCTGCGCCGATAACGAGCACATCAAACACTTGACTCATGTGATCGCTCCTTACAGATCAAGCAGGAGGCGTGAAGGATCTTCTAACGCTTCCTTCATGGCAACCAAACCAAGCACTGCTTCGCGACCATCGATGATGCGGTGGTCGTACGATAAGGCCAAGTAGTTAATGGGGCGAATCACAATTAGCCCATCCTCCACGACGGCACGCTCCTTGGTTGCATGAATACCCAAGATCGCGGATTGCGGTGGATTGATGATTGGCGTCGACAACATCGATCCAAAAACACCACCATTGGAGATGGAGAAGGTTCCACCAGTTAGTTCCTCAATCGACAACTTGCCATCACGTGCTTTCGCGCCGTACTCGGCAATCTTCTTCTCAATATCGGCCAAGTTCATTTGGTCCACATCACGCAATATGGGCACCACCAAACCGCGCGGTGAGCTAACCGCGATACCAATATCAAAGTAACCGTGATACACAATGTCATTGCCATCCACCGATGCGTTGAGCAAAGGAAATTTCTTCAAGGCATGGGTTGCTGCTTTGACAAAAAAGGACATGAAACCCAGCTTGACGCCATGGGTCTTTTCAAAGACGTCCTTGTACTTATTGCGCATCGCAATCACTGGACCCATATTGACTTCATTGAAGGTCGTCAGAATGGCATTGTTTGCTTGTGACTCTAGTAGACGCTCAGCAATCCGTGCACGCAAACGACTCATCGGCACGCGCTCTTCTGGACGCTCACCCATAGGCACTGCAACTCCCGGTAAAGCAGGTGATGCTACTTTTGCAGGCTTGGATCCGCCAGTGGCAGCGCCAATCACATCGCCTTTGGTGATGCGGCCATCGCGTCCTGTGCCAGCAACCTGTGCTGGGCTGATATTCTTTTCTGCCATCATTTTGGCGGCTGAAGGGGCGGCACTTGCGCTCGCGCTTGCAATCGGAGCAGCAGCAGGTTTCGTAGCAGGAGCTGCACTACTAGCTGCAGCAGGCGCAACAGCAATTGCCGGCGCTGCGGTAGCAGAGGCGGTGGCCGTGCTATCAATCTTCGCAATCACTTGCTCAGCAACGACTGTGCCACCGTCGCCAACCAACAACTCAACTAGTACGCCAGCCGATGGGGATGGCACCTCGAGTACCACTTTATCGGTCTCTATCTCAATCAGGATTTCATCCTGACCAACCGCTTGGCCAACCTTTTTCTTCCATTGCAATAGGGTTGCTTCAGCAACCGACTCCGACAACTGGGGAACTTTAACTTCAAAAATAGCCATGATTCTTCCTAATAAATAATGTGATGGGAATGTGCCGGTACTTACTTAGTAACAACATATCCCTTGAGCTTGGCAAAGGCCGCATTGATCAGCGACTTTTGTTGTTCTTGATGGAGGTGGGCATAGCCAACCGCCGGCGAGGCTGAGGCAGGACGACCGGCATACGCCATGCGCATTCCATCACTCATGTTTTCCAAAATGTTGTGCTGAATAAAGAACCAAGCACCTTGGTTCTGCGGCTCATCCTGACACCACACTACTTCCTCTAGTGCTGGGTATTTTTTCATTTCAACAGAAATGGCTTTGTGCGGGAATGGATACAGCTGCTCAATACGAATAATCGCCACATCGCCAATCGATTTATCGGCGCGCGCTTTGGCGAGGTCGTAATAGACTTTGCC
Organism: Polynucleobacter sp.; assembly: GCA_044345755.1. Classification (GTDB taxonomy): domain Bacteria; phylum Pseudomonadota; class Gammaproteobacteria; order Burkholderiales; family Burkholderiaceae; genus Polynucleobacter. The sequence goes on along the minus strand of JBIJAM010000033.1, from coordinate 4,869 downwards.
AGAACACATGATGATGCGGGTGACCTTTTTCGGATCAATCGATTCATCGCGCTCACCGATTACGGTTTGGAATGCGCCTTTGGTAAATTCAATGAGTGGCGAAGCGGCTTCCTTGTTACGCAATAAAGACTTCGGCGTCATCAAAATCAGCGGCTTGCGGAACTGGCGAATCATTTGACGGCGTAACACGTGGAAAATCTGCGCCGCAGTGGTTGGCTGAATCACCTGCATATTGGTATCGGCACACAACTGCATGAAGCGCTCGAGGCGTGCTGAAGAATGCTCAGGGCCTTGGCCTTCGTAACCGTGCGGCAACATCATGACAAGGCCATTGACCCTGCCCCACTTCACTTCACCCGACGCAATAAACTGGTCAATCACCACTTGCGCGCCGTTGGCAAAATCACCAAACTGCGCCTCCCAAATGGTTAAGGTGTTTGGCTCAGCCGCAGCATAGCCGTACTCAAAACCCAATACGGCCTCTTCCGACAGAATGGAATCAATTACCGTAAATGGGGCTTGGTCTTTTGCGACGTGCTGGAGCGGAACATAGGTGCCGGTATCCCATTTTTCGCGGTTTTGGTTGTGTAGTACCGCGTGGCGGTGGGTAAACGTGCCGCGGCCACTGTCCTCTCCAGATAAACGCACGGGATAACCGCTGGCAACCAATGAAGCAAAGGCCATGTGCTCGCCCATGCCCCAGTCGACATTGATTTCACCGCGGCCCATTGCAGCGCGGTCAAGCAACACCTTCTCAACTAAGGGGTGCACTTTTAGATCCGCTGGGATGGTGCTAATTTTTTCTGCCAAGCGCTTCCACTCAGTCAGCGGAATTGCAGTATCGGCACTATCGGTCCACTTCTTATTTAAGAAGGGTGACCAATCCACCGCAAACTTCCCTTTGAAGTTACTCAGCACAGGGTCGGATGTTTGCACCCCCGCATCCATCGCGGCGCGGTACTCTTTGACCATCAAGTCGCCTGTACCAGCGGGCACGACGCCCTGCGCCTCTAGTTTTTCAGCGTAGAGCTTGCGCGTACCAGGATGCGCGCTGATGATTTTGTACATCAAAGGCTGGGTCATCGCCGGCGAATCTTGTTCGTTATGCCCTAATTTACGGAAACAAACGATGTCGATTGCGACGTCTTTCTTAAATTGACTCCGAAATTCAACAGCCAACTGCGTAGCCAAAACAACCGCCTCCGGATCGTCACCATTCACGTGCAATACCGGGGCATCAATCACTTTCATGATGTCGGTGCAATACAGACTGGAACGCAAGTCGCGCGGATCAGACGTTGTAAATCCAATCTGGTTATTAATCACAATGTGGATCGTGCCACCAGTGGAATAGCCACGCACCTCAGCCATGGCAAGGGTTTCTTGCATTACGCCCTGACCTGCAATCGCAGCATCACCATGCACTAAAACAGGCAATACTTGGCTGCCGGTTAGATCACCGCGGCGCTCCATCCGCGCGCGTGCAGAACCCTCAACCACTGGGTTGACGATTTCCAAATGGGATGGATTAAAGGCCAGCGACAAATGCACCGGGCCGCCTGGCGTTGAAATGTCGGTCGAGAAACCTTGGTGGTACTTCACGTCACCCGCCGGAAGATCTTCAGGGGCTTTGTGCTCAAACTCCGCAAACAAATCCTTGGGCATTTTTCCAAGAACATTGACCAGCACGTTCAATCGACCTCGATGGGCCATACCAATCACGATCTCTTGCACGCCGCGGCTGCCCGCATCGCGGATCAACTCATCCATACAGGCGATGAAGCTCTCGCCGCCCTCAAGCGAAAAGCGTTTCTGTCCAACGAACTTTGCCGAGAGGTAGCGCTCAAGGCCCTCTGCCGCGGTCACGCGATCCAGAATTTGGCGCTTTTCTTCCACATTGAAGAATGGGGTCGAACGAATCGATTCTAATTTTTCTTGCCACCATTTTTTAATGGTTTGATCGGCAATGAACATGTACTCGGCGCCAATCGTGCCGCAGTAGGTTTCGCGCAAGGCTTGCAGCAAATCCCGCAATGACATATTGCTTTTGCCAAAGAAGGTGTTGCTGGTATTAAAAACGATGTCCATATCGGCATCGGTAAAGCCATAAAAGGCGGGATTAAGCTCAGGAATATCGGGGCGCTCAGTACGCTTCAATGGGTCAATATTGGCCCAGCGATTACCGACGTTGCGATAGGCTGCGATCAGCTGTTGAACGGCAACGCGTTTGCGTCCCATCTCGGAGTCTGCCGAATCCGTAACAGTACGAATTGGGCCCTGCTTCGCACGTTCGGCAAAGGAGGCAACAATCGGCGCATGGGCAATATCAGGGCCACTCGAGCCGTCGACTGCAGGAACTTGATTGACGTTATCAAAGTAGTCGCGCCAGTGATCGGCGACAGACGTAGGGTCTAACAAATAGGATTCGTAGAGTTCTTCTACGTAGGGGGCGTTTCCGCCAAATAGGTACGAACTTCCCCTAGAGGACTGAATCATGATGCTCACCTTTCATCGGGTTTCCCGAAAAAAACTGTGGATTAAACCGTCTGCACAAGGGCTTCACCCTCTACAGATAGATCATTGCGTATTCAAATACAAGATCAATTTAACACGAATACTGCCGTCCTCCAACTGGTGCTCAGTATTTCCTTATGGAGTTATGGAAATTCCTGACTAATAAATAGGATGTTTCCTACATTTATTTCATCCAATCCTGATAGATCCAAGTTGAAATGCTTTTTATGCTTTAAATCTCCTACAACATTAGCAAATTAAGGAAAAATGAAAGCCATCACCCCTGACTTGGAATACCTCAGCACCCGACAAAGCGCCAAAGTACTTAATGTATCCCTGGGCACCGTCCAAAAAATGGTGGAACTGGGTGAGTTAATTGCTTGGAAAACCCGAGGCGGGCATCGCCGTATCCTGGCTAGCTCGCTTCAGCAGCAATTGCAGCGTCGGCAACGCAGCATGCGGCAAAAGGCCAGTACGCATTGCGTATTAATGGGTATCTTTCGCCGCACCGAAAATAGCCTGGAATTAGCCAATGCCATGCTCGATTGGCAACTTAAAGTGGATATGGAGATATCCATGGACAGCCTGGAGGGTTTAATGCAGGCCGTGTCCATTGCTCCTGATTTGATTTACCTCGATGCTTTAATCCCGCCAGTGGAGCAAGTCCATTTAATCCATTATCTAAGCAAAAACAGCCGTACGCAGCGCATCCCGATATTGGTGGATGAAGGGTTTATCCAATTACATCCAGGCGTATTGCAATTGGCAGGTGAAAATGCAGGGGTTCTTAAGCCAGCTCCCAGTGAAAAAGAGGCCTTGGAGGCCGAAGAAATGGTGATTACCGAAAATCCATTGATCTTGGGCTATCCAGCAACCAGCGTCGATTCAGGGCTGAGCAATTCAAACCCAAACCGCTTTGCTGTGTTGGAATCCGTCTTTTTGGAAGGAATGGGCCGTAAATGCGAATGGAGCTAGCACGCAATGACTTAATGTAAAACATTAGAAGTAGAGATAAAGGCCGTCAATGACGGCCTTTACATTGCATAAAAGTAAATTAAATCAATTAGATAGCGTATGAGCTTCTATTTTTACCTTCAATCCATTTTGGGGCCTTACCTCGGCCTGTCCACGTGTCACCGGTTGCGGGATCGCGGTACTTTGGGGCTACTTTTCCGCTGGGTCCGCGGCTACTGCCGGCTTTACGGCTAAACAAATCGGATGCATTTAAGCCATATTGCTCAATAATTACCTTCGCCTTGGCTATGCCATCGGCTTTTTCCCGCTGAACTGCTTCTTTAATTTGCTTGTCCAGCTGTTCCCGCTGGGCTATTAATTCCTGATAGGAAGGCATAATCTGAATATCTCCGGCATTGGTTAGTATTTAATAGGCCATATAAATAATGGTTTATATCATTATATACACACTATTAAATAATGGAGAGTATTTAATAATTCCCCCTATCCCCAGATGATAAATTAAAAATACTATTAATAGAAGATTAAAGATTATTAATTATAGAACTTAAAGAATAATCATTATAAATATTAATATTTATTTCAGATTGCAGACAATGATTAACGACGCATCATAAAACTGCCCAACGCCTTTGCAGTAACCACGCCAGCCTCATTAATGACCTCACCCTCGCAATAGTTGATGTTTTTACCAGCCTTGAGAAGTTTGCCTTCAATAGTGAGTTTGCCGGTAGATGGGCGCATAAAACTAACGGTCATATCGATCGTCACCATGCCTTTGGCATCGGGATGAACGCTCCGAGCAGCCGCAGCCATGGCAAAGTCAAGCAAGGTCATGCTAAGGCCGCCATGGCCCACCTGAAAGCTGTTCAAATGCTCTGGTCGCAGGTCTAAGCAAATGCGGGACTTACCGTTCTCAGCAAAGTCTGGAACCACGCCAATGAAGTCGAGGAAGGGAATGGTGAGCCCAAAATACGATGTGGGCTGGGTTTGGGGGAGGCTCATGAATGTGCACGCTAAAAGGCGAATGAAGAAACTCGATGGTCGGGGCGAGAGGATTTGAACCTCCGACCACATGCACCCCATGCATGTACGCTACCAGGCTGCGCTACGCCCCGACTGAAACTAAAATTGTAGCAGTTGCTTATTTAGCAAACAGGCGATCTGGCTGGGCCATTGCCTTGAATTCGATGGCATTACCTGATGGGTCGAGGAAGAACATCGTTCCCTGCTCACCAACCTCGCCCTTAAATCGAATGTAGGGCTCAATCACGAACTGAACGCCCGCCTTTTTGAGCTTATCGGCCATGGCCTCCCACTCCGGCATGGAGAGCACGATTCCAAAATGCCGAACAGGGACTTTTTTTCCATCGACATCGG
>JBIJAM010000032.1:0-23316 GCA_044345755.1 Polynucleobacter sp. | reverse complement strand
GTCGCCGCAGCAAACGCAACTAAGCCTGAACCGGCTGGGAAGGAAATGCCAATCGGGAAGCGGGTATGGCTGTCACCACCCGTACCGCAGGTATCGGGCAACAACAGGCGATTGAGCCAGCTATGAATCACGCCATCGCCCGGACGCAAAGAAACGCCACCGCGATTGGTCATGAAGGCAGGCAACTCATGGTGGGTTCGAATATCCACTGGTTTAGGGTAGGCCGAGGTATGGCAGAAGGACTGCATCATCAGGTCGGTTGAAAAGCCAAGGCAAGCCAAATCTTTGAGCTCATCGCGCGTCATTGGACCGGTGGTATCTTGCGAGCCCACGGTAGTCATGTGCGGCTCGCAATAGGTACCAGGACGAACGCCTTGGCCTTCAGGCAAGCCACAGGCGCGACCCACCATTTTTTGTGCCAAGCTAAAGCCTTTTTTATTGTCTGGCGGGCTGATGGGCAGTCGGAACTCGGTCGATGCTGGCAGACCTAATGCAGCGCGTGCTTTGGCAGTGAGTCCGCGACCAACGATCAGCGGAATGCGGCCGCCGGCACGCACTTCATCCAAAATCACAGGGGACTTGAGTGAAAATGCAGCAATCTCGGTGCCGTTTTTAAACGCCTTACCATCGTAAGGGCGCAGTTCAATCACGTCGCCCATATTCATTTGATCGACATTCAGTTCGATTGGCAATGCGCCAGCGTCTTCCATGGTGTTAAAGAAGATCGGGGCAATCTTGGTGCCAAGGCAAACGCCGCCAAAGCGCTTATTGGGCACAAAGGGAATATCTTGACCGGTCCACCAGAGAACCGAATTGGTTGCGGACTTGCGTGAGGATCCAGTACCAACGACATCGCCAACGTAGGCAATTTGATGGCCTTTTTTCTGCAGCATCTCAATTTGCTTCATGGGTCCGCGTACGCCAGTTTCATCGGGCTCAATACCGGTACGGGGATTTTTCAGCATGACGGTAGCATGCAGGGGAATATCCGGACGGCTCCAGGCATCGGGCGCAGGAGAAAGGTCGTCGGTATTGGTTTCGCCAGTGACCTTAAACACAGTTAAAGTCATGCTCTCTGGAACAGCAGGACGGCTCGTAAACCATTCTGCATCTGCCCAGCTTTGCATTACCGACTTGGCATGGGCATTGCCTTTCTCGGCCATCTCTTGAACGTCATTAAAGTAATCAAACATCAAGAGGGTTTTCTTGAGGGCCTCGGCAGCAGCGGCAGCGCACTCTGCATCAGCCAATAATTCAACCAGTGGGGCAATGTTATAGCCGCCCAGCATGGTACCAAGTAGCTCTGTCGCTTTTACACGGGAAATTACAGGGGATTTATCAGATCCCTTAGCAACTGCGGCTAAAAATTCGGCTTTTACTTTGGCAGCCTCGTCAACGCCAGCGGGAACGCGGAAGGTAATGAGGTCCACTAGCTCCACTTCTTTTCCCTTAGGGGGGCTTTTCAGCAAACCAATCAGCTCAGCAGTCTGATCTTTGGTTAAGGGCAGGGCGGGGATACCAAGTGCTGCACGTTCCGCAACTTGGGCGTTGTAAGCTTCTAACATCGCGTTTCCTATGAATAAGGGGTTGTCAATTGAATGGCAATGCGAGATCCGAAAGGGGCTTGACCTCGATCGAATCAATTGTAATGTTTTAGCTCGTTTATGGACAATAAAATTTGTAAAAAATGCTATGAAATAGAACAAAATAGCTCCATTTAAGGTCCAAAAGGCCCTAAATGGTATGTTCAGCCTTCAGAGCCCAAACGAGAGCAATCACCCACCCAATTAGAGACCAGCCCAAAAAGAGATTAAGGGCAAAAATGGCGCCAGTATTGATGCGTTTTTTATAAAACGCAATCGCAAAAGGTAAAAAATAGAACAGCGACAGAATGGTGATCAAAAGGGCAAATATAAAGCGCATGTCTAAATACTCTCCATCCCCTTGGGATAAATGGGGATTTGACTTTAAAGGCTGATTTTACTGCCAGGCCCAAATTTTGGATTCTTGTAAAGGTATCGTTATAATTAGAATTTCCAACAGAGCCAAAGCGCGATGACCAAATACGTTTTTGTCACTGGTGGCGTAGTTTCTTCCCTAGGGAAAGGAATTGCAGCTGCCTCGCTTGCCGCGATTCTCGAATCCCGCGGCCTGAAAGTCACCCTCCTAAAACTAGATCCGTACATTAACGTTGATCCGGGTACCATGAGCCCATTTCAGCATGGCGAAGTCTTTGTGACGGAAGACGGTGCAGAGACCGATTTGGATCTGGGTCATTACGAGCGCTTTGTATCTGCCAAGATGCGCAAGAGCAATAACTTTACGACCGGCCAGATTTACGAATCGGTGATCCGTAAAGAGCGTCGGGGTGAATACCTTGGCAAGACAGTGCAGGTTATTCCGCACATTACCAATGAAATCCAGGCCTTTGTGGAGCGCGGCGCCAAAGCCAGCCATGACGGTCACGTGGATGTGGCCATTTGCGAAATTGGCGGAACCGTAGGCGATATTGAATCCCTGCCGTTTTTAGAGGCTGCGCGCCAAATGAGCCTGCGCTTGCCGCCCCACAGCTGCGCCTTTGTCCACCTGACTTTAGTTCCCTACTTAATCAGTGCTGGCGAACTCAAAACAAAGCCAACCCAGCACTCTGTGCAAAAGCTACGCGAGATCGGCATCATGCCAACTGTGTTGCTGTGCCGCGCCGATCGCCCAATTCCAGAGGATGAGCGCGCAAAGATTTCCTTATTCTCGAACGTGCGTGAAGAGTCGGTTATCTCCGTGTGGGATGTCGATACGATATACAAGATTCCACGGATGCTCCACGAGCAAGGCATGGATGATCTGATCTGCCGTGAACTGCAAATAGAAGCAAAGCCGGCGGATCTATCGGTATGGACCCATTTGGTTTACGAGATGGAAAATCCCCAACATGAAGTCACCATTGGCATGGTGGGTAAGTACGTCGACTTAACCGAGTCGTATAAGTCCTTAATTGAAGCCTTGCGCCATGCCGGTATTCATAACCACACCCGCGTGAATATTCGCTACATCGATTCAGAACAGATTGAAAAAGACGGCATCGCTTGCCTCGCTAATTTGGATGCCATTTTGGTGCCAGGCGGCTTTGGTAAACGTGGCACCGAAGGCAAGATTGCCGCTATTCGCTATGCACGTGAGAACCGCATTCCTTACCTCGGCATTTGCTTAGGGATGCAATTGGCGGTCATCGAATTTGCTCGTCATGTAGCGCACATTGCTGGGGCTAACAGCACCGAGTTTGATTCGGAAACAGCGCACCCCGTGGTGGCACTCATTACAGAATGGCTGGATCGCGAAGGGCGCGTTGAAAAACGGGGTGACGATTCGGATTTGGGTGGCACGATGCGCTTAGGTTCCCAGCGCTGCCCAGTGAAAGCGAATACCTTGGCGCACACCATTTATGGCGATGAAGTGAACGAACGCCATCGCCATCGGTACGAGGTCAATAATATTTACGTACCCCGTTTAGAAGAATCTGGACTGGTTATTTCGGCTCGTACCCCAACGGAATCATTGCCTGAGATGATGGAGTTACCTAAGGCTATGCACCCCTGGTTCTTTGGTGTTCAGTTTCACCCTGAATTTACTTCGACGCCGCGCGATGGCCATCCGCTCTTTTTGGCTTACATTAAAGCAGCCTTGGCACACCACGATGCAAACCAAGCGGTGGCCGCATGAAACTCTGTGGATTTGATGTCGGCCTGGATCAGCGCTTCTTCTTAATTGCCGGCCCTTGCGTCATTGAGTCCGAGCAATCGGCCATCGACATTGCCGGCACGCTGAAAGAAATCACAGCTTCGCTTGGTATTCCATTTATTTACAAGTCCTCTTTTGACAAAGCCAATCGCACCTCCGGCAGCTCCTTTCGGGGTCTTGGCATGGAAAAGGGCTTGGCGATTTTGGCTAAAGTCCGTAAAGAGGTCGGCGTTCCGGTCTTGACGGATGTGCATGACATTAGCGAAATTGCCTCCGTCGCTGCGGTGGTGGATGTGATGCAAACCCCAGCTTTTTTATGCCGCCAAACGGACTTCATTCGGGCTTGCGCACAAAGCGGTAAACCCGTTAATTTTAAGAAGGGTCAGTTTCTGTCTCCGCATGAGATGCTCAATGTAATTCAGAAGGCCCGTGATGCGGCAGCCGAAGCCAATGTGCCCGATCAGTTTATGGTTTGCGAACGCGGCGCCTCATTTGGTTACAACAATTTAGTGTCGGATATGCGTAGCCTTGCTATCTTGCGTCAGACCCATGCACCCGTCGTATTTGATGCAACCCACTCTGTGCAGTTACCAGGCGGGCAGGGTGGTAGTAGCGGTGGACAGCGTGAATTTGTTCCCGTATTGGCGCGCGCTGCAATGGCAGTGGGCATTAGCGGCCTCTTCATGGAGACCCATCCGGACCCAGCGAAGGCCCTATCCGACGGGCCAAATGCAGTGCCATTAAACCGCATGAAGGAATTATTGGAATCGCTAGTTGCAATCGACTCGGTTGTGAAAAAAAGCGGTACTTTTTTAGAAGAGCAGTTTTGAGGAGAAGTTCATGAGCGCCATCGTCGATATTATCGGTAGAGAAATTTTAGATTCACGCGGTAATCCAACGGTAGAGTGCGACGTGCTTCTAGAGTCTGGTGTGATGGCCCGTGCTGCGGTTCCATCCGGTGCATCAACGGGTTCACGTGAAGCAATTGAAATGCGCGATGGCGATGCCGAGCGCTACTTGGGTAAGGGTGTTCTCAAGGCTGTTCAAAATATCAATACTGAGATTTCTGAAGCAGTAATGGGTCTTGATGCCAGTGAGCAAGCATTCTTGGATCGCACCATCAATGAACTCGATGGCACCCATAACAAAGCCCGCCTAGGTGCTAATGCTACTTTGGCTGTCTCGATGGCTGTGGCCCGAGCTGCTGCAGAAGAAGCGGGTTTGCCTTTGTATCGCTATTTTGGCGGCTCTGGCGCCATGCAACTTCCAGTTCCAATGATGAACATCGTCAATGGCGGTGCGCATGCGAACAATAGCTTAGATATTCAAGAATTCATGATCATGCCGGTAGGTACTGAAACCTTCCGTGAGGCATTACGCTGCGGCGCCGAGATCTTCCACGCCCTCAAGAAAATCCTGCACGATAAGAATATGCCAACCTCGGTTGGGGATGAAGGTGGCTTTGCCCCCAACTTTACGAGCAATAAAGAATGCCTCGAAACCATTTTGCTCGCCATCGAAAAAGCGGGTTACAACGCTGGCGAAGATGTGCTGCTTGCACTGGATTGCGCTGCAAGTGAGTTTTATAAAGATGGCAAATACCACCTCGCTGGTGAAGGCTTGCAACTGAGCTCAAGCGAATTCTCGGATTACTTGGGTAATTTAGCCGATCAGTTTCCGATTGTGTCGATCGAAGATGGCATGCACGAGAGTGACTGGGATGGCTGGGCTGACTTAACGCAAAAGCTGGGCAAAAAGATTCAGCTGGTTGGTGATGATTTGTTTGTGACCAACACACGCATCCTCAAAGAAGGCATCGAAAAGGGTGTTGCAAACTCGATTCTAATTAAGATCAATCAAATTGGCACCCTGACAGAGACCTTTGCTGCGATTGAAATGGCCAAGCGGGCGAACTACACCGCGGTGATTTCACACCGCTCTGGCGAAACCGAGGACAGTACCATTGCCGACATTGCAGTGGGCACGAATGCAGGTCAGATTAAAACCGGCTCCCTGTCACGCTCAGATCGCATTGCTAAATACAACCAGTTATTGCGCATTGAAGAAGACTTGGGTGATGTTGCTACCTATCCTGGTAAATCGGTTTTTTATAACCTGAAGAAATAAAAGTCGACTTTCCAAAGTCATGCGACTCATTATTTATTCCATGTTCGGTTTGTTGATTGCGATCCAGTACCCGCTCTGGCTGGGCAAGGGTGGTTGGTTCAAGGTCTACGAAATGGAAAAACAACTCAAGGATCAAAAAGAGTTGAACCAGGCTTTAGCCCTGCGCAATACAAAGCTAACGGGCGATGTCAATGATTTAAAGACTGGCACACGGGCCATTGAAGAGCGTGCACGGGCGGAACACGGCATGATCAAAGAGGGCGAATACTTTGTGCAAATTCTGCCCAGCGATAAATCCGTAGCGCAAGCAAAGCAGGATGCACTGGCCAAAGAGTCGCAAAAACCGCAGTAAGCAGGCTTATCCGCTTAATGCCCTCCTGATGGCGGCCGGGTTGCATCCGTCAACAAATCTGTTTTGAATACTTGAATGCAATCCACCGTATCAAAGCGGTAGCTCTTACCGCAAAACTCACAACCGGTTTCCACTGCGCCTTGCTCGGCAAGAATGCCATTGACTTCCTCTTCGCCCAGCATGCGCAAGACATCGGCGACTTTTTGGCGCGAACAACGGCAGGCGAACTGAACTGTTCGTGTTGGAAAAGCCCGAACGCCAGCTTCGCTGGATTCATTTAAAAATAGTCTGCGCAATGTGGTCTCGGGACTCAGTTGCAATAGCTCATCGTTGGTAATGGTTTCGCCCAGCGCCTGAATACGACTCCAGCCTTCTGCAGCGGTTTGCGGATCGAGGTGCACATGCCCGCCCGAATTGGGTAAACGTTGCAACAGTAAGCCGCCGACAACGTGCTCATTGGAGGCGAGCCAGATGCGGGTTTCCAATTGTTCTGAATGGCGCATGTACAGCATGATGGCTTCGGCTGCATTTTTTACGGGAATGGCGATGCCCTCATGGTCTTGCTGTAAGGCAACGATGCCTTGATAGGGAGGCTGTCCAGGCTGGCGATCGCTTGGGTCCAAGGTAATGACGAGGCGGCCGGTATTGGCGGCATCGAGTAAATCGGCTAGCGTAGCATTCGGATCAATCTCGGAGGATTCTACGGATAACTTAACGGTGGCACGCATGGTCAAGTTCGAGCTGCACTCGACCACCAGGAGGGAGATCGGGCCCTTGCTTTGCGCCTGAATAATCAAGGTGCCGTCGAATTTGAGGCTGGCACTCAGCAAGGTCGCGGCCGCAACAAAATCACCGAGGATCTGGCGAATGACAGGGGGGTCATCGCGCCGCGCCAATACAGCCTGCCAAGCACTGCTGATCGAGACAATTTCACCGCGAACGGGGGCGCCGTCACATACAAAGACAAGTAATTCATTCATGGGCCAAAGTATCCTTGGTTTTGCCTTGATTTGCTTGACCTGAGATAATACTGGCTATGTCTATACGTACCCGATTTGCTCCTAGTCCGACTGGATTTATCCACCTCGGCAATCTGCGCAGTGCACTGTATCCGTGGGCTTTTGCACGCCACCATGGCGGTGCTTTTATTCTGCGAATTGAAGACACCGACCTTGAGCGCTCATCCCAAGAAGCGGTGGATGTCATCATCGACGGCATGGCATGGCTTGGCCTTGATATCGACGAGGGGCCAATCTATCAAATGCAGCACATGGATCGCTACCGTGAAGTGATTGCAGAGATGCTGAAATCAGATCTCGCATACCCTTGCTATATGAGCGAAGCGGAACTCAATACCTTGCGCGATCAGCAAATGGCCAATAAAGAGAAGCCGCGCTACAACGGCCTATGGCGTCCTGAGCCAGGCAAGACCTTGCCCCCGGTACCGGAGGGCGCATTGCCGGTGATTCGCTTTAAAAATCCCATTGGCGGTTCCGTCATTTGGCAAGATGCCGTCAAAGGCCAAATCGAAATCAGCAATGATGAACTCGATGATCTCGTTATTGCGAGGCCCGATGGCACGCCAACCTATAACTTTTGCGTCGTAGTGGATGATATTGATATGAAGATCACGCATGTGATTCGGGGTGACGATCATGTCAATAACACCCCCCGTCAAATTAACATCATGCGTGCCTTGGGTGGCGCGCCACCCATTTACGCTCATCTGCCCACCGTCCTGAACGAGGAAGGCGAAAAGATGAGTAAGCGCAATGGCGCGATGAGCGTGCGTGATTACCAACGCGAAGGCTATTTGCCTGAGGCGATTCTGAATTATTTAGCACGCTTGGGCTGGGCCCACGGTGATGCTGAAGTTTTTACCCGCGATCAATTTGTGGGCTGGTTTGATTTGGATCATTTGGGGCGCTCCCCGGCGCAGCATAACCCGGAAAAGTTACTCTGGCTTAACCACCATTACATTCAGCACAGCGATGCAGCCAAATTGGCTGAGCAAGTGAGGCCATTTGCCCTAGAGCGCGGGATCGTCATTCCGGAAACGGGGCAAGGCCCTGACTTTATTCAGGTGGTTGGACTCCTCAAAGATCGTGCCAATACCTTGCTGGAAATTGCCGATGGCGCCAAGCTGTTTTATTTGCCAGCACCCGCGTTTTCGCAGCAAGAAATCGACACTAATATTCCGGCAAATATTCGTCCTGCATTCGGTGATTTGATTACGGCATTTGAGGCGAGCGATGGCAGCAAAGAGGGGTATTCGGCCGCATTCAAGGCGGTCTTAGCGCAGCATCAATTGAAGATGCCGGCCTTGGCTATGCCGGTTCGCTATGCCTTATTTGCTACTACCCAAACCCCAGCAATCGATGCCGTCTTGGTCATCCTGGGCAAGGCCGAAACCCTGCAGCGCCTGAGGAAGGTGCTTGCCACCGAAAATTAGGGCGAACAGGTAAAAATAGGCTAAAATCTTGGATTGTTTTAAATGTCTTGTGTTGCAGTTGCAGTTTGAACGCGAGATTATGGGGGTATAGCTCAGCTGGGAGAGCGCTTGCATGGCATGCAAGAGGTCAGCGGTTCGATCCCGCTTATCTCCACCAGCATTTAGAATGGCAGCACATGCAGTAAATGGTAGTCCACGGTCCCCATCGTCTAGAGGCCTAGGACATCACCCTTTCACGGTGAGTACGGGGGTTCGAATCCCCCTGGGGACGCCAGATTTTGTAGTATTGGAGCGGTAGTTCAGTTGGTTAGAATATCGGCCTGTCACGCCGAGGGTCGCGGGTTCGAGTCCCGTCCGCTCCGCCAAGATTGTTAAGAAAGCCCCTTAAGTGGGGCTTTTTTATTGCTGCTTTATTTCATCGTCGGATCAGATCCTGGGGCCTTAGGCCCATCGCGATACAAGGGCTCTACAGCGGGCATTAATGCGCTGAGTTGTTCAATGCGCGTCTCTCCGGAAGGGTGGGTTGATAAGAACTCGGGGGGATTTTTACCTTGCGTTGCCTTCATCATCTTTTGCCATACCGAGATTGCCGCACGGGGGTTATAGCCCGCCCTAGCAGCGAGCTCAACTCCAATTGCATCGGCCTCACTTTCATGTTGCCTTGAGTTTGGCAATACTAATACATACTGTGCCACTTGATTGGCTGCATTAATTTGCGCACCATAGCCTCCAGCCGCGGCGAGTGCAATATTGGTAATCGCGCTTTGTGCCATGGCTTGCGAAAGTCGCTCTCTGCCATGCTCACGCAGGGCATGGGCAATCTCATGCCCCATGATGGCAGCAATCTCATCGTCACTCAGCTTAAGTTGATCAATGATGCCGGTATAAAACGTAATCTTGCCGCCTGGCGCGCAGGTTGCATTCAGTACAGGGGAATTAATTAGACTCAGCTGCCAATTCCATTTCTGGGTATCGTCCCGAAAGTAGGCAGTCTGCGGAATCAGGCGATTGGCAATGTTGATCAAGCGATCGTATTGCGGTCCTGATGTAATTAGAATCTTTTTCTCTTGGGCTTTTTTATTTTGTTCGTTAAAGCTAATGGCTGATAAACGCTCCACCTCGCTTTGGGAGGCCATCATCAGTTGCTGACGGTTGACGCCCACTACGCCCGGACGGGTCGTAGTGGTGCATGCAGAAAACAGGGTAATACTGGCAATGCAAAGGGCAATGAGACGGTAATGCGTATTGCGGATGCAATTACGAATCAAGGGCCTCTGCATTGCGTTCGCTACTAAATGAATTGCTGCGTTTTACTTCTTTCCTGGTGTAATCGAAGCAGCCATTCTGTCGATGAAAAGAGCGCGCACCACATCGCCTACTGCGATATCTTTAAGCAGCTCTGGGTTCTTCACCTTGACTACAGTGACCTTGCCATTAGGGCCTTTAATGGAAGCTGTCTTCTTAGTGCGATCGACTGCTACGACATCCGCAATGATTTCCGTGGCGTTGGTAATGGTCTGTGCTGGCTTCTGGCCGGGCTGCGCAGTGGTAACAGCAGAAGCTTCTTGCTTGCTACGAATGCCATCGCTCTTGGTTTTAATGAGCTCCAGTGCAACTGCAACTTCATAGGTCACACTGAGGTGATCGCCTACCTTGATTTGCGCAAAGTTCTTAATCTCTGGGCCAGCGACAAAATTCGAATCGCCTTCTTTGTTCTTGAAGGTGATGGTGCGTGTTTTTGCGTCAATCTTGACAACATCGCCTTGATACAAGTCATAGATAGTGTCGACAATAGCAGCAGCTTCAACCTTAGGCTTAGCTGGGCTAGCAGGTTGTGCCTGAACGAGGCTAGTCGATGCGAGCAATGCAGCCGTGACAGCAGCGATGTGAAGGGATGATTTTTTCATGGGGGGGTTCCTTTTGGTTTGATAAAAAAGTAAAGCGTTTTTGGTTTTACTGCGTACTAATGAAAATTAGATTCGGCAAACTGGGCTGGGCTTTCTTCGCGTTCCCACCAGTTTCCTGTAAAGTGACCTTGTAGCCAATCAATGCACTGACTAACCTTACCAGGCACGAGGCGCGGGGAAGAAAACACCGCATGGATTTCTTGAGATGGCAAGGTCCAGTCCGTCAAAATGGGTCGCACGCTTCCTTTTTGAACGGAGTGGTGCGCTACATACCAAGGGATCGTTGCTAAACCCATCTTAGCGATGGTAGCGGCTAACAAGGCTGATAGGTTGTTCGAGTACAGCGGGCCTCTAACAGGGATGGAGACGGTCGCACCATCGGCTCCGCTAAAGTGCCAACGGTGGTTATCTTGAACCGAGCTATAAATCAGGGCTTGATGGCTTGAAAGTTCGCTTGGATGTTTGGGTGTGCCATGCTCTTCAAGATAGGCCGGGCTGGCAACCAGCACCCAGGGGTTGAGCCCCAAATAACGCGAACCCAAGGAGGAGTCTGGCAAGCGACCCATGCGTATTGCCAAATCAATGCCTTGCTCAACCAAATTAACGTAGTGGTCATCTAAACTCAAGTGCACCTGGAGTTGCGGATGCTGGCCCATGAATTCCAGCACGAGGGGCGTCAGAATGCGGCGACCGAAGGCAACCGAGGAGCTAATGGATAACTTTCCCTGAATTTTGCTCTGTAAAAGGGCGGCTAAGTTATCCGCATCCTCTAATTCCCGCGAAATGACTTTGCATTTCTCGTAATAAATTTGGCCAATTTCGGTCGGGGTGACCCCCCTTGTGCTGCGGTGCAGCAAAAGTGAGCCGAGGCGTTTCTCTAAAAAGGCAATGTGCTTGGTGGCGGTGGGCTGTGTAATACCAAGGCTAATAGCTGCCTTGCTAAAGGAGCCAGTCTCGACGACACGAACAAATAGGGCGATGCCCTGGATGCGATCCATTCGCCTATTCTAGCCTGATTTTCATTTGGGGTATTCCAAATTGGAATAGGTGATATGAATGCGCCTGCCGTTCTCATTTGAGGGGGAAATGGCGATCATTCACACATTCTTAAAAATGTGGAGGAGACATCATGGCCAAAATGAAAGCCGCAATGGCTGCAGTACTAGTAATGGAAAAAGAGGGCATTACAACTGCCTTTGGTGTTCCAGGCGCAGCAATCAATCCGCTTTACGCTCAATTGCGTGAGCGTCAGTCGATTACGCACATTTTGGCCCGCCACGTTGAGGGCGCCTCCCACATGGCCGAAGGCTATACCCGCGCTAAAGCCGGTAATATTGGTGTTTGCATCGGCACTTCAGGCCCTGCTGGCACCGACATGATCACCGGCCTTTACTCTGCCATTGCTGATTCCATTCCTATTTTATGCATCACCGGCCAAGCACCCCGTGCGCGCCTGTACAAAGAAGACTTCCAAGCCGTTGATATTGAGTCCATCTCAAAGCCTGTAACCAAAATGTCCGTTACCGTACGCGAGCCTGGCTTAGTGCCCCGCGTATTTCAGCAAGCCTTCCATGTTATGCGCTCCGGACGTCCTGGCCCAGTCTTAATTGATTTACCAATTGACGTTCAACTCGCTGAAATCGAATTCGACATCGATACCTATGAGCCATTGCCGGTTTATAAGCCAGCAGCAAGCCGTAAGCAAATTGAAAAAGCCTTTGAAATGCTCATGGCATCTGAAAAGCCGTTGATCGTTTCTGGCGGCGGCGTTATTAATGCCGATGCCGATAAGTTATTAGTTGAGTTTGCCGAGTTGACTGGCATTCCCGTTATTCCAACCCTAATGGGTTGGGGCACTATCCCAGACGACCATCCGCTAATGGCTGGTATGGTTGGATTGCAAACATCGCATCGCTATGGCAATGCCACGATGCTGGCGAGCGACTTTGTTTTGGGTATCGGTAACCGCTGGGCTAACCGCCACACGGGTTCACTTGAGGTGTATTGCAAAGACCGTAAGTTTGTCCACGTCGACATTGAGCCAACGCAAATTGGTCGCGTCTTTAACCCAGACTACGGCATTGTGTCGGATGCAAAAGCCGCTTTGGAATTATTTGTTGAAGTAGCCAAAGAGTGGAAAGCCATAGGCAAGCTCAAAGACTACAGCGACTGGGTCAGCCGTTGCCAAGAGCGCAAGCGTTTGATGCTGCGCAAGACCAATTTTGACAATGTGCCTATCAAGCCACAGCGCGTTTACCAAGAAATGAACTCGGTGTTTGGTCGCGATACAGTCTATGTATCAACCATTGGTTTATCGCAGATTGCAGGCGGTCAATTCTTGCACGTGTATGGCGCTCGCCAGTGGATCAATTGCGGTCAAGCTGGCCCCTTGGGCTGGACAATACCTGCAGCACTCGGTGTATTAGCCTCCGATCCAACCAAGACAGTTGTCGGTCTTGCTGGCGACTATGATTTCCAGTTCTTGATTGAAGAGCTGGCTGTTGGAGCACAGTTCCATTTGCCGCTCGTCATGGTCCTGGTTAATAACAGTTACCTTGGTTTGATTCGTCAAGCCCAGCGCGGCTTTGAGATGGACTACTGCGTCCAGCTCGCCTTTGACAACATCAACGTGGACGATCAAAACCTCAAAGGGTATGGCGTTGACCACGGTAAGGTGGTTGAAGGACTCGGCTGCAAGGCTTTGCGTGTGACTGACCCAAGCAAAATCAATGCCGTTTTGATCGAAGCGCAAAAGATGGCCAAAGAGCATCGGGTTCCAGTAGTGGTTGAGGTTATCTTAGAGAAGGTAACTAATATTGCGATGGGTACCGAGATCAATAATGTCAACGAATTTGAAGACATTGATTGCCGTCATCCAGCTGGTACTGAAGGACTCGTTACAGCCGGCTTGCTCGAGTAATTGGTGTAAGCAATAGAATGCTGTTCTAATGCGGTATTACGAAGGTAATACCGCAACTTTTTTTTGCCATTTGAGTTTTGTTTGTTCGAATTTAATAAGGAATAGGAATGCCGAAGTTTGCTGCCAATCTCACCATGTTGTTTAATGAAGTTCCATTCATGGAGCGCTTTGACAAGGCTGCAGCAGCCAAATTCAAGGCAGTGGAGTTCCTGTTTCCGTATGCATTTCCAGCTGCCGACATCAAGGCAAAGCTCGATCAAAATAAACTGACCTTGGTATTGCACAATTTACCTGCGGGTAACTGGGAGGCTGGTGAGCGCGGTATTGCTTGCCTACCAGATCGCATCGAAGAGTTTCGTAAGGGCGTAGCCAATGCGGTGGAGTATGCAACGGCGCTCGGCGTTACTCAAGTGAACTGCCTAGCCGGAAAAATGCCGGAAGGCGTTGCCCACGCTGTATTACGTTCTACTTTTATTGATAACCTAAAGTACGCTGCCGCTGAGCTGAAAAAAGCTAATATCAAGCTTCTGATTGAACCCATCAATACCTTTGATATTCCGGGTTTCTTCTTATCTGGAACACAGCAAGCCATCGACATCATCACTGAAGTGGGTTCTGATAATTTGTTTTTGCAGTATGACATTTACCATGCACAGCGCATGGAAGGTGAACTTGCTAACTCTATTCAAAAACACCTGGCTAAAATTGCACATATTCAGCTAGCCGATAACCCTGGCCGCAATGAGCCTGGTACCGGTGAAATCAATTACGCTTATATCTTCGCCATGCTCGATCGCATTGGTTATGCGGGCTGGATTGGTTGCGAATACAAACCCGCAGCAACAACAGAAGCTGGTCTAGGCTGGTATAAGCCGTTTGCATAAGCGGATACGTATCTCCATTTCGGCCGCTGGCCTTGCTTCTTGATAAATAATAAAAATCCAACACTTCAAATAGGATAACTACCATGTCACAACTCAAACTCGGTTTCGTCGGTCTTGGCATTATGGGCGCTCCCATGGCTGGGCATTTAGTTGCTGCAGGTCATACGGTTTATGTCAATACACGCAGCAAGGTGCCAGAGGCAATTGCTAAATCAGCCGCGATTCAATGTGCAAGCCCAGCTGAAGTTGCTGAGAAAGCCGACATTGTTTTTACGATGGTTCCCGATACCCCCGACGTCGAGCGAGTGCTGTTTGGTGATAAAGGAATTGCCAGTGGCTTAGCAAATGGCGGCAAGGGCAAAGTGGTAGTGGACATGAGCTCCATCTCACCCATCGCGACCAAAGAATTTGCCAAGCGCATTAATGCATTGGGTGCCGACTATCTGGATGCGCCAGTCTCTGGTGGTGAAGTAGGTGCAAAAAATGCAACCCTATCGATCATGCTGGGTGGTGATGAAGCGGTCTTTAATCGCGTTAAGCCCGTGCTGGAATTAATGGGTAAAAACATTAATTTAGTCGGCGGTAATGGCGACGGTCAAACGGCTAAAGTAGCCAATCAGATTATTGTGGCCCTTAATATTGAGGCAGTTGCTGAGGCGCTCTTGTTTGCAGCTAAGGCCGGCGCTGATCCTGCAAAAGTACGCCAGGCATTAATGGGTGGCTTTGCAAGCTCCAAGATTTTAGAAGTGCATGGCGAGCGCATGGTTAAGCGGACCTTTGATCCTGGATTTCGGATTGAGTTGCATCAGAAGGATTTAAATCTAGCACTCAACAGTGCCCGTGCATTAGGTGTTTCCTTACCCAATACCGCCACCGCCCAAGAGTTGTTTAACTCCTGCTCGGCTCATGGCGGCAAAGCGTGGGATCATTCAGCGATGGTGCGTGCCTTAGAGAAACTGGCTAACTTTGAAATTGGCCAAAAAGCCTAATTTATTGTTCCTAGCCTGACTTAAACCAGTATTGGATTCGGTTGCATAATAAGCGGCATGAGTTCACTACTGGTTGTTTACCTTCACGGCTTTCGTTCCTCCCCGCGCTCGAGTAAAGCCCAAATGACTGGCGATGCCATCGCGCATCGCGAGAAGCAGGGCGCTGCCATCGAATGGTATTGCCCACAGTTGCTCGCTTCCCCTCAAGAATCCATGGACATGGTTCGGCGACACATTGATGCGTCCAAGGCAGATCGACTCACTGTGATCGGCTCTTCATTAGGTGGCTTTTATACCAACTACCTCGCAGAGCATTATGGTTGCAAGGGCATCGCCTTAAATCCGGCCGTAAGAGCAGGGCGTGAATTGGCGCCGCATGTCGGGATGATGACGGCCTACGATAGCGAAGAGCCTTTTGACTTTCGGGCTGAATACATCGATGAACTTAATCGCATGCAGATTGAGTCAATCACTCTGCCAGAGCGCTATTTACTCTTGGCTGCCACCGGCGATGAATTGCTTGACTGGCGGGTGATGGCTGCTTTTTACCCAGGCGCCCAGCAGATCATTATTCAAGGTAGCGACCACGGCATTTGCAATTACAACGATTACCTGGATGCCGTAATCGACTTCGCTTGCGATTAATTTTAGAAGATCATTTCATGAGCTTCTAGCTTGACATACTGCACTCTTGAGTAATAAGCGCATTAGCGCGAAGAGAGGAGTAGATCATGCAAACCCTAAAAACATTTTTTATCTGGCTAGTCTTTGCTGAAAAGCAGGGCGAATGGCAGCGTTCGGAGTGGATTTGCCGCAATCGGATTGAGTAAGTAAACTGCTTGGGGCCGCACTAAACAGGGCTCTTTAGGGTCAATAGCAGCGCGTTGATCGCCCCCTTAATTTTCTGTAAGATGGTTGTCATGCAGTGATGCGATGATTTATGCCATTACAGAGAGAGGAGTGGTTGTGCTGAGCATCTTGAAGCTAGACGCCGGCGGTATTCCGCAATGCTGGATTAACGCGGAAGAAGCGACAAAACAATATGCGGATCAGAGCGTATTGTGGACGCTGGGCGATCCGATTGCGGTCATGCGCGGCGGTATCTCTCGCGCTACCGGCAAGCAATCCATCATTGAGCTGCACTCCATCGTCGCCGTCAAAGGCTCCGCGCGCATTAATCTATTCGATGTTGTGCCTGGCATTACCAAGCGTAAGTTGTACCGCCGTGATCGTGGCCTCTGCGCCTACTGTGGTGAACGCATCACCGAAAATGATGCTGAAGCAGAACACATTATTCCCAATAGCCGTGGCGGCAAATACACCTGGATGAATTTGGTTATTTCCTGCAGGCCATGCAACCAGCGCAAAGGCAATCGTACCCCGGAAACGGCGAGTATGAGCTTGCTCTATGCTCCTTATATGCCAAGCCTGTATGAGGATATGATTCTGAAGGGCAGAAATATTCTGGCGGATCAAATGGATTTTTTGGCTGCGAACTTACCCAAAAATAGCCGCCTACTGGAAGGATTGTTCTGGGAGCAGTCCTAAGTCGTTTTAAGCCGCTGTGGATTCTGTTGGCAGCCCTCGTGCTGTCACTGCTCGCGCACCTCATTTTATTTTTCTGGTTATGGCTGATGCCCACCGGCTCGCTGATTGCGCCCCCGGAACAATCTCCCTTTGTTGCGACTCTGAAAGAAGAGCCGGTCAAGCAAATTAAGATGGCCCGCTCTACAAAAAAAGTAATCCCGCAAATAGGCAATTCTTCGAGCGAGATAGGAGCGCCAACAGGAGTAGCTGCAGAGCAGGGTGGTGGGCTATTTGAACAAGACGGGGTGGCCTTTCGCCTCCCTGAGTCGGCACTGCTCTATTACGACGCCTATGTCGACGGGCAGCAAGTGCAGACAGGTGAAATCAAATGGATGGCAGACGAATCGGGGTATGCCTTATCGATCACCATCCCATACGCTTTTGTGGGCCCGTTTGTCTTCGAGTCCAAAGGCAAGATTGATGCCTATGGTCTAGCACCCTCCATATATTGGGCTCAGCGCGGCAAAAATCCCCCGCGATTTTCACGCTTTGAACGCAATGCGCAGGGCGGTCCAGTGATGTTTTTTTCGGAGAAGATGGATTTCTCTCCGCCCATACTGCCAGGCACCCAAGATCGATTTAGCCTCATTTTTCAATTTGCCTCGCTTCTGAATGGTGACGGCAAAATTGATGAAGCTGGCACCATTCGGTCGATACCGGTAGCGAGCTTTGACATGATTGAGCCCTGGCAATTTAAAAGCTATGGTGAAAAGGTATCGGAAGATGTTCCCAGCATGGGAATGACAACCCTAAGGCACTATGAGTTACTCGATCGACCGAGCAATAAGTTCAAACGGCGCGTTGATCTGTGGTTGGTGCGTGATTTGGACTGGTTGCCGGGGCGCATACGGACAACGGAAGCCAATGGCAGGGTATTTGAGCTAGTTTTTAAGCAGAAGGTGCCGCTGAGCCGGGCTTCCGAGTAACCAAGGCGCCCATCATCGAATACAGGGCGGCGCCCGACATTGACACAGAAAAAACACCCGAAAATGAGATCAAGATGGGTAGTATTTGCCAGCCACTGGCCAAGGGATAATTACCAAAGCCCAAGGTGGTATACATCTCACCAACAAAGTAAAAGGTCTGCGTAACCCCCGGAAATACCGCAAGAGCGACTAGGACGTAGGTCCACGCCACAATCTCAGTAATGTGGGTCAAGATAATCAACAAGATTGCAATGAAGTAGGAGATAAAACTACCCCCAGCCAAGTGTGGAATCGTTTTTAGGAAGCGGTCTATCCGATGAAATGCGCTGGCGATAACCAAAACAGCAACCCCATGGATTGTCAGCATGGCCGCCATGAAAGCCATAATGATGTAGAGCTCTACGTTGTCACCAATGTCCAGCTGAATTTGCTGCAATAGCTCAGGCAACGAGGGCAAGGCAGAGGTCTTTTCAGTGGCCATGCGTATACCTAAAATGACTTATCTATCTTATTTGACATAATAATGATTATACGCAATTAGGACTTAGGACCACCAGGGTATGGTTCGTTGTAAAGCTTTTGCCAACGGGCCCTTAAGCCCTTTTGAATCTCTTCTTGGTTAAACAGCTCTGCCGCGTCAATCGCCGAATAGCCTTGCTGATTACGTAAACGAATATCAGCGCCGCGATCCAATAAAAGGCGGGCTAACTGAATGTTGCCAGCCCGTATCGCCATCATTAATGGGGTGGTTTCATTGGGGCTACGAGCATCGACTGCGGCGCCTTTGTCCAATAAAAAAGCGGCAATTTCGACGTGGCCATTGGTACAGGCGTAATGCAGCGGAGTCCAGCCAGGCCGATTAACAGGAACTTGCTTCTGATCAACCAAGATCTTCACCTCGGCTAGTTGACCGTATAGGGCCGCAAACATGAGCGGTGTTTCGTCCGTCATATTGGGCTGATTGAGGTCAATGCCTTTAGCATTAATGAGGTAATCCACTGTTTTCATTGACTTTTCTTGTATGGCAAGCATCAAGATTGGCATACCTTTAGGGTCTTTTTGGTTGGGGCTCATGCCTTGATCAATCAAGGATCTAACTTGTCGGACATCATCAAATTTAGTGGCACTCGTTATTGCCGCAATTTGGGAGTCTGTTTGAGCATGTGCCCAGCTTGAGGTAAGCACAGCAGCTAGGATCAGCGTTCCAAAGAGTCTCTTGTGGGCGCGCCTGGACTTCAGATTTAGAATCATATTAATTATCTATTTACTTGAAAACATTGAAAGAAATTGTTTGTAGTGTGCTCTGCAATGGTTTCGACAGAAACGCCCTTCAAATCGGCGATATAGCCAGCCACATGGGAGACCCAAGCGGGTTCATTGGTCTTGCCCCGGTGCGGCATAGGCGCTAAATACGGCGAATCTGTTTCAATCAGCATGCGCTCTAACGGCACCTGTCTACAGGTCTCTTGCAGGTCTTTCGCGCTTTTAAAGGTCACAATCCCTGAAAAGGAGATATAAAACCCTAAATCAATGGCCTGCCTTGCAACCTCAAGGCTTTCGGTAAAGCAGTGCATTACCCCGCCAATGCGATCAGCGCCCTCTTCTTTGAGGATCCGTATGGTGTCTTCAGAGGCTGAACGGGTATGGATGATTAAGGGGCAACCCGACTCAATAGCCGCCCGAATGTGCGTCCGAAATCGGGTACGCTGCCACTCCATATCGGCATAGGCCCGGTCAGCCATGCGGTAATAGTCGAGCCCGGTTTCACCAATGGCAATGACTTTGGGGTGCTTGGCTGCCTCGACTAAAAAATCGACGGTCGGCTCTGGGGTATCTTCGTAATCCGGGTGCACGCCAACCGAGGCATACAAATGAGAATGGGTCTCTGCCAACTGCCGCACCAATGGAAAATCAGGGAGATCGACCGAGATGCAGAGTGCATGGCTAACCTGGGCCGCTGCCATATTGGCCAGGACTTCGGGTAAGCGCTCGCGATACTCCGGAAAATCAAGGTGGCAATGGGAATCAATGAACATCATTCCATTTTAATCGCCAGCGCCCTCTTCGGCTAATAGACCCCAAAGTTTAGGAATCAATCCCCAAAAATCTGCTGGTATTGCATCAGTAAGGACTCCAGCTGAATGCGGGTAGCCAATGGGTGGTTTTCATGGCGACGCGCCTGGGTGACCCCTTTCCAAAGGCGCAATAACTTTTCGATACGCACCTGTTTTGCTAAAACCCCAATCGTTCCAGCATGCTTGGGATAAAAACGCACGGCATTGGCCTGTGCACTGCCTTGCAGGTCGGCCAACCAACGCTGCATCGAGGCGAGCAATACTGCAAACGATGCTTTGTGGGTTTTTTCGGCCACATCCAACCAATCGATACGAAGCCCCTGGGATAGACCTTGCAATAAATAGCGGGAGGCCTGAATCGAAATAAAAAGCTCATCCTTCTCGTTTTGATCTTGCTTGGCCGATAGAAAATCCAGGGTCGCGTAGGGCGCCCCGCCCTGCTCATAAAAAATGGTTTCCAGCTCATCACTCGAGACGGTGAGCTCGGGGCGGGTGGCAATTTCCTGACGAAGCCATGCAAGGCCACTTGCTCGATCCGGCGGTGGCAGAGCAATTAAACGGCAACGGGAGCGAATGGTCGGCAAGACACGATCAAGGCGGCTCGTTACCAATACAAAAATGGTGCTGCTGGGCGGCTCTTCTAGGGACTTTAGTAAGGTATTAGCTGCATCTGCCCGCAATGACTCTAGAGGGTAGACCAAGACAACGCGATTGCCGCCGCGGTGCGTGCCGATTGCTAAACCTTCAATGGCCGATCGCGCTTCTTCAATGGCAATGTTTTTCTTCTCTTTTTTTTCGGCTGAGTCACCCTCTTCATCGCGTAGTAGTTTTGCTTTTTTGCTGGGCGAGGGATCACCATCGGCGCCCTCGAGCGCCTCATTGGGCATAAAGCGGCGGTGCGTCTCGGGGACCAGTGCAACAAAGTCGGGGTGATTGCCGGTATCAAACCAGCGGCATGCCTCACAGCAATTGCAAGGCTTACTCATCCCGTTTGGTAATGCCTCGCATAGCAATGCTTTGGCAAGCGTCAGTGCGAAATCAGCCTTACCAATGCCTGCCTGACCATGGAGCAATAAGGCATTCGGGCAAGCAGTTAAATCAATGCCATCCCACTGCGGCTGCAACCAAGGCGCAATCATCGAATCGCCAATGGAGCTTGGCATAAGAAATCCCAAATCGCCTCTTGCGTTTGAGTAGCATCAACCAATACAAAACGCTGTGGGTCTGCCTTTGCTCTGCGCAGGTATTCCTGCCGAACCCGCTCAAAGAAAGCCAGATCAAGCCGCTCAAATTTATCGGGTGTGCGCGCTTTCGAGCGGCGAGCTTCCGCTACCGCTCCTGGCAAATCAAACAAAAAAGTAGTATTGGGTTGCAGTAAGCGTCCATCGCTTTGCATTTGCACCCATTGCTCTAAGGCATTGAGTTTTTCAATCGAGAGTCCGCGTCCGCCACCTTGGTAGGCAAAACTGGCATCGGTAAAACGGTCGGACACCACAATATGCCCAGCTGCAAGAGCAGGCTCAATGACTTGCGCTAGATGCTCACGGCGTGCGGCAAACATGAGCAAGGCTTCCGTTTCTAAATGCATCGGCGCCTCTAATAACAGCGACCTCAATTGCTCGCCTAAAGCAGTGCCGCCGGGCTCACGCGTTACCACCAATGTTCGATCTGGAAAACGGCTTTTGAGCAAATCACAGTAGGCATTGATATGGGTGCTTTTTCCAGCACCATCGATGCCCTCAAAGCTAATAAAAAATCCGGGCGCATTCGCATTCATCGCGCTATCCATTACGGTGATGATTTCTTAGTCGGCACTTTAAGAGAGCGCTGATATTGATCAACGGCCTTTTCATGCTCAGCTAGCGACTTAGAGAAGTAGCTACTGCCATCGCCCTTGGCAACAAAATACAGGGCATCGCTTTTTGCAGGATTGGCTGCTGCAAGCAGGGATTCCATGCTGGGAATCGCAATCGGGGTGGGAGGTAAACCGGTACGCATATAGGTATTGTATGGACTGTCGCGGCGAAGATCTACTTTGCGCAGATTGCCATCAAACCCTGGGCCGATGCCGTAAATCACCGTAGGGTCGGTTTGTAGGCGCATCCCTATTTTTAGGCGATTGTGAAACACTGCTGAGATTTGCTCGCGCTCACTGGCTTTGCCGGTTTCTTTTTCAATAATTGAAGCCAAGATCAGCAAGTCGTACGGCGTTTTTAATGGCGATGCATTGGAGGCATTGCTCCAAGCCTTCGCCTGGTTTTTCTGCATCGCATCGGCTGCGCGGCGGTAAATGACGAGGTCGCTTTCACCGGGATCAAAAACATAGGTATCAGGAAAAAAGAGGCCTTCTGCATTCGCATGGCTTAAGCCAACTGCCTTCGAGAATGCCGCACCACTCAGCCCCTTGGTTTGGTGCTCTAAAGCGGGGTGCGAGTCGACGATTTGCCGCAATTGCCAGATTGGCGTTCCGGGCACAAAGGCAATCGATTCTTTAATGCTATCGCCCCGAGCCATCTTTAATAGGATTGTTGCAGTACTGGCCTCTAAGGGAAATAAGTAGGTTCCGGGCTTTAGCTTGGCATGAACCAGCAGGGCGCGTGATCCCAATTGAAAGAGGATGCCATTGACCTCAATGCCTTGACTTCGAAGTTGCTGTGCAATGCTGGCTACGCCAGACTTGGGATTGACTTTGGCGATAAAGCCGCCTGGCCGAGCCGAGTCATTGGCTGCAGATGGCACTACCCCCCAAAAAAACAGGGCGCCATAAAAGAATAAGGCAACCAGAACCGCAAATCCGAAGAGTTTGAGGGGAAATGCCCAAAATGGATTACGTTTTCTTCGCATCAGGCTATGATAAAAGCGTCTAGACTATCTTTATTGAAATCCACGCCCTATGGCACCTTTATAAGAACACTGCATGAACTCTGCTGCCGATCTCGCTGACTGGGGACTCATTATCGTTGAAGGTGAGGATGCGGCCAGTTTTTTACAAAACCAACTAACAAATTCCGTTTTAGGCCTCACGGCCGTTGCATCGCCAACGATTGCAAGTGGGCCAGATGCAGTTCGTCTTGTTGGTTATTGCAGCCCCAAGGGCCGCTTAATTGCGAGCGCATGGCTGGGCCTTTTTTCAAAAGCGGATGGAAGCAGCTTCTTTGGCTTATTTATCTCCAAAGACATCGCCGCCAGTACCGCAAAGCGCTTAGGCATGTTCGTCTTGCGCTCCAAAGTGACGGTCAAGGATGTCACGGATAGTTGGACGATCACAGGCTATTGCACCAGCGGAACGCTGGATACGCTAGAGGCCGATAAAACAGCCGTCCTGCTGCAACTACCAGACGTGCTGACCGCCGGTGTTGCGA
>JBIJAM010000031.1:0-23330 GCA_044345755.1 Polynucleobacter sp. | reverse complement strand
ATACCGTACGGGCTTTTGGGACGGCAAGCCAATCAAAACAAAGATGTTCGATTTAGTCAGCGCCCTGAATCAAATTGCGCGTGAACATCAAGCCTGGGTGCGTTTGCATTACGTCTACCCCTATCCGCACGTGGATGACGTACTGCCCATCATGGCTGAGTTTAAAGAGCACGGCTTCGGACTTGTGCCTTACCTTGATATTCCATTGCAACATGCGCATCCCGATGTACTCAAACGCATGAAGCGTCCCGCCAGCGGTGAGCGTAATTTAGATCGCATCGAGGCGTGGCGCGCCATCTGCCCTGAGCTGGTGATTCGCAGTACCTTCATTGCTGGATTTCCGGGGGAAACCGAAGAGGAATTTAGCTATTTACTGGACTTTTTAGATCAAGCGCAAATTGATCGGGCTGGCTGCTTTGCTTATTCGCCAGTAGCAGGCGCCACAGCCAATGCACTTACTGGCGCATTGGATCAATCTATTCGGGATGAGCGCCAAGCTCGCTTCATGGCAAAAGCAGAAACAATATCGGTCGATCGGCTCAAAAATCGGGTGGGCAAGCGCATCTCCATTTTGGTTGATCAGGTCAGCGATGCTGGCGGTATTGGCCGTACCGCAGGCGATGCCCCAGAAATTGATGGAGTTGTCCGTATTTTGCCGGTGAGTAAGCCATCCAAGCGCTATCGGGTAGGGGATTTTGTGCGCGGAACGATTGTGGAAGCACGGGGGCATGACCTGATTGCTCAATTGTAAGCAATCGGGTAAAAATAGCTCTAGAGAACGAAAGCTGTAAAGATGAAATGCTTAATTTAAGGGGATTACTATGAGTCGTGAAGTCGTTGTATTAAGTGCGGTACGTTCTGCCATTGGCGGCTTTAATGGGAGCCTGAGCAGCATGGAGCCATCCGAGCTCGGCGGTATCGTCATGAAAGAAGCAGTTGCGCGATCTGGCGTGAACCCCCAAGACATTAATTACGTTACGGTTGGCAATACCATTCCAACCGATAGTCGCTATGCCTACGTTGCACGCGTTGCATCGATTCAGGCAGGCTTGCCGATGGAGTCGGTGGCGATGTCCTTAAACCGCCTCTGCAGCTCTGGCTTGCAAGCCATTGTCACCACATCCCAAGCGATCATGCTCAACGACTGTGACTATGGCGTTGGCGGCGGCGTTGAAGTAATGTCCCGTGGTATGTATGGCTCCCCTGCGATGCGCAGTGGCGCGCGCATGGGCGATACCAAAATGATTGACCTGATGGTTGCGGTCTTAACCGATCCATTTGGCGTCGGACACATGGGCGTCACCGCTGAAAACCTCGCTGAAAAATGGAAGCTGACGCGTGAAGAGCAGGATGCATTTGCGGTGGAGTCGCACCGCAGGGCTAGCGTGGCAATTAAAGAAGGCCGCTTCAAGTCGCAAATTGTTCCAATTACGATTAAGTCCCGCAAAGGCGATGTGGTATTTGATACCGATGAGCATTGCAAGCCGGACACCACCATGGAAACGCTCGGTAAGATGAAGGCGGTGTTCAAAAAAGAGGGTGGCACTGTTACTGCAGGTAATGCTTCAGGCATTAATGATGGCGCAGCCTTTTTTGTCTTGGCCGCTGCCGATGCGGCTGCTAAAGCGGGTCAAAAACCAATTGCCCGATTGGTCTCCTATGCCGTTGCTGGTGTTCCCAACCACATCATGGGCGAGGGTCCTATACCCGCATCCAAAATTGCATTGACGCGCGCCGGATTAAAGTTGGATCAAATCGATGTGATTGAATCCAATGAGGCATTTGCGGCTCAGGCTTTAGCGGTTACGAAAGGCCTGGGATTAGACCCCGCCAAGACCAATGTGAATGGCGGTGCGATTGCACTCGGCCATCCGATTGGATGCTCGGGCGCCGCCATTGCAACCAAAGCAATTCATGAGCTGCAGAGGGTGAATGGCAAGTACGCCTTGGTCACCATGTGTATTGGTGGCGGTCAAGGTATTGCGGTTGTATTTGAGCGCCTGTAAGTTGCGCGAAGCGATTCAGTAAACTTATTGTGCGATCAACGCCAATGTGGCGTCTAAGCCGACTCGGTCAAACGCCGCGTCGGCTTTTTCTTTGACGACGGGCTTAGCGCGGTAAGCAATGCTGAGACCCGAGCCATCCATCATAAGAAGATCGTTGGCGCCATCCCCAATGGTAATTGCTGCAGTTTTTTTACACCCCAATGCCTTGCATGCATTCTTGACATGCGTTGCTTTGCCAGTCGCATCAACAATGTCCCCCAACACTACGCCGGTTAACTTTCCATCTTGAATTTCTAAGGTGTTGGCGTGGGTTTCTGCAAAGCCGAGATCACGCTGCATGCGCTGCGTAAAAAAGGTAAAGCCACCCGAAACCAGCAGGGTATGCAATCCGGCTGCATTGGCAGCAGTGAGTAATTGAGTGGCGCCTGGGTTGGGTACCAGGCGTTCACGATAGACTGCTTCCAATACGGATTCTGAAACACCTTTAAGCAATGCAACACGTCGGCGTAAGCTTTCACTAAAGTTGGCAATCTCGCCGCGCATCGTTGCCTCTGTAATCGCTGCTACTTCCGCCTTCTTACCTGCAAAGTCGGCAATCTCATCAATGCACTCAATATTGATTAAGGTGGAATCCATGTCCATCGCCAAAATCCGTAGACGAGTGGGTTTAAAGGAGGGCGCTAAAAAAGCCAAATCAAGACTCAGGGTGGAAGCTAGCTTACGAAAGGCCTCGCGTTCCGTTGGAGCAAGCTCGCGTGATACCTGCCAGCGCTGGGCGTGCGTATTGCCCACGAGGACGCAGCCCTGATTGTCAAAGGGCTTGAGGGATAGGCCTAAATTGGTTGCAACATTACCCAAAACATTCGAAAGCCCTCGGTCGATCGGGGCTGTGGATAGCACAACAATAATTTGGCCAAGAGTCATAGTGGGGTGCTCATAGGACCATAGTAAGCGAATTTTGATTCATAAAGACATAGCTTCTTTAGGGTATCCACTGGTTTATGCACTCGCTAATGTGGCTGAAGCGCTCAGGTGCTTTAACAGTCGGCGTATTTGATCTAAGCGCTGCTCCAATTTATCAAAGTCACCTACTTTTTGAGGTAGCACCTTGAGTCGATCTTGGCCGTTGAGTAAGACTTGTTTATTGGACTGCACCAATTGAATAATGCGCAGAGAATCAATCGGGGGATTGGGAATGAAGGTTATCTGAATTGCAGTTGGACCGGCATCAATTTTCTTGATACCAAAACCACTCATCTCAAGGCGCAGGCGGTGGGTCTCATAAAAGGATTTAGCGGGATCCGGCAAATCACCAAAACGATCGACCAGCTCTTCTCGTAAACCCATGAGCTCAGAAAAATCGTGGGTTCCGGCAAAGCGCTTGTACAGCGACAGGCGTTCATGTACATCGGGGCAATAATCTTCTGGTAGCAGCGCTGGAACGCCTAAATTGACATCGGTAGTGACCTGTAGTGGCGCTAATAAATCAGGCTCTTTTCCGCTGCGCAGGGATTTAACGGCGCGATTAAGCATCTCGGTATACAGCTGAAATCCAATTTCATGAATGTCTCCCGATTGTTTGTCACCCAGCACCTCGCCCGCACCCCGAATTTCTAAATCATGCATCGCTAGATAAAAGCCAGAGCCCAATTCTTCCATTGCCTGAATGGCGTCAAGCCGCAGCTTGGCTTGCTTACTCAGAGCCTCAGGATCGGGTACTAATAAATACGCATAAGCCTGGTGGTGCGATCGGCCAACCCGGCCACGCAATTGATGCAGCTGTGCCAAGCCGAATTTATCCGCGCGATGCATGATGATGGTGTTGGCTGTGGGCACATCGATGCCGGTCTCAATGATGGTGGTGCAGAGCAGAATATTACTGCGCTGCGTTACAAACTCCCGCATGACGGATTCCAGCTCGCGTTCATGCATTTGCCCATGCGCAACACTAATGCGTGCCTCGGGGATCAGGGTTTGCAAAGCATGCCGACGATTCTCGATCGTTTCCACTTCATTGTGTAAAAAATAGACCTGCCCACCGCGTTTGATTTCGCGCAGCACTGCTTCGCGCACCACGCCATCGCCTTCACGACGCACAAAGGTTTTGATTGCTAAGCGCTTTTGCGGTGCGGTTGCGATTACCGAAAACTCCCGTAATCCTTCCATGGCCATTCCCAAGGTTCTCGGAATCGGCGTGGCGGTGAGCGTCAAAATATCGACTTCGGCTCGCAACGCTTTTAGGGCATCTTTTTGACGTACGCCAAAACGATGCTCCTCGTCGACGATTACGAGACCCAGACGCGCAAATTGGGTTTCTTTCGAAAGCAATTTATGGGTGCCAATGACGATATCGGCCTCCCCATTGGCGATCGCCGCGAGTGAAGCATTAATTTCCTTGCTGCTTCGAAAGCGGGAAAGTTCCACAATCCGAACTGGCCAGTCGGCAAAGCGGTCTTTCCACGTAGCCACATGTTGCTCAGCGAGTAGGGTGGTTGGTGCGAGTATGGCTACCTGTTTGCCGCCCATAACCGCAATAAAACTCGCTCGCAATGCAACCTCGGTTTTACCGAATCCCACATCACCGCATACCAATCGATCCATTGGCGTGCCACTGGTCATATCGCCAATCACCGCCGCAATGGCATTAGCTTGATCGGGTGTTTCTTCAAAGCCAAAGCTTTCGGCAAAGGCCGCATAGTCATGCGCAGAATATTCAAATGCATGGCCCTTTCGTATTGCCCTAGCGGCATACAGACTCAATAACTCAGCGGCAGTATCCCGAATTTGCTGAGCCGCCTTGCGTTTGGCTTTATCCCACTGGCCGGAGCCTAACTGATGCAGGGGTGCTGAATCGGGATCTGCGCCAGCGTAGCGAGTAACCAGTTGCAATTGATGCACCGGCACGTATAAGGTGGCTTGATTGGCGTAGATCAGATGCAAAAACTCTTCAAAAATCGGCGCTTCTTTTGGCGGCGCTAGGTTGAGCAATACCAAGCCTTGATAGCGGCCAATGCCATGTTCTACATGCACTACCGGATCGCCGATCTTAAGCTCTGCCAAATCCTTGAAGAGCATGTCGGGATCGCTTGCTTCCTTGCTACTGTCTTTGCGGCGCTGGCGAGTGGTTAGGGTAAAGAGCTCCGCCTCGGTAATAAAAAGAAGACCTTGGCTTGGCCAATCAAAGCCATTTAAAAGTGGCGAGACAACCACGGCGAAGGGCGCAGTACCTTTCACAAAGCTAGCCAAGTCATCCAGTAACACTGGATGAAGCGGATAGAGAGTGCCGCTACCATCTACCGATACTGAATTGCTTTCATCCAGGAGTGCGCGGATTGACTCACGGCGACCCGCGCTATCGCAGCAAATCACAATGCGCCGCTGGGCCTGTGCAACCTGCTGACGCAATCGCCCGATCGGATCATGGTCGCGGCGATGAATGCCAACGTCGGGCACCGACAAAAACTGGGGCGGCTCATTTGCTTCGGCATGGGAAACAATTCCGTCACGGTTCAGCACCAGACGGGCATTGGACTTTGCAAGACTAAAAAATTGATCAACATCCAAGAAGAGCGCTTTGGGCGGCAGTATCGGGCGATCTAAGTCGTGCTTTAGAAAAGCGTACCGTTGCTCTGTGTCTTTCCAAAAGCTGCGTACCGTCTCTTCGGCATCGCCGACGGTAACCAGCCATACCGGATCACCGGAGCGCGGGAAATAATCAAATAGGGTGGCCGACGCGTCAAAAAAGAGGGGTAAATAGGATTCAATGCCCGCACTCGGGATGCCCAAGTTGGCGTCTTTATAAATAGAGCAACGCGTTGGGTCGCCTTCAAACACTTCACGCCAGCGGTTCCGAAATGCGGTGCGCGCTGCATCGTCAAATGGAAACTCATGGCCTGGTAATAAGCGAATTTCTTTGACGGGATACAAACTGCGTTGCGTATCGGGATCAAAGGCGCGTACTTGCTCAATTTCATCGCCAAACAAATCCAGGCGGTAAGGTAAGGCGGAGCCCATCGGGAATAAATCAATCAGGCCGCCACGTACGCTGTATTCGCCAGGCCGCATCACAGCGCTGACCGGGTCGTAGCCCGCTTGTTGCAATTGCAGGCGCAGCGCGCTTTCGTTTAAGCGATCGCCTTGCCGAAAGAAAAAAGTATGGCCAGATAAGAATTCCGGTGGGCCGAGCCGTTGCAGAGCAGTTGTAACTGGCACCAAGACAATGTCACAGGTGCCCGCCAGCATTTCATATAGGGTGGCAAGGCGCTCGGAGACTAAATCCTGATGGGGCGAAAAATGGTCGTAGGGAAGAATTTCCCAATCGGGCAAGAGTCGTGTTTTTAATTGTGGGGCAAAGGCGGGGATCTCTTCTAAGAGGCGTTGCGCTTCTTGCGCTTGAGCGCAAAACACTACCATGACGGAAAAATCAGCCCGGTGCCGTAGAGCAGATTGAGCGATTAGAGCGGCATCAGCAGACCCAACCAGGCCAGAGAAGGTAAAGCGCTGCCCAGCCCGCGGAGCAGGTATGGGGGGCGCTTGATTTGTTCCATCCGACATCTAAGCTCATTATAGAATCAGACATGCGCGATATTCTTTCTTCATGCCATGCTGTTTTGCCGACGGGCGGTACTGGTTCTCGTTTGGGTGGCGAGGTGCCCAAGCAGCTTCGCGTTCTAGCAGGCAAGCCTATGCTGGCATTTGCGCTCGAGGCGCTGATTGCAACGCCGGAGATTGAGTCGATTTGGGTTGGGGTCAGCCCCAGCATGCACGCAGCCGGTGATTTTGCTGCGTTTCAAGAAAGCAGCAGCGCTCTTCTAAATACCAAGCCCAACTACTTTTTGCCGACCGGCGGCCCAAGCCGTCAAGAAACGGTGCTGAATACCCTGAAGGCAATGCTGGATGCCGACGTCCCGGGTGAGGATTGGATTTTGGTGCACGATGCGGCCAGGCCGGGCATCAGCTCAGAGTCGATACAAGATTTGATACATGGCGTATTGGATGCCGATACTGGAACCCCATTGCACGGCGGTATTTTGGCCATGCCTGTAGCCGATACCCTAAAACAGGGAGGAGAAGGCGGCAAATGGATTGAGGGCACGATTTCGCGGGAAGCGGTTTGGCAGGCGCAAACGCCTCAAATGTTTCGCCTGGCAGACTTACATGCCGCACTGGAAAGCGCAGTATCGGATCGCGCAGCGGTCACCGACGAAGCGAGCGCAGTCGAGCGTTTAGGCGGAAAACCGTTATTAATCAAGGGTTCAACACGCAACTTTAAGGTGACGCACCAAGCAGACTGGGATCTGATGGAGTTCGTATTGGGTAAACCGAATTCCGCACAATAGATGAAAGCAGGGGACGAAATGGCTTCAGGACACAACACAGAACAAAATGGGCCGCCATTTCGCATTGGCCAAGGCTATGACGTCCATGCCTTAGTCGAAGGTCGTCCACTGATTTTGGGTGGCGTCAGCGTCCCCTACGAAAAAGGATTACTGGGCCATTCCGATGCAGATGCGCTGCTGCATGCATTGACCGACGCCTTACTTGGTGCTGCGGGTCTGAATGACATTGGACAGCTTTTTCCTGACAATGATCCCCAATTCAAAAACATGGATAGCCGCATTTTGCTGCGTCGGGCTCTGGAATGCGTCTCCGAGGCAGGTTACCTCGTCGGCAATATCGATGCCACCATCATTTGCCAACAGCCCAAATTGGCTAGCTTTTTACCTGAGATGAGGGCCCATATTGCGGCCGACCTGGGCATTGCGATCAATCAAATCAACCTAAAAGCAAAAACCAATGAGTTATTAGGGCATCTCGGACGGGGCGAGGGCATTGCCGTCCATGCCGTTGCATTGGTTTATCGGACCTAAGTCAGACGCATCTGATTCTCAAATGCGGCTTTAAACCAGCCTAAACCCTTGATCATTGTAGAATTCATCTTTTAGAGTGAAGTTTAAGCAGGGTATTGTCTGCGGTATTCGCGAGGATGGCGAAATTGGTAGACGCACCAGGTTTAGGTCCTGACGCCAGAAATGGTGTGGGGGTTCGAGTCCCCCTCCTCGCACCACAAGGCTTACCTTGGCTTGGGCTTCACATAACCTGATCTTTACAGAAGAGACGAGAATGGCTTTGCAGATAGAAAATTTAGGTCAATTAGACCGCAAGATGACCTTGGAAATTCCCCGCGCTGACTTAGCAAAGGCGCGCTCCGCTCGTTTGGCCAAGGTTGGCAAGACCATGAAAATGGCCGGCTTTCGTCCAGGTAAGGTGCCACAAAAAATCGTAGAGCAGCAATACGGTATGCAAGTGGATTTCGAGGTGCAATTTGATAAGGCATCCGAACTCTTCTTTGAGCTGAGTAAGAAAGAGGGCATTTTATTAGCGGGCCAACCTCGCCTCGAGCCCAAGAGCGAA
Organism: Polynucleobacter sp.; assembly: GCA_044345755.1. Classification (GTDB taxonomy): domain Bacteria; phylum Pseudomonadota; class Gammaproteobacteria; order Burkholderiales; family Burkholderiaceae; genus Polynucleobacter. The sequence continues at coordinate 14,910 of JBIJAM010000031.1, read as the reverse complement.
ATTGGCGCTGACCCGATTGTGTTTGAGGCCTTCTTTGAAGTGTTGCCTGAAGTCAAGATTGGCGATCTGAGCAAAGCAGCAGTTAGTCGTTACACCACGACGATTGGCGATGCCGAAATCGATCGTGCTCTGGATGTACTGCGCAAACAACAAGTGCACTACCATCCCCGCGGCGTTGCAAGCGACCACGGTGACGGTGGCAGTAACTTGGCAGCGCAGAGCGGCGACCAAATTACCATCGACTTTGTTGGCAAGATTGATGGCGTCGAATTTGCTGGTGGTAAAGCCGACGGTTTCGAGTTTGTATTGGGCGAAGGTCGCATGTTGCCGGAGTTTGAGGCGGCCGCACTTGGTCTGAAGAATGGCGAGAGCAAAACCTTCCCATTGAAGTTTCCCGATGATTACCACGGTAAAGACGTTGCTGGTAAGACCGCTGAATTCACCATCACAGTCAAGCAGATCAATTGGCCCCACATGCCTGAAGTGAATGATGCCTTTGCTCTATCGCTTGGGGTAACCGATGGCGTTGCCAAGATGCGCAGTGAAGTGCGTGAGAACTTAGAGCGCGAAGTAAAGCGTCGTACAACTGCCTTACTCAAAAATGAAGTGATGGATCAGCTCGAAAAACTCTGCGAGCTCGATGTTCCAAAGTCATTGATTGCGAGCGAGCAAGAGCGCTTAGTTGAAATGGCGCGTCAAGATTTAATGCAGCGCGGCGTCCCGAATGCCAAAGATGCGCCGATTCCTGCGGAGATCTTTGCAGAGCAAGCCCAAAAGCGCGTTCGCCTCGGCTTGATTCTCAGTGACCTAGTTAAACAGCAAAATCTGGTTGCGACACCCGATCAAATCAAAGCAGAGATTGAAGAGCAGGCATCGACCTATGAAGACCCCAAAGAAGTGGTTCGTTGGTTCTACAGCGACCCACGTCGCCTAAAAGATGTGGAATCGGTTGTGCTGGAAGCGAACGTAATTCAATATGTAAGCGGTCTTGGCACAATTACCGATAAAGCAGTAAGCTTTGAAGAACTAAGTAAGCTTAATTAATCGATTGCCCACGAAAGCCCATTCGAATGAACCGTACTGATTCCCATTTTTTCAATGCTAGTAATGCCTCTGCAGGCGACCTAGAAACCCGCGGTCTTGGCATGGTTCCCATGGTGATTGAAACATCGGGTCGCGGTGAGCGCGCCTATGATATTTACTCTCGCCTTTTAAAAGAGCGCGTCGTTTTTCTAGTGGGCGAAGTGAATGATCAAACGGCCAATTTGGTGATTGCACAACTCCTCTTCCTAGAGAGTGAAAATCCCGATAAAGAAATCTCGCTCTACATTAACTCGCCGGGCGGCTCTGTCTCTGCTGGCCTGGCTATTTTCGATACGATGCAATTTATCAAGCCCGATGTCAGCACCCTGTGTATGGGCATGGCTGCCAGCATGGGTGCGTTTTTATTGTGTGCCGGCGCAAAGGGCAAGCGTTATGCCTTGCCTAATTCCCGCGTCATGATTCACCAGCCACTCGGCGGCGCCCGTGGTCAGGCGTCGGATATCGAAATTCAGGCGCGTGAGATTTTGTATTTGCGCGAACGACTCAATCAGATTTTGGCTGACCGCACTGGTCAATCGATTGAAACCATTGCAAAAGACACCGATCGCGACAATTTCATGTCGGCAGATCAAGCCCGTGATTACGGTCTCATTGATAAAGTCATTGATAAGCGCCCCTAATTGAGCGATTCTAAAACACCGACCTCGGCTGATAAGCTCCTTTACTGCTCGTTTTGCGGTAAGAGCCAGCATGAAGTTAAAAAACTCATTGCAGGTCCTTCGGTATTCATTTGCGATGAGTGCATCGACTTGTGTACCGACATCATTCAAGAAGAGTTGGCTAATCTACCGTCCGATAAAGGCGATGGTGGCCTGCCTACACCACATGAGATTCGCGCCGACTTAGATCAGTATGTGATCGGTCAAGACCAAGCCAAAAAAACATTGGCAGTAGCGGTCTACAACCATTACAAGCGTCTGCAGTATTTACCAGCACCAAAAAAAGAGTCGGCCGCTAAAGCAGATGGTGCTGCCGATACTAAAGAAAATAAAACGGCAGCTGAAACCAAAAAATCGAAGTTGCCCGCAAAGGCGATGGTTGATGGCGTTGAGCTAGCCAAAAGTAATATTTTGCTGATTGGCCCAACCGGTTCGGGTAAAACACTTTTGGCGCAAACACTGGCCCGTCTGCTCGATGTTCCCTTTGTGATGGCCGACGCAACCACCTTAACGGAAGCGGGCTACGTTGGCGAAGACGTTGAGAACATCATTCAGAAACTGTTGCAGGCCTGCGATTACAACGTCGAAAAAGCCCAGCGCGGCATTGTGTACATCGATGAGATTGACAAGATTTCACGTAAGTCAGATAACCCTTCAATCACCCGTGACGTTTCAGGTGAGGGCGTGCAGCAGGCGCTATTGAAGTTGGTTGAGGGAACCATGGCATCCGTCCCTCCGCAGGGCGGCCGTAAGCATCCCAATCAAGACTTCTTGCAAGTGGATACAACGAATATTCTGTTCATCTGCGGTGGTGCATTTGATGGCTTAGAGAAAGTCATTCAGCAGCGCACCGCTAAAACAGGCATTGGTTTCAGCGCCGAAGTGCCAGGTAAAGATGACCGTGGCTCCAGTGAGCTGCTCAAAGAAGTGGAGCCAGAGGATCTGATTAAGTTCGGTTTAATTCCAGAGTTAATTGGTCGTTTGCCGGTCCTCACTACCTTGGCCCAGCTCGATGAGACTGCCTTGGTCCAAATCTTGACTGAACCTAAAAATGCTTTGGTGAAGCAATACCAGGCCTTGCTAACCATGGAGGGCGCTGAGCTTGAAGTGCGTCCCGAGGCTTTGTCTGCAATTGCCAAGAAGGCCATTGCACGTAAAACGGGTGCGCGCGGCCTGCGTTCGATCCTGGAGGGCGCCTTGATGGATGTCATGTATGACTTGCCATCCCTGCGCAATGTTCAAAAAGTGGTGATCGATGAAAGCAGTATTCAGGGTCTAGGAAAGCCACTTTTGGTCTACAAACAGAGCGAATCCCCTCTTGAAAAGCAGGAATTGTCGAAAAAAGCGTAATTTTGCCTAGTTTTGGCCATTTTTACTCTATTTTTGCCACTTTTCTGCCATTTTGCTCTTGTAATTTAGGAGCCCAAACCCATATAAGTAGTATTCTGATCACTGAATTACCCTCTTTTAAGTAGCTTTTGGTACTTTTGAGAATTTTTGAGCGTTTGACTACTTTGGAGGATTCGCCCCATGCCTGGCCATTTATTACTACCCTCTGAACCGATTCAACTGCCTTTACTCCCCCTGCGGGACGTGGTTGTCTTTCCCCATATGGTGATCCCCTTATTCGTGGGGCGCCCCAAATCCATTAAAGCGCTGGAAGCCGCTATGGAAACCGGCAAAAGTGTTTTGCTGGTTGCCCAAAAGACAGCTGCAAAAGATGAGCCCTCAGTCGAGGATTTATACGATGTGGGCTGCATCGCCAGTATTTTGCAAATGCTCAAGTTACCCGACGGTACCGTGAAGGTATTGGTGGAGGGTTCGCAACGCGCTGAAGTCAGTCAGATTGAAGATGCTCTCGGCTACTTTAGTTGCGAAGCAACGCCCAAAGCAATCGACGTTCTCGATGCGCATGAGACCGAAGCGCTGCGCCGCGCGATCATGGCGCAGTTCGATCAGTATGTGAAGTTAAACAAAAAGATTCCGCAGGAGATTCTGGCTTCCTTGGGTGGCATTGATGACCCAAGCCGCCTAGCCGATACCATCTGCGCGCATTTGCCAGTCAAGCTCGAGCAAAAACAGCGCCTCTTGGAAATGACGGATGTAGTCAAGCGCCTCGAGAGCCTCTTGGCTGACCTCGAGAGCGAAATCGATATTCTGCAAGTCGAGAAGCGCATCCGTGGTCGCGTGAAGCGCCAAATGGAAAAGAGCCAGCGCGAGTACTACCTCAACGAACAAGTCAAAGCCATTCAGAAGGAGCTCGGCGAAGGTGAAGAGGGCGCCGATCTAGAAGAATTAGAGAAGCGCATCAAAGCGGCCAAGATGCCGAAAGAGGCGTTGAAAAAAGCCGAGTCCGAACTCAAAAAACTCAAGCTGATGTCGCCGATGTCAGCAGAAGCAACGGTGATTCGCAACTACATTGATACCCTAGTGGGCCTTCCTTGGAAAAAGAAGAGCAAGGTCAATAATGATTTAGATAATGCGGAGAAGGTGCTCGATCAGGACCACTACGGCCTTGATAAAGTAAAAGAGCGCATCTTGGAGTACCTCGCAGTTCAGCAGCGTGTTGATCGCGTAAAAGCCCCCATATTGTGCCTAGTCGGCCCTCCAGGTGTTGGTAAAACATCCTTGGGTCAGTCGATTGCACGTGCTACCAACCGGAAGTTTGTGCGCATGGCCCTGGGCGGTGTGCGCGATGAGTCGGAAATTCGGGGTCATCGTCGTACCTATATTGGCTCGATGCCCGGCAAGATTCTATCGAGCCTAACTAAAGTGGGCGTGCGCAATCCCCTGTTCTTATTGGATGAAGTCGATAAGATGGGCATGGATTTTCGGGGCGACCCAGCCAGTGCACTCTTAGAGGTGCTCGATCCAGAACAAAACCACACCTTCCAAGATCACTACGTCGAGGTTGATTTCGACCTTTCCGATGTGATGTTTGTGGCTACCGCGAATTCCTTAAACATTCCAGGGCCACTCCTGGATCGCCTTGAGGTAATTCGTCTGGCAGGTTATACCGAAGATGAAAAAACCAGCATTGCTACAAACTATTTGATTCCGAAGCAAATCAAAAACAATGGTTTGAAAAAGGGTGAGTTACAGATTGAAGAGAGTGCGATTCGCAGCATGATTCGCTACTACACGCGCGAAGCTGGTGTGCGTTCCCTTGAGCGCGAGATCAGCAAGGTCTGCCGTAAGGTGGTGAAGTTATTGCTACTCAAAAAAGAGGCTGCGCCCATTACCGTTGATGCGGATAATTTAGAAAAGTTTCTCTCGGTCAAGATCTTTGACTACGGCTTAGCCGCAAAAGAGAATCAGCTCGGGCAGGTAACTGGTTTGGCGTGGACTGAGGTCGGTGGCGATCTACTGACGATTGAAGCTGCGCTGATGCCAGGCAAGGGTGTGATTACCCGTACCGGCTCTTTGGGTGACGTGATGAAAGAGTCGGTCGAGGCGGCCAGAACGGTGGTACGTTCACGTGCTCGCGCACTGGGCATCACCGATGAGGCCTTTGAGAAAAAAGATATTCACATTCACTTTCCGGAGGGTGCAACACCCAAAGATGGGCCATCGGCCGGTATTGCGATTACTACGGCCTTAGTTTCCGTATTTACTGGGATCCCAGTACGCTCCGATGTTGCCATGACCGGGGAGATTACGCTGCGAGGTGAGGTCTTGCCAATCGGCGGTCTGAAAGAAAAACTATTGGCTGCTCACCGGGGCGGAATTAAGCTGGCCTTAATTCCAGAAGAGAACGTCAAGGACTTAATTGACATCCCAGACAACGTCAAGAATGCCATCGAGATTATTCCGGTACGCTGGATCGATAAAGTCTTGGAGCTTGCTTTGGAGCGCAAGCCTGAAGCACTTCTCGATCCGAGTCCAGACGAGTTGGCCAAAAAGGCGGCGGAGGCCAGTAAGGCAGCCCCTGCCATTTCGGGCGGGGAAGTCTTAAAGCATTAATCGAACAACCGGAACCTACCCTTTGTGCGCCATAGGCATGGGCTTAATCTAAAAAATGAGCGCCTATGCTGGACTAAGGGTACAATTTCGGTTGTTTTATGGGGCGCTTAGCTCAGTTGGTAGAGCGTCTGCCTTACACGCAGAATGTCGGCGGTTCGAGCCCGTCAGCGCCCACCATGCCCTATTCGTGATCTCGATTGGATTTACAAATATTTCGATTGCTCACCAAACCCCACCATTTTTATAAACCCTGCGATCATTAATCGGTAAAGCCCATTCATGTTTGATTCCGTTCGTAAGCACCAACGCCTATTGCAGTTCATTCTGCTGGTCTTGATTGTTCCTTCCTTTGTTTTGTTTGGTGTTTCAGGCTATACGGATTTCTTTGAGCAAGAAACCGACTTAATTAAAGTCAATGGCAAGGCCATTACTTCCCAAGAGGTCGATAACTCGGCCAAGCGCCAGTCTGAGCGCGTCGGGGCCAACTCCCAAATTGCACAAAGTCTGCCGTTTCGCCAGGCAGTATTAGACGAGTTACTACAGCAACGCCTCCTGGCTTTTGCAGTCAACAAACTACAGTTACGCATTAGCGACCAAGCGCTGACAAAAAACTTAGCCACGATTCCTGAAATCAAAGCCCTCTATAAGCCCGATGGCAGTTTTGATAACACTCGCTACCGCCAGCTCTTAGCCAATGCGGGAATGACGATTGAGCAATTTGAGGGGGGTCAGCGTTTTGACTTGATGATTCAGCAATTTGTTACTTCTGCGGCGCGTACTGAATTACCAGCACCCAAGCTTGCCAACATCATTTCTGCCTTGTATGAGTCAGAACGCCAAATCCAATCCATTCAATTCACGGCTGCTGATTTTGTCTCCAAAGTAGCGCCAACGGAAGTCGAGTTGCAGGATTTTTATAAAGCCAATGCGCGCTTATTTGAAACCCCCGAGCGCATTGATATTGAGTTTTTAGTATTGCGTGCCGACCCTAAGGAAGATGCCAAGGCCTTTGGTGAAAAAGCCGATCAGTTTGCCAATCTGACTTATGATCAGTCGGATAGCCTGAAACCTGCTGCAGATAAATTAAAGCTGAGCATTCAGTCGGTCAATGGAGTTTCCCGCGGCGGCAAGGCAGGGCTTCCGACTGACCATCCTCTCAATAACCAAAAAGTCATTCAGGCTCTTTTTGGGGATGATGCCTTAAAAAATAAACGCAATACCGAGGCAGTGCAAATTGCACCTGGCATCTTTGTATCGGCGCGCGTGACCCAGCTTCTTCCAGCGGAAGTATTGCCCTACAGTGCGGTAGCCAGTGAAGTCAAACGTCAGGTTACCGTGCGTAGTGCTGAAAAGCTCGCTAGTGCTGCTGCCGCTGAACGTTTTATTACTGCTGAAAAAAATCCATCAAGCGCTGCTGGATTTGGTTCTCCCATTTGGGTCTCGCGCAACAAGCCAGCAAGTTTAATTGGCACTGCGCTGGATGCCGTGATGGCAGTTGATCCCAGTAAGTTGCCCGCGGTTATCTCGATTACGAACGCCGGATCGGGCACGACCTTGTATCGAATCGATCAAGTGCGTCAGCCTCCTGCAGCCGATGCCAAAGTCCGCCAAGCACAATCCCAACAAATACAGGCTCTTGCTGCACAGGCGGAGTTCGTTGGTTTTATGTCTTACTGGCGTAACGAAGCTAATGTCAAAGTGATTAACCCCCTCAAACAATCCAGCAGTAGTTCGGGCGGTTAATTCTTTTTGGGCAGCAGTTGCCCATAAAACGGGGTGAGGGCAGTCCAGACATTCTGAAACATAATCGTCTGCGCTGCTTCGTTCGGATGAATCCGGTCTGCCTGAAATAAGTCATTGCGCTGCGCGACGCCCTCTAAGAAAAATGGCAACAGAGCTACTTGCTGACTTTTTGCAATGCGGACAAAAAGCTGAGCAAACTGCTGGGTGTATTCCTGGCCATAGTTCGGCGGGATGCGCATACCAATCAGCAGCACTTCGGCTCCTGATTTTTTGCTGAGTTCCACCATGGTTCGTAGATTCTTTTCCGTCTCCGCCAGTGGCAGTCCGCGCAGTGCATCGTTTGCCCCCAATTCAATAATGACTAGCTTGGGTTTCTTCTGAGCCAATAACTTGGCTAGCCGGGTTAGTCCACCGGAAGTCGTTTCGCCGCTGATGCTGGCGTTCATGATCTCCCACGGACTGCCTTCCTGTTTCAGGCGACTTGCTAATAAGGAGACCCAGCCACTGCCGCGCGCAATGCCATACTCCGCCGACAGGCTATCGCCCGTTACCAATAGGGTAGGTTTAGTAGGGGCTTGTGCTTGGGCTGGGCCAATTAATGTCAGCCCGAGTAAGATGGTGGCAATGCAAAATTTCAAGCGATATTCCTTATGAGCAATCAATCGGTCGTGCTGCATGCTCAGCAGCTGGGTAAGGCGGTCCAGACCAGCGATGGGCCGCTTACTATTTTGCATGACATTTCATTTAGCGTCTGCGCCGGAGAAAGCGTTGCGATTGTGGGTGCATCGGGCTCAGGAAAAAGCACCTTACTGAGCATACTTGCCGGCTTAGATACACCGAGCAGCGGTCTGGTTGAGCTTGTCGGTGAAAATCTCGCCCAGTTAAGCGAAGACGGCCGGGCCCAGCTGCGCGGCAAATACGTTGGCTTTGTGTTTCAGTCGTTTCAGCTGATACCGCACCTCAGCGCGCTTGAGAATGTAATGCTGCCTTTGGAGCTGCGCGGTGTACCGCTGAATGAAGCCCGGGAGCAAGCACGCCATTGGCTGGATAAAGTGGGCTTAAGCGCGCGGCTCAATCACTTCCAAAAAACCTTATCGGGCGGTGAGCAGCAGCGCGTTGCTTTAGCCCGCGCCTTTGTTGGTAAGCCAGCCATTTTGTTTGCGGATGAGCCTACTGGGAGCTTGGATCAGGCCAGTGGCGGCAAGGTCATCGACCTCTTGTTTGACCTAAACCAGGCCAATGGTTCGACCCTAATTTTGGTCACGCACGATGCGGTTTTGGCGGGGCGCTGTGCCCGTCAGCTACACCTTCAGGGCGGGGCCTTGCTGGCCGAGTAAAAATACAGGGTTTTGTAGTCCAAACCTTATAATTACGGCATGTCTTTTTTCCGTTGTTTGTCTGGGGCCGATGCCCTATCAGCCTTCCGCCAACAGCGGCTTTTGGCTTCGCTTGCAGAGCAGGGCATTTCCCTGGCAAGCATACAAGCGCAATACCTCCATTTCGTATGGTCCGATTCCGAATTAAGCGATGCCCAGCTGGTGGTTTTAGAGGGTCTCTTGACGTATGGCGAGCCTTACGCCTTAGCAGAGCCAAAAGCAGGATGGCTAGCCAGTCTTGGTAAATCCCCACAACAATCCCAAGCCATTGCCATTCCCCGCTTTGGCACGGTCTCGCCCTGGGCCAGTAAGGCAACCGATATTGCCCATCAATGCGGTCTACCGCTGCTGCGCATTGAGCGCGGTATTCAATTCACCTGGGTTGCACAAAGCAACTTAAGTACACAAGAGCAGCAAACGGTATTGGCGGCCTTGTATGACCGCATGACGGAAACCGTGGTTGATTCGGTTGATGCAGTAGCGCCGCTCTACCAAACCCTAGCGGATCGTCCGTTACTGCGCATACCGGTAATGACTGAGGGCGAGGCTGCGCTAGAAAAAGCCAACGTGGAGTTGGGTCTTGCGCTATCGGAAGACGAGATTACTTACCTTGCGGAAAACTTCAAACGCCTTGGCCGCGATCCAAGCGATGTTGAGCTCATTATGTTTGCGCAGGCGAATAGCGAACATTGCCGTCACAAAATCTTCAATGCCTCTTGGACTATTGATGGTGAGAAACAAGACATTTCCTTGTTTGGCATGATTCGTAATACGCATCGCCTGCAACCCAAAGGCACCATCGTTGCGTATTCCGATAACTCGGCCGTAATGGAGGGTTGCGAAGCACAAACCTGGGCCCCACAAGGTGCTGATCAGCGCTACCAAAAAGAGCAGCGGCTGACCCATACCTTAATGAAGGTGGAGACGCACAACCATCCCACAGCGATTGCTCCATTTCCTGGTGCGTCGACCGGTGCCGGCGGCGAAATCCGAGACGAGGGTGCAACGGGTATTGGCGGCAGACCCAAAGCCGGTCTCACCGGTTTTTCCGTTTCAAACCTAAATCTACCTGCGAGCAATTTACCGTGGGAAACCCCGCACTACGGCAAGCCCGACCGGATTGCTGCGCCACTGCAAATCATGATCGAGGGGCCGCTGGGCGGAGCCGCTTTCAATAATGAATTCGGACGCCCGATTCTGGGTGGTTATTTCCGCGTATTTGAACAAACCATCAATGGCGTGCGTCATGGTTATCACAAGCCCATCATGATTGCCGGTGGCATTGGAAACATTGATGCTATCCATACGGCTAAAAAAGAAATTAAAGCGGGGCACTTGCTAGTTCAGCTGGGCGGCCCTGGCATGCGCATTGGCATGGGCGGCGGAACTGCTAGTTCGATGGCAACGGGCAGCAATGCGGCTGATTTGGATTTCAATTCAGTGCAGCGCGGTAACCCCGAAATTGAACGCCGTGCGCAAGAGGTGATTAATGCTTGCCGTGCCATGGGCAAAGCGAATCCCATTATTTCAATTCACGATGTGGGTGCTGGTGGTTTATCAAACGCCTTCCCGGAACTCGCCGATGGCGCTGGACTCGGTGCCAACTTTCAGTTGCGTAGCATCCTGCTGGAAGAGAGCGGCATGAGTCCTGCCGAGATTTGGTGCAACGAATCACAAGAGCGCTATGTCTTAGCCATCGATGCTAGTAATTTAGAGTTGCTTACCGCCTTGTGCGAGCGCGAGCGTTGTCCCATCTCCGTCGTGGGGAATGCAACGACCGAGCGCCAATTGCGCTTGAGCGACTCCAAGATAGATAGCACTTTAGATGCCGCTTTTCCAATTGACATGCCGATGGAGGTATTGCTCGGTAAGCCACCCAAAATGCACCGCGATGTTACGCACCTTCAGCAGCAATTTGCTGAGCTCGATGTCAGCGATGCCAAGCTCGAAGAATGCATTGCATGGGTTTTGCAACAGCCGACTGTAGCGAGTAAATTATTTTTGATCACCATTGGTGACCGGACGGTTGGCGGCCTCAATGCACGCGATCAACTGGTTGGCCCGTGGCAAGTTCCGGTTGCCGATTGCGCCGTAACGCTGATGGATTATGTGGGTTACCACGGTGAAGCCATGTCGATGGGTGAGCGCACCCCAATCGCCGTCATTGATGCGCCCGCAGCAGCCCGCATGGCGGTTGGCGAATCCATCACCAATCTATTGGCAGCGGATATTAGCGGACTGGATACAGTGAAGTTATCCGCCAACTGGATGGCAGCCTGCGGCAAGCCGGGCGAAGATGCCAAACTCTTTGATTCCGTCAAAGCGGTCGGCATGGAGCTATGTCCAGCACTCGGGATATCGATTCCGGTAGGGAAAGATTCCTTATCGATGGCTACGGAGTGGCGTAATGGTAACGACACCAAAAAGGTGATCTCGCCCGTCTCCTTGGTGATCTCGGCATTTGCGCAGGTGACGGATGCTCGCAAAACTAGCACACCGCTTTTGCAAGGCGAAGAACATGGGCAGCTACTGGATACCGAACTCATTCTGATTGACTTGGGCCGCAGTAAAAATCGCATGGCCGGCAGCATATTGGCTCAAGTTCTTAATCAATCCGGCAAAATAGCACCCGATCTGGATGATCCAAATGACCTCAAGGCTTTAGCAAGTGCAATCATTGCATTGCGTACTTCGGGTCAGCTCTTGGCTTACCATGACCGTTCGGATGGCGGACTAATGGCAACCATTGCCGAGATGGCTTTCGCTTCCCACTGCGGTATATCCATTAATGTGGACATGATTGCAGTTGACTTAACTCAAGAGCCCGATTATGGGGATGCAAAAAATTGGGCACAGCAAGTATCGGGTCGCCGCCATGAGCAAACGATTCGAGCCTTGTTTAATGAAGAACTCGGAGCAGTCATTCAGGTACGTCGCGCTGATCGGGACGCCGTCTTTGCGGTATTGCGTAAGGCGGGCCTCGGCGCCTGCAGCCATGTGATTGGCAAACCCAATACGACAGGCCGCATTGAAATTTGGCGTGATGCCAAAAGCATCTATGCAGAGCCCCGTGAGCTCTTGCACAAGGTATGGCAAAGCACCAGTTGGCAAATTGCGCGCCTGCGCGATAACCCATCCTGCGCCGATAGTGAATATGGTTTACTGGATGACATCACCGATCCAGGTCTTGCGCCAACGCTCACATTTGATGCGGCGGAGGATGTCTCTGCTCCATTTATTAATAAAGGCGCTCGTCCCAAAATGGCGATTTTGCGCGAGCAGGGCGTGAACTCCCATGTTGAAATGGCCTATGCCATGGATTGGGCTGGGTTTGATGCATACGACGTTCATATGTCGGATCTCATCGCCGGTAAGGCGCGCTTAGAGAACTTCCGGGGTATGGTTGCCTGTGGCGGATTTAGTTACGGTGACGTACTCGGTGCCGGTGAGGGCTGGGCTAAAACCATTTTATTTAATGCGCAATTGCGTGATCAGTTTTCCACCTTTTTTAATCGCTCGGATAGCTTTGCTCTGGGCGTGTGCAATGGTTGCCAGATGATGAGTAACTTAGCCGGGATTATTCCGGGCGCCGACGCATGGCCCAAGTTCACTCGCAACCAATCGGAGCAATACGAAGCTCGCCTCGTCATGGCAGAGGTGGTCAAGTCGCCTTCCATTCTGCTGAGCGGTATGGAAGGCAGTCGCATTCCGATTGCCATTGCCCACGGCGAAGGCTTTGCCAACTTTGGTCAACAAGGCGATTTAGCGAAGTTACAAGGTGTAGGCTTAACTGCCTTGCGTTTTGTCGATCACCGTGGCAATCCAACCGAGACGTATCCGATGAACCCCAATGGCTCACCTGGTGGCTTAACTGGCGTTACTACGCCAGATGGACGCTTCACTGTCATGATGCCCCATCCCGAGCGCGTGTTCCGCACGGCACAGATGAGTTGGGCGCCAAGCGATTGGCTGCAAACCCCGGATGGCGCAAGTCCATGGATGCGCTTATTCCGTAATGCCCGTAGCTGGGTGGGGTAAGAAAAGCATCGATGCCATGCTGATGGAGCCGGTGACCTTTTCTGAATCGGGTGGTATTCGCTATTTGCATTTTGGAACCGAGTTAATTCAAGGGGCGATGCGCATGCGCGACCCCAATGAAATCTACCTGGAATACAACCAGCAAATGATGGCTTGGCTTTTATTTTTAGAGACCAAGCCCGGAATGCAGGTTGCTCAGCTCGGCCTAGGCACTGGAGCGCTGACTAAATTTACGCACCTGCATTGCCCGGCCGTCAAAAACACCGTAGTGGAAGTGAATCCTGCGGTCATCGTTGCGGCACGCAGCATGTTTTTTTCACCAGGCGATGATCGGCGTCTCAAAACCATGCAAACCGATGCGCATGCATTTGTCCATGACGAGCGATTTCATGGTCACTTTGATGCACTCCAAGTCGATCTGTACGATGCGATCTGCGATGGTCCCTCGGCTAGTTCACTTGACTTTTATAAGGGCTGCTATAGCTTGCTGAAGTCACCTGGCGTCTTAACGGTCAATTTATTTTCTCGGCATAAAAGCTTTGATATCAATCTCAACCATATCTGTGAAGCCTTCGGTGACCGTGTATTGCTTTTCCCGGAATCACACGACTGCAATGTAGTGGCAATCGCATTTAAGGGGCCACCCCTGTGCGTAGAGTGGGCAGACATCTTCAAGCGCGCCAAGCTGATTCAAGAAAAAACCGGCTTAGCGACAACATCGTGGGCTTCCGGCTTGCGGCATGCCAATGCGAGGCAAGAAGAGGCCTTAAGTATTTAAAGCGTGATACCTCAATCTGATTTGAGTAAAAAATAAGGGGATCACAGATCCCCTTATTCAATATAAGCAACTACGCCTTGCTCAGTTTTGAGTTGCCTTGCTTAAACCGTGACGGTATCCGCTACATCACTAAACGACTTAATCTTGTCAAAATTCATATACCGGTATACCTCACTGGCTTTCGCATTGAGCGAACCCAATTGATCGAGGTACTCTTGCATGGTCGGAATGCGCCCCAGTAGGGCCGCTACTGCAGAGAGTTCAGCAGAAGCCAAGAAGACATTGGTATCAATGCCTAAGCGATTGGGGAAGTTACGAGTGGAGGTTGAAACGGCGGTAGCGCCTTTGCGCATCGATGCCTGATTACCCATGCACAGGGAGCAGCCTGGCGCTTCCATACGGGCGCCAGTGCGACCAAGAATGCCGTAGTAACCTTCTTCAGTGAGAACCATGGCATCCATCTTGGTTGGCGGCGCAATCCAGAGGCGGGTTGGGATATCGGTTTTGCCTTCTAGCACTTTGCCGGCCGCACGGAAGTGGCCGATATTGGTCATGCAAGAGCCAATAAAGACTTCATCGATTTTAGTTCCCGATACCTCAGAGAGAAACTTCACATCGTCTGGATCATTCGGGCAAGCCAAAATGGGTTCTTTGATTTCGTTGATGTCAATTTCAATAATCTCGGCATAGTCTGCATTGGTATCCGCTTTGAGTAACTGCGGATTGGCAATCCAGGCTTCCATGGCTTTAATGCGGCGACCTAAGGTGCGAGCATCTTCGTAGCCATTGGCAATCATCCATTTCATCAATGTGATGTTGGAGCGCATGTACTCAATGATGGGTTCTTTATTGAGATGCACAGTGCACCCGCCAGCAGAACGCTCTGCAGAAGCATCCGACAATTCAAATGCTTGTTCTACTTTGAGGTCGGGCAAGCCTTCAATCTCTAATATGCGGCCAGAGAAAATATTCTTCTTGCCTTGTTTTGCAACCGTGAGCAAACCGCGCTTGATGGCATAGAGTGGAATGGCGTTCACTAAGTCACGCAGCGTAATACCAGGCTGCATGTTTCCTTTGAAGCGAACCAATACCGACTCTGGCATATCCAGTGGCATGACACCAGTCGCCGCAGCAAACGCAACTAAGCCTGAACCGGCTGGGAAGGAAATGCCAATCGGGAAGCGGGTATGGCTGTCACCACCCGTACCGCAGGTATCGGGCAACAACAGGCGATTGAGCCAGCTATGAA
>JBIJAM010000030.1:0-23485 GCA_044345755.1 Polynucleobacter sp. | reverse complement strand
GTAGGCGTTTCTGGCGGTAACGGCTATCGCCCAATTGCGTATGGCCCCGGTTATGGAGCGCCCTACGGACCCGGATTTAGACGCGGCTACTGGAACGGTGGCCCCTACGGATACGGCGGCTGGGGAAATGGCTGGAATGCGGCGTGGGGTACTGGGTGGGGATATCCTGCGTATTCAGCTGGCTACCCATACGCATTTAGTCCGCCACCCGCAGTGTATGTGCAGCCAGTTCTAGTTGAGCCCATTGTCTTAGCCGCACAAGCCCAGCCCCCAGTCTGGTATTTTTGCGCATCCGCCGCGCAGTATTTTCCGAATGTAGGCGCGTGCCCTGAAGGTTGGCAGGTTCAGTCTGCAGTGCCGCCGCCCCAGATGCAAAGCCAACAAAAACCGCCCAATCCCGCTCGTACTAACTAGATATATCTCTACCGTTTTATTTGAAAGACCCACTATGACCCGTTTTCTAGTTCCATTTGCCCTCATACTGACCTTAGCAGCCTGCGCCTCTGCACCAACCGGCCCAACGGTTACAGTGATGCCAAGAGAAGGCAAGCCGTTTGATGTCTTCCAAAAAGAAGATCAAGAGTGCAGGACATTTGCTGCGAAAGCAGTTGAAGATACCTCCAATGCCGCACTGAAGCAAGGCGCTACCAGTGCATTGATTGGTGCCGCTCTGGGCGCTGCCGCTGGAGCAGTAATTCAAGGGGGAAGCAGCCAGAACATTGGAACGGGAGCAGGCATTGGTCTCTTGGGCGGTTCTGCAATGGGCGCCATGGGTGCATCCAACAAAGAAGATCAGGCGCAAACGCAATACAACATTGCTTATCAGCAGTGCATGTACGCCAAAGGCAACCAAGTTCCCAGTTTTAGGCCGCTGCGTTAAGCTGCTTTAGTTTTCGATCCGGTCCCAAATCGGAAATCGATCACCTGCGTTAGTCCAGTACGACTCCGGCAATTCTTTCTCTGCAGGAGTCAACTGGCATGCAGCAAGAATTGCCTCAATTGCAGGGCGATCTAGGTGCTGACCAATAAATACAATCTCGTTGACGCGATCGCCGTAGGGTTCTTGCCAGTTTTCTAAAATGAGGGCGTGTTCAGGATCATTTTCTTCCGGCCAACGCGCGCGCTCGGTTGCGGCCCACCAATAACCAACGGGCTCTACGTTAGCAGTATTGCCAGCCCGTGAATATGAGATGGCCCATTCTGGTCGACTAGCCAGCCATACATAGCCTTTGGCACGCAGAACGCCAGACAGTGGCAACTCTAAAAATGCAGCAAATCGGCTTGCATGCAGTGGTTCTCGAGAGGTGTAAATAAAACTCTGGATTCCATACTCTTCGGTTTCTGGGGTGTGGTGACCCTCAAGTTCGCGTACCCAGCCAGGCATGGCGCTGGCCTTCTCAAAATCAAATAACTGGGTACCTAGAATCGATTTCAGCGGTACGTCGCCCTGGCTTGCATGGATTACATTCGCACTGGGGTTAAGGGATTTCACTACAGCCCTTACTTTTTCGAGTTGCTGCTGATCTACCAAATCAATTTTGCTGATGACGATCACATTCGCAAACTCAATTTGCTCCGTTAAGAGGCTAGCTAAACTGCGATTGTCGGCCTCATCTGCAATGGTTCCACGATCGGCGAGCAAGTCTTCGGAGTGGTAGTCATTAAAAAAATTAACGGCATCGACCACGGTAACCATGGTGTCTAAACGAGCAAGCTCGCTTAATGAATTCCCTTCTTCATCCTCAAATTCAAAGGTCGCAGCAACCGGCATTGGCTCTCCAATGCCTGTGGACTCAATTAGCAGATAGTCAAATCGATTTTCTTCGGCCAGCTTACGTACTTCAATCAGTAGATCCTCGCGAAGCGTGCAACAAATGCAGCCATTACTCATTTCTACTAATTTTTCATCGGTGCGAGATAGGGCTGCTCCCGCACTGCTAGTGCCTTTAGTAATCAGGGAGGCATCAATGTTGAGCTCGCTCATATCGTTAACGATCACTGCTACTTTTAGCCCCTCTCGATTGGCCAGCACCCGATTCAATAGAGTGGTTTTTCCGGCCCCCAAAAAGCCAGATAAAACCGTAACAGGAAGGCGTGGTGCTGGACTGGGTTTCATGGTTTCGCCTTCGAGCAGAAATGGGTGAGGGATATAGCGCTGCTTGTTATTGCAACTAAACTGCGATATGATCTTACCATCTATCGTAACTGACTTGCATTAACACCATGCCCATACCGATGCAGCGTAATGCCACATCCCCCGATGCCGATTGGGAGGAGTTACTCCACACAAAAGGGTTGCGAGCAACGCGTGCTGCCGTCTCCGCACTAAAAAGCATCCATAGTATGGAAAAGCCCATATCGCATGATGATTTGCAGCTGTATCTTGGCCAGCAAAACCCAAGCGCCTTAGTAGATTCAGTAACGCTCTACCGCATTTTGGATCGCTTGAGTCAGGCTAAATTGATTGAAAAGGTATTGGGCTCGGATCGTATTTGGCGCTATACCGTTGCTGGTGAGCGCTTGCATGGCTTTTACGAGTGCGAATCGTGCCATCAGCACTTTAATTTGCCCCGAAGCTCTCCGCTGGTTACGTTGTTAGAGCAATTTAGTGCTCAACTGAAGCGCAAAGGCGATGCCGCGTTTGCGATCTCATTCAATGTTCAAGGGAAATGCCATGATTGTTCGTAAACAACTTTATTTTTCTTGTCTTGCCGCTTTGGTGGGCTTGGCAAGTCCATGTGCTTTGGCCCAGCAAAAGCATAGCCATGCGCATGAGCATGGCAAAGGGAATTTAGAGATCACCTTGGATAAAAATCGGGTTATTAGCCGTTTTACTTCGCCCCTAGAGGCCTTGGTTGGTTTTGAGCGTCTACCTAAAAGCCAGGCGGAAACGGATGCCATTGCCACTCTGAATCAGCGCTTACTGAATCCTGCCACAGTCTTTAGCATGAACGCAGAAGCAGAATGTAAGCCAACTATTCTAGAAAATAAAATGGTTCGCGATGCTGCCAACAAACATGCTGATTTGCATTACCAGCTGGAATTTACCTGCGCCAAGCCTGCTGCCCTCAAGCAAATGACCATTCATCTTTTCAAAGACACAAAGCAGTTAAAAGAAGTGCGAGTGGAGATCGTTGGCCCCAGTGGCCAAAAGTCCAGCACGGCTAGCCCTAAATCCAGTACGGTTGCGTTGAATTGACGGCATTGCAATCTACGACTGCCATACGGGCAGTAGACCTGTCGTTTGCTTGGCCCAAGCAAAAGCCCCTGTATACCGATGTTTCATTTGAGCTTTACCCTGGCCAGAAATTATTGATCACCGGGCCTAGCGGCTCGGGCAAAAGCACCTTACTCAACTTATTGGCTGGAGTAGTAGAGCCCAGCTCCGGCTCGATCTGGATCCATGAAGAAAATATTCACGGCTTAAGCGCATCTGCTAAAGATCAATTGCGCGGCGAGCAGATGGGTTTTATTTTTCAGCAATTCAATTTACTGCCTTACTTGAGTGTGCGCGACAACATTCTATTGCCCGCCCACTTATTTGCTAAACGCAAAGCAGCAGCGCTCGCGCAATTTGGTAGCCTTGATCATGCCTTGCGCTATTACATGAATCACCTTGGCTTATCTGGCGATCTAGAAAACCAAGCGGCACACCGCCTATCGATTGGTCAGCAGCAACGGGTTGCTGCAGCACGGGCATTTATGGGTAAGCCATCGATTGTGATTGCCGATGAGCCCACTTCGGCTTTAGATGAAGCAAATCAAACGCAACTGCTCAAACTCTTTTTTGCATTGGCAGATGAACAGCAGACGGCCTTACTGATGGTCAGTCACGATCTACGGCTGTCCCCGTATTTTGATCGGCAATTACAACTTGCAGAAGTGAGTCCATCATGATTTGGCTGCGCCTCGCCATACAAAGCGCCCTTGCTCGTAAAGGGGCACTATTGATCATGGTTCTATCTACCGCTATCTCGGTGGCGATTTTGCTTGGCGTATTAAAAATTCGGGATGACGCAAAAACCAGCTTCTCCAATGCCATTAGCGGCGTCGATTTAGTACTTGGCTCAAAAGGCAGTCCAGCTGAGTTAATTTTGTATAGCGTGTTTCATCTTGGTAAGCCCACCAATACGATTCCTGCCAGCCTCGAAAAAGACATTACCGCAATTCCGTTGGTAGATTGGATCGTACCCATTCAGCTGGGCGACAGTTACCGTAACTATCCCGTGGTGGGAACCAGCACTTTATTTTTTGAGAAAGTAAAGGCGCAAGGGCGCCCCTTAGTAATTCAAACAGGTAAAGCGCTGACTAATCCAGAATCGTTTGATGTGGTGCTAGGATCGCGGGTGGCGAAGAGCCTCGGGCTGACGCTGTCGAATCAAATCGCGATCGCCCATGGATCGGGTAGCGGGCCTAAAAAAGACCATAGCGATTCGCCATTTAAAGTCGTTGGTATTTTAGAGGCAACCGGCACACCGATTGATCAGGCCTTATACATATCGACCCAAGCATTTGATGCCTTGCATGATGTCCAGGATGGTAGTCAATTGCAGTTTGCTAAGCTGGACCCCAATTCACGGGTCAATGCCTTTTTTATTGGCTTAAAAAGCCGTGGCAGTATTTTTTCTGTGCGTCGCCAAATTGATGATTTAAAAAATGCCAATCTGATGGCGGTGATGCCGGGGGTTGCTCTAGATGATTTATGGTCCACCATGGAAGTAGCAGAAAATGCCCTTATCCTGATTGCCTATGGGGTTTTGCTCACGACCATTTTGGGTATTACAGCAACCTTGTTGATTGCCCTCGATAATCGGCGCCGTGAGTTGGCTATTTTGCGCGCGATTGGCGCTAAGCCCCCGCAGATTCTTTTTTTTATTCTGACGGAGGCTTTCTTGGTTTGCATGATTGGCATTCTGGCGGGCTGGGGACTTTTGCAAGCCCTAATTGCTATGTATGCCGATCAACTCCGAACCGAGTGGGGCGTGGTATCGTCTGTTGGATTGCCGAATACAGCAGACCTTACATCGTTGTTGATTGTTTTATGTACCGTTTTATTGTTTGCAACGATTCCAGCAGCAAAGGCCTACAAAATGGCATTGCATGATGGATTAAACCCGCCATCACCATGAGACGACTCTTTTTACGCAAATGCTTTTTGTTAACCGCAGGGTTTTCTGCTGGCCTAATGCAGCCATTGCTTGCACTAGCGTCTGCCTATAAAGAAATCGATTGGGAAGAGTTAATTCCCGATGGTTGGCGAAAGCAGGTGATCTTGGAGCTGGCGCGGATGCGGCGCTTTGCGAATGCGGAGGACGGCGATCCAAAGGCAGAGCAGGCTTACGCTAAGTTAAAAAAAACGTGGGATGCGGCTCCAATTGTAAAAAGCATGCTTGGTAAAAAAGTCCGCATACCCGGTTACGTTGTGCCGCTCGATGCAGAGCGGATGCAAAGCAGTGATTTTTTGATCGTGCCGTACTTTGGTGCTTGCGTGCATTCGCCGCCGCCGCCGGCCAATCAAATCATTATGATCATTCCTCCAAAGGGTACTCGCACCCGCACGATGGATGCCATTTGGGTTGAAGGGGTTCTGGGCGAGCAGAGAACGTTTTCTGAGGCAGGCACAAGTGCATACGTCATAAAGGCCGATAAAGTAACGCCTTATCGTTAGCGGGCTGTTTATAAGGTTAGAGGCTACGGTAATTGATACCCAAAGCGGCGAAGTATGGCCTGCGCTTTGGGTGATTGCATGAACTGATAAAGCGCAACTGCGTCGGGTGGCGGGTTCCTCATGAGAACCATGCGTTGCTTGATTGGTTCATACAGCGCCGGATTTAAAACCAGATGCTGTGTTTCTTTTGCAATTCCTGGGGAAAGAGCTAAGGACAGGGCGGTAAAGCCAATGTCAGCCGCACCCGAGGCCACGTACATGGTGGCAATACTAATATTGTCGCCATAAACCAACTTATCTTTGGCTAAATCCCACAGCCCTTCGGCTTTCAGGTAATCGATCGCTGCTTTGCCGTATGGCGCTAATTCTGGTTTTGCAATGGCAATCTTATTGGCTTTCTTTAGTGCCCTTACTAGCTCATCTTTGCTGCTTCCCAGCGTGATGCCACTTGATTTTTTGCTGAGTAAGGCAATTTTGCCGATGGCATAGACCTTGCCTTCATCTACTGTCATCTTCCGCTTAACGAGTTCCAGCGGGTAGCTTTCGTCAGCCGAGATAAAGAGCGAGAATGGCGCGCCATTCAAAATTTGGGCAGTGATGTTGCCGGATGAGCCGTACACCACCCGAAAGTCAGCCTTGGTATCTACTTTGAATTCATTCTGAATGGCAAGGAAGGCGTCCTTCATATTGGCTGCAACTGCTATGGTGCTCACTTGGGCGTGGGCTGCCGCACAGAATGTAACAAACAACAGGCTTAGGATGTATTTGACGAGCGTCATGCAGTCATCATAATCTAATCCCTATAGCAAAAAAATAACCTCAAACTGTCACAATTCCTTGAAATCGTTACTAAATCAACATAGGATGGTCTGATAGCAGTTCACTTAATCTGATGAATCGGGAGGGAATCCAAATGAGCAACACAAAGACCATTAAAAAATTGACCAAACAGCTCGATAAGCTTGAGGCAAGCAAAGCAAGCGTAATTAAAAAGCTAGAAAAAGCCCGCGCCTCTAAAGCCGCTAGCGACGTCAAAAAAGCAGCTATCAAGCAGAAAAAGGCAGCCAAAAAGGTAGCCAGCAAGAAAGTAGCCGTCAAAAAAACCGTTGCGAAGAAGGCGCCTGCAAAAAAAGTGCCTGCCAAAAAAGCAGCAGCGAAAAGACCTGTAGCAAAAAAAGCAGCGGCAAAAAAGCCGCCAGCTAAAAAAGTGGTCGTGAAAGCAAGCCCTCCAGCAAATACTCCACCATCAGGCAATATCGGCGCTTGATGGCCAAGAATGCGCATCAGGATCTTGATTCGAGTAACTACGAAGCAGAACTGCGAGCCTTGCAGATTGAGCTTGTAAAGGTGCAGAAGTTCCTGATTGCCAATGGTGATCAGATACTCGTGATTTTGGAGGGGCGAGATGCGGCAGGCAAGGACGGTACGATCAAGGCGATTACCGAGCACCTGAGCCCGCGCGAGACTCGGGTCGTTGCGCTGGGTAAGCCATCCGATGTGGAGGTTGATCAGTGGTACTTTCAGCGCTACATCGCCCAACTGCCAAAGAAAGGTGAATTCGTATTGTTTAATCGGAGTTGGTATAACCGGGCTGGCGTTGAGATGGTGATGGGGTTTTGCAGCAAAGCGCAATATGCCACCTTTTTATCGACGGTGAATTCGCTTGAATCAATCTTGATTCAGTCAGGCATTACCGTGCTGAAGTACTACTTGGATATTTCAAAGCAAGAACAGAAGCTGCGCCTGGAGTCCCGCGAAAATGATCCCTTAAAGCAGTGGAAAATTAGTCCAATTGATCAGCAAGCCCAGAAAAAATGGAATGCCTATAGCACCTACCGCAATGCCATGTTACTCAAGACCAGTACGGCAGAAGCGCCCTGGACCATCGTGCGCGCCAACAATAAAAAACAAGCGCACCTCAATTTAATTCGGGATCTTTTATCGCGCATTAATTACGCTGGTAAAGATAAGAAAATCACAGTGCCAGATCAAGGCATCGCGTTTCGATGGAATGGCAAAGTGAGTACTTTAGAAAAGTAGAATACGGACTCGGCCTTCGCGCGCAGTGAATCCTGATTTAAACCAATACCGGCGGATGTGTTTTCTGAAAGCGTACTGCAGTACGCTTGAAGAGATACAGCAGAAAGACAGCCGCAACCCCCAAGCTAATGCTATTGGCAGCCCAAAATCCACTCGCACCTTGCAGTGCCAATGGGACATTGCCGGTGACATTAAATCCCAGCATGTAGCCACCACCCAGCCCGACACCCCAAAGGGAGACCGCATAAATGAGCATTGGCCAAAACGCAATCCGGTAGGCGCGCAAAATAAATGCAGCGCTGACTTGCAAGGCGTCAAATATTTGATAAAACGCAATAAATAAAAAGAGTGGAATGGCAAATTGCTTTACTTCTTCTGGAGGGTCGTACAGGTTGAGTAATTCGGTTCTAAAAAACCAGGCGGTGAGTCCAATGACTGCGCAGGCAGTCGTAGTAAAAAAGACCGAAGACCAACCAATCTGCTCTGCCTTCGATTGTTGATTCGCGCCAATCGATTGCGATACTAAAGTCATGGTTGCAATCGACAGGGATAAGGGGACCATGTAGATCACCGTACCAATATTGGCAACAATTTGGTGCCCAGCTAAGGCTTCCGTGCCAAGGCGGGCAATAAAGAGCGACATAAAGGTAAATGACGTTACTTCGATGAGGTAACTAAATCCAATCGGCATACCCAGTCTGAGTATGACGCCAATACGATGAAAGTCCGGCCTGCTAAACCGAGCAAATAGGGCAAAGGGCTTATAGAAGCGATCCACCATCACAATCCACAGGGTAATGAGTAGCCAGAGCCAATTAATAATGACCGTCGCTACTGCGCAGCCGGGACCGCCCATACCTTCAATGCCAAAAGCGCCATAGATAAACAAATAGTTAAGCGGGAACTTGGCAGCCAAGCCAAGCAATTGCACCACCGTAATGATGGTTGGTCTGGATACGGCATTGTGCAGCGCGATCAGCACCCGCATCGCCATGCTGGCAGGTAGCCCCAGCACCAAGATGTGCATGTAGAGACTGGCTTTTGCATGGATCTCCGGACTCACTTGCGAAATGTCCAAGATCAAATCAGCATTCCAGAGAATCAGTGCCCCGAATAGGCTGAGCAGAACTGAAAGCCAAATTGCTTGACGTACTTCCTCGCCGATTTCATCGTAGCGCTTGGCGCCAAACAGTTGGCCAGCAATCGGAGCCAATGCCGAAACAACCCCGGTTAGGCCAACGTAGACGCTAATGAAAATCGCTGAGGCTATGGCTAATGCCGCTAGATCATCGGCGGAATAACGCGCCGTCATGGCAGTATCGAGGACGCCAAACGCAATTACAGCAAGCTGGCCCACCAGCAGTGGGCCTGCTAACTTAAGCAATGCCGGAATGTCCTCGCGTAAGCGAGAGAGTCTTAAAAGCATGGGAAATGGTAAATCAGCGACAAGCAGCCGACTGTAATGTTTGTGTTCTTCAAGAGTCTATTTTACTGTGCCACCGATAAAGCATGTGCACTAGTGTTTAGACCCTACTCCGAAGGATGCAAACAGACACCTTTTTATTAATTCAACTATTCAGGTGTAACGCGGTAAAGCCGCAAGCGCTCAGCACGGTCAGCGGCACGCCGGTCTTCCCACAGCAAAGTAATCGTTTTTTGATTGAGGCTGGCATAGGCCTTTGCTTCCAATTGACTATGGGTCAGCACATAAGGGCAGCTGGCATCATCCCGCAAGGGGAGTTTTGTAAAGTAGTTAAATGAAGCAAGCTGTGCAGGGCCAAGATTGCTCGTATCAATGCAGCGTGCATTCTTGGGGGCTGCCTGCACCAACCGTTCGGCCACAAAGCGGTAGGTTTTAGCGTAATTGATGGTGGGCAACCAAAGAGTCATCAGAAGCACCCACATCAATACAGTGCCTGATGCTGAAATAATTAAACAGCGCCAGATTACCTTGGGTGCGCGTGAAGTGCGCCAGCGAATGACTGCAACCCAAAGGCCAGTAATGCCAATGGCGATCACAAAGGCAGTCAGGCTAAATTGGGCCTCGTAGCCTGGTATGAAGCGCGCCACGTTGGCTGCGGTGCTAGCCGGAAAGCCCGTTATCTTTGCGAGCCAAATCACCCAAATGGCTAAACCAATCAGGGTGAAACTCAGCATCGCTAGCCAGTCAATAAAGCTAATCAGATTCCGTTTGAGAATCGGCAAGCTAAAAATAGCCAGAATGGCCATGGGCGGAATCAACACAATCAAATCATGTTCGTTGGCATCCACACGAAGCAGTACGTAGATGATTCCGCTGAGTATGAGGCCCAGTGGAATGCATAAATGCGGCGCGCGCCACGAGCCAGCACTTTTTTCTCGGGCCCAATGCACCATTGCCACGATTGCAAGAGGCCATACCGGCCAGGCATAGAGCCAGAAGTTCACGCCCAAGAAACTGATTGATTCAGCGGAAGGGCTGCTCTGCATCGGTGGAACATTCAGCCAGGCGTCCAATGCATTGGCCCGCTGGAATTCATTTAAATCGAATAGGGCCCAGAGCAAGGGCCAAAGCGCAAAGCCGAGCAGGCCCAGCACAAGGGATGTGAGCGACCACCGAAAGCGCAATCGCGCATTACTGACAAAAACGGCGCTTGCTGTAGTCAATACGACGAGACCGGTGAGGTACAAATTACTGGAGAGTGCCAAGACGATAATTCCTAGGCCAGTCCATGCACCGCCTTGCCATGGTTTGTCGAGCCCGCGCACTGTGCCATACAGTACAAAACTGATGCCCATCAATTGGGCCATCATGGGGGTGGTTTCATGAGCGCGCTGCGCCAAGCCAACGCAAGCCAGGAAAATAAGTAGAGCGCCATCGGCCAAGGTCATACCATAGGCTTTGGATTGCGGTTGACCGCCTACAGCAAGTGCCATGGGTTGCACTTCACGCCGGCGTCCTAATAGATAGGTCGCATACCAAATGGCAAGAGCCGCTGCAAAAAAACACATTGCGGAATACAGTCGGCTGGCGTTCGCTAAACCAATGATCGGTCCAAACCATTCCATGAGAAAGCCGCCGAGCCAGTAGGGCAGTGGGGCGCCCAAGGCAGCTTCGCGTCCAGCCAAGTGGGGGACAAGCCAATCCTGAAGAGTACCTTGGTATGCCGTGAGCATCCCACCAAAACCAATGGCATCTTCATTCTTCCAAGGATCGCGTTGGAATAAACCAGCCAAGCCATAGATTAGGGTTAGCGCAAAAATGACGGTGCGCGGAATCGATGCGGTAGCGGCGGCGGTAAGTTTAACCATGCGAATGGAGCAAAGGGTGCGAGTGAAGATGCATTCGGGCGATATAAATTTCAGCTAAGAAAAAAGGCAGCACAGGCTGCCTTTTGGGAATTGCGGGAGAAGCACAGCTTACTCCCACAAAATCATTACGCTTTCTTAACAGCTGCTTTTTTGGCTGCTGGTTTTTCAGCGGCTTTGGTTTCAGCGGCAGCTGCTTTTTTCTCAGCCGTTTTAGCAACGCCATCGCCAGTTGCCTTAGCAACGGCTTTGCTGCCAAACTTCTGACGGAATTTCTCAACCCGGCCAGCCGTATCCATAATCTTCTGGGTGCCAGTGTAGAAAGGATGGGACTCGGAGGAGGTTTCAATTTTAGAAAGGGGATACTCTTTGCCATCTTCCCATTTAACGGTTTCTTTGGTATTGATGGTGGAGCGGGTCTTAAAGCTGAAGTTGTTCGAAACATCGACAAAAACAACTTCGCGGTAATCGGGGTGAATGCCAGGTTTCATAAGTGTCCTTATTGCAGGTAGCCGTTTCAGTTCCAGTAAGAGAAGTGAAATACTTGCCCAGGTAAAAGTAAAAGCAACGTTAAATCAAAAAAATGCCACACCCAAGGTGTCGCAAAAGCGAAATTATGCCATGAAATCAATAAGAAAGGCTAGATTTGTCATTAATCTAGCCTTGGCCTCTTAGCCTCCGCGGCGCATCAGATCGAAGAATTCCCCATTATTTTTGGTCGATTTGAGCTTATCCACAATAAAGTTCATCGCCTCAATGTCATCCATATCGGCCAATAGCTTGCGTAAAACCCAGATTTTTTGGAGATTTTCTGGCTTGACCAGCAATTCCTCACGGCGGGTGCCGGATTTATTCAGATTAATCGCTGGATAGACCCGGCGCTCGGCTAAGCGGCGCTCGAGGTGCACTTCCATATTGCCGGTGCCCTTAAATTCTTCATAAATCAGGTCATCCATTCGGCTGCCGGTTTCAATCAAGGCAGTAGCCAAAATCGTTAATGAACCACCTTCTTCAATATTACGTGCCGCGCCGAAGAAGCGCTTCGGGCGTTGCAAGGCATTGGCATCGACACCGCCCGACAATACTTTGCCAGACGAGGGCACAACGGTGTTGTAAGCACGAGCAAGGCGGGTAATGGAGTCAAGCAGAATAATGACGTCTTTTTTCATCTCCACCAAGCGCTTGGCTTTTTCAATCACCATCTCGGCCACTTGAACGTGGCGCACTGCTGGCTCATCAAAGGTAGAGGCAACGACTTCACCGCGAACCGAGCGCTGCATTTCAGTAACCTCTTCAGGGCGCTCATCCACTAACAGCACAATCAGAATGGCATCGGGGAAATTGCTGGAGATCGCGTGGGCAATGTGCTGCATCATCACCGTTTTACCTGATTTGGGTGAAGATACGATTAAGCCACGCTGACCAAAGCCAATCGGCGAGATCATATCGATGATGCGACCGGTTAAATTCTCTTCGGCCTTAATGTCACGCTCTAAATGAATGGTGCGATTGGGGTGAAGGGGCGTCAAGTTCTCGAACATGATGCGGTTCTTCAGAGCCTCTGGCGCTAAGCCATTAATCTTATCGACCTTGACTAGTGCAAAGTAACGCTCACCGTCCTTTGGTGTACGAACTTCACCTTCAACGCTATCGCCCGTATGCAGATTAAAGCGACGAATTTGGGCTGGCGAGATATAAATGTCGTCAGGCGAGGCCATGTAGGAGGCTTCGGGCGAACGTAAAAACCCAAAGCCGTCGGGCAATACTTCCAGTACGCCGTCGCCGAATACGGATTCACCCGACTTGGCCCGCTTTTTCAAAATCGCAAACATCAATTCTTGTTTGCGCATCCGCTGGGTATTCTCAATTTCGAGGCTAGCAGCCATCTCGAGCAGGGCGGATACGTGGAGTACTTTTAATTCAGTTAATTGCATTGTGTTTAGTGATCTAAGTGGGTAAGAGGGGAAGCGTTGCTGCTACAAAGGCAGCGGGCCGAAAGGGAAGGAATAGGTTGCGTTTAGTGGGGATCTAAATGAGATGGGCGCGCCAAAAAATGAGCTTGGAATCAATCAGGGTAATAAATCAGAAAACAAAGAAGGGGGGATGTAGAACCAGAAATGGGGAAGCACTGAATAGTGCGTTTAAAGGATATTACACCAAAAACGGCATTTGGCAAGATTGGGGGTCAAAAAAGAGGTTTACCCGAAATAAGCCACAGCAAAGACAGGCTCGAGTGGTGAGCCTGTCTTACGGGATACTTTAAATGTTGCCGTCAATGAAGGCGGCTAACTGGGATTTGGAGAGCGCGCCTACTTTTTGAGCTGCTACTGCACCCCCTTTAAAGAGGATTAGCGTAGGAATGCCGCGAATATTAAACTGGGCTGGAACGCCTTGGTTCTCATCCACATTCATTTTGGCGATTTGGATCTTGTCGCCGTACTCGGTCGACAACTCCTCCAAAATAGGACCAATCATTTTGCAAGGACCGCACCACTCCGCCCAAAAATCAAGCAAAACAGGCTTATCGGATTTCAGAACATCTTGCTCGAATGAAGCGTCACTTACGTATTTAATGCCGGCACCCATGAAAAATTCCTTATTTATTAGTATGTCGAAGCTTATATTAGCAATAAGCCAGCTTTCTTGCCTAAAACAACAGATTACCGCATAACTCCGATCGCCCATGAAAACCCCCGCTACCTTTCCGAACATCCCTTTGCGTGATACGCCAGGGTATGGGCAGCCGCTGGCGTGGTCGGTTAGTCCTGACCAGAATGCCTTAGAAACCCTCTCTGGCAGTATCTGGAATGTGGCCATGCAAACGGGCCAGCGGCCACTGGTTGTCTTGAGTACGGCCGGACCGTTAATGGCCTTGCGCAGTAGTTTGGAGCGCCATCGCCCCGCAGAAATCAATCCCCAGATTGCCTTTTTGCCAGAGGTCATGAGCCTGCAGGATTGGCTGGGATCTGCCCCGCAAAGCTGGGCATTTCCAAAAGCCCAAACACCCCTCGAGCGTTGGTTGGCAGTGTATGCCGCACTTCAAGCGCACCCTAAACTGCGTGCCTGGTTTAAGGCGGAGAGCGAAGCGGGTGCGTGGGGTTTGGCTCAAGCGATTATTGCTGCGTGCGACACCTTATCGAACGCTGTGCTGTCCCAGTCAGAACTTGCACTCGACCCCCAAGAGGGCGCGGAATCCAGTGATAAGTGGCTACGCTCACTAGAGAAGTTACTTGAAGAGGCTATTGAAGAGGCTTATCCGGTACTAGCCCGCAAGGTGGTCGACCGAGAGGCAGAGGTATTGCTACTCTTTTGGCGTTACCTCAGTGATGCGGGTAATCCGGTTGTTCGTAAGCACCTTGCGCTCGCGGCACACCTGCGCGCTGCAAAACAGGCAAAGCATGCAAGGCCGTTTGTGTGGGTGCAAACTGCGGATGGACTGGCTAGTGAGCGATTGGTAATGCAGCGCTTTATGGATGCGTACGCAGCCCATGCACCGGTCATCAATATTGGTCTGGACTGGAGCAACGTTGGCTTGTGGCCCGAAGCATTGTCGGCAGGAGAGGCTGAAGCAAGCCAAGCAATCCAAGCAAAACAAAACGCGATCCACAATGCCAAAACTTCGTACCGGGGTCAGTGGCGCTTGCTGTCGGCCAATCGATTTGAAGAGTTGGCATGGATCGCCGCCAAAAGCGTTGAAGAGCACATCATCGCCGGTAAGAAAAATATTGCACTCGTTGCCCAAGACCGTTTAGCAGCCCGCCGGACGCGCGCACTCTTGGCACGCTTTGGTCCGGCGCTCGCCATTCGCGATGAAACCGGCTGGAAGTTATCGACCACGCGGGCAGCAGCAGCGCTGCACAGTTGGCTCTCGCTGATCCGCGCACCTAAAGAGGGTCCTAGCGCTGAGGATCTCTTGGAGTTTTTGCAAAATCCGTTTGTCGATATCCCAGCCATCTTAGGAAAAGACCCTCAAATCTGCAACGGCCTGATTGCTGAACTCGAAGATCGACTGATCGCCAGTCAAGCCCATTGCGGTTGGGAATCCTTTTACATTGCAATGGAAGGGGTGCGTTATGGCAATGTGTTTCGTCAAGCGCCTGCCAATCCATTGCTATTGGAGTTGCTTCAGATCGTGCGTGGCCGCGCCGTTCAGTGGCGCAGTAAAAACGTGGATGTCAGTCAGGCATACCAGCAGCTGCAAGGCGACATCACCGCGTTTGGTATGGCAACCACCTTAGCTGCTGACTCTGCTGGCAAGCAATTGCTGGATGTGCTGCTGACCTTGGAGATGCCCTTGCGGCCCAATGGGACCAAGCCAATCCAACTGCGACTTAGTGAGTGGATCAGTCTCTTAAGCTCGGCAATTGAAGAAGCTTCGTATCAAGAGGGCAGTAAGCAGGCACAGGCTAATCTCAGTATCTTGCCCTTAAGCTCTACGCGCTTCCGGGAGTTCGATGCCGTGATTGTGGTTGGCTGCGATGAAAATCAGTTGCCGGCATTTTCAGAGCCGCCCTTGTTTTTTTCAGAAGCACTCAATCGATTGCTGCACGGATCGACAATTGAACATGAATTCAAACAACAAGCACGCGATCTCTCGCAGCTATTAGTGAGTTGCCCCGCGGTGGATTTACTCTGGCAAAGTAAAAGCAGCAATGGCGAGCCTATTCGTGCTGCAGCATGGATTCAGCGTTTGCAAATGGCCTCGCCAGATTGGAGGCTGGAAGGCCAAGATACCTCCCCCGGAAGTGTAAAACGCGTGGGCACCAGCGAGCGCATGGACGGCGCTAGTGCAAGGCCCAGCGCGGAATTGCCATTGCCTTTATCGATGAGCCCCAGTGCGTATCGCACCTTACGTGATTGCCCTTATCGTTACTATGTCCGCAGCTTGCTGGGTTTACGCAAGCAGCATGGCTTTGATGAGGGCATCGACGCATCTTTGGCTGGGCAAACCATTCATTCGGTATTGCATCAATTCTTTCGCGCACTCAAAACCCAAGAAGAAACCAATTTGGCGACGATTGCCTACGGCAGTACTTCACGGCGTGCCTGGATGCTGCAGCATTTGAACCAGACATCCGAACGAACTTTTGCCAGGTTCATAGCGGGTGACGAGCGCGTGCTCGGGGTACTGCGCGATTGGCAGAAACAAATTCCGAGTTTTATTGAGTGGCAACTGCAGCGCGAAGCCGAAGGCTGGCATTATTTTGATGGCGAAATTAAGGTCGGATTTGATTTACCCTTCACAACCGAGGATGGGGAACTGCGGATGATGCGCATCGAAGGGTATGTTGACCGGATCGATACGAACATCGAGTCAGCAAGCGCAGCAGTCCTGGACTATAAGCACCAGACGCTTAAAAAAGTGCGCGATCGTGCCGCTAGCGTTTTAGATGATCCGCAGTTATTAATTTACGCACGCGCAGTGACGGATGCCGACTCCCATTTGCCGATGCAAGGGCGAGTAGTTACGGATGCAGAGTGGGTCGCGCTGAAAACCGACATAAGAAATGGCCATGGCAGTGCAGAGCGCTCAGTTGCTGTTGCTGACTTAGCCGATACAGCAAAGCAATCCATGGCACAAATGACCGAGGATATGGAGCTATTATGGGCGCGTAACACCCTCAATGCATTTGCACCCGATAGCGTGTGTCGCTATTGTGAGTCGCGCGGCATTTGCCGAAAGGGGATGTGGTGAGTCCAGTGCAATCCAATCAGCAACGCGCGTGCGATCCAGCACGCTCCGTGATGGTATCTGCCTGCGCGGGCAGTGGTAAGACCTGGTTGCTGGTGGCACGTCTGGTTCGCATCTTATTAGCCGGGGCCAAGCCTAATCAAATCCTGGCCCTGACGTTTACGCGCAAAGCGGCTCAAGAGATGCGCGAGCGCTTGTATGGTCTCTTAGAGCAATTTGCTAGAAGCGATGAGGCGACATTACTTGCTGCTCTGCGTGAACGTGGCCTGAGTGACGCCGAGGCACGAGCTGCCGTACCGCAAGCCCGCGCTTTATATGAAACCGTACTAGCCAGCCCGCAAGCGATTGTGATTGATACCTTCCATGGTTGGTTTGGCAAGCTCTTGGGCGCTGCCCCGGTATCGATTGGCATTCAGCCGGGCTTTAGTTTGCGTGAAGATAGCAAGCGCCTACAGGCAGAATGTTTAGCCGATTGGTGGAGTCAAGTGCCCGAGGGGCTAAAGCCCCATTATGAAACCCTATTACAAGAGCTCGGCGCCCATGAAGCCCTGCAATTTTTAACGGGCAGCTACAGTGCCTTTAAGCAGCGCGGCGCGTGGACTTTCTTTGAGGCGCGCTGCACCGAGCGAGGCACCACTCCCATTAAGCAGCTAGAGCAGATGCTGACGCAGTTAAGAGCGCCCGATGCAGTATTGCAGATGTGGAATGCTCCAAATACCCTTGCTGACTTAGAGCTCTTGATGCGTTGCTTTGCTAACAGTACGAAAACCGAACAGGGTTACGTTGAGGTGATTGAAAAAGCAATCGAAGCTAAGAGGGCCGGACTGGATATTCTGCAACAGGATGTCTTGATTGCGGCGCTTGAAGCGATTTTCCTCACGAAAGAGAAAACGGCGCGCACCGCGAATGCCAAAGTATCAGGCGATCTAAAAAAATGGCTAAACAAAGCCGATCAGGGGATTAGTGAATCCAGCTACATCGCTTGCAAAGAGGCCTTGGCGGATGCATTTTTGACTAACGTTCAGCGCGATCGGGAAGCAGCCGCTGTAAAACTCAATACCGCTTGGTTTGCCATGAGCGCAGCGATGCTCGCCCATGTGCAGGCCAGTAAAGAGGCCATGCGCGTGCGTGATTTTGATGACCTGGAGATTGGGGTCAGTCAGCTGATGGCAGATTCGAGTCATGCGGCTTACCTTCAGGCCCGTTTAGATTCACGCTACCAGCATATCTTGATTGATGAGTTTCAGGATACCAACCCCTTGCAATGGCAAATCCTGCGGTCGTGGTTAGAGGGCTATGGCGCTGATGTGAGTAAGCCCAGTATTTTTATTGTGGGCGATCCCAAGCAATCGATTTACCGTTTTCGGCGCGCCGATCCGCGTTTATTTGAAACTGCAAAAGCCTTTTTAGAGGATGAGCTGGGCGCCGATGTGATTGAGCTCGATGTGACGCGGCGCAATGCACCAAGCATTAATGATGCCGTTAATCGCACCTTTAGCAGCGCGCTTCTGCCTGAAAGCTATCCGTATAGCCTGCAAACTACCGCATGGACAGCGCCACCCTCGGCAGATGTAGCAACAAATACAGTCAATCAAGGTGAGGCCTATTTATTACCGCTGATTCCGCCGGTGGAACACGAGGTACTCGAGCGATCGGGCAATGCCTTTGCAGGCCCACTGCCAGATTCCAGTGAGACGGGCAGTGTTATGCAGCGCTATTGTGAGGGCCAGCGCATCGCCCAAATTATTCGGGAGGTGATGCAAACGCGCCGTGTCCTGGAGTTGGTGGATGGTGAGCTAGTTTGGCGAGATCCGCAGCCGAGCGATTTCCTGCTCTTAGTCAAACGTCGTAAGTACTTGCCGCAATACGAGCGGGCTATGCGTGAAGCTGGACTGGCTTTTGAGAGTTCACGGCTTGGGGGTCTATTAAATACCCTGGAGATCGATGATTTGATTGCGCTCTTAACCGTACTCGTTACGCCGCGCCATGATTTACCATTGGCGCAGGTATTGCGTAGCCCGCTTTTTGGAGTAAGCGAAGATCAAATGCAGTCACTGGCGATTTCACTGGCAAGTGAAGGTTACCGATCGTGGTGGGACGCCTTGCAGGCCAGTTCAGATCCGAATTTACTTAAGGCGGGACGATACCTCGAGCACTGGCGTGTTTTGGGTGAGCACTTACCAGTGCATGACTTGCTCGATCAAATTTATGCTGAAAATGATGTGCGCATGCGCTATGCGATTGCATCCGATGATTTACTAAGGCCGCAGGTCTTGGCTAATATTGATGCCTTTTTAGAGCTTGCCCTCAATCACGACGGCGGGCGCTATCCGAGCTTAGGTCGCTTCATTGCAGAGATGAAGGCCATGCGCCAAGGCGATGATGATGAAACGCCAGATGAAGGAGAGATGGATTTAGATGGCGAGACCGCAGAATCCATTGAGATGGAGGATGCTAGTAACCTCTCTGATGCCGATCGCAATAAACGCGTACGCATGATGACCGTGCATGGCGCTAAAGGATTGGAAGCACCATTTGTGATTTTGCTCGATACCAATCACACCACCGGCATGAATCAGCACCGCGGCATCTTGCTTGACTGGCCCCCCAATGAAGCTGCGCCGATTCATTTATCCGCCTTCACCAAAGACACCATTACTAGCCCTCGCACACAAATTCAGGAAGAAGAGCAGCGGATTAGCGCCAATGAAAACTGGAATGCACTGTACGTCGCCATGACCCGTGCCAAGCGAGGGCTGTGGATCAGTGGCGTAGCGACAGCCTCAACCAAAGAGGGCGGTCTTGACCTCAACTCCTGGTATCACCGCATTCAATCGGCTGAGCTACCAGACTATGTTGCGCAAGATGTGGCTTTGCCCCTAGATGATGCAAGACCTAGCTCCCAAAGCCAAAGCGAAAACCAAAGCGAAGGCCAAAGCGAAGGCCAAAGCGTTGCACGCATGCCATTTACGATTGATGACTTTGGACTCGATTGGGATGTGGCGAAAACCAGTCATGCGTTGATACTTGCGAACATTGAACGTGGCATTGCAAATACCAATGCAGTTGAGGGCTCAGCAGAGCCTGAGATTGATCCCCGTATTTTGGAAGACGGTGTGCACTTTCATGCGATCTTGGAATGCTGCACATTGCAAAGTGGCGGCACTGCCGTTGATTTGCCGAGTTTGACGCAAACCATGCATTGGTTTGGCATTGATGAAGCAAGGGCTACGCTAGCCCTGTCGCGAGCTAAAACAGTTCTTCAAACGGATACTTTGAAGCCCTATTTACTCGATGGTGAGTGGATACAGGCTTGGAATGAAATTGATGTACTCATTCCTGCTGATGTAAAGCAAGAGGTTGGCGAAAGCAGTAAAACCATACACACGCGCTTTGATCGACTAATTGAGTTTGCCGATCGCTTGGTGATTTTGGATTACAAGCTGACTTTACCCAAGGAGGGCGATAGCAAAACAGCGCTCTATCAAAAGCAATTGCAGCAGTACGCCATTGGTTTGCAACGCCTTCGAAACGATAAACCGATTGAAGCTTATTTGGTTTCAGCGGCGGGAGACCTGCTGCAGCTGGTGTAAAGCAACCGCTTAACGTGCTTCTAGGGCCTTGCGTAAATAGGGATCAATATCGCCTTGGCCGAGTAACCAGCGTTTGTAGTCGGCCGGCACATCTGCCATTGCCACGCCCTTGTGCTTACCAAAGGGCATAACGCTGGGCGACCGTGCATTTTCCGAGGCGAGCCAGAGTTCCTCGATACCAACAATGGAACGGGCTTGGCAAATGTGCTGCAAGATGACAGCGCAGATCCCGACATCGGCTAAAGCGCTATGGGCATTTTTCAGCATGTCCTTTGCATTCTTGCGATCCAGAAAGTAGAGCAGGGCGCTTTGATTATGACTATCGAGTTCAGGCCAAATCGACCGAGCCAATGCCAAAGTACAGATGCGCTTGATATCCGGATTGCCAATCGCAGCCCAGTCGAAATCGACATTGTGACCAATCATGTACTGTGTATCTGCCGGTAATGCAAAGGAAGCACTCGGCGGGCAATCGAGGAGCTCCTCATCCAAAATGTGGTGCGTTGCTAAAGCCCCTAGGCTAATCGGCTTACCCGGGTTATAGCGCTGCACCCATGGATTGCAGGTCGTAAATGGGCTCAAGGAGCTGAGCTCAAGCCAAGCCGCCTCAATAATGACGGGATTATTTTTATCGGTTGCTTCGGTATCAAAAATGATGGTATTTAGCATGGTCAATTAATGTGTAGTAAGTTAAGTAAGACTTTAGCTGATTCGTGATGGTCGCAAGCAATAACTCGCTCTCAGGCCCAATTAAAGGGGCGTCAAGAAAGAGTCACGATACTGTGCTCTAATCGCGCCCATGATTACAGTTGTTATCGCCTCGTATCAATACGGGCACCTCGCAGCACATTGCATCGAATCGCTGCTATCCCAAACCTGCATGCCGGAACGCATTCTGTTTGTGGATGATGGTGCTCAGGATTGCGCGCACTTGCCGCCGCTCTATCCCGATATCGAGTTCATCTTACGCCCACACAATTTAGGCACGGTAGCCAACTTTCAAGACATCCTGATGGGCATTGATACCGAGTACGTCCTTTTTATTGGCGCTGATAACTGGCTGCGTTCCGATGCCATTGAGTTACTGACTACCAACGCTGGTGCAGACATCGTGACCTATGACATTGTGGTGACGGGCGAGCTCAAAGCAGAGATTACCTTACGTGTTCCCGGCCAAACCCAGCTGCACCAGGGCGATCTATATTGGGACCGGCAAGGATTGCACCATGGCTCGATGATGTACCGCACTGCATTGGGTAAGCAAATTGGCTATCAAAAGCGTTTTGCGGATCGCGCCAACCCGCAAGAGGATTGGAATCTATGGAACAAGATGCAGGAGCAGGGCGCTTCGGTTTCCAGCATCCAAGAGGGCTTGCTGTACTACCGCCGTCACCGTGAAAACTTTTTAAAGTACGGCATAGCCGATTACGCTCCACACTTACAGGAACTGGCTTCGCAGGAGTAGCCGCTTGCTTTATTCCTTAAGCACCCGCAATTGATTCAGGGCAGCTTCATCGAGGCACAGCTTGACTCCGAGAGATCCAGAGCCATTGTGCACAGGGCTTTTGCGTAAGCCGATTTCTAAAGCAATGATTTCAGAATAAACAGAACAAGCTTGAGCAATTCGGCTAATCAGACGCTCTTGTGTCTCGTAATGACAGTCTCCGGCGAGGCGATCAATTTCAAGCAATAGCGGATCATAGTCAAAAACATATTCCATGCCGTCTTTCTCAATTAAAACTAGGCTTGCATCAATCGAGAAGGATAAATTGAGAACGTGTTCATCCGGAACGGTATCGCCTGGCTGGTAGGTGCCAATCGTTGTGCGAAGTTTTAAGCCCTTCAGTTCAATGCAGGCTTGTATGGTCATGGGAATATGGACAGAAGGGTGAATTACAGCAACTGCTGAGTGGCAAACAGTATTCCGGCCGCCACAATAATGAGGACCGGATTTACTTTTGTTCGGACCAAGACAATAAAGGCGACGAGAGCAAGTCCAAAAGTAATGGGGGTAACGGCTGCGGCTTTACCAACCGCATAGACCCCGGAGACCATTAAGCCAATCGAGATCGGCTCGAGCGCATTTTGAATGGCTCTGCGCCAAGGGCTCTCGCCCATTTTCATCCAGAGGCGACCTACCAATAAACACAAGACGCTAGACGGTATGAAGAAGGATAAAAAAACCACGGCAGCGCCAAGGATTCCGGCTACTTGCAGACCAATCACCAGCACCATCAGCATATTAGGGCCTGGCGCCAATTGACCCAGACTGTAAATATGCACAAAGCGATCGTGCGTCAAACCAAACTCATGCAATAAGATCGATTGC
The DNA here is from genome assembly GCA_044345755.1 of Polynucleobacter sp. GTDB lineage: Bacteria > Pseudomonadota > Gammaproteobacteria > Burkholderiales > Burkholderiaceae > Polynucleobacter. Next base: position 875 of record JBIJAM010000030.1, on the reverse strand, counting down.
ATCTCAGGCAAGACGGCAGTTCCACCGCCGACTGCGAGTAAAGACAGCACAGCAAAAGTCAGCGCAAGGTGAATCAGAACCATTTAGTCATTTCCCTTGGGGCGATAAATGAAGAGGCCGATGGGAACCATAATCGCAAGTACTTCAAGTAGCGGCAGCTTGACGATGCTCATCAAAATAAAAGTCGTTGCAATCAATAAGAGGGAGATGGGCTTTTTCCAGTGCGCATCGCCAATCCGATAAGTGACCGCGGCAAGAAGGCCAGTAGCGCCCGCCGCAATACCCGTTAACAATAAAACCGTAATCGCATGATCGGTTAGTGCGGTGTAGACAAGGCCCAGCAAGAGAACGAGGACAGAGCCAGGTAATACCAGCCCGAGCAAGGCAATGATTGACCCCTTGATGCCTCTTAAGTAGTCGCCAGCTAAGATCGCTAGATTGACGGAGTTCAGTCCAGGCATCGTTTGGCTAATGGCCAGGTAGGCCATAAACTGGTCTGCGGTAAGCCACTTGCGCTTCTCGACCAATAAAATACGCTCGTAGGCAATAATGCCGCCACCAAAGCTGACTGCGCCCACCATTAAAAATTGCAGAAATAAATCCAGTAGTGGAACGGCTTTCTGGGGGAGATCTTGAGCTCGGGTTGCAGATGAGTTCAGCACGAGGGGCCTTATTCTGGCTTACCGTAGACTAATGCAGTTTTAGTACTACCAATCTCTAGCCATTTCTCCAGCTCAAATTGCAAGGTACTAAAAAAGGCATCGGCGCGTTTATGGGCTTTTACTTGCCCACGATTTTCATCGGTAACGCGGTAGGCAAAGGCAAGCTCGCCGACAATCGGGTCGCCGACGCTGCGCATCCAGATGGCGATTTCG
>JBIJAM010000029.1:0-23510 GCA_044345755.1 Polynucleobacter sp. | reverse complement strand
AGGGGGGCAAGTGAACCATATGCAACAATTGTAGATAGCAAATCACATTTGAAGCAAAGGATCTCATCATGGGCTTTTTATCGGGCAAACGGATTTTAATCACCGGCCTCCTCTCAAACCGCTCCATTGCCTATGGCATTGCCAAGGCCTGCCACCGCGAAGGGGCTGAATTAGCCTTTACTTATGTAGGTGAACGCTTCAAGGAGCGCACGGTCGACTTTGCAAATGAATTCAATTCCAAGCTGATTTTTGACTGCGATGTCGGCAGCGACGAGCAAATTGCAGCCCTATTTACCGATCTGGCCAAAACCTGGCCCCAGTTTGACGGCTTTGTGCATGCCATTGGCTTTGCCCCGCGTGAAGCGATTGCCGGTGACTTTTTGGATGGCCTCAGTCGCGAAGGCTTCAAAATTGCCCACGATATTTCAGCGTACAGCTTTCCAGCAATGGCAAAAGCTGCGCTGCCGATGCTCAAAGCCAATGGCGCACTACTGACCTTGACCTATTTAGGCTCGATGCGCAATGTCCCCAACTACAACACCATGGGCTTAGCGAAGGCCTCCCTAGAAGCATCGGTCCGCTACCTTGCTGGATCACTCGGCCCTAAAGGCATTCGGGTGAATGGCATTTCAGCAGGCCCCATCAAAACCTTGGCTGCCTCTGGCATCAAAGGCTTTGGCAAAATTCTGAGTGCGGTCGAGGCAACTGCACCGCTGCGCCGCAATGTCTCAATTGATGATGTTGGTAATGCAGCTTCTTTCTTGATGTCGGATCTTGCCAATGGCATTACCGCGGAGATCATTTATGTAGACAACGGCTTTAGCCAAGTCGTTGGTGGCATGGACGAGGCTTGAAGGTTCCGCTCACCGAGGCCCTGTGGTTTTGGGCTAAGCTAGGCTTTATTAGCTTTGGTGGGCCTGCAGGTCAAATCGCAGTTCTACATACTGAGTTAGTTGAAAAGCGCCGTTGGATTTCCGAACGGCGCTTTTTACATGCGCTGAACTACTGCATGCTGCTGCCTGGACCCGAGGCACAGCAATTGGTGACCTACATCGGCTGGTTAATGCACCGCAGTATTGGCGGTATTTTGGCTGGGGTCCTCTTCGTATTGCCTTCCTTATTGATCCTCATTGGGCTGGGCTGGGTCTATCTAACTTATGGTCAAACCCCCTGGATCGCAGCCCTCTTTTTTGGCATCAAACCTGCGGTAACTGCAATCGTCTTGTACGCCGCCCTCAAGATTGGTCGGCGGGCACTTGCGCACCGCGCCCTGTGGTTCATTAGCGGCCTCTCGTTTATTGCCATCTTTGTTTTTAATGTGCCCTTTCCAATCATTGTGATCTGCGCCGCCTTGATTGGCGTTTGGGGTGGAAAAAAATACCCCGCTGTTTTTAGTCCGAAGGTCCACGCCGTTGACGCGGTCAGCACAAAAGGAAGTAGCGATGCCATGATTGGCGATAGCACACCCACTCCAGAGCATGCCATTTTTAGTATGCGTAGCTTGCTGAAAAAAGGGGTTGTGGGTGGGCTTTTATGGGCTCTGCCGATCACGCCTCTCATTCTCTTTTTTGGTTGGAAGGCCCTCTACCCCCAGCTGGCTTGGTTTTTCACCAAAGCCGCCTTACTGACATTCGGTGGAGCCTATGCAGTGCTGCCCTATGTCTATCAGGGCGCAGTCGAGCATTACCAGTGGGTCACCGCCAGTCAAATGATCGATGGACTTGCTTTAGGTGAGGCAACGCCAGGGCCGCTGATTATGGTGCTGGCATTTGTTGCTTACATTGCAGGGCACGTTCAAACAACACTTGGGCCAGATATGGCTTTTTGGAGTGGCGTTGTAGCAGCCTGCATTGCCACCTGGTTTACTTTTTTACCGTCCTTTTTATTTATCTTAATTGGCGGACCGTTGATTGAATCGACGCACGGCAAGTTAGGCTTTACTGCACCCCTGACCGCGATCACCGCCGCGGTCGTCGGAGTGATTGTGAACTTGGGTCTATTTTTTGCGTACCACGTATTTTTTCCTGCTGGCTTTGCCGGGGCGGTATCAATACCATCGATATTAATTTGCGCAGCAGCGGCCATTGCCCTGATACGCTTTCAGCTGGGCATTATGACGGTCTTGGCTGGCGCCGCGTTTGCTGGGTTTTTCGTAGGCTGGCTGGGATAAAAGCGCTTCACCACCGCATCGCCCATTGCATAATAGGGAGATGCGAATCGAAGATCAAACCATTAAACACCTGCAGGAGTGGATTGGTAAATCCGAATCCATCCTCGATACCGTCACTGCAGCCCCAGTCAGAGCCCTCTCAGCCACATTGGATCGACCCGACCCAATGCCAACGATGGGGACTTACTTACCTGAACTGTGGCACTGGCTGTATTTTTTACCCCATGCCCGTCAATCGGAAATCGGTCCTGATGGTCACCCCAAGCGCGGTGGTTTTTTACCGCCCGTACCATTGCCCCGCCGCATGTGGGCCGGCGGTCGCCTTGAGTGGATTAAGCCGCTAGTGGTCGGCGATGCGATTGAACGCACCTCCACCATCCAATCCGTTACCCATAAATCCGGTCGCACGGGCGACCTCATCTTTGTTCTAGTCCGCCATGAAATTAGCAATGCATCGGGCATTGCCTTGACAGAAGAGCATGACATTGTGTATCGCGACGCGCCTGCGCCAGATGACAAACCGGTTCCACCCACTCCAGCGCCAACGGATGCCTCCTGGACTAAGGTCATCCATCCCGATGATGTTTTACTGTTCCGCTACTCTGCCCTCACCTTTAATGGCCATCGCATTCATTATGATCGGCGCTACGTCACCGAAGTGGAGGGCTATCCGGGCCTCATCGTCCATGGCCCTTTAATTGCAACCCTCTTGGTTGACTTAGTGCGCCAATCCATTCCGGGTTCTACATTAAAACGCTTTGAGTTTCGTGCCATTCGGCCGACCTTTGACATCAATCCCTTTTCTGTTTCAGCAACCCCAGACTTGGAACTTGATCCCAGCGGCAAGACCATTCGTGTCTGGGCTCAGGATCACGAAGGGTGGTTAACGATGCAAGCGACAGCGGTACTAAATTAATATGAGCGCGATTCATTACTCGAAGGTGTTAGCCGACTTTGCGGCAACACTCAAGCCTACTGATATTCCAGAAGAGGTTATGCGCCGCGGCGAAGACTTGCTCGTCGATTGGTTTGGCTCTGCCGTTGCCGGTAAAGGCGCTGCCCCAGTTGAAATCCTAACCCGCTTTGTAGAGCAGATGGGGCCAAGTAGCGGCCCATCCGAAATCCTGGTTCACCGCAGCAGCAGTAGCCCCTATTTAGCAGCGATGTCCAATGCGGCGGCATCGCATGTGGTGGAGCAAGATGACTTGCACAACAGTTCGGTGTTTCATCCGGCGACGGTAGTGTTCTCCCCTGCACTCGCTTGCGCCCAAGCACTCGGTCGCTCGGGCACTGAATTTCTGACAGCGGCAATAGCGGGTTATGAGGTCGGTATTCGTGTGGGTGAGTTTTTAGGTCGCTCACACTACAAAACATTTCATACGACAGGCACTGCCGGCTCTTTAGCATCCGCTGCTGCAGTAGGTCACCTTCTTAAACTCAGCCCAGAGCACATGCTGCATGCATTTGGTTCTGCCGGAACCCAATCCGCCGGCCTTTGGGAATTCCTACGCGATGCTGCAGACTCAAAGCAACTGCATACCGCACATGCTGCCGGGACGGGATTGATGGCAGCCTACTTGGCGCAAGCCGGATTTACGGGGGCGCAGCACATTCTGGAAGGCAAGCAAGGTTTAGCCGCTGGAATGTCCAGCGATGCCGATCCCAATTGCTTAATTGATCGCCTAGGCACGCGCTGGGCAAGTGCTGAAACCAGTTTTAAGTACCATGCCTCTTGCCGTCATACCCACCCTGCTGCCGATGCACTCTTGCATACAATGCAAACGAATCGCATTCAGGCGCAGGACATTGATCGCATCATTACGCATGTTCATCAAGGGGCGATTGATGTCTTGGGTCCCGTCACCAATCCTGCTACTGTGCACCAATCAAAGTTCTCGATGGGCACGGTGCTGGCGATCATTGCGCATTATCAATTTGCGGGCCTCCAGGAATTTGCCGACCACTTTAGCGATCCTAAAATCTGCGCCCTGCGCGATCGGGTCACGATGGAACTCGATCCTGAGATTGATGCGGCCTACCCCAAGCGTTGGATCGGTAAGGTAACTGTGATTCTGAAGGACGGAGGCCAATTGCATGGCCGTGTCGATGAGCCCAAGGGTGATCCTGGCAATACGCTATCGCGCGCTGAGATTACCGATAAGGCACTGCGCTTAGCAGCCTTCAGTGGCGGCGCCACTCCACTTGAGATGACCAGCGCCATCGATGCTCTGTGGAATATCCGCAATCAAACGAAGGTCGGTTTTTTACTGAGTCCGCAAACATGAACGCCATGAACCCTATTGATAATCCCATTGGCTATGCCAGTACTTTTTTATTTGTTCCGGGTAATCGGCCCGAGCGATTTGCAAAAGCCCTGGCTAGCGGCGCCCACGCCATCATCATCGATTTAGAAGATGCCGTTGCAGAGGAAGATAAAGCGGCGGCTCGTTCTGCTATTCAAAAAGCATGGCCTGGTTTTTCATCGGAGGAACGCCAGCGCATTGTGATTCGTTCGAATGCCCCCGGTACGCGCTTTTATGGCGAAGACTTAATGCTGGCCGAAGAGCTTGGCATTGCTTGCCTACTCATTCCCAAAAGTGAATCCATTGATCAGATCAATGGCGCAGCAGAGGTCTTACCCTCTACCGCCATCATCCCCATGATTGAAACCGCGCGGGGACTACAACAGATTGATGCGATCGCCAATGCCCAGCAAGTGATTCGCCTAGCACTCGGCAACATTGATTTGCAAGCCGACCTTGGTATGGTGTGCGATGCACAAGAGACTGAATTGCAAGTAGCGCGCTTTCAGCTGGTCTTAGCATCGCGCCTAGCTGAAATAGCCCCGCCCGTGGATGGAGTGACTACCGCAACCGACGACATCGACCGCATTACTGCCGATACGCTCCGAGGAAAAAGGCTCGGATTTGGGGCAAAGCTCTGCATTCATCCGGCGCAAGTCCCTATCGTTTCAAAGGCATTTACGCCCACCGAGGCGGAATTGCTCTGGTCAAATCAAGTAATTGAAGCCGATAAAGCCTCAAAAGGTGGGGTAGTCAAGCTAAACGGTCGTATGATTGACCGTCCCGTCGTTCTTTTGGCCAAACGTCTATTGGTGCTTGCTGGTAAACACTAATGCCCCAGTAGACAGCGAAAATGGCAAAATCACAGGGCATTAAAAAAATTGGAGACCCTAATGAAATTCAAGAAAACCGTATTAGCTGGATTTGCTGCCATCGTCAGCGCCAGCGCCTTAATTGGTAGCAACGTTGCTACTGCTCAAACGAACTGGCCAAATAACAAACCGGTTTCCCTTATTGTTCCCTTCGCAGCTGGCGGCCCTACTGACATCGTAGCCCGTTTGATCGCGATTCCAATGGGCAAATCGTTAGGTACCACGGTTGTTGTTGAGAATGCGCCTGGCGCCGGCGGCACAGTAGCCTCGGCTAAGGTAGCACGCGCTACACCAGATGGTTACACCATTTATTTGCACCACATGGGCATGGCTACAGCACAAGCCCTCTACGACAAGTTGCCATACGATCCGCTGGTCGATTTTGAGTACATCGGTCAAGTGGTTGATGTGCCTATGCTCCTTTTGGCGCGCAAGAATTTCCCACCCAACAACTACAAAGAGCTCGAGGCCTACATCAAGGCCAACGGCAATAAAGTAACCATGGCCAATGCCGGTCCTGGCGCCGTATCGCAGTTGTGCGGCCTCTTGTTTCAGAGCCGTTTAGGTGTTCGCTTAACTAATGTTCCATACAAAGGTACTGGCCCAGCATTGACCGATTTGATGGGTGGCCAAGTTGACATGTTGTGTGACCAAACTACCCAAACGATTAGCGTTGTGAAAGACAATCGCGTCAAGGTATATGGCACCACAACACCAAAACGCTTGTCTGCATTGCCTAACGTTCCTACTTTGGATCAAGAAGGCTTAAAAGGCTTTGAAGTCAAGGTATGGCACGGTCTTTACACACCAAAGAATGTTCCACAGGCCATCCAAACCAAACTCAATACCGCCCTCAAGGCAGCTTTGAATGATCCGGATGTGAAGAAGCGTTTGGCTGATTCCAATATTGACGTTGTATCAATGGACAAAGTCAGTGCGAACGGACTGAAGACCCACCTCGACAACGAGATTAACAAATGGGGTCCTGTGATTCGTAAAGCCAATATTCCAGACTAAGCATTCCATAGTCAGCGGATATTTTTCCGCGGAGTAAAAAGCAAAAAACCAGCGATGCGTCGCTGGTTTTTTTATGCCCATCCATTACTTAACTTAACCTTTGCGAAAAAGGTATCCCGTTTGTCCCCGTGCGGTAGGCCCCCGCCATGCAGACCCAATCAGTGAGCCAACTGCCCATAAGCCCAAGAAAGGATCGAGGATATAGTCCCATAGATTCGCAGACTCATGCCACCCTGCTGCCCACGCCAAAATAGCCATGGCCAAAATAATCGCAATACGATTGGAACCGGCAAGCCATGCAATCAAGGCTGTAACAATCACCGCAGCCAATAAGATGAATGAACCGTAGCCCCAAGCATATGGGTCAAGCATGCTCACACCCAAAGCAAGCGGATAAAAAACAATCGCAACCAGCGCAATCCAAACCTTCATGCCTAGAGGTACGTGGATTTCTTTTGGTGAAAAATAAGCCGTCCACAAGAGTAGCATCGAGGTAATGCTGAGCTCACCCGTAAAGCCCCGCACGTAAGCGGCCAGGGGTAACTCCAGTGGCGAGATTAAGGTGAATATCGGCCAGAACAAGAGGTTAGCCAGCACAAAACAAGCGAGCGCCCGAAGCGCTACCATCCGCGCAGCACCTTCAGCTTTAAAAATCAACGCCTGCATCAAGCATGCCAATACGATTGCAGAACTGATTGAAATTTCCATAAGCGCAACCATTTGCATCACCGAATTCGGAATCATTAGGAGCTTCCTTTCGGGTTCTTTTTGCTTTCAATCCAGCGGGGGTCAAACTGAATGTGCTTCATCTTTTTACGATCGTAGGTATAAATGAGATGCACTTCCCCATTCTTGCCCAGCAACAATGAGGGGTAGGAAAACTCGCGATGGGAGCCATTGATTAGCGTTTGGTCGCTCTCCAATTCCGCAATCACATTCCAGTTACTAGTTCCGGCAGGTGCTATTGCCAATACGAGGCGATGGCGTGCAGATTCCAAGTCGTTCAATGCGATGAGGCGATCACCATTAGATAAGTGCAGGCCGGCAATTGCTGCGTTCGGATTGGCTAAATCTAAATCAGGTCCGCTATCCCATGATTGACCCGCATTTTCGGTCAGCGCACTTGCAATGCGGGGTGGGCCTGCCGACCTTGCCTGTCTAAAGTAAGCTACGGCTTTTTCAGGGGTATCAATAAAGACGATGGGTTGCAATAAAGCGCGGCCGGCACTCATGCGGCGCTTATCGATCACGCGGTCGCCATCAATCCGAATCAACTCTCCAAACTTACCCATCCACTCGTGATACACCGGCAAACCCAGGGTACCGTCCGCAAAGTTAAATCCGGGCGCTTTGATCAAGGTACTTAAATTAAGCGCGGGCGAGGTGATGAGGCGCTGTGGACGCGACCAGGTGGTGCCCTCATCGCTGGACTCCATCCAGCTAATGGAACTACCGGCCCAACCGCCCACCGAAACCGTAACAAAGTAAAGCTGCAATTTGCCTTGGCTTGAGCGTACCGGCAATGGATTGCCGAGTTTTTTAATGTAACGCGCCAAACCCTTTTCGGCGGCAACCCGATCAATCACCACTTCAGGATTGCCCCAACTGCTGGACTTGGTATCAAACACAGCCGTTTGAATCACAACGTCGGTTGCGCCCTCCCTGGATCCTGCAAACCAAAATGCACGGAGGTTACCGTCATTTAAGAGGATTGCAGAACCCGCATGAACCGATGGCGCTGCAGTCTCGGGAATGAACTGGGCGCGCGGCTCAGGAATACTGACTTGCGTACTGATTTGCGGCTTTTTTCCTATCACTGGCGCAGGAACTTCGGGCACTCGCAGTTCGGATTCCAGTATTGCTGGTATTGCAAATGGAGTCCACGGCAGCCGACTGTCTATCTGAATGTAACCAGCAACAGTAGCCAAGACTAGGATGCATAAACTCGCAATGCGCATCATCGGCAAGCATCCGGTAAGGCGCTTACTACAGCAGATGTGGGGTAAATAAGGCATTCGTTCACGAAGTGGTATTGTCCCATCTCGCCGCGAATAATAGCCACAATCCCCTCTTGGCTATGGCGTGCATCTCCATGCGCCTAGCTAAAACGTAGCAGCCATCGCAGATCACGGGCGGCGCCTTTGATAGTAGCTGAGCCGCAAAAGAAAAAAGTGAGGGGGGGATCTGACTACGCATCACGCTATTTTATAAGGCTTGGGAAAATCCCCGATAAATTAGGGTAAACCTGCAGGCGCTTAGATTAATTAGTTGTAACAATATACGGAATCAATCCGTAGGATTGATGCATTAAAGGTGAGCAAGCATTACCATAGGTTTGCAGTTCGATTTAAAGCTTTTAGTGCATTTTTTATCAATACAAATGGAGAGTATCCAAATGCAAGGTACCGTTCGTAAAATAGGACTTGGTCTCGTGACCTGTTTAGGCCTATCCCAATTTAGCGTAATCGCATCCGCTCAAAATGCCGATGCCACCAAGCTATATCACCGTAGCCTAGCCGCTACCTGCGCAAACTGCCATGGCACGGACGGCAAAGGCGTTCCAGAGGGAGGCATGCCACTGATCAATAACCTCACCAGTGAGCAGATGCTTGCCACGATGAAGGCCTATAAGTCGGGCGCGCGCGAGGGCACCATCATGCATCAGCTAGCCAAAGGCTATACCGATGAACAATTGCAAATCATTGCCAACCAGCTTGGTAAGAAATAAGGAGATGACTATGAATCGTCGACATTTTATGGGCCAAAGTGCTGCGGCCCTGGGTTTATTAACCGGCCTCTCTGGCCCTGCCCGTGCAGCCAATTTACAAAAAGCCGAGATCCTGGTGATTGGCGGCGGTTATGGCGGCGCTACCGCAGCCAAATACCTGCGCCTGTTTTCCAATAACACCGCACGCGTCACCATCATTGAACCCAATCCTGAATTTATCTCCTGCCCAATGTCTAATCTGGTGATTGGCGGATCGCGCAAGCTATCGGAGTTAACGGTTTCGTATGATGGCCTAAGCAAACGCCATGGCATCAAGATTGTCAAAGATAGCGTGGTTAATATTGATGCGGCGAAGCAAACTGTACAGCTGGCTTCCGGCAAATCCATGCGCTTTGACAAAGTAGTCCTCTCGCCCGGCATCGGCATGATGATGGACAGCGTTCAAGGTTTAGCGCAGGCTAATCAAGCTGGAGTTACGTTACAAGCTTGGAAAGCAGGCCCTGAAACCGTCGCCTTGCACAATCAAATCGCTGCGATGCGCGAAGGTGGCGTATTTGCAATCACCATTCCAGAGGCGCCCTATCGATGCCCTCCTGGGCCCTATGAGCGTGCTTGCCAAGTTGCCTCCTACCTGAAGGCCAATAACCCTAAAGGCAAGGTATTGATTTTGGATGCCAATCAAGATGTGATCTCCAAAACCGGCCTCTTTAAAAAGGTGTGGGCAGAGCAGTACGCTGGCATGATTGAGTACCGCCCCAAGCACAATGCCGTCGCAGTCGATGCGAAGACCAAAACCATCAAGTTTGATGTGCAAGATGATGTGAAAGCCGATGTCTTAAACATTCTTCCTGCAATGCGGGCTGGTGATATCGCAGTTAAATCCGGCGTCGCCAACTCCAACGGACGCTGGGCTAATGTTAACTACATTAACTTTGAGTCAACCGCGGCAAAGAATGTGCACGTGATTGGTGATGCGATTCAAATTGCACCCCTCATGCCTAAGTCTGGTCACATGGCAAACCAACATGCCAAAGTAACAGCTGCAGCGATTGTGGCTGAACTGAGCGGCTGGGAAGTCAATCCAGCGCCTGTACTGACCAATACCTGCTACAGCTTTGTGAATGCCAGGGAAGTGGTTCACGTCGCTAGCGTGCATCAGTACAACGCCGCCGAGAAGACCTTCAGAACCGTTCCAGGTTCAGGCGGCCTCTCAGCAGAACCAACCACCTTGGAAGGGGTCTATGCCTGGGGCTGGGCTCGCAATATCTGGGCGGATAGCTTGGCGTAATGGCAGCAGCATTCGGCCAGATGCCGAAGGTAAAAAGGAGCTTATTCGTAAGCTCCTTTTTTATTGGGCGCTACTGGCTTTAAGACGAAATTGCATTGCGCGCGTTGCGCGCCCGGCGGCGTTTACTAATTACAAAAAAGAGTGCAGCTACAATCGGCGCGGCAACGGCGGCAATAATCTCCGGATAAATCGGCAGGCCGGCTTCCTTCCCGCCTTTGGCAACATAGAACAGGAGCCCAACCAAATAATAGGTCAGGACGAGTACCGATAAACTATCCACCGTCTCTTGCATGCGCAATTGCAGCTTTGCCCGCTTATCCATACTGGCCAATAAAGCCTGCGTTTGCTCTTCATTGACGAACTCAATCCGCGTGCGCAAGGTTTGGGTTGTTCTCGACACGCGATCCGATAATTCTTTTAGACGGCGCTGTGTCCACAAGCAAGTGCCCATGGCAGGCTGAAAGCGCCGATCCATAAATTCCACCAAGGTCTGCACACCTGGAATTGGCTCTTCATTGAGCTCGGCTAGATTTTTATTCACGAGTTGACTGTATGCTTCTGCGGCGGTAAAGCGCAGGCCATACTCAGAAATCCATTGCTCTGTCTTCGATGCCAGCTGAGAGAGTTCGGATAAAAATTCGCCGTTCTTTTTTAATTGAATGCCCGAGTCCGTTTGCAGCAAGGCAATTTCTTTGGACATCTTTGCTAAATCGGACTCGGCATTGCGCAGCGGCAAGGATAAGCCCTTGGCCACCGGGAAGGCCAGCATCGCCGCCATGCGATAGGTTTCTATTTCCGTAATGCGGCGCGCCACCCGGCCGGCTTGACGCGAGCCCAAGGTATTGTGGGGCACGTAATAGGAGATAAAACCATCCTCATTCAAATCAAGATCAGTCCAAAGCTGCGCCCGTCGGTTAGACATGATGTAGCTACCCAGCAGCGTATTACCATTAAAAATAGCAGCTACTTCTTCTGCATCATTAAAGAGGTTGCGGTCTTCAAAGGCAATATCAATCGCCGTAATACGCTGACCGCCAGCTGCCTCAATCGATGGGCAAGCCATTTTTTGCAATACCGCATTGAGGCGATCCAAAATCGCATGGCGCGTTTGGATCAAGGGCTTATCCACTGGAGCACTTTGCTGCACAATCGCAGCAATGGTCGCAAACTCCCCATGCAGCTCCCACTTAATAATGATGCGCTCTGGAGCAGCAGATAACTCAATCGATCTAAAAAAGTGATCTTGACTGGCATTGCCCTTAGTTTGAAAGGCCTTTGAGAGGCATTCAATCCAATCGATCTGCAACTGGCGTGACTGTGGATCCAACAAGAATGCCTGCGACAAAATACGTTCTTTTGGCCACTGCGCTACGGGCGGCCTAGAGTGCACCTCTTCGTGAAGCACCTGCCTTAAGGGGTGGTCATAGGGTTTCATGTTGCGCACATCCCGTTCATGGTCTTATTAATGGTTAAATGATACCGCTAAAAATTGATCAAAAAGAGTCCTGGAGCAGTAAATTGAGACCTGCCTTTAGAATAAGAATTCAGCCGAAATTGAATAACCCCTATGTCACCCCTCCCCTCCGATAGCCCTGAATGGGTCACCCGTATGCACTTAGCCGCATGCTATCGCTTGTGCGCACTGAATCAGTGGGGTGATCTAATTTATACGCACATCTCTGCCGCTATTCCGGGGGAGCCTGAGCATTATTTGATCAATCCGTTTGGTATGGAGTTTGACGAAATCACGGCCTCCAGTTTGCTCAAAGTCAATCTGCAAGGGGAATTACTACCCAATCAATCTGGAATGGTAAACCCGACCGGCTTTGCTATTCATGGTGCCATCCACCGCGCGCGCGCCGATGCCCAGTGCGTAATGCATTTGCATAACACCACCGGTATCGCCGTCTCCGCTCAGCGCGATGGGCTTTTACCTTTATCGCAGCACGCCATGCGCTTTATGGGGCACCTTGGCTACCATGACTATGAGGGACTGGCGCTAACCGAATCCGAAGGAGTACGTTTAGTTGCTCACCTGGGAAATCACCCCGCCATGCTATTGCGCAACCATGGCACGCTCACGGTAGGCCGAACGATTGCGGAAGCGTATGTGGTGATGGCTACTCTAATCAAAGCCTGTGAAATTCAAGTGGCGGCATTAAGCAGCCCCAATCTAATCACACCCGAGCCCGCAATCATTGCAAAGGCAGCAGCCGATCTGCATGATTTCGGCGCGGAAGAAGGTATGCTCGAGTGGCCCGCTTTGCTGCGTAAGCTTGACCGAATTGATCCAAGCTATAAACAGTAAAGTAAACCAAATTTTTTATCGTATTTTTTACCTGAGAGGAAAATGCCATGCCCACGATTAATGTTCAGATGTTTGCTGGTCGCACCACAGAACAAAAACGTCAATTCGTTGAAGCCGTAACGCGCGTAACCTGCGAAACCCTCAACTGCTCAGCCGAATCAGTTGACATCATCTTGACGGATGTCACCAAAGAGAATTGGGCCAGTGGTGGCGCCCTTTGGAGTGATAAAAAGTAGCAGTCTACAGCTCCGCATCCGTCTTGTTCGGCGATGGGACTCTTGCTGTAGCAAGGTAAGGACGTTCACCGCGTATCAGGCAATTGCGGACATAGTCCATGCTACTGCGTAAGCTGTAATAATCGCTGGCCATTTTTTTTGGCACCTTCATGTTCAGCGCATCGGCCTCCATTTGATTGATCTTGCTAATATAAACGTCGCATTGGCTTGAATCAAAGGCAGCCGCTAACTCTTGCTCAAAAGTCCATAGGGCGCCGTACATTTTGTTAATCCGAACCTGCACGCGTTTATTCCGGTAATTCGGTAAGGTGGAGACGATCGGGTAGGCAAATGCCAAAAATGGAATGGCCAAGATAAACATTCGATGCACAAATTCAGCTACCCAAAATGGCAGGTAGTTCATGATCGGTGGGACGCCACTCTTTTCAAATTGACCGGCAACGGCGCTCTCTGGAAATGCAGAATGATTGAACTTGGGGAACTCCCCGCGTTTAGCAAAGAAGGATTGCTTGCCATTGATTGCTTCGGCAGCCTCTAAGAATAAGTACTGAAGGGCTGGATGCATCCGGTCATCGACCAGTAGCTGCGTGGTGGTGGATAACAATTGAATGGTCTGCGGCGGAAAATCACGAACAAGACTAAAGCTTGCTGTGGGTACCGTCAGAATTTCAAGGTAGGGCAAAATGCGGGCAAAGGCTTCGGCACGATTAAATCCAATTAAATTCAGCCCAGGATCATTTAGTAATTTTTGAATATTGGGTGATTCAAGTTGGTCGACTAAAAAAAGAACATCGATCTCGCCAAGTAATAAAGCATTCACTCCATCTGCCGATGACAATGTCAAAAATTGAGGGATGCGTTGCTCTAAACCAGCCGCCTTCAGAATATGAAGGGCTTGGCTATGCGTTCCACTACCGACATCCCCAATCGAGGTCTTCCTGCTCAAGAGTTTCTTTAAGCGATCGCCCTGAAATTGAAAAGCAGAGGCCTCCAGCGCCGGTCCTCGGTAAAAGAACCAAATCGGCTCATAGGCAACACTACCCAGCGACACAATGCCGGCTATGCCATTTGGGTTATAAATGCCTGCCTGAACAAACGCCGCTTGAACAGGGTCTTTTCGGTCACTCAGCCGCGCTATATTTTCTTGGGCGCCACGAGAAGGAGCCAGCTCTAGAGTGACGCCTTTTTTTGCAAAATAGTCGACGTATTTTTTTGCCAGCATCTGATAGGACCCACCCTCGGCGCCAGTTGCCATCAAAATCCGCTTAGGCGGGGGTGGATCTGCTAGCCACCATACCAGCATTAATCCGGCAAACAACAACAATAGCAATGGCCATGTTTCACGCAGAAACTGAACAAAATTACCCCACTTATCCTGCACAGCCTCACAGAGACCAAGCCAAGTGTCTTTTACATCTTCTTTTACGCTACCCATTAGAAGCCAATGTGGTTGTGATTTACAGGCTAATCATATTCTTTTTAAAAAGCTTTCTTTATCTTTTTAAGTAGCCTGAGCCAATCGGGTTATTACCCAATAAAAAAGAGGTGCATCAGCACCCCTTTTTTTTATTCCCATTACATCTTGCGATTTAGTCTAACTTAATCTTCGTCTTTTCAATTACCCTTTTCCAGCGATCAATGTCTGCAAAATACAGGTCACTAAATTGAGCTTGATTCAGGGGGGCGATTTGTACACCAGCTTTGACAAAACGCTCTCTCAGCTCAGGCGACTCCATTATTTTTAAAGTGGAGGCACTTAATTGATTAATGATCGCCCGTGGGGTAGCAGCTGGAGCAAAAATTCCCTGCCAGAGGGTATGTTCATAACCAACTACGCCCGATTCAAGAATGGTTGGTAGTTCAGGCGCCCCAGGAAAACGCTGCTTACTAGTCACTGCCAACGCCCTCACCCGATCACCTTTGTACAGAGGTAAACCAACTGGCATGCCCGCAAAGTAGAAATCAATTTGCCCACCAACCACATCCGTTGCTGCTGGCGAACCTCCTTTGTATGGAACGTGGATTGCTTGCAGTCCAGTCAGAGATAAAAATAGCTCTCCTGCCATGTGATCTGAATTACCAATTCCGGATGAAGCAAAACTTAATTGTCCGGGCTTTGCCTTGAGCATCGCTATTAAATCTGCCACTGACCTTGCTGGCGAATTGAGGTTAACAATTAATATATGCGGCGTAGCAGCCACTCCCACAACTGGTATGAGGTCTTTAGCGCCATTAAAGGGTAATTTTGGATTTGTAGCCACACTAATGGCCAGTCCGTTTTGTGCAAACAAAATGGTGTAGCCATCCGGACTGCTCTTGGCGACCGCATCCGCAGCAATGTTGCCCGCTGCACCGCCTCTGTTCTCAACAACAATAGGCTGCTTAAGCGCAATACTGAGGTCGTTTGCGATCATGCGGCCCACGATGTCTGTTGAGCTGCCTGGAGCATAGCCAATCATCATTTTGATTGGCTTATCTGGATAGGCTGAGGCCAATCCAGTGGCTGCAACTCCACTCACCAACATTGCCGCAGCAATTAGCTTGTAAATTAACCGTGATCTTAAGGTCATCTTTATCTCCGTATTGTATTAATAACGCTCTTGGTTTAAAGGTTTAAAACAGGTACGCCACATTCAACTGCACATGCATTTAATGCCTTGAGTAACTCACTTGAAATGGGGATGCCATCACGCTGGCGTGTTGAGATTGATGTGTTCGCCCCCTCTCCAGGAATACGAATGCGATCCACTCCAGGTAGGGTATTGGATTCTTGAATATCCCGCACCACAGCAGTAACCCGCTCAATAAAAAGCGTACGCTCCCCAAATGCATCTGGATCCACCGCAATCAATGCTTGGCCGGTGTTCGTAACGCCATCGTGGCAAGCATTAAAGTCAATCGTTTCCTTTCCAACTGCCGCCCCATTTAAAGTTCCAGCAAGGAGGCTAATCATCAAGGCCAAACCATAGCCTTTGTAATCGCCAATGGGAAGTAAAGATCCTTCGCCTGCCCGCGCTGGATCCAATATTGGCTTACCCGTACGATCAATCATCCAGCCCTCGGGAATAGACTCGCCACGCTGTGCTGCCAGCTTTACCTTCCCATAGGCAGCCACCGTAGTAGCCATATCCAGCAAAACAATCGGCTGGCCTTTTTGGGCCGGCACAGCAATTGCAATCGGGTTGGTGGAAAGCAATAAATCCGTACCGCCCCAAGGGGCCATGTGGTTTGCATTGCCAACCGCCATGTAGATACCAACTAGTCCCCGCTCCGCTAACATGCGAACGTAGACCGAGGCAGCCCCCGAATGGTTTCCGTGGTGACTGCCTATCCAACATACACCGTGCTCACGGGATTTTTTAGCAGCCAACTCAACGACCTGATTCATCACCAGATGCCCAAGTCCATTGTCACCATTGATTAGCGCAGTACCGCCACGCTCGCGCTCCACCCGAATATGCGGATGTAGATTAACGCCGCCCGCATTAATCCGCTTAACATACGCCGGCAGTCTAAAAATGCCGTGCCCATCGGCCCCAGCTAGGTCAGACTGCACCATCAGATGGGCTACAGTCTTCGCATCTAAGGGGGGAACGCCATTCGCAATGAAAACATCTGCAATAAATTGCGTAGCTTGATGGATTGGTAAATGGCTGAGATTGGTCATAGCGTTTTATTGGTTTGCGGGGGTATTACGTAATTCCATACTGTAAATGTATCTACCTTCGGGGTGATAGGTAACGGTGGCCTCAAACAATTTTCCGCCGGCATCGAAATAGCGTCTTGTAATAACCAAACATGCAGAGCCAATATCGACATTTAATGCATCTGCATACTTTTGGTCTGCTTGTGCTGCATAGACATCTACTTCAGCACGATCGATCTTAATTGCAAAGCGCCGTTCAATTTGCTCAAAAACCATTAAGTGTGAATGCTCTGGATCGGCGGTTACATCAGCAAACTGGGGCAGGATATAAATATCAGTCCAAGCAATTGCTTGATTTGAATCCTGGTTTTTTCGAACGCCGCCAATGTGATACCACGATGATCCGATTGGGGCATCTAATACTTTTGCTAACGCCTCATCGCACTCAATAAACTCTTCGATTACATTTACCCGATAGGTGTCTCGTGGATACCGCAGGATATCGGCAGGGGAATTAAAAGACTGCGTGAAGCGCCGCGGCGATAACCTAGAAATGACCTGCGTAGCAGCACCCTGCTGCCTCAGTATTAAGCCATCCCGCTCCAAATTACTCAGCGCATGACGCAATGTATGTCTGCTGGCCTTAAATAGTGCGCACAGCTCGCTTTCCGATGGAAGGCTGGATCCGACCGCCCAATACCCCTCGCGAATGCGCTCAGAAAGTGCATTTGCGAGTGCCTGGTAAAGAGGAATGGTTGCAGTCAAATTAAGATAAGCCAAACATTTTTTTACCTGCTACTGGCAGGCGGGCCTTGAGGATATCGCCAGACAAGGACTCCGTAATATATAGATCCTTGCCATCCCCGCCAAAGCATAAATTAGCCAAATGGTGGTGGTGCGGGTTGTCTGAATAAATCAAGTGGGTCGGCAGCATATTGTTATCAAACCGCCAAATACCGACGCCAAGATGGCAAACCAACAGGCCATTCTCCGAATCCATTTCGATTCCGTCTGGGCCAGCAACACCTCCCGTCAACTGAATTGCAACGCCCGTTTTAGAAACAGAGCCATCTGCCATCAGCGGCAAGCGCCATATTTGCTGTGAGCGCGTTGCCGCAACAAACACATGCTTTTCTTGGGTATTGAGGGTGATTCCATTGGGACTCGGAATGTTTAACACCAGACGATCGAGCTGACCATTGGCGCGTAACCTAAAAACACGGCCGGTTGGATCGGCGATCCCAGTTTGGCCCTGATCCGTAAAGTACAAATCGCCATTGGAGGCGAAGTGCAAATCATTAAGGCCTTTGAAATTTTCACTGTACATCGAACCTAAAACGGTTTGAATCTTGCCGGTTTTCGTATCGAGCTCTAAAAGGCCGCACTTGTAATCGCAAATGAACGCGCGGCCATCTTTATGAAACTTTAAGCCATTAGGCCAGCCGTCATATTGGGTCACTAATTCCCAGTCCCCTTTTGGCGTAATCTTAAAAATACGCCCAAACGGTATATCCACAAACCACAAATTTCCCTCGCGATCAAATGAAGGACCTTCTAGAAAGCATTCGACCTCCGCATTTTGACGATTGGGATCAGACCAGCCCGTGCGCGATTTTTTTCTGAACTTAGCAGGCATTGACATAAACACCTCTGCCTTAATCTTCTCCACCGGCTGAAATGGGTTATGCATTCTGGAAATCTCCTAAAGTTATACGGATAAGTTAGCTTAAATACTGAAAATAGCTTTGACGGTACTATTTTACTCAAAACACGGCATTTACCATATTAAATCATAATTTTATGGTGCTTGAGTGATTCGCGGTGTACTATTTTACTAAATTCATGATTTACTTGTACGAACAAATTAAATAAACGGAAAACCAATGGATCGGATTGTTGTTATTGGTACTGGCACGATGGCCGCAGGCATAGCGGCAGGATTTATTGCGGAAGGATTACCCATCACCATACTAGGGCGCTCAAGCGAAAAGGCGAGTGCTTGTTTAGATAAGGCGCTGGGCCTGGCCATCACCATCAGCAGCAAAGATGCTGTCCGCGCTTCAGCACCAGCGGCATTGAAGCAATTACAGCAATATGGTGTTTTTGAAGCATGGAGCGAATGGACCAACTGCCTTTGGGTAATAGAGACCGTTTCAGAAAATTTAGCCCTGAAAAAAACTATTTTTGCTGCGCTCGACAAAAAAGTTCCGAAATCGGTTCCCATCGGCAGCAATAGCTCTGGGTTCCCAATTAGCAAGATTGCCGAGGATCTCCCGACAGCTGATCGCATGATGGGCGCACATTACTTTATGCCGGCGGACATTGTTCCTTTGGTTGAGATTGTGATGGGCGAAAAAACCGATCCGTCGCTCGCAGAGCAGGTGTGCGTACTCTACAAATCGATTCATAAAAAACCGGTACTTGTGAAGCGCGATATCCCGGGATTTTTAGCGAACCGCATTCAGCACGCACTCATGCGTGAGGCGCTCGCTTTAGTCGATGCAGGAATCGCAACGCCCGATGATATTGATGATGCGGTACGCTACAGCTTTGGCTTTCGCTATGCAGCGGTTGGCCCAATGACCCAGAAGGAAATTTCTGGATGGGACGGCATGGCCAATGCCGCAAAGGAAATCTACCCATCACTCTCGAATATCGATGCCATTCCTCCCAGCTTGGCCAAGCTAATGGCAGAAGGTAAAACCGGAATCAAGGCGGGGGAAGGTTTTCGTAAATGGAGTCCGGAAGAAAGCAAAGCGGTAAATGCACAATACACACGCAGACTCAAAGCAGCATTTGATGTGTTGCAAATGGAATAAGGCACAAACACCATGATTGAAATCTCTGAAAAGCGACTGATTGGCCCTGTTATTCGCTTACACCCCAACGACAACGTCGTCGTAGCCAGGGTCGATGTTGGCATTGGCACCGAAGTCCCAAGCGAGCATTTCACTAGCCGTAGCCAAGTTCCGGCGGGTTACAAAATTGCGGCGCGCTCCATCAAGAAAGGCGAGCCCATTCTGAAATACAACGTCACGGTTGGGTTTGCGAATGTGGATATTGAACCTGGCACCATGGTGCACGGTCACAATACCGACTTTAAAGAATTTGATCGGGACTACGCCTACGCTAGTGAATTTAAGCCGACCACTCTATTACCAGAATCGGAACGCGCTACCTTTGAGGGGTATGTGCGCGCCAATGGCAAGGTGGGTACGCGTAATTTCATTGGTATTTTGTCCACGGTCAATTGCTCAGCAACCGTAGTCAATAAGATTGCAGAATGGTTTACGCCTGAGCGTTTAGCCGAGTATCCCAATGTGGATGGCGTTGTGGCGTTTAGTCACTCGATTGGTTGCGGCATGGAAATGACCGGCGAGCCAATGCAATTGCTTCGCCGTACCATGGCGGGTTACGCTAGGCATCCCAATCTCGCGGCTGCTTTGGTTATTGGGCTCGGCTGTGAGCGCAATCAGCTCAAAGGCTTAATGGAGCAGGAGGACCTCAAAGAAGGCTCGACCTTGCACACCTTCATCATGCAAGAAAGTGGTGGCACTCGCAAAACTATTGAAGCGGGAATTGAAGCGGTTAAAGCATTGCTCCCTAATGCCAATAAAGTGAAACGGGAAACCGTCTCCGCAAGCCACTTGTGCGTGGGCCTGCAGTGTGGTGGCTCCGATGGCTTTTCTTCGATTACGGCCAATCCAGCACTAGGTGCCGCGATTGATATCCTTGCACGGCACGGAGGCACCGGCATTCTCTCCGAAACCCCAGAGATTTATGGTGTTGAGCACACCCTCACCCGACGCGCGGCAACCAAAGAAATTGGTGAAAAACTAATCCAGCGCATTCGTTGGTGGAAGGACGAGTACTCGGTTGGCCGTGATGTGCAAATTAATGGTCAAGTCAGTCCAGGCAATCAGGTTGGTGGCCTTGCCAATATTTTTGAGAAATCCTTAGGCTCTTCTATGAAAGGCGGCACGGGTCCACTGATGGAGGTTTATCGCTATGCTGAGCCAGTAACGACTAAGGGCTTTGTCTTTATGGATACGCCAGGTTTTGATCCCGTCTCGGCAACCGGTCAGATCGCGGGCGGCGCCAATTTAATTGCCTTTACTACGGGTCGCGGCTCCATGTTTGGCAGTAAGCCGGCGCCCTGCATCAAGCTGGCTACCAATACGCCAATGTACTCACGATTAACGGAAGACATGGATATTAATTGCGGTGAAATATTAGATGGCACCGTCTCCGTACAAGAAATGGGTCAACGTATTTTTGAGCTCTTCTTGGATACCGCCTCCGGCAAGCCTTCGAAGAGTGAGCTTCTTGGATTGGGTGACTACGAATTTGTACCCTGGCAAATTGGCATCATGAGTTGACCTAAACGGCTGGGATTTGGACCAGCCTTTTTTCTGCATTCAGACGCCATAAAGATCTGTAAAATGGGTTGAAACACCAATCAATACCACCGCAGGAGTAGCTTTCGCCTGATGAAATTCAAAGACTATTACGAAACGCTCGGCGTTACCCGCAGCGCAAGCCAAGATGAGATTAAACAAGCCTATCGTAAGCTGGCACGTAAATACCACCCCGATGTCAGCAAAGAAGCGGGTGCTGAGGAGCGCTTTAAAGAAGTAGGCGAAGCATTTGCGGTATTAAAAGACCCCGAGAAGCGCACAGCCTACGATCAAATGGGTAGCAATTGGAAGAGCGGGCAAGACTTTAGCCCCCCACCCGATTGGAATGGCGGTAGCTTTACTGATGGTGAATTTAGCGGCGACCAGAGTGACTTTTTTGAGTCCCTCTTTGGCCGAGGCGCTCGCGCGCAGGCTGGCCGGCAATCGCAAACCCGATCTGCTAAAGGCCAGGATCAGCATGCCAAGATCATGATTGACTTGATTGATGCCTACCAGGGGGCCAAACGCACCATTGGCTTAAGCATGCCGGTCTACGATGATCAGGGTCAGTTATTCATGCAAGAACGTAAATTGGATGTCAGCATTCCGCAAGGCATTCGTGCGGGCCAGAATTTACGCCTCGCAGGCCAAGCAGGTCCTGGTTTTGGTGGTGGGCCAGCAGGCGATCTGTATTTAGAGATCGGCATTCAGCCTAACCCGATCTACCGAGTCGACGGTAAGGATGTGTTTTTAGATTTACCGCTGAGCCCATGGGAGGCGGCCCTAGGCACTACCGTCAATGTACCTATGCCAACTGGCGCCCTTCTTGAACTAACGATTCCGCCAGGCACTCCTGCTGGACGTAAGATGCGACTCAAAGGCAAAGGCATCCCCAGCAAAGAGCCTGGCGATCTCTACGTTGTACCCAACATTGTTTTACCCAATGCAGAAACCGATGCGCAAAAAGAGGCCTATCGCACTCTGCAAGGGGCATTTGATTTCAAGCCCAGAAGTCACTTAAAGGGATAAATAGCATGACACAAACCCACATTACTTGGATTGAAGGCAGCATTGTTGAGCATGATGTGCATATGACCATAGTGGAGCTGGCGGAAGCGACGCGCACCCCAGAAGACTTAATCATGGCTTGGGTATCCGAAGGCGTTTTAAGTCCAGCCGGTGCAACACCTCAGGATTGGCGCTTTAGTGGAAGCTCTCTACAGAGAGCCAAAACAGCTGCACGCCTCATGCACGACTTGGAACTCAATCTACCTGGCGTGGCCTTAGCATTGGATTTGCTCGACGAGCTTGATCAGCTACGCAGTCAACTCCACCTTGCTAATGCTTTACCAAATAAAGAATAAGGAAGCCTGGGCTTAAGACTCGGAACGGCTCAGCAGTAATTCCCAGCGCTGCAGCATGACATCGACCTGATTGGTCACTTCTGTTAAGCGGGCTTGCATACTTGCAGCCAACTCAGGTTCATTTTTGTATAAATCGGGATTACTCATCGCTAAGCCAATCTCAGCCTGCTCCGTCTCGAGGACTTCAATCTGTAAAGGCAATGCCTCTAACTCTTGGCGCTCTTTGCCATTGAGTTTTTGAATACCGCCTTTAGCGGCAACTGGCTTTGCTTCCTTATTTTCTTTTTCTGCTGGCTTGATGCTTACTTTTGCAGCAGACTCTGTCTTTAGACTGCCATTTTCAGAACGAATTTTATCGGAGCGTGCCTTCTGAATTTTCCAATCCTCATAGCCGCCCTCGTACTCACGCCAAAATCCATCACCCTCATTTGCGATGATACTGGTCACCACATTGTCCAAAAAGTAACGGTCGTGGCTGACTAAAAAGACCGTGCCCTTGTAGTCCTGAAGCAGTTGCTCCAATAGGTCCAGGGTATCGATATCCAAATCGTTAGTTGGCTCATCCAATACCAAGACATTGGCTGGGCGGGCAAATAGGCGGGCGAGTAACAGGCGATTCCGCTCTCCACCTGATAAGGTGCTAACGGGTGAATTGGTACGCTCTGGCGCGAATAAGAAATCACTCAAGTAACTCTTGACGTGCTTGCGATTGCCATTGATTTCAATCCACTCACTTCCAGGGCTGATGTAATCCTCCAACGACGCATTGAGATCAAGGCCTTCGCGCATTTGATCAAAATACGCTACTTCAATGCGCGTCCCCATCACTGCTGTCCCGGAGTCCGGCGCAATGGTGCCGAGAATCAGCTTTAACAAGGTTGTCTTACCAGCACCATTGGGACCCAGGAGGCCAACCTTATCGCCACGCAAGATAGTAGCCGTAAAGTCTTGAACAATCGGGCGATCATATGCTTTGGATACGTTTTGCAAATCCGCCACGATCTTGCCGCTGCGATCACCCGCAGAGACGGCCAACTTCACCTGACCCATTTCATCGCGACGCTGTGCGCGACTGGCGCGTAACTTTTCCAAGCGAGCGATCCGGCCAACGCTGCGCGTACGCCTAGCCTCAACCCCTTTACGTATCCACACCTCTTCTTGCGCTAGCAGTTTATCGGCTC
>JBIJAM010000062.1:0-7521 GCA_044345755.1 Polynucleobacter sp. | reverse complement strand
CGAGTGGTTCATGAATGCTCCTCCGGAAGAATGGACATTCATATTCGCAATTTTTTAATCAAGCGGAAACGGTACTTACCCTGATTTCCGTTTAAGCCCCTTTAAATAAATGGCTTCTGCCTTCACTCCGCCTAAAAGAGCTTAGCTAACTCATGAATAGCCATTATTTTTATACTGATATTGAATTGCTCCATCCTCTATCCATTTTTTTACCCCATCTACCCTATTTGGTTATAAGCAAATCACTTCTTATTCGTTCTCATTTTTAGTGTTTTTCATTAAGGTAATCCCTAATTCAATAGAAAGGTCCTTATGCAAAATCACCGCCGTCAGTTTTTACTGCAAGCAGCAGCCCTATCAAGCGCTGCCATTATTCCGCTTGGCGCCTTCGGTCAATCAGTTTGGCCAAATAAGCCGATCAAAATCGTCGTCCCCGTTCCAGCAGGGGCTAGCTTGGATAATCTCGCCAGAACCATCGCAAAGGGCTTGTCCGAAAAGCTAGGGCAATCCGTGATTGTGGAGAATATGGCGGGGGGCGGCAGCAATATCGCCTTTGGCTATGTAGCCAAGGCCCAGCCGGATGGCCATACCCTGTTGCTCGGTTGGGATAGCCTTACCATTAATCCCAGCCTGTATAGCTCTGTTCCCTATCGGCTCGATCAATTTGCGCCAATCACGATGGCGATTACCGCCCCGCAGGTTTTACTAGTGGGTCCAAAGTTGCCAGTTAAAAACTTACGCTCTCTGATAGAAACGGCACGCCTGAACCCTGGAAAAATTAGTCTTGCCAATGCAGGAAGTGGAAGCCCTGGTCATCTCGCTGGTGCATTACTGGAAAGTACTGCGAATATTCAATTTCTAAATATTCCCTATAAAGGCGGGGCGCCTGGCGTTGCCGACCTCTTGGCCGGGCACGTGGATGCCATGTTTGTCACCCTGCCAGCAGCTTTACAGCAAGTGCGTTCAGGAAAACTAACTGCCCTTGGAATTAGCTCTGCAAAACGTTCAACCGGGGCTCCCAGTATTCCAACGATTGCGGAGGTGGGGTTGCCAGGATACGACTTAAATTCATGGCAAGGTATTTTGGCGCCAGCAGGGACAGCAAATCAGATCATTCAGAAACTGAACAAGGATATTGTTTCGGTTTTACTCAATCCATCTACAAAAGAACAGCTCATCTCGCAGGGCTTTGAAATCGTTGCCAGCTCACCCGAATACTTAGCGAAACAATTGGCCCTTCAAACACCGAAATGGGCTAAATTAGTCAAAGACTCTGGCGCTCGTGTCGAGTAATGAATTGTCTTTAAACCTTTGGAATCGCGATGACGCAAAAACGCACAATTGATTTTTACTTTAGCTTTGTCTCGCTGTATACCTATATTGGATATGAGGCATTTCAGGACTTAGTCAATCGCTATGACCTGGAAGTCAATTACAGGCCGATTGATTTGCATGCAGTCTTTTCAGCGGGCGGGGGTCTGCCGGTCTCGAAACGACCTCCACAACGTCAAGCCTATCGCTTTGTAGAAATGCAGCGGTGGCGCCTAGAGCGCAATATTCCACTAGTCCTGAAACCCAAACATCACCCTTCAGACCCCGTGATTGGGCATCGCATGTTGCTTGCTGCCATAAAAGAAGGTTCTGATGTTCGTCAATTTGTTGGTAATGCCTTAAAAATTCTCTGGGTAGATGACTTGGATATTCAAGACCCTAAAGTTATGGTGCAGGTCGCAAATCAATCTGGGCTCAAGGGTGATGCGCTCCTTGAAAAAAGCAAGGATCCCGCCATACAAGTTGATATCGATCACCTGACGCAAGAAGCTGTCAATCGGCAAGTTTTTGGAACGCCTTTCTTCTTTTACCGAGACGAGCCATTTTGGGGTCAAGACCGATTAGAAATGCTAGAGGATATGATTCGATCCAATCGCGAACCCATTCCTTTTAAGACCATTGAGTCAGCATAGTGCTTTACGGGAAGCAAGATCCACTATCTGCCCCTTTGGGAGAGTCTTGAATGCCTTGCGGATGATCTTATAAATATCCAAATCAAACTCTGGCAGGCCATCACTGAGCAGCTCCTCCACTTCGGCCAAATTGGCGGCGGTGCCTAGATAGCACCAATGGTCAAACAGATGCAAATCAGCGCCTTCTTCGATTGCGATCGCGCCTTGGTATGGCCAGGAAGCCACTTTCAATTTGAGGAGCGCCGTTTTGATACGCAGATTATGAATGGCCGCTGACTCGGCGCCGATGCAAGCGCCATTGCACTGCTTCACATGAAAACCAAAACAAGGACCCTGCCCTTGCCGCTTCTCTAAACCTAAGATGGCCTCGCACAGTTGATTCTTTTTAGCGATCGATTGCAGGCTCGCTAGCGCATCCCGCTTGTTATAAAAAAGGCCATACAAGTTATCTTGTTTTCCAGGCTCTAAATCCTGGTGATTCACGAGCTGTACTTGTAGATGATCAGCAGAATCGATAAGCTGCCATGCGCACAAGTCTTTAGAGCGACGCAGCTTAATGTTAAAGCTCGGCAGCTTTTCTTTAATAAGGCGCGACTCTAAAATGAGGGCACCAAATTCTCCGGCCGTTTCGATCCAATCAATATCGCGCACCTGCATAGCAATTTTCATTTCTTTGCGGTTCGTCAGCGCTGCATGAAAGTGCCCTTTCACGCGCGCACGTAAATCGATGCTCTTGCCGATGTACAGAGACTGTCGATTTTCTGCGTAGAATATATAAACGCCGGGGCGATTCGGAATCTCCTCTACCAGCGCTTTATCGATGTGCGCTGGCAAACTCGAGCTACCCAGCAAGTAATCTACTTCGGTCTGTAATCGCTCTGGCCCAAATAGACGAATGCACTCTTGCCAGAAGTCATACAGCAATTTGGCATCATCCAATGCGCGATGCCGATTGGCAACTTGCAAACCATGCACCTGAATTAAGGTATCCAAATTATGGCGGGCTTGATTGGGAAACAAACGCCGCGATAGTTTTACCGTACAAAGCACCTTCGGTGAGAACTCAATCCCGACTTTTTTGAACTCGGCTTTAATAAAGCTGTAATCAAAGCGGGCATTGTGGGCAATGAAGATCTTATCTTTTAGCTCCATATACAAGGCATGCGCCATCTCAGCAAAGGTAGGTTGCGTGGCCACCATCTCAGGAGTAATTCCGGTGAGGTTTTGGATGTTCTTGGGAATATAGGTTTCTGGATTGATCAAACGTGACCATTTCGAGATGCCGTCAGTATCGAGCGTCAAAATGCCAACCTCAGTAATGCGGTCGAGCTCTGCCCGTGAGCCGGTGGTCTCAATATCAACGAAGGCAAAGACCGAGTTAGTCTGGGGCATGAATAGCAAATCCTGCAAGTGCGTAGCAAGCAAGATTTATACCAAACAATGGGCTTCTTCGTTTGGCGAGGAGCACATCAAACGAAGTTCATCGGCAAATACGCGAGCATTTAACCTCGGCTGATGAGGTTATTCTAAAAAGTATCCTAGAATCACACCATTGCAATGCATTACTACAGCCGTTTAAATTGAGAGTGGAATCCACCATGGCACCTTGGAAAGCAGCCCGCGCCGGCGATCACCTTGATCAAATCGATACACCAGCATTGATTCTGGATATGGAAGCCTTTGAGCGCAATCTAGGCCTCCTGCAAGATGCCCTATCGGGTAGCGGTGTTCGCTTACGCCCCCATGCCAAAAGCCACAAGTGCCCTGAGATTGCATTACGCCAAATTGCAGCAGGCGCAGTCGGCATCTGCTGTCAAAAAGTCAGTGAGGCGGCAGTCTTCGTCGCAGCAGGCATCAAGGATATTCTGATTACCAACCAAGTGGTCGGCACACAGAAAGTAGCCCATGCGCTTGATTTGGCTGAACGCGCACGCATTGGTATCTTGGTCGATCACGCGGATCAGGTTGCTGCTTTTGCGCAAGCTAGTAGCACGCGCAAAATCAAGATCGATGTCTATATTGAAGTGGACGTAGGAATGGGCCGGTGTGGCGCTACATCGATTGAGCAGGTAGTTGCACTGGCCCGTCAAATTGATCAAGCACCCTTCTTAAACTTCATGGGCTTGCAGTGCTATCACGGTAGTGCGCAGCACTATCGCCTTCCAAATGAGCGGCAAAGCGCAATTGCCGCGGTATGCGCAAAAGCAGCCGAAGCGAAAGCGGCGGTGGAAAAAGCAGGTGTCACGGTAGAGCGGATTACGGGCGCTGGTACTGGCTCGGTCATGCTGGAAGGAAGCTCAACGATTTTTAATGAGGTGCAAGCAGGCTCTTATATTTTGATGGACCGTGACTATGGCAAAAACCAGCGCGATGCGCGTGACTTAGCGTTTGAGCATGCCTTGTTTATCAAAACAGCCATACTCAGCCACCCAAGCCAGGGCCGCGCGGTAGTCGATGCCGGCCTGAAAGCATCCAGTGTGGATTCTGGGATGCCACTGGTCTGGCAACGTACCGATGCAAACTACCTCAAAGCCTCGGATGAACATGGCGTGCTCGAACTCACCGCAGACTCACCACTCAAGCTCGGTGACTCAATCATGCTGATACCGGGTCATTGCGATCCCACCGTGAATTTATATGATGAGATTATTTGTGTTCGGGGTAAAACGGTGGAAGCAATTTGGCCGATTGCGGCGCGCGGCGCTTTGTTATAGATACGACAACCCATTACCAAACCCATTGAACCCAAGACGACACTTTCTTTGCACTTGCAGTCTTTTATTTTTGTATTGGGCAAAACCATCACACGCACAAGGAACCCGCATGGATTTCACTAGGCCTAAAACGATGCGCGATTGCTGGATTGTGAATGATGGCGTCATGGGCGGGGTGTCGCAATCCGCGCTTCGCCAAGATGCGCAAGGGATGTATTTTGAAGGCCTCGTTTCCCTTGAAAATAATGGCGGCTTTGCCTCCATGCGTTCAATGGCCCAATTTCCCCCAGGAACTCAACGAATTGAACTATTAGCCAAAGGGGATGGCAAGCAATATAAGCTCGTCTTACGAACTGCGTTAGCGCCACGGGTGAACTATGCAGCCGATTTCATTGCTGAACCGAGCTGGCAAACGCATCCATTTAATTTAAATCAATTTAAACCCACCTTCCGCGGGCAAGTCGTTGATGCACCTTCCCTATCCTTTGCTGATGTGATTGAGTTTGGCATTCTGATTTCAAATAGTCAGGCTGGACGTTTTGCGATTCAACTAAAAACACTTCAATCTGCTTAGGCCGAGAAAAGTAGAACCACAGTCTAAAACTGCCTTACCCTAAATTGCTATACATTAAATTGGCCGCTCTTTGATCAGTCAATCCAGGCTGGATGTTTAGACATCACGGCATTGAATAGCTCCGATTGAAGGTATTGATCCAGCCATTTTTTTAAGGCTGGCAGCGGCAATTGCTCAAACTGCTGAGGATTAACCATTGAAAACTGCCGAATAAATGGAAAGATAGCTACATCCAGCCAATGTTGTTTATTGCCAAGGAGATATTGGTTAGACTCAAGTGCTTCGTTCATTGGCCTTAGCATCAGCGCGATTGCAGCATCAAACACGTCGTCTTGATTCAGACTGGGATACCGATTTGGGTACTTGTATTGATCCAGTAATACCTTGAATAGCCCATCATTTCGTTCAATCCAAATTTGAGCAGCAACGTCATCCACCTCACCCCAGTTATCGGGGTCCGATTGCTGCAATGCCCATCGCATGATCTCTACACTTTGATCCAGAACAAGATCACCCACAATGAGCACAGGCACAGTCCCTTTTGGGGATGCCATCAACATGGATTGTGGCTTATTACGCAATTCAATCTCCCTGTGCTCAACCTGAATACCGGCGTATTTCAAGGCCATGCGAGCACGCATTGCATAGGGGCACCTGCGATAGGAGTACAAAATGGGCAACATAGAGTGAGGGGGTTACCTGCCTAGCGCAATTGGAGTGCGGATCCTAGAAACAGAAAGAAATTGCCATTAGTTTAAAAGCACGCGTAACGCAGCCTGCTCAGATTCTGGTAAGTTTAATTTTCTTATTTCCGCAAAAACCTGATCCGCAGGCATCCCCTTTAATGTTTCGCGCAATCGACTGATATCGGTTGCGGCGGTATGCACTACCTTTTCAATGGAAAATTCAGCAGAGTGGCGAAACATGGCACGGCTTTTCATGACTGCAAACTGCTTTTCTGAAATGTGTAAGCGAATTCGCTCTTGCTCTAACGCTTCCTCTTCTTCTGCTGACAATACGCCATCTTCAAGCGCCTCCTCAATGTCATGAATCATCTGCTCACGCTGTTGTTGCAATTGGTCAGAAAACGCAGATCCCAAAATACCCGCTGGCAAGGCAACAATACCAATGCCCAATAGCGAAAGCACCATGGTGAATGCTTGGCCAATGTGTGTCACTGGCGTGATATCGCCATAGCCAACGCTGGCCAAGGTAATAACTGCCCAATACAGTGCTCGTACCATTGTGTCGAATTTTTCTGGCTGTACTGGATGCTCAACCGTATACACAATGGCGGCCGATAAAACGGTAATCAACACCACGATAAACATAGCCGACATAAAAGCCGCCCGCTCACGCTTCATAACCGATACAAAGGTTGAGATGGCTGAGTTATATCGTGTCAGTTTTAAAATACGCAGAATCCGAAACGCCCGTATAAAACGAAGATCGACTGTAATAAAAAATTGCAAATAGAATGGCAAAATTGCGATTAAATCAATAAGTGAACTTGGTCGTTTCACCCATGCCCATCGGCCAGTGGCATTTTCTGAACCTTCTACACTAGCTTCTGCTGCCGCATAAAAACGCAATAGGTACTCGACTGTAAAAACAAATATGGTCAATAAATCAAAATAATGAAATTCATTCTTGAGCGGCTCATAGATTGTAGGGACCGTCTCCAGAAATACAGCAATGACGCTGGTGATAATAAATAGAACAAGAATAAAATCAATCTGCTTATGCAAGCGGCCAGATGTTGGCGTATCGTTCATCAATGCATGTATTTTTTGACGCGGAGTCCTACCTGCATTGGCTCGCCGAAAAGCGCTGACTGCAGGAAGAATATCCCGCAGTAATTTGAGTAAGCGAAGTAAGCGTAAGGCTCTTAGAACGCGTAGATCTAAATTGATCAAACCCAACATTTGTAGCCAATACGGGAAAATGACGAGTGCATCAATCAGAGCAAACGGAGTCAACGCGTACCGCGCTGTTGCAAACCGCTTCCCTGCGAAACGTGGATCTCCGCTTGCCGCAAACAGCCTTAGCGCGTATTCAGCAGTAAAGATATATATTGATAAGCGATCAAATAGATCATATGCATCTTCATGCCCAACGTAAAACGCTGGAATACGCTCCAATACCAGTGCGAACAGATTTGCAATGATGAGCCAAGTAATGAACGACTCAAAACGCAAAGAAGAAGTGTTCTTATTCTCTGTATCGCAAAAGTTACGGTATGCGGCCGCTCGGGCAGATGCAATAAAAG
>JBIJAM010000061.1:0-7561 GCA_044345755.1 Polynucleobacter sp. | reverse complement strand
TGAAAGGTCGCAACTGCTGCACAAAAAAGAACCGCGGCAGTGACATAGCCATGGGCCGCGCCCAAAATGCAGGCAAACCAGCCAAGCTGGAACAAAACAAAATTAATTAATTTACGCACGGCGTTACTCAGCAGAATGGCTTAGCGCTTATAAAAGGCCAAGGTAACTTCGCCTAAGTAAATGCCGAACTTGCTCATTTGCGCGCGATTGATCATGACCTTGTCGTCCATCAAGTACATCCAGTCATCGAATTGCACGTTATATACCTTGCCGTCGACTGGCAAGGCCAAGGTGTATTTCCAGTTCAATGCATTACCTGCCATAAGGCCAGTAGCCGAACCAACGACGTCATCCGCAGTTCCAGTAAAGACACCCGGCGCAGTTTCGGTCAAGGTCCAAATGCGTTTTTGGGTAGTCCCATCCGAGTAGAAAAAGTCTTCATCTAAAGTACCAACGCGCTTACCGTCTTTCACCACCCAGCTCGCTTTCATAACGACCTTAAAGCGCTTCACCACCTCATTGCTTCGATTGGTAAAGATGCCATAGGCGTCAATCGTGCCATTGAAATAACTCGTGAGATCGAGTGTGGGCTTCTCTTTGGCGTACATCGATACCTGTGGAGATGAGCAGCCACCTAATAGCAATAGGGTGGCAAAGCACAATACGGCAGAACGGAATGAAGATTTCATCGGGATGGCTCACAAGTTGGGGCAACAATTAGAGGGGGGCAGGCTTGGCCAATCAAAGCGGTTCTCAGCTTAGGGGCAACGGTTTTAGGATCAAGCCAGATGGAAAAAAATGCCTTGGCAAAATCATCGCCAGCAATTTCTCCCGCCGGTTTACCGTTGTGCAAAAAGACCGTGCCGCGGCTAGGTACGTGAATTGCAGTCAGCGAACTACCCGAGACCACGTTCGGAAAAATCGCTTCCAGCCTTTTCCCCCACGCACTGCGATTTGCTTCGCTGACACCGAGGCGCTGCATTTCATCGAGCGTACTTTTTGTAATATCGGCGCCCTTGAGTGAGCGCAAGTAATTGAGGTCCAAAGCAAAGCCACTTTGGCCGCGCTGATCGGCGACGTAAAGACGTGCGTCGTAGACATCAAAGCCCCAAAAGGTCATGCGGCCTTGACCCTGCAATTGCAAACCCTTCACATAGGGATCGAGGGATTCCTTAGCATACGCCGGGCCATTTGCAATAAGCGAGGCCAGCAAAACCAAGATCCCGCAAAAGAGCTTCTGGATACGTGGCAATACCGGCATAGTATTTAATGGGATCATCGTTTAAGCATATCGAAGTTTTACTGATTCTGCTTACAATACCCCATCAACATTACGGCATGAAGCCCTACCCTTTTTGAATGAAAGTACCGTATGGCACTCAAATTAGGCTACAAAGACTTAATCGCGGATGCGATGAGCAAAATTGAAACCCTCGAATTAGAGCAAGCAAAAGCCCTGCTGGATGACCCGAACACCCTCTTTGTGGATATACGCGATGTGCGCGAACTCGAGCGTGAAGGCATGATTCCCAATGCATTTCATGCGCCGCGCGGCATGCTTGAATTTTGGGTTGATCCGGATAGCCCTTATTACAAGCCCGAGCTGGGCTCTGGCAAGCGCTTACTGCTATATTGCGGATCGGCATGGCGCTCAGCCCTAGCCGTTGAAGTACTCGGACGTATGGGTGTTCCGAACATATGCCATGTAGCAGGCGGCTTTACAGCCTGGAAAAAAGCCGAACTCCCGATTGCCCAAAAGCCAAGCAAGTCCCACCCGGCCCAATAATCACCCGGCCTTATTAAGCAGCCCATCCGCTTGGGCTGTTTTCGGATGGAGAAGTCCCCTTGAAATTCCCTACAATGCCCTCTTATCTTAGGGTGTCCGTTTAATTTTCCCTAGCTCATAAAGGGTATTCGCAATGACTACTGCTACAAAAGAAACCTTAGGCTTTCAGGCCGAAGTAAAGCAATTGCTGCAACTCATGATTCATTCCTTGTATTCCAACAAGGAAATTTTCTTGCGCGAACTCATCTCCAATGCATCCGATGCAGCGGATAAATTGCGCTTTGAAGCCATGACCCACTCGGATTGGTATGAGTCCAATCCAGACTTGGCGATTCAGATTGAATTAGACAAAGCAGCGCGCACACTCACCATTTCAGACAATGGCATTGGTATGAGCCGCGATGAAGTGATTAGCAATTTGGGTACGATTGCTAAATCCGGCACCAAAGAATTTTTCTCTAAACTCTCGGGCGATCAACAAAAAGATGCCGCCCTGATTGGTCAGTTTGGTGTTGGCTTTTACTCCGCGTTTATCGTTGCCGACCGCATTACTGTGGAAACCCGCAGGGCTGGTCTACCTGCTAGTGACGGCCTTCGCTGGGAGTCCGATGGCTCTGGCGAATTTACGGTCGAGCCCATCAGCCGACCCGAGCGCGGCACCTCCATCATCTTGCACCTGCGCGAAGGGGAAGATGACTTCCTGTCGCCCTATCAGCTCAAGTCCATCATTCGCAAATACTCCGATCATATTTCCTTGCCGATTCAGATGCGCAAGGAGGAGTGGGATGAGGAGAAAAAAGAGCAAGTATTGAAGGATGAGTTTGAAGCCATCAACCAAGCCAGCGCCTTATGGTCGCGCTCCAAATCCGAAGTCAGCGAAGAGCAATACATCGAGTTTTATAAACACCTCTCGCACGACTATGAAGGTCCTTTGTGTTATTCACACAACCGAGTAGAAGGCCGTAGCGAATTTACCCAACTGCTTTATGTCCCAGCACATGCCCCATTTGATTTATGGGACCGCAATAAGCGGGGCGGAATTCAGCTTTACGTCAAACGGGTATTCATCATGGATGATGCCGAACAATTGATGCCAACCTACCTGCGTTTTGTGACCGGTGTGATTGACTCTACTGACTTGCCACTCAATGTCTCGCGTGAAATTCTGCAAGAATCACGCGACGTAAAAGTGATACGCGAGAGTTCAACCAAGCGGGTGCTGAGCATGCTGGAGGAGTTGGCCAGTAGCGACGATGCTGCCAAGCTAGAAAAGTACCGCACCTTTTGGACTGAATTTGGCCAAGTACTCAAGGAAGGCATTGGCGAAGACCAAGGCAATCAGGAGCGCTTAGCCAAGCTCTTGCGCTTTGCCAGCACCCACAGTGATACTTCCGAGCAAACAACATCACTGGCGGATTACATCGCGCGCATGAAAGAAGGCCAAGACGCGATTTTTTATGTTACAGGTGAAACCTTCAATGCCGCCAAAAATAGCCCCCACCTCGAGATCTTCCGCAAAAAAGGCGTTGAAGTCTTATTGCTCTCGGATCGAGTCGATGAATGGATGCTGTCCTTCATGCCCGAGTTTGAAGGTAAAAAACTGACCTCGGTTGCCAAGGGAGGACTGGATTTAGGTCAGCTCGCCGACGAAGCAGAAAAGAAGGAACAAGAGTCGACCGAAAAAGAGTTTAAAGACCTGCTTGAAAAAATGAAGGCGGCCTTAAGCGATAAAGCAAAAGATGTGCGCGTGACCTTTCGCTTAACGGATTCACCGGCCTGCCTGGTTGCCGACGAAAACGAACTCTCAGGCAATCTATTGCGCATGCTTAAAGCAGCCGGTCAAGACGCGCCCAGCACTAAACCAATTTTAGAAATCAACCCCGAGCATCCCTTGGTTTTAAAACTCAAGTACGATGACGCTGCATTTGATGAATGGGCTAATTTGCTGTTTGATCAAGCTTTGCTTGCTGAGGGCGGCCACTTAAGTGATCCAGCCAGTTTTGTAAAACGCATGAATAAAATGTTACTAGGCTAAGAAGACCATGAGAAAAGTAGAAACGCAGTTTGGTAGTGGCGCATACGACCAAGGCATCACCGTTGGCGCACATCA
This sequence comes from Polynucleobacter sp., assembly GCA_044345755.1. Taxonomy (GTDB): domain Bacteria; phylum Pseudomonadota; class Gammaproteobacteria; order Burkholderiales; family Burkholderiaceae; genus Polynucleobacter. The sequence continues at coordinate 3,665 of JBIJAM010000061.1, read as the reverse complement.
CCTCATGTCCGACGTAGATGCTTCAAAAGGTGGCAGTGATAGCGGCCCCTCGCCCCACGAGTACCTCGCTGCTGCCCTCGCTAGCTGCACCGGCATGACCCTCAAAATGTACGCTATTCGCAAAAGCTGGGGCCTAGAGAACGCCATTGTGACGGTCAACATTAGCCGCACTGATGAGGTCGAACGCTTTACGCGCGAGATCTCGCTCGTTGGTAATTTGGATGCAGAGCAAACGGCACGCCTGATGGATATTGCCGATAAGTGCCCAGTCCATAAAGCACTGATTGGCACGATTGCAATTGAGACCCAGCTTGTGCCGTAACGCAAGCCGGGCTTGATGCCGCTAGGCGGCTGACTTACTTCGAAGTGCCGGAAGATCCTGAACTCGAGCTCGATCCTGAGCTTGATGATTTGCCGGCTTTATAGCCTTGGTTGTATTGCTCTTGTTTTTCTTTTTCGTAGGCATCGTATACATAACCCGATGCAGCGCCCACTGCTGCGCCGCCAACAGCGCCCCAAATTGGATTGCCGTGGAAAATGGCAGTGCCTACTGCACCCGCTGCAGCGCCTATTGAAGCGCCAGACAAGGTACGTTGCTCTGTGTTACTCATATTCGAACAGCCTGCAGCTAGAAATGCGACTGAAGTAATGGCGATGATTTTTTTCATGGGTAAAACTCCTTCAAACAGGCATTGAATGGATTAACGTGCGCACGGAAAGCGGACGGTCAAGAAGCGCAAAAAGGTACCGGATGCGGGGCCATTAGCTGCGGGTGGATTATCTTGCGCCCACTGCATATAGCCTGCAATCACCTCATCGCGGGTTGGCGCTGGCTGCTTGATACAAATATTCGATTTAGATGTTTTTGGATTGCGAGTAGCCAAGTAGGTGTCATAGATTGCGGTGACATAACCAACGCAAAAACTACGCGACTCTGGGTTGGCGGGTGTTTTACATACGGTGATTAGCTCTTGGGTGCTGAGTACCGGAATTTTCTCTTGGGCTTGGGCGGCGCCTGAGAACGCAAAAACAATGCTTGTGGCAAGAAGTGCTTTTTTCATCGGGTTTTCCCTAAAGTTATCTTCATTTGATGATAAACCAATCGCAAAATTGCTTGTACAAATAGACGCATTGTTGAAATTGTCCGCAAAGGCACTGCGGTATGACTTTAATTTTGGCAACCCATCGCGCACCAAGCACCATCACGATATACAAATAGCGCCACCTTCAAAATATGGGGTGCAAGGGGTGTAATATGTAATTATGAAAGTCGGGGCGTTTAATCGTCTACTTTTGTAAAAATTTATAACGTAAGGTTTAACGCAAAGTTTATTCAAGTCGATCACTCGGCACGATGATTCATCTGAATCATCCTTTCCTGTTACTTGCATACCAATCGCCGTCAACACACTCTTTTATCCAAAGCCTGATATGAAAATCGAAACCGCTCAATTTAGCAAAATCAATACAAAGCACTGCCAAGATGACATGCAGGCATATTGGATGCCCTACACCCCGAACCGCTACTTTAGGAAGAATCCAAAGGTCATGGCGAGTGCCAAGGGTGTTTATTACACCGATGATCATGGGCGCAAATTATTCGATGGTGCGTCGGGCCTTTGGACCTCGCCACTGGGCCATGGCGACCCTCGCATCATCGAGGCCATCCAGGAGCAATACCAGACAATGGATTACGTTCCCGCGTTTCAAATGGCCAGTAAAGAAACCTTTCGATTGGCCAATCGCATTACGCAATATGCTCCCGCTGATTTAGAAAAAGTGTTCTTTGTGAACTCAGGCTCGGAAGCGGTCGATACTGCCCTCAAGATGGCAATTGCATACCATCGCGCCAGAGGAGAGTCGAGTCGTACTCGAATGATTGGACGCGAGCGAGCCTATCACGGAGGCTGCGTTGGTGGAATTTCAGTTGGGGGCATACCAACGAATCGAAAAATGTTTAGCCCCATGATGATGCCCGGGGTTGATCACCTGCCGCACACCTTAAACCTTTCTCAAATGGCATTTTCAAGAGGGCAACCTACCTGGGGTGCTCACTTGGCCGATGATCTGGAGCGATTGGTGTTATTGCATGACGCCAGCAATATTGCTGCGGTCATTTTGGAGCCGGTGCAAGGATCTACTGGGGTCATTGTTCCACCAGTCGGTTACCTTGAAAAAATTCGAGAGATTTGCACTAAGCATGGCATCTTGCTGATTTTTGATGAAGTCATCACCGGCTTTGGTCGTCTTGCAGCCAACTTTGGAGCAGATCGCTTTGGGGTTAAGCCCGACATGATTACATTCGCCAAAGCGATCACGAATGGCGTCATTCCGATGGGCGGCATTATTGCGCACAACGATATTTACGAGACCATCACGGGCAATGGTGGCCAAGAGCAGTTAATCGAGTTTTTCCATGGCTTTACCTATTCAGGGCACCCACTTGCGACTGCGGCTGCTCACGCATGCTTGGATATCTTCGAGGATGATGATATTTTGGCGCGCACCCAAGTTCTGGATCAGGTCTTAGGCGATGCCGTTCACTCCCTCAAGGGTATGCCTGGGATTATGGACATACGAAATTGTGGCGTCTCAGCCGCATTCGATCTGGAGCCGATTGCGGGCAAGCCTGGCTTACGCGGCATGCAAGTGCTGGAGAGCTGCATTGAGCACGGCATTTTGGTGCGCATTACCGGAGACACCATCGCCATGGGTCCGCCCTTTGTTGCCACTACCGAAGAAGTCCAAAACTTAGTTGAAACCTTTTCCCGCGTGATCAAGAAGGCGTTTAGTTAATTATTTAGCAAAAATTCTGTTAATTACCTATACCAATAACCCATTCATTTAACCCCCATTAACCCGAAAGACAAAATAATGAACATCAGAAAGTTTTTTTCATTACGAACAATGGCATCAGTCGGCTTGCTCAGTTTTTGCATCGGCTTTGCACAAGCAAACCCCGACAGTGATTGGCCAAAAAAACCCATTAAAGTTGTTTTGTCTTTCCCTGCGGGCGGCTCTACTGATGTGTTTGCAAGGGCAATCATGGTTCCGCTAGGAGAGGCTTTGGGCCAAGCCATCGTCATTGAAAATAAACCCGGCGCAGGCGGAATGATCGGGCTCGGCGCTGCCGCTACTGCAGCACCAGATGGCTACACCATTCACTTTAGCGCCTTAACCAATCAGGCAATTTCCCAAGCCCTCTACAAAAATCCGCCTGCAGACTTAAGAACGAGCTTTGCTCCAGTAGCTTTGGTGGGCGCTGTGCCCCACGTACTCGTTGTTAATCCAACGGTTCCTGCTAAAAATGTGGCAGAACTAACCGCATTTATTAAATCGCGTAATGGCAATTTTAGCTATGCATCACAGGGGAATGGCACTCTATCCCACCTTGAAGCGCAGGTCTTTATGCAGCGCATTGGGGCTGCTGGGGTCCATGTTCCCTACAAAGGCAGTAGCTTTGCCCTGCCTGACCTGATCGCGGGTAATACATTAATGATGTTCGATAGCGTCACCGCATCATTACCCCATATCAATAGTGGCAAATTGCGTCCTCTTGGAATTGCATCGGCTGAACGGTCGCCGCTAATGCCAACGGTACCGACACTGGCCCAGGCTGGCTTGATGAAATTTGATGTGGAGAATTTATTCGCCATTTACGTTCC
>JBIJAM010000060.1:0-7581 GCA_044345755.1 Polynucleobacter sp. | reverse complement strand
GGAAATAATCCCGCCGCCCAAGCAAATATCGCCGTCGTACACTACGGCCGATTGACCCGGAGTAACCGCCCACTGCGAATCCTCAAATTGCAGAGCAAACCCAGTAGGCGCACTTTGCAGAGTGCAATTGGCGTCTTGTTGGCGATAGCGGGTTTTGGCCGCATAAGCCCCAGCCATTGGGGCTGAGCCACTAATCCAACTGGCCTCCATTGCGTTTAAATGCTGACTGCATAACCAAGGATGCTCATGACCTTGCGCGACATACAGGGTATTGCTCGCCATGTCTTTGCGGGCAACGTACCACGCATCGCCATTGCCATCTTGGCTGCCGCCAATCCCAATGCCTTTGCGCTGACCGAGAGTAAAAAACGCCAAGCCCATGTGCTCGCCAACGGTCTTGCCATCCGGAGTTTTAATCGGCCCTGGGGTAGTCGGCAGATAGCGATTCAAAAATTCCCGAAACGGCCGCTCGCCAATAAAGCAAATGCCGGTCGAATCTTTTTTACGTGCGTTTGGTAAACCAATTTGGTCAGCCAAGGTACGTACTTCGGTCTTGGCCATTTCGCCCAGCGGAAATAAGACCTTTGCCAGTTGTTGCTGGCTTAAGCGATGTAAAAAATAGCTTTGATCCTTGCTGGTATCGAGCCCCTTTAGGAGCTGAACACCCTCTGTAGCATGCCTTGCCCGGGCGTAGTGTCCAGTGGCAATGGCGTCTGCGCCCAAGGCCATCGCGTGGTCTAAAAAGGCCTTAAATTTGATTTCGGCATTGCACAAGACATCGGGGTTGGGGGTACGGCCGGCGCTGTATTCGCGTAAGAATTCAGCAAAAACCCGCTCCCGGTACTCTGCAGCAAAGTTCACCGCCTCGACGTCAATCCCAATCAGGTCAGCAACCGAGACCACATCCAGCCAATCTTGGCGGCTCGAGCAATACTCGCTGTTGTCGTCGTCCTCCCAGTTTTTCATAAAAAGTCCAATAACTTCATAGCCTTGCTGTTTTAAAAGCCAGGCGGTTACGGACGAATCCACGCCCCCAGACATCCCCACTACGATTTTTGAGGGCTGAGACAGCGGAATTGCGGAAGATTGAAGGTCGAGCATCGAAAAATGAGAGAATTACACTTAAGTTACCGGTTCCCCATTGTAAAAGTCTTACGTTGGATACACACCAATTAAAAGAAATTATCAACGCAATGGGTAAGTGAGCTCACAAGGCCAAGCTACTTTAACTAATACCGCTTTTCTAAATTATTTGCTTTCGGAGACATGCCATGCGCATTGGAGTGCCACTAGAAACCAGACCGGGGGAAACTCGGGTCGCAGCTACACCGGAGACGGTCAAAAAACTGATCGGCCAAGGCCATCAATTCATTATTCAATCGGGCGCCGGTAACGGCGCCAGTGTCCCTGATTCGGCGTATGAAGCCGTAGGCGCCACCATCGGTAGCGCTGCCGACGCTTTTGCGGCGGAGATGGTGCTCAAGGTCCGCAGTCCTCAGCCTGACGAACTGAAGCAGATCAAATCCGGTACCGTGCTAATTGGCATGCTGGATCCATTTGATAACGAGGCGATTGCAGCAATGGCCAGCCAAGGCATTACCGCTTTTGCACTTGAAGCAGCGCCACGCACCACCCGCGCCCAAAGCATGGACGTATTGTCTTCCCAAGCCAACATTGCCGGCTACAAAGCCGTGATGATCGCCGCCAATGAGTACCAGCGCTTTATGCCGATGCTAATGACGGCTGCAGGTACCGTTAAGGCAGCACGCATACTCATTTTGGGTGCTGGTGTCGCAGGCTTGCAAGCCATTGCGACAGCAAAGCGCTTAGGCGCCGTAATTGAAGCGTCTGATGTGCGCCCTGCCGCAAAAGAACAAATCGAATCGCTTGGCGCTAAGTTCGTTGATGTGCCCTACGAGACCGATGAAGAACGCGAAATCGCCAAAGGCGTCGGTGGCTATGCCCGTCCGATGCCAGAGTCTTGGATGAAACGCCAAGCAGCCTTGGTTGCTGAGCGCGCGCAGCAAGCCGATATCGTTATCGCTACTGCTTTAATTCCAGGGCGCAAGCCTCCCGTCTTATTGCACAGCGAGACCGTAGCCAAGATGAAACCCGGTTCGGTTGTGATCGATTTAGCCGCTGGCCGCGGTGAAAATGGTTCAGGCAATTGCCCGCTCACTCGCGCAGACCAAATCATCGATGCGAATGGCGTGAAGATTGTTGGCCATACGAACTTACCCAGCATGGTTGCAGCAGATGCGTCAGCACTCTATGCGCGCAACGTACTGGATTTTATGAAGCTCATCATCAATAAAGAAGCGCAGCTCGCTATTCCTGCTGCTGCCGATGATGACATTGTTGCAGCCTGCCTCATGTGTCGTGATGGCCAAGCTGTCCGTAAAAATTAATTATTGAAGGAATGATCATGGATGCAGCTGCAATTCAAAGTATTCTTACGGTCCAAAACATTACGGTGTTTGTGCTGGCCATTTTTGTTGGCTACCACGTTGTATGGAACGTCACACCCGCATTGCATACGCCTCTGATGGCGGTGACCAATGCGATTTCTGGAATCATCATCGTTGGCGCTTTGTTGCAAACCGAAGTCATCAACGGCGATGAAATCACCCTCACCAGCATGATTGGTGCGCTTGCCGTCTTCCTGGCCTCGATAAACATTTTTGGTGGCTTTATGGTCACCCGCCGCATGCTTGAAATGTTTAAAAAGAAGGCTCCTAAAAACGAAGCCGCTGGCACAAAGTAAGAGAACCACACCATGTCTAATATCACAGCGATTTCATATCTCATTTCTTCGGTACTGTTTATCCTCGCGCTGCGGGGCTTATCGTCGCCGACCACCTCCCGCCAGGGTAACGTGTATGGAATGGTCGGCATGCTGCTGGCCGTCATCACCACATTCTTGATCCCCACATTTAAGCCCGTCTATTGGCTGATTGGCGTTGCCATTGTTGCTGGCGCAATCATCGGCTCGATTGCTGCCAAACGTGTGCAAATGACCAAGATGCCTGAGCTGGTTGCCTTAATGCATTCCTTTGTTGGCCTTTCGGCGGTATTGATCGCGATTGCGGCGGTCATCAACCCAGCACAAGACCACTCTGGCGCGCAGAAGATCGAACTCTTTATTGGCGCCTTTATCGGTGCGATTACCTTTACTGCCTCGATCATTGCTTTCGGTAAGTTGTCCGGCAAAGTCAGCGGCAAGCCAGTGACTTTCTCTGGCCAGCACATGCTGAACTTGGTACTGGCTATTTTGATGGTTGCCGGTGGCGTCGTATATTTCTTAACCGACAGCCATGCTGCATTCCTCGCGATGTGTGCTGTTGCATTGGTACTGGGTGTCACCCTCATCATCCCAATTGGTGGTGCTGATATGCCCGTAGTAGTATCGATGCTTAACAGCTACTCGGGCTGGGCAGCGGCGGGTATTGGTTTTACGCTCAACAACCCAGTCTTGATCATTGCCGGTGCCTGCGTCGGCTCCTCGGGTGCGATTCTGTCTTACATCATGTGTAAGGCGATGAACCGCTCGATCATCGCGGTTTTGCTTGGCGGCTTTGGCGCTGAAGCGGCTGGCGGCGGCGATGATGACGGCGCTCCAAAGAACTATAAATCGGGTTCAGCTGAAGATGCGGCATTCTTAATGACCAATGCCGATACCGTGATTATTGTTCCAGGCTACGGTTTAGCGGTTGCGCGCGCGCAACATGCACTCAAAGAGTTAACCGAGAAGTTGACGCACCATGGCGTGACGGTGAAGTATGCAATTCATCCGGTTGCCGGACGGATGCCAGGCCACATGAACGTCTTGCTGGCGGAAGCCGAAGTTCCATACGACCAAGTATTTGAAATGGAAGACATCAACAGCGACTTCGGTCAGGCTGACGTGGTTTTGGTTCTGGGCGCAAACGACGTGGTTAACCCAGCAGCACGCACGCCAGGTAGCCCGATTTTTGGCATGCCTATTCTGGAAGCCTTTAAAGCGAAAACCATCATTGTGAATAAGCGTTCGATGGCCGCCGGTTACGCTGGCTTAGATAACGAACTCTTCTACATGGATAAAACCATGATGGTCTTCGGTGATGCGAAGAAGGTCATCGAAGACATGGTTAAGGCGGTTGAATAATTAAATGCAGAGCCTTGGGATAAGCCACTTTCGAGTGGCTTTTTCCTTTTTAGTATCCAGTGCAATTACACACAGAGAGCTTATCGTGAAAAAATTTCCAACATTATTTTGTCTTATTGGCCTTCTTTGTTCGGCTACTGTATTTGCGCAACAAACGTATCCGAATCGTAACATTCAAATGATCATGCCCCTGCAGGCTGGAAGTGGCGTAGATATATTGATGCGCCCCATTGTTCAACGTATGGGCGAAAACTTAAACCAAGCGATTGTTATTGAAAATATTCCAGGCGGGGCTGGTCTGATTGGGGCCACTAAAGTTGCACAATCGCCGTCCGAAGGCTACGTTTTGGGTGCATTTAACGACAGCATTTTGACCATGGTGCCCAATTTATACCCAAAAGTGGAATATGATCCCATCACCAGCTTTGTGCCCATCTCCCAGGTTGCATCCATCACGTTTGTCATGGTGGCCAACCCCTCTTTTTCGGCTAACACAGCGGCCGATCTAGTGAGAATTGCCAAAGCCAATCCCGGAAAAATTGACTATGCTTCGGGTGGAAATGGATCGCCCCAGCACATCGGCATGGAAATTTTTCGCCAGCTAAGTGGAGCCCCGTTGGTGCACATACCGTATCGCGGTGCCGCTGCTGCAGTAACGGATGTCATGGCCGGCCAAGTTCCAGTGATGATCAGTGCCTTATCTGTTGTGTTACCCCATATAAAATCTGGCAGGCTTAAAGTTTTAGGCGTTGCTAGTAAAAAACGCTCCTCATTACTTCCGAACACTCCAACCATTGATGAGAGTGTTCGTGGCTATGAATTCTCAACATGGGGTGCAATTGTTGCGCCAAAAGGAACATCAAACGCTGTAGTTAGCAAGATCAATGATTCTCTTGCTACGGCCCTAAAGGACCCTAAGTTGCGTGAACAACTGACGCAGCAAGGTTTTGAGATTAGTCCAATTGGGTCTGAGAACCTCAAGGAAATTACTGCACAAGGATTGGCCCGTATGAAGCGAGTAATTAAGGATGGTGGGATTGAGCCTAATTAATCGAAGGTTAAAACGGAAATAAAAAAGGGCAGCTAGGCTGCCCTTTTCAGTTCTAGCTAGGCTAGATCATTACATCATGCCGCCCATACCGCCCATGCCGCCGCCCATACCGCTCATATCGGGCATGCCGCCTGCGCTGTCATCTTTAGGTGACTCGCAGATTGCACAATCCGTTGTGAGGAGCAGTGCTGCAACCGAGGCTGCATTAACTAAAGCAGTTTTGGTTACTTTGGTCGGATCGATAACACCCTGAGCTACCAAATCGCCGTACTCGCTTGTAGCTGCGTTATAGCCGTTGTTGCCCTTGCTGGCCATTACCGCATTCACAACCACACTGGCTTCGTCGCCTGCGTTTGAAACGATGATTCTCAGTGGCTCTTCCATAGCGCGCAGAACGATACTGATACCAGCATCTTGATCAGCGTTGTCACCTTTGAGGCCCATGATGCCTTGCTTAGCACGAATCAAAGCTACGCCGCCGCCAGGAACAATGCCTTCTTCCACTGCAGCACGGGTTGCGTGCAGAGCGTCATCAACGCGTGCTTTTTTCTCTTTCATTTCGACTTCAGTAGCAGCACCAACCCGAATCACTGCAACACCGCCCGCCAACTTGGCAACGCGCTCTTGCAATTTTTCACGGTCGTAATCGCTGGTTGCTTCGTCGATTTGAACGCGTATGTTCTTCACGCGTGCCTCGATTGCTTTGGCATCGCCTGCGCCATCGATGATGATGGTGTTTTCTTTGCCAATCTCAACGCGCTTGGCTTGACCCAAATGCTCTAAGGTTGTTTTCTCGAGAGTTAATCCAATTTCTTCGGCAATCACTTGACCGCCAGTCAAAATGGCGATGTCTTCAAGCATCGCTTTACGGCGATCACCAAAACCAGGAGCCTTCACAGCACAGGTTTTAATAATGCCGCGGATGTTGTTTACAACCAATGTAGCTAAGGCTTCGCCTTCGACGTCTTCCGCGACGATCATCAGTGGACGACCCGACTTCGCTACTTGCTCGAGTACGGGCAGCAAATCACGAATGTTGCTGATCTTCTTGTCAAACAAGAGGATGTATGGGCTTTCCAAGACAGCTACTTGCTTCTCTGGCTGATTAATGAAGTAAGGCGAGAGGTAGCCGCGATCAAACTGCATACCTTCTACGACTTCGAGTTCGTCTTCGAGTGACTTACCATCTTCAACGGTAATCACGCCTTCCTTGCCCACTTTTTCCATCGCCTCAGCAATGCGCTGACCAATGCTGACATCGCTGTTAGCAGAGATCGAACCGACTTGAGCGATTTCTTTGGTGGTAGTGCATGGCTTGCTAATTTTTTTGAGCTCTTCTAAAGCAGCAGTGACTGCTTTATCAATACCGCGCTTCAAATCCATTGGGTTGTGGCCCGAAACAACATACTTCATACCTTCGCGAACGATGGACTGTGCGAGTACGGTTGCAGTTGTTGTGCCGTCACCAGCGATGTCAGCAGTTTTGGAAGCCACTTCTTTCACCATCTGCGCACCCATGTTCTGGAGCTTGTCTTTGAGTTCGATTTCTTTTGCTACGCTCACGCCATCTTTAGTGATGGTTGGGCCACCGAACGAGCGCTCGATTACAACGTTACGACCCTTAGGTCCGAGGGTAACTTTTACTGCATTGGCGAGGATATTGACACCCTCTACCATTTTGGTACGGGCGCTATCGCCAAATACGACGTCTTTTGCTGCCATGATTGAATTCCTTTCTTATGCTCTCAATTACTTCTGAACAACGGCCATGATGTCTTCTTCGCGCATGACGAGTAGCTCATCTGCGCCCACTTTGACGGTTTGTCCGGCATATTTACCGAACAACACACGGTCGCCTACTTTGACATCAGGGGCATTTAATTTGCCGCTGTCATCGCGCTTGCCTGGACCTACGGCTAAAACTTCGCCCTGATCTGGCTTCTCGGCTGCTGCATCTGGAATAACAATTCCTGAGGCAGTCTTGGTTTCTTGATCCATACGCTTGATGATCACGCGATCATGTAAAGGACGTAGATTCATTCCTTCTCCTAAGTTAGTGAGTGTTAACTACATAAAAATCGATATAAATCGTCGGGTTATAATCTCTACACCTCAAGTTAAAACGATTTTGACTCCGTCAAGGTCGTTTTAGCACTCGATTGCAGTGAGTGCTGATTATATAGGTCTATTCGCGCTAATTTCAAGGGGCGGCCCAATAAAAGCCTGTTGTAGGTCATTTCCTACACACAAATCAGATCTGCCTGCTTACTTCCCGGACCTGTCCTGCCTAGACTGGACAGTCATCGACTGGAGAACACCATATGAGTCCCAAATCTCGGCTGTATACGCTTGTTCATGCATGGAAGAACAAGCCTTTTCATGAGCT
>JBIJAM010000003.1:0-79703 GCA_044345755.1 Polynucleobacter sp. | reverse complement strand
AACACAGGAAATGCCGATATATGAGTAAGCCGATTTTTCACTGGGAAGACCCTCTAATGTTGGACGCCCAGCTCAGTAGCGAAGAGCGCATGATTCGGGATGCAGCCTTTGAATATGCTCAAGGCAGTCTTGCCCCACGGGTACACGATGCCTTTCGGAATGAGACAACCGACCCCGCGATCTTCCGTGAAATGGGCGAATTGGGCTTGCTGGGCATCACGATTCCAGAAGAATACGGTGGCGCCAACCTCAATTACGTGTCCTACGGCCTGATTGCCCGTGAAATCGAGCGGGTTGACTCCGGTTACCGCTCGATGATGAGCGTACAGTCTTCCTTAGTGATGGTGCCGATCAATGAATTTGGTAGCAAGGCACAAAAAGAAAAGTTTTTACCCAAATTAGCCAGCGGCGAGTGGATTGGATGTTTCGGATTAACGGAACCCAACTACGGCTCCGATGCGGGCGCCATGATTACCCGGGCGCGCAGTGTACCGGGCGGTTTTGAACTCACCGGCTCCAAAATGTGGATTTCGAATTCACCGATTGCCGATGTGTTTGTGGTCTGGGCCAAAAACGATGAAGGCGTAATTCGCGGCTACATTTTAGAAAAAGGCATGAAGGGTTTATCGGCGCCGAAGATTTCCGGCAAGATGAGCCTACGCGCCTCGATTACCGGCGAGATCGTTATGGACAGCGTTTTCGTTCCTGCTGAGAATGAGTTCCCAGAAATTACTGGACTTAAGGGTCCGTTCACTTGCCTGAATTCAGCGCGCTATGGCATTTCGTGGGGTGTACTCGGCGCTGCCGAAGATTGCTGGTTTAAAGCAAGGCAGTACACCATGGATCGCCAGCAATTTGGTCGTCCTCTGGCCGCTAATCAACTAATCCAGAAAAAATTAGCCGACATGCAAACCGACATTGCCTTAGCACTGCAGGGGTGCTTACGCCTTGGCCGGATGAAGGATGAACACATTGCAGCACCAGAGATCACCTCGATCATGAAACGCAATTCCTGCGGTAAAGCATTAGACATTGCACGCATGGCACGCGACATGCATGGCGGTAATGGTGTTTCAGATGAGTACGGCGTGATTCGTCACATGCTCAATCTCGAGGCGGTGAATACCTATGAAGGCACGCATGATATTCATGCCCTGATTCTGGGCCGTGCACAAACAGGTATTCAGGCATTTAGCTGATGTAAAGCAATATTTAGTAGTGGATTAGAGAGGCTAGATGCAATGCACTAGCCTCTTTTTTATAGCCGCATCGCCCGAATGGCGCTAGCCACCTTAGCAAAATCAGCATCACTGTCGCTAGCCAAGGATACGAATTGTTTAGTATCGTAGCGGGGGAAATTTCGCTCAATCGAGGACTGGTAAGACGGGTCATAATGCGTGACCAATAGATCGTTTACTAAATCGGTAAACTGCCCTTCTCGAGCTTGCTGACACCATGCGGCGATGGTTTCTTTACCGTAACGGGCATTGAGCATCTGTAGCTTGTTTTCAAGTTCCGGCGTATCCGTTAAGAAGTGCTGATACTCGCGCATCAGCCATGCCACGCGCGTTGCATTGCTGGCACGTACCTCAATGCACTCCCCATCGCGGATCCGCTCCATTAATGCATCCGGAACATGAACGCCGCCGACTTTTTTGCTCTCCGACTCAACGTAGATTATTCGCGCCGGATCGATACTGCGCAATGCGTTCCACAGGTGCGTCTCAAATGCTTTCTGGCTGGGCTGGGGTTCTAGTGGATCACCCCCCAATACGGAGCCGCGGTGATTGGCCAAGCCCTCTAGATCGAGTACTTGCTCGCCCTGCAGTTTGAGCTCGTGCAATACGCGCGTTTTACCGCTGCCCGTCATACCGCAAATGACCCGAAAGGAACATTGCTTCGCAGCTGCATCCAGTTCGGCAATGACCTGCCGACGAAATCCCGTATAGCCGCCATCGAGTTGGACGGCCTTCCAACCAATCCGTTGCAAGATATGCGTAAAAGCACCGCTACGTTCGCCTCCACGCCAGCAGTAGATCAATGGACGCCACTCGTGTGGCATATCCATAAAGTGTGCGTCAAGGTGACGGGCAATGTTTTTTGCCACTAATGCAGCGCCGCGCTTCTTGGCCGTGAATGGCGATTCTTGCTTATACAGTGTGCCAATTAGGATGCGCTCATCATTGTCTAACACGGGGCAATTAATCGCACCCGGAATATGGTCTAGCGCAAACTCGGCTGGCGAGCGGGTATCAATGATGCAATCAAACGTACTCAGCTGGGTACTGAGCAATGCTGGCAAGAGCTTGGCTGAATTGCCAGCACCCTGCGCCGCCATCCTAGCGTAATACTTTCAGGATGGATTCAGGCCAGGGCATTGACTTATTCTTTTCTAGATCAACCCACAGCATGGTAGCGCCGCCATCGGCACACAAGACTGGCCCTTGATCCGCACTAGCCTCGATTAGCTCCATGGTATTAATCAGGTCAACAGTCGAGTTGCCGATCTGACCGACAAAGGTACTAACGCGCAAGGACGCCGGAAAACTCACCTGCTTGTAAAAATTACAAAAGCCATTCACCATAATCATCGCCTCTTTTTCTGCGGTGCAGCTAAAGCCGAGCGAAGTAATCCATTCAATCCGAGCCTGCTCCATATACCGAAAATAGACGGTATTGTTAATGTGCCGATACGAATCCATATCACCCCAGCGAATGGAGATGATCGTCTCATGAATTTTTTTCTTGTTTTCAGGAATATCAATGCGCATGGTCTAGCTTACTCATTGGAATCATTACTTTATTTTGTTTGCGCAAATAAGGTGGCATAAAGCTGCGACATGGCTTTTGCTAAATCAAAATCCAATTGGGTCAGGCCACCCTTATCATGCGTGGATAAATGAACCGTCACCTTATTCCAGCAATTCGACCAATCGGGATGGTGGTTCATTTGTTCTGCATGCAAGGCCGCTGCCGTCATAAATGCAAACGCGCATTTGAAGTCAGCAAACACAAAAGTGCAGACCAAGCGATCCGGGTCACGGGCAATTTGCCACAGCGCCAAGTGCTGCAGTTGGTTCTCTTGCTCCGACTGCGTTAACAGGCTTGGCATTGCTTAGCCAAGCTGCAGTGCGAGGTGATACAAATTGGTTGAGCGTGCGCCTGAGCGGCAAAACGCCAAAATGGGGCCAGGCATGGTTTTTAAGAGGCGATTCATTTCTTGGACTTCAGCCGGCGTCATTGATCCTGGGGCTACGGGCAGAAAGGCATAGTGCAAACCCAAAGCCTCTGCTTTTGCGGCAATGTCGGCATTCTTAGGCTGTGACGGACCCGCTTCGCCATCAGGGCGATTGTTAATGACGCTTTTATAGCCTTGGGCAGCAATTTCAACTAACTGGGCAGGCTCGATTTGGCCTGCAGTGCCAAAGGCAGTGTTGTGGCAAGTAATGGCAACGCTCATCTCATCCTCGTACTAAAGCAATAAAAGTACTATTTTAAAGCAGGAGCCCGTTTGTTGCCGCTAAAGAACCATTCGCAAGCAGCCATACCAACCAGCATGGCCAATACAAAGACTAGAGCTTTAGCATGGCCAGATCCTAAGGCAACCAAAACAGGGCCAGGGCAAAAGCCAGCAATGCCCCAGCCAAGACCAAATAACAGACTGCCAATTACTAAGCGCTTATCAACGTCCCTACGAGTTGGCATTTGCAGGGCATCGCCAAAAAAGCTTTGTGTACGTTTTTTAGCTAAATAAAAGGCCACTAAGCCCACTAAGACCGCACCGCCCATCACAAAAATCAAGGAGGGATCCCAGGCGCCGCCAAGATCAAGAAAAGCCAGGATCTTTTCTGGGTTACTCATCCCTGAGACCAGCAGCCCCAGACCAAATAAAACGCCAATGAGGTACTGACTCAAAAATCCAATCGATTTGCGCATCATGACAGTACGTGCCGAATAACAAATACGGTTAAGAAGCCGGCGCCCATAAATGAAGCCGTAGCCACTAAAGAGCGAGGCGACAAACGCGACAAGCCACAAATGCCGTGACCGCTAGTGCAGCCCGAGCCATAATGCGCGCCAAAACCAACGAGTAAACCGGCTAAAATTAGTGCGCCCCACTCTGCTTGGATTACCTGCAGTGGATGAAAGTCAAACAGAAATGCCGCCCAAAAAGAGGCGGTCAACAAACCCAGTACGAAACAAATGCGCCAAAGGATATCATTTTGTTGAAGGCGCAAGAGTCCACTGACAATTCCGCTAATGCCGAGGATACGACCATGAAAATGAATATAGAGTGCGGCGGCGATTCCGAGCAGAACGCCTCCGAATAAAGCCGGCCCAGGTGTAAACGCAGTCCAATCTATGTGCATAGCCTTGCTCCAAATTAGTAAGCTTATATGAGGCCAATTTTTCAGCCTCCAGCAAAGCGTAGTATAACATTATATGTAAATATATAATGTTAACTCCTGAGGGTGCCTAGAAAAATTATGAATGCACTGACGCTATTGGCAAGGATTGGGAGCCATACGCCATTGCAGATACAGCAGGCAAAGGTAAGCGCCTAAGATAAATCCTGGTAACGCAATAAAAGAACCAATGGCCAACGTGGAAATTCCGGTCAGACCCTGCCCAACGGTACAGCCCATCGCTGTAATGCCGCCAAAACCCATTAAAGCACCGCCAACTAAGTGATTACCAGTGTCTTCGGCATTTCGAAAGGATTCCCAGCGGAATTTTTTAGTGGCAATGGCGCTGATAGCCGATCCCGTAATAATTCCGGCAACGGCAACGATACCCACGGTTAAGACCCGCGACGTATCGCTGTACAGCATTAACCAATCCAAGGTAAACGCATAAGGGGCCACAAACGATAAGCTTTCCATGCGACCCGTATTCGTCTTTAAAAATACTTCCTCTAGCGTATTGGGGTCTTCCGCTACATAGCCCAGCGAACCAGAGATCCACCAGACCGCGCAAATGCCAAGACCAATACCAATGCCAGCCAGTAAATTATCCAGGGTCCAAAAGGATTTATCCAACACAGCATAGGCCACTAATGCGCCACCGATTGCAAATCCCAAGGCCAGTTGCAGCAATGGCTTCGCGATGCCCGTTTGCGCAGCAATCACGCTGGGTAAATCTTGATTGCTTCCAAGTGTAAAAAATACGGTATCCACGGTATCAACCCGAATCACACCCAAAAAGCCACGCATCGTCATGTAGGCTGTCAGCCCCAAAACCAAGAACACCACTACCGACTTTAAGTTACCGCCACCAATGCGCACCAGTGTTTTACTGCCGCAACCGGAAGCGAGAACCATACCAATTCCAAACAGTACGCTACCCAAGAACATGGAGAGATAAAGGACGCGACTACCGGTGTAAATGGATTTAGATGTATCAATGATGCCCAAATAAGACATCAGCGCAACGCCTATCATGGCGACACCGATTGCTAAAGACCATTGCTTTAGACGCGTCCAGTTCGACATAATGAACGCATCAGATACTGCACCCATGGTACAAAATCCGGTTTTTTGCATCACGATACCGAGTACCACAGTGATTCCAAAGGTAGACCATAAAACAATCTTGCCGAGCGCGGCAACTGCTACTGAATCCATACTAAATAGCTTCTTCTAATAATTAAGGTTTGAATTTATAAAACTGCTTATTAAGATAGGCAACAACATCGGCCTCGTCTTCGGGGAACATATCCAGACGCAGTTCGGTATTGCACATCGCCACCATGGTTTTGAGGCGCGCATAGTCTTTGACTTTACGATCCGAGCGCGTATAAATCATGTCGCCATTGGAAAAACCGGTCTTCTTGGCATGGCATGCATAGCATTTCGCTTGATCAATGGCTTTGCCATTTTGCACATTCGAGGCGGCATACGCATGGCTCGATAGCGACATGGCAATCGATAACAGAACTGCTTTATAGGTGACGCACTTCATCGGATAACCTCTGGAGGGGAAATAATTACCAAAATCAACTTATCCCGCTATTTTAAAGCCCTATGGGCTAGTTTGGTCTATTCGGCCTGAATCGAGAGATAAACGTTATAGGCATTCATGCGGTTAGCAGCCCGAAATAAGGGCATTCCATCGTATTCCGACCAGTCTGCCTTAGCGTAAGCCTCCTCAAAGGGGTCTAAATCACGCGCGGCGGGGCCCATGACTTCCCGTAAATAGGCCAAATAGTTGCGAGTAAACACCACATCCTCGACGGCATTGGTCGAATAGGGCCCATGGCCAGGAACCACAATAGCGGGCTTTAACTTCTGGATCTCATTTAAAGCGCTCACCCATCCCCGGCTATCAGCATTGCCCACAAACGGAATGCGCCCGCGAAAAACCAAGTCCCCTGCAAATAAAACCTTCTCCGATGGCACATACACAATTAAATCTTCGTGCGCGTGGGCAGGCCCTACTCGATTCAGGATGAATTCCACGCCGCCAACCGTAATGGTTTTGCTTTGGTCAATCCATACATCCGCAGCAACTAAGCGGGTATTTTCATTCACCCACGGCGCAAAATCAATTCGGGACGCAATCAGGCGCTGCTTCGCAGTCTCCGATGTAAGGTAATTGAGGCCATCCCGTTGTGCATAAACCGTTGCGCCTAGGCGTTTGAATTCTTGCAAGCCATACACGTGGTCTGCGTGGTAGTGGGTTAAAACTACCGCCACGATTTTTTGCTTCGTTACTTTCCGAATTTCTTGAATCAGCTTTTGCGCCAACACCGGAGAACCCAAGGCATCGATCACCACCACCCCTTTGGGCGTCACCACAAAACCAGCATTCGAAATAAAGTTCTGATTCTTCTTGCTGCCCATTTCAGGAACGCCTTGGACAAAATACGTATTGGGCGCTACCTGAATCGCTTTAACCTGAATTGTCCCGTCTGCACCGACTTTAGGGGCATTAGATATTTGCGCCTGCGCTGTTGGAACGCCAAGAAAACAGGCGGCCATTAGGGCGATCGACGGAATACAAAAACGATATGGTTGCTTATGCATTCGTGGTCGACCTAAACTAAAACGCGCAGGAAATTATGGCCGAACGTATGCAAAATTATTCTTGAATTGCAAATCAGCTATTCGCACAACTCCAGAAGGAGTAAAGTCCGCATCCAAGGTGAACTGCTCTTTTTTTAGATTCCGGTTCTTTAAAGTAATTTCGCAAACCTCAAAGCGCACACCCCTTGATTTAAGCGCCCCAACCAATGGGCCATAATCCACATTGCTCTTAATGTCCTTACCGCCATCCATGAGGATATCAACCCCATTCGCATGGGTGACCACGGTTATCTTGGTATCAGGCGCCACATCCAAATGATTACGAATGTTACGAAGCCCTTTAAGACCTTGTACCTGTGCATCATCAATGTGGTACACCACCGAAGTCTGTGCCAGTACCGAGCTAGGAGCAATAAAAAATAAACTGAGTCCAATTAAAGCGGTGAATCGAATTGCCATCAAATGCATTTTCATTCGTATACCCCTTGATTAAATTGCAGCCATCCCCGGATTACCTTTAACGCCTTTGATAATCGGCTCATTGAGCTTGACTGCTTTCACAGTCTTCACATCGCGCAAATGGCGTGCAATCACATCCCAAATCGGTTCGCCGCCAGCATTCTTTGCATCTTCGCTCACGGGAGCCCAGCCCGCAACGCGGTAGGTTTTATTCGCATCCAAGAGCTCGCCATTTAAACGCATCTCTGAAATCCGTGTCCCCATAGTGCCAGCCGGATCAATCGTGTATTGCAGACCGCCAACGCGAACCATATCACCGCCCTGCTGATAATACGGATCAGGATTGAACAGGTTATCTGCAACGTCTTCCAGAATGGTTTTAATGGTTGCGCCTGACATGGGGGCAACGGTGGTGTAGGGGTATGTAATTGCGGTTTGGTCGAGCAGGTTTTCCATGGTGATGGCCTGCCCTGGCAATAAGCTGGTACCCCAACGGAATCCTGGTGAGAAGGCAATCTCGGCATTCTTCTGCTTGAGTAAGCCATCTAAGATTACCTGGTCAAAACTGCCATTAAAGTTACCACGGCGATAGAGGGTGCCCTCAGTAATTGCCAGCTTTTCAGCTAACTTAGTTTCATAGGGAGCACGTACTTTTTTAATCAGCTGCGTCATCCCAGGATCGGCTGGTAGCAAGTTCGAGAAGATTGGCAATAACTTATAACGGAAATCAACCGCCTTACCGCCCTTCACATCAAAATCCAGCACGCCTAAGAACTTACCGTTCGAACCCGCATTGGTTACTAGGGTGATGCCGCCGGCATTCTTGACTTTCACTGGAATGGGAACGCCATCGTGGGTATGGCCGCCCATAATCGCATCCAGACCGCGTACGCGTGAGGCCATCTTTAGATCCACGTCCATGCCGTTATGCGACAGCAACACTACAACCTTAGCGCCCTTCCCTTTGACTTCATCGATCATCTTTTGCAGATTTTCTTCCTGAATACCAAAGGTCCAATCGGGCGTGAAATAACGTGGGTTGGCAATCGGCGTGTATGGAAAGGCTTGGCCAATAATCGCAACCGAAACGCCATTCATATTACGAATGGTGTAAGGGCTAAATACCTGATCACCAAAGTCCGCAGTTTTAATGTTTTGCGCAACAAAGGAAACCTTACCCTGGAAATCCTTTTGCACGATTTCCATCACGCGCTTTTCACCCAGGGTCATTTCCCAGTGTGGGGTCATGATGTCAACGCCCAAATTCAGCGCCGCATCGACCATGTCTTGGCCATTGGTCCACAGCGATGTACCAGAGCCCTGCCAGGTATCGCCGCCATCCAGCAACAAGGCGCCTGGTCTGGATGCTTTTAACTGCTTCACTAAAGTCGACATGTGGGCAAAGCCACCCATCTTGCCGTAGGTCTGCGCAGCGGCAGCAAAATCAAGGTAGGTGAATGCATGGGCATCGCGCGTGCCTGGTTTAATGCCGTTGGCCTTTAGGAAGGCCTCGCCAACCAAATGGGGCTCTTTGCCATACTGCGAACCGATTCCTAAATTAACGTTGGGCTCACGAAAGTAAATCGGCAACAGCTGCGCATGGCAATCCGTAAAATGCAGTAAATGGACATTACCAAATTTTGGGAGGTTATAAAATTTTTGGGCAGCGCTCTGGGCACTGGCAAAGCTCGATTGCAAACTCATTCCGCCAGCCGAGGCAAAAGCCAAGGCCTGCATAAACTCGCGGCGATTCAGTGACATTTTTGTTTTCCTATTACTAAAACAGGCCTTACGGCCTGTTTTGATTTACTTATTGATTTACAGGCGATTTAGGATCCAGCAGCAAAGCCATCACATCTTGCATTTGCTTCTCGTTTAAGAGTTTGAAGTGTGCAAAACGGGGCATATTGCTACAGGCGTTGTAAGCCTTGGAATTGCTAATGCGTCCCCAAGTGTATTCAACCACTTCCTTTGAGTAACCGCGCATCTTGCCGTAGTTCCACAAACTTGGGCCAATATTGCCATGGGAGATTTCTGCTTTATTGATCTGATGGCAGTTATAGCAACCGCCTCCAACTGCGGAGTCTGGCTTATCAGTCCAGGTTGCGCCACGACCACTTTGAGCAATCCGCTCGCCGCTCTTCCAATCGCCAATGTATTTACCATCGGACGGCTGCTTGATGGTGGCCATATTAATTTTTTCGATCTCAGCCCGTTTAGCGCCGGACTTTTCATCGAGTAAATTTTTGGCATCCGAGCAAAACTTCTGGGTTGCATCTTGATTAATGCGATCCAAGCCGGCTTGACCGCTGGCCTGAAATCCCGACTTCATCATCTTGTCGTAAGAACTTTGAGCCTGAGCGGATGCAAATGGCAAAGCACACAGGGTTGCAGAGATAAGTAATAGTTTTTTCATTTTTATGTTCTCCGGCGAATTAACGCTTCAATCCTGGGGTTTCGACAGTACCGCCATTGCCGGTGTAAGCCATATACATCGACAGCGCAATCGTGTTGTCGGAGATATAGACTGGCTCTGGGAAGCGCTGTTGACGGTAGCAATCGTTTAAGCGGCGCTGCATAGTCCAAAAGTTACCACTCGATACACGATATGCTGGCCAATAACCCCAACCCATTGCTGCACCCTTTTGCTCGGTAATGTTGGGCAAGTCTTGCAGGCGGATGCGTTTGCCATTTTCTGCGTGGCATGAGGCGCAGGAGAAGTCCATTGGACCGCCCTGGAAGAAGAAAGATTTCTTACCCAGCTCAAACATTTCTTTTTCTTTAGGATGCTTGATTGACACTTTAATTGGCATGCCTTTGGAGTTCGCAACCACATAAGCTACAACTGCCTCTACATCTTTGCGTTTGCCTTTTTCAAAGCCAGCAGTGATGATTTCGTTTGCATCGTAGCCTTGCAAGCGAACCATGCAAGTAACGAGACGGGATTCGAGATCTTGCACTTTATTGGTATCTTTAAAGTAGCGTGGCAGCTCAGCGGAGGCTCCTTTGACAACGCCAGGGCCTTTACCCAAATCGCATTTTTGCAATGTGGCGTTCTTAGGTCCCATGGGCTTTTTCCAAATCTCTTCGCCCGCTGCCTCATATAAGTCGGCAGGATTACCATCGGCAATCATGGCACGATAGCGTGCTATTTCATCGGTAGCAGAGCCGCTGGGAGCAGCTGCAGGTGCCGCTGCTTTGGGTGCTTCACTCTTTGTCGGGCTGGTACAAGCCTGCAAAAAGGCGAATGATGCAATAACAACTCCATAAGCAATGCGCTTATCCATGGTAACCCCTTCGTCTTAGTGCGAATCCATTATTCAGATTGGAAAATTAAGAAACCGTTGCTTCGTCGGTCCGCTTAGCGCCGCGGTTATCAACCCAGCTAACAACCACTTTGTCGCCTTTGGCACCCTTGTACTTGAAATTCAAGAATGGGTCTTTGGAAACCGCTGGGCCAAACTCACCCATAAATACATTTTTGCCTTGAGCTTGAACAGTAACGGTGCTGATAAACCACTGAGGAATGGTTTTGCCCGCAGCGTCTTTACGCTGACCGGCTTCCATATCGTGTTTCATCAAAATCTTTACATCAACCACACCACCTGCTTCAGTTGCTCTAACGCGCATTGGATCAGCCATTTTGCTTCCTCTCTAATTATCTATATGTATACGATTGCCTTGTGTTTGGAGTCGGCATTAGCCGCCGCAACCACCCAAGGTAACCTTGACTTCTTTCATTGACATAAACCACTTGCCATCCGCCTTGACAACAGCGTAGACGTTCGATGTTTGACCCATCTTCACGCGGGTAGTAACAAACGCATCGGTGCCAGCTGGAATATAAAACTGGGCCGCAAGTGCGCTGGGGTTTTTCTCAACCAAAATAGCCATTTGCTCAGCCTTCAATGTGCTGGAGATACCAACCGGAACCACGGCGCCATTTTCAGCAATGTCAGGTGCAACTAAAGTCACTGCAGTGGAGCTGTTTGGCTTACCTGCATTGAGGGCCTTGAATACATCATCCAAGCTCTTGCCTTCAAAAGCAGCTTTGTTCCATTCTTGTGCTTGGGCTTCTGAAATTAAACCGGCGGAAGCCATCAGGCCAAAGACCGCAGAGTACTTTAAAAGATTACGGCGTTGCTGATTCATAAAAACTCCTTTATTCATCTGTTTCATTACTAATTATTGAAATTACATTAATACATTATTTAATGCTGATTCTACCCACTTTTACTTGCCTGTCAGCATCCATTCCACCAATGCTTTGTTATCGGCATCCGATAACTGATCTTGAGCCGGCATTGGAATAGCGCCCCAAGCACCTGCACCACCCTTTTTCACTTTAACCATCAGCTTTTGCACTGCATCGGCCTGGCCCTTGTACTTGCCTGCTACCTGCTCGATTGAGGGGCCTACCAGCTTTGCTGCAGGTGCGTGGCAGGCAGAACAGTTTTCTTTCTTAAAGAGTGCAGCAGGGCCTGTAGGTGCGGCGGCCATTGACACCTTGACGATGCCAACAGCACCAGCTCCTGGTAATTTACTGAGGGGTGGCTTGGTCGAATCTGCGCCCAAATAAGGGCCGTACTCACGATTTTGCAGTGCAATATTTTCATGCGCATTGCGGGCGTAATCCGGCAAAGTGGAACCAATTTGTACAAAGGTAACGCAATTGTTCATGCAAGGCTTTGCATTGACGTCAGGTTTGCCACTCACACTCCACAAACCATGTTGCTGGGTCATGCCATTGCGGTTTGGCATCATCGCTTGCGCTTGTTTCATATTGGCATTGCTTAGGACGAAAGTATCCGGAACAATCTCTCCCAAATACAGGATGTAGGCGACTAATGCATAGGTATCGTCGTAACTCAGCGAACGCGGCGCATTCCAGGGCATCGCACGATAGATGTAATCCCAGAGAGTAGAGATTGTTGCCACTTTCATCAAAGTGGTGCGCTGTGGCTGCTTGTTGTCGTTTAAAGCAGCTACCCGCCCGGTCTTGATGTCGTCTTTCGTCGTGCCGCCCGCAATGGGCGTAAAGACCTCATTTGACTCACCAAAGGTGCCATGGCAGCTGGCGCACTGTGCTTCCCAGACTGTCTCGCCTTTTTTTACTGAGCCTGACCCATTGGGCAAACCCTTAAAATCAGGGCGAACATCAATATCCCAGGCAGCTACCTCGGCTGGCGTTGCTGCTCTGCCAATCCCAGGAAATTTAGTGGTTCCCGATGCAGCACCTTGTGCATAAGAAATACCAGCGCTTAACATGAGTGCTGCTGCGAGACTTAGACTCGAGCCTAATTTAGCCAACTTGAACATTGCTCACCTCGCCGTTGGAATCCAATTTCCAGGATTGAATTGCGTTGTTGTGATAGATCGAGCGCGTGCCACGAACATCGCGTAGCGCCTTGATAGTGGGTTGAATATAGCCCGTGTCATCCATCGCGCGCGACTGCATGATGGTGGGCGAACCATCCCAAACCCAGTCAATATTGAAACGCGTCACTGCTTTACTCAGCACCGGTGTTTCTAAACGGGCTGTTCTCCAATTGTTACCGCCGTCAAACGAAACATCCACGCGCTTAATTTTTCCGCGGCCCGACCACGCCATACCGGTCACGTTATAAAAGCCTTTATCGAGCAACTGCTGACCACCCGATGGCGTTGTAATAACGGATTTACATTCTTGAATCGAGGTGTACTGGCGATGCAAGCCATTGGGCATTAAATCAATGTAGTGGATCGCTTCGTCTTTAGCGCCATACGGCATATCTCCGACTTCAAGGCGACGCAGCCACTTCACCCAACTGACGCCTTGTACTCCAGGCACAACCAAACGGAGTGGGAAGCCATTTTCAGGGCGTAGCATTTCGCCATTCATGCCCCAAGCCACAATGGAATCCTTGAGTGCGCTATCTAGGTTGATGGTGCGAGTCATGCCCGAACCGTCGCCACCCTCTGCCAATAAGAACTTGCCTTTTTTCAGGTCAGCGCCGCACTCATCGAGGAGCACCGACAAGGGCACTCCAGTGAATTCGCAGCACGACAACATGCCGTGGGTGTATTGCACGGTTGGCACTGCCACGTTGCCCCACTCTAAACCGGTGTTAGCACCGCACTCAATAAAGTGAATGCGCGATACCGATGGCATGCGCATTAAATCGCTCATGGTAAAAACGCGCTCGCTTTTCACGAGGCCGTTGACCATCAAGCGGTGTTTATTAGGATCAACGTTGTACCAGCCTTGATGGTGGCGCTCAAAGTGCAGTCCATTGGGGGTAATCATGCCAAAGAGACCCTGCAATGGCGTGAATGAAACCGATGCTGCTGAAACTCGGGTTAAGCCGGGCGATTCACGGCGGACTAAATTCGACTCATAGACAGAAGGCAAACCATAAGGCATCGTCGCAACGTTTTTACCTAGTGTAGTCTGCCATTCTTGTTTTTCTAAAATAGCCGGATCGCCCGCGCCAGACGCCAATACAGCAGGTGCTGCAGCTAAGCCGGCAGCGCCACCAATCGCAGACATAAAGCCTTTACGCAAAAAACCGCGGCGATTTTCATCGAGGCCATTCTTATTCACATCCGCAACAAATTCATTGGATATGAAATTCTCTGGCGCCTTACGCAGCCGCGTCTGGCCTTTTGGCTTTTCTACGTATTGAATATCTTCTGAATTCAGTTCCAGTTGATTCTTATTCATTGTTTTAAAGACTCACTAAATGATTAATTAAAAATTAGGACTTGATTTTTTCTACAACACGAGCACAAACGCTTTGGCAAATTTCTAAACTAGCCTCATCTTCGATCGCGTAATACACCGTCACGCCCTCTTTGCGACGCGCCAATATGCCGGCTCGATGCAGTGCGGTTAGATGACGCGACACGTTGGCTTGACTCGATCCGGCCTGCTCCATCACTGTATTCACCGACTGTTCACCGTCGCACAGAATGAACAGAATTTTTAAACGGGATGGCTCTGACAAAAGGCTAAAAAATTGGGAAACCTTCGAGAAAACCTGTTCCATCTGTGCTGGGCTCAGGTCTTTGGTTTCCGGTGGAACAAGTTTGCTCATTTGTCTATGTTTTGTTACAAATACAGTGTAAATATGCATTATAGCGTATTAATGCATATTTAACGCTTTAGGCGGGTCCGTGACCATAGTGAATTACCCTAAGTCGTATAGTCAGGAATACGGCACTTAGGCCCTAAAATTGGGACGTGCTGGATACCGAAGCTATTTTTCTCTCGTTTAAGTTGGCCCTCTACACCCTGGCGATCATGTTGCCTGTGGGAATTTGGCTTGCGCATCGCCTAGTCCGGATGGGCCCGGCAAAGCCTTGGCTTGAGGCCCTGCTCGCTTTGCCACTGGTCTTACCGCCCACGGTCCTCGGTTATTACCTTCTGGTGGGCTTTGGCGATGTCAGTCTATTTGGGCATCCCCTGGTTTTCTCCTTTGAAGGAATCCTTCTAGCCTCCCTGATTGTTAATTTGCCATTTGCAGTGCAGCCGATTCAGCGCGCTTTGGAGTCGATCAGCCCCGAAATTCGCGAGGCAGCCCAAGTCAGCGGACTATCGCACTGGCAAATTTTTCGTCTCATTGAGCTTCCTTTGGCGTGGCGCGGCGTGACCAGCGCTGCCGTCATGACCTTTGCCCACACCTTGGGTGAATTCGGCGTCATCTTGATGGTCGGCGGCGCCATTCCCGGTGAAACCAAAACCGTCTCTATTGCTATTTATGACAAGGTTCAGGGTTTTGATATTGCTGGCGCAGGATTGCTTTCCCTCTTATTACTAGCTACCTCTCTGATTGCAATTGCACTCTCCTATGGCGTTTTAGGCAGGCGCAAATTATGCTAAAGCTTCGCATCCACCAAACCACGCCAATGCCGCTGCAACTTAATATCGAGTGCGCCAACGGAGAATTGCATGCACTGGTAGGGCCGTCGGGCAGCGGCAAAACATCGGCGCTTCGCACCATCGCCGGTTTACGCAATCCAGCCCATGGTCAGATTGAATGCAATGGTGAAATTTGGTTTAGCGCCGATGAAGGTGCTGGGTTAAAGCCGCTTGCCTTATCCCCAGCGCGGCGCTCCTGCGGACTCTTGTTTCAGCAATACGCCCTCTTTCCGCATTTGTCGGCGATCGACAATGTGCAAATCCCTTTGCAAAATTCACGGCATACGGCAGCAGAAAAACAGGTGATTGCACACGATTGGCTGGCGCGTATGGGCATTGGTGAATTGGCACAGCGTATGCCCAATCAACTCTCCGGAGGCCAACAGCAACGCGTTGCTTTAGCACGGGCATTGGCGCGTCAGCCCAAGGTTTTACTATTGGATGAGCCTTTTTCTGCAATTGATACACCAACCCGCCAAGGGCTGTATAAAACCCTTGCGGAATTGCGACGCGATTTGGATATTCCCATTATTTTGGTAACGCATGACTTGCGCGAAGCAGGTCTCCTAGCCGATCGCATTACGGTGATTGATCGCGGTATTGGGCTACAAACAGCTAGCCCGCAAAACTTATTTCAAAAACCGCGCAATTCCAGAGTGGCTGAACTAGTCGGTATCAGTAACCTATTCCAAGGACGATTTAATCAAGGCAAGCTGCATTGGCAAGGTACGGACATTGCACTCGATGTGGTTGATAAGAGTAAAATTCCTGCGGATAGCGTGGTTGCCTGGGTCATTCCGCAAAGCGGCATCAGTGTGGGCAGAACAAAAACAGCGCTCAGTCACACCGCCTCCGTTTCTGAAATCAGCGCAATTGGCCAAATTGCAGTGATTCAATTTGCCATTCCAGCAAGCGATCAAACGGTTATTTGGGAGGCCTCTGCCGCCGAGGTACGGCGACTCGAGCTAGGGATTGGAATTCAGGTTGAGCTTCTACTCGATGGCAAGCAAATCCACATCATGCCGCTGCGACCCATCAATGATCCGCGGCGCTTTACAACGATTGCACCCAACTAAAACGCCTGTAAAAACGCTTTACTTGGGTACGTGCCGTTTTATGATTATTTATTCGTATTGATACCTAAGAGCGGATAGGCCGGACAGAAACGAAAGGCGCCTGTTAATACGGGGATAACGCCAATCCAGCCCCACATGCCAATCGTGCCAGTTGCGGCCAGTCCAATTAAAACTAAGCCTGCGATGATTCGGATGGCGCGATCCATATTGCCTACGTTGCATTTCATGATGAACTCCTCTTTGTAATGAATCGGGTTATTTACGGCAATAGTGCTTGTAAAGCAATGTCATGACATCCACCGCAATGGCGCTGGATAAGGAGTAATAAATTAACTTGCCATCGCGGCGCGTTTCTACCAATTCCTCATTACGCAATACCGTCAATTGTTGCGAAAGCGTTGGTTGATGAATATCTAAAATATCTTCAAGCTCCCCTACGCATTTTTCACCCTGACTAATTTCACAGAGCAATAGCATGCGGTCTGGGTTCGATAACACCTTCATTAAACGGCAGGCCTCATCCGCCGAAGTGCGCATGCGTTCTAAGTCAATGGTTGCTGGCATGAATTACCTTTCTCGCCCTAATTAGCCTATAGGGCGTTTAATGGAATCTTTAAATAGGCCGTGCCATTGGCTTCTGCTTTGGGCATATGGCCTGCACGAATATTGACCTGAATCGACGGCAAAATGAGAACGGGCATTTCAAGTCCGGCGTCGCGTTTGGTTCGCATTGCGACAAACTGCTCTTCACTAATGCCATCATGCACGTGAATATTGGCCTCTTTTTGATCTGCCACGGTGGATTGGTATTCGGGGGCTCTGCCATTGGGCGGGTAATCATGACACATATACAGCTTCGTATTGGGCGGGTACTTCAAGATCGACTGGATGGAGCGATATAAATTACTGGCACTGCCGCCAGGAAAATCGCAGCGCGCCGTCCCGACATCCGGCATGAATAAAGTATCGCCAACAAAGATACTGTCGCCGATCTCGTATGCCATGCATGCCGGTGTATGGCCGGGTACATATAAAGCCTTGAACGATAGGTTACCGAATGAAGTCGGCTCACCTTCTTTAATGAGTACATCAAATTGCGAGCCGTCAATCGCCAAGTCATCTAAATTAAAAACACCCTTAAATACGCCCTGCACCGTGGTGATGTGATCACCAATCGCAATCTTTCCACCCAGTTTTTCCTGAATGTAGGGCGCTGCAGTCAAATGATCGGCATGTGCATGGGTTTCTAAAACCCATTCCAGCTTTAGCTGGTGCTTTTGGATAAAGGCAATCACTTCATCGGCCGATTTCGTCTTGGTACGACCCGACTTCGGATCGTAATTCAGAACGGAGTCAATCACAATGCATGCTGAACCCTCAGACTCATACACCACATAGGTGTAGGTCCACGTTTGTGGGTCAAAGAATGCCTTAACGGTTGCTTGTGTATTTGAGTTCATGGACTTAGTATAACATTATATTTAAATATATAATATAATTATAGATATAAATTCATTGCTTAAAGGTGGATACTCGGTTTTATGGATAGTATTAGTGCAATCAGCGTAGGGCTTGGAGTCTTCGTCGGCATGATGATGGCCTTAACTGGAGCTGGCGGAGGCATTTTGTCGGTTCCACTCTTGGTATTTGGACTAAATCTCAGCATTGCCAGCGCAGGCCCCATTGGTTTGTTAGCGATTGCCGTGGCGGGCTCTCTTGGGGCAATCAATGGTTTGCGCACAAAACTATTGCGCTATCGCGCTGTCCTTGTGATGGCAGTGCTTGGCATCGTACTGGCACCAATCGGCATATACATGGCTCAGCGCATTCCTAATACGCCACTGTTACTTGCATTTGCCAGCATACTAATAATGGTGTCGATTCGGATGTTCATTCAGGCACAGCAAGAAATCACAGGCAATACCCCAAAAGAGCTGCCCGCCCCACCCTGCAAGCTCGATCAATCGATCGGCCGCCTCATTTGGTCTGTACCGTGTGCGCGTTCTCTGATGGGCTCCGGTGCCGTAGCGGGATTCCTATCCGGGCTGCTCGGCGTTGGCGGCGGTTTCATTATTGTGCCTGCCCTCAAAAAGGTAACCGATCTGCCCATGCAATCGATTGTTGCCACCTCGCTAGGCGTATTGGCTTTGATTTCGATTACGGGGGTTACGAGCGCTGCAGTAGCAGGTCACCTGAACTGGTCAATCGGTATTCCATTTGCAGCTGGGGCCGTTGTTGGAATGTTGCTCGGTAGCGTGATTGCAAAGCAAATCAGTGGGCCTCGCATACAGCAAGTATTTGCCATTTTTACTTTTTTAATATCCCTCAGCTTGTTATATAAAGCCATTTAGTACAGGAGCAATCCATGCAAATTAGCTGCCCCCATTGCCACAAACCCAATCGCTTTCCAATTGATCGCATCGCACAAGATCCGATCTGTGGCGCCTGCCAGAAAAGTCTCTTATCTGCGCCGATTGAATTAAATCAAACTAACTTCGCCGAGATGAGTAGTCAGTCTGAGCTACCGGTCTTAGTTGATTTTTGGGCACCTTGGTGTGGTCCGTGTACTCAGTTTGCCCCGACCTTTGCAGCAGCGGCCCAGCGCTATGCAAACCAAGTGGTATTTGCCAAAGTTAATACCGAAGCAGAGCAAGCACTTGGATCGCAGTTTCAGATTCGCTCGATCCCAACCTTAGCCGTGTTTAAAGGTGGAAAGGAGCTGGACCGATTATCGGGCGCACTCAGGCCGCCGGAACTCGAACAGTACATTAACACCATTCTGCGCAAATGGAGCGTTTAGATTCTTAGACTGGCTTACGCGCCACCAGACCGAGTAAGGCCGACATCCCAGTATGCTTTGGCCCTTCGGAGAGCATTTTTTCATACACGCACAGATCAATCGGTTCTAGGTTGCCAATCAAGTCACGGATCATATTGTCTGTGTAAAGGTGTTCCAGTATCGACGGACCACCCGTTTTGAACTCCAATTGCTTGGGCGTATACCCCTGAATAATCAGGATGCCTCCGGGCCTCAAGGTCGATACCATTTGTGCAAATAAACGGGTACGCATCACTGGGTCGGCAAACTGAATAAAAATTCCGACTACCGCATCGTAGTGATTGGGCTGCCAATCCCACGTATCGCCGGATGCCAAACTAAATTGAACCTCTGCCGCCTCTTCTTTTGCAAGCGCAATTGCTTTGCTAAGGGCTATCTCCGAAACATCAAATGCGTCGACCTGCATGCCCTGCTTTGCAAGCCAAACGGAATTCCGACCTTCGCCATCGGCGACGCACAAGACGGAAGCACCCTTCTTTAAATGAAGCGTTGCCTGCACCTGCAAATACTCATTAGGGGCTTTGCCAAAAATATAATCGGGAGTATTAAAGCGCTTATTCCAAAAATCGGCACTATCTGAGAATGCAGTTGTCATGGTTTTATGTTCTGTATCGATTGAAATAAAAAAGGCTGCCTAGGCAACCTTCACAACTCCATACGTTTTCAATAAGTGATGGGCGCCGTGCCACCGCTTTACTTTTTAAAGCCACCCTGTAAATCACGGATCAGGTCATCGGGATTTTCAAGACCAACAGCAATACGTACCAGCCCCTCTGAAATGCCTGCGGCTTTGCGTGCCTCGGGAGATACTCGGCAATGGGTGGTCGTTGCCGGATGCGTAATGGTTGTGCGGGTATCGCCTAAATTGGCTGTGATCGAGCACAGCGTAGTTTGATCGATCAATTTGAAGGCCGCCTTTTTCCCACCTTTGAGAACAAACGACAAAATCGCTCCGCCTGCCTTTTGCTGCTTCTTCGCTAAGGCAAATTGGCGATGAGACTTTAGACCTGGGTAATAAACCGCCTCAACGCCCGCTTGCTTTTCAAGCCACTGGGCCAACGCCAAGGCATTGGCACTTTGTTGCTTCATGCGCAAGTCAAGGGTCTCTAGGCCCTTTAAAAATATCCAGGCATTAAAAGCCGACAAGGTTGGTCCGGCTGTGCGTACGTATGGAAATACTTTATCCATGATGAAGGATTTCTTGCCCACGATAGCGCCGCCGAGTACCCTGCCCTGACCATCCAAATACTTGGTAGCTGAATGAATGATGACGTCAGCCCCTAAATCCAGCGGCCGCTGTAATGCTGGCGTACAGAAACAGTTATCCACCACAAATAAGGCATTCGCTTTATTTGCAATCTTCGCAATGGCACGAATATCCGCAATCTCGGTCATTGGATTGGATGGCGTCTCGAGGTAGAACATCCGCGTATTAGGCTGAACTGCAGCTTGCCACGCTTTGTTATCCGATAAATCAACGTAGCTTGTGGTGATGCCAAAGCGACCGAGAATACTGCCAAACAACTGAATGGTTGCGCCAAATACCGAACGAGAACAGACCACATGGTCACCTGCCTTCAGGTGCGCCATTGCCGTTGTCATGATGGCGGCCATGCCCGAAGCGGTAGCAATGCACGCCTCCCCACCCTCTAAGGCAGCCAAGCGATCCTGAAACATGCTGACGGTGGGATTGGTGAAACGCGAATAAATAAAACCGGTTTCGGCATTGGCAAAACCCTGCTCCATCTCTTCAGCACTATTAAAGCAGAAGCTTGAAGTCAGATACAGGGCTTCTGAGTGTTCTTGGTACTCTTGTGAGCGGCGCGAACCAGCACGAACTGCCACGGATTCCGGAGCAAGTTTGGATAGGTCGAGGGAGCGACGCTTGGAAGTAATTTTGCTAGCCATGCTACTAGTGTACTTAATCTTCGGTAGCTAAGTGCAAGTGCAGCTGGGATCGCGCAAAGTCACCCGGATCCTTTTGGCGATCTGCTTGTGCCGTTTCAGTGGTGCGCGCAGCCTCTAAGGCATCGAGGTAGGAGTCGTTAATGTCACCCGTAATGTAATGGCCATCAAAGCACGATGCTTCAAAATTCAGAATCTCAGGATTGATATCGCGTACCGCCTGCTTCATGTCTTCCACGTTTTGATAAATCAGTTGATCGGCGCCAATCATCTTATTAATCTCGGCATCCGTACGACCATAGGCCACTAATTCGCTGCGGGTTGGCATATCGATACCGTACACATTCGGGAAGCGTACTGGAGGCGCTGCAGAAGCAAAGATCACTTTCTTTGCGCCTGACTCACGTGCCATTTGCACAATCTCATAGGAAGTCGTACCGCGCACAATCGAGTCATCCACAATCAATACAGTCTTGTCTTTAAACTCAATCCGCATCGCATTAAGTTTCTGGCGTACCGATTTACGGCGCACTGCTTGACCAGGCATGATGAAGGTGCGGCCAATATAGCGGTTCTTAAAAAAACCTTCGCGATAACTAATGCCTAGGCGCTTGGCCACCTGCATGGCTGCTGGCCGGCTCGAATCCGGAATCGGCATCACCACATCGATTTCACTGACGTCCGTTTCGGCACGAATTTTCTCGGCTAAATAATCACCCATACGCATGCGTACGTTGTAAACCGTTACGCCATCAATGGTGGAGTCTGGCCTTGCCATATACACGTATTCGAAAATGCAGGGATTGAGGACCGCATTGGGTACGCACTGATGGGCAATAAAATTTCCATCGAGGTCAATGTAGATTGCCTCTCCTGGTGCCACATCCCGAACAAAGGTAAAGCCTAAGCCCTCAAGCGCTACGGATTCAGAGGCAACCATCCACTCTGGGCCCTCTGGACCATCAATGCGACCGATACATAAAGGACGAATACCAAATGGATCTCGGAACGCCAGCAGGCCATAGCCTGCGATCAACGACACTACGGCGTAGGAGCCCTTCACTCTGCGCGTCAGTCCTGTTACTGCTTTAAACATCGATTGCTCATCCAATGCGGCGCTATTGGTTTCTTTTTGTAGCTCATCCGCCAGTACGTTGAGCAGTACTTCAGTATCAGAGTTCGTATTAATGTGGCGGCGATCCCGGTAGGCCATCTCGGTTCGTAGCGCAGGTGCATTAGTTAAATTGCCGTTGTGCGCCAAAATAATTCCATACGGCGCGCTGACATAAAACGGTTGGGCCTCTTCCTCGCTACTAGCAGAACCAGCGGTGGGGTAACGTACCTGACCAATTCCAACATTGCCAACCAGACTACGCATATTGCGAGTACGGAATACGTCGCGCACTAAACCATTTGCCTTATGCATCGTAAATGAATTGCCACTCATGGTCGCAATACCAGCCGCATCCTGACCGCGATGCTGGAGGAGCAGCAATGCGTCATAGAGCAACTGATTTACCGGGTAACGCGAGACACTTCCGACTACGCCGCACATATGACTTAACTCCCTGAGGGTGGTGGTGCAGAAATAACGCCGGTTGGCGCACGCAACTTTGCCGCCCAATCGGACGGTAACCATACTTGTATTACTGCCATGGCGACATCAATTGCAGGGCGGGTCATTGCTGCTTTCCATGCGTTGGTTTGGGGGACCGGCGTTAATACTGCCAAGGTCGATAGAACCACCACCACAAACGCGCCGCGCACCAGACCAAAGGCTAGCCCTAAAAAACGATCGGTGGAACTTAAACCTGCCGATACGATCGCCTTTTGAATCATCGACCCAATAAAGTTGCCCGCAATTAAAACCAGAATGAATAAAATAAGAAAGCTAAGACCAAGTCGCAGCATCTCATCGAGCTGAAAGGTGGAAAGCCATTCCACTGCTAAATAGTTACTGTAATGGTAGGCAACCCATGCAGCCACAAACCAAGAGGCTAAGGCTAGCACCTCTTTAAAAAAGCCACGGTAGATTCCAACAAAAGCCGAAACTAGCAATATGGCGAAGGCAAAATAATCAACCGAAGTTAGTTTTAGAGTGGCTAGAATTTCCATGCGCTATCCAGTGAATGGGCGAAGGATCACTGCTTCCCCGCTTCCACAATACGTGGGGTCAGGCCCATTGCCTTGATTTTCTTTTCAGCAGCTTCTGCTGTCTCTTTATCGGCAAACGGACCGGCGCGCAGCGCATACAGTTTTGTGCCATCTGTACCCGTGCGATTTAAAACATAATTCGGAATTTTTTGCTCTTTCAGTTTTGCAATCCAGCCATTCGCACGCTCTTCGGATGCAAAGGCGCCAATTTGAATCACAAACTTCCCAGAGGCACTTGGATTAGTATTTGAAGTAGCGGACCCGTTCGGATTTGACTTGGCTGCGACCACAATTTCTTCGCCAGCAGCGAGGCCCATTGTTTTATCTGCCGGACTTGACGCGGACGGCTTTGCAGGAGCTGAAGTTGTCGGAGTTACTGGGGCTGGCGTAGCTAACGCTGGTACGGCTGGTGTTGTTACCGGTTTGGCTTGCTCGGATTTTGGTTCTGCAGATGGAGGCTGAGTCGGCGTCACCGCTGGCAAGCTACTCACAATGGTTACGGCAATGTCATTACTAATGGTCTTTGGATTGCTGTCAAGCACGCGGGGCAAAACAATAATTGCAATTAAAACCAGTACCGCAGCGCCTATGAGGCGATGACGAGCACGTTGGTGTTCTGGATCTTCGGTTAAAACAGATTCATCAGCACTTACACGTGAAGCGCGACTACTAAATTTATTGTCCGAGCGTGATCGTATCGACGAGGCACGCAACCCGTCATCGGGTTGGGAATCGCGCTTAAAAAGCTGGGATAGACGAATCATGGATTAGTGCGCCTGGTTGTTTCGATAAGCCATTACGCCTGCGACAGTATAGAAAGAGCCGAATACCACTATTCTATCACCCTCCCCTGCAGATAAAAGCGCCTTTTGGTAGGCATCTCCAGGACTTGCAAAGGTCTGAATACCGCCATCTTGACCTTGATCGCGCTTGACTCCGGCGCCCTCTAGAATATGGGTAAGCTCGATTGCGCTAGCAGCCCTGTTGGTTGGCAAATCAGTGCAGAACCAGTGATCCACAAGGCCCATCATTGGACGGATGACGCCCTCAATGTCTTTATCGGCCATTGCTCCAAAAATGGCATAGGTATAGGGGTGATACCCCATCTTATCTAGGCTCTGCCCCAGGGTCGCAGCCGCATGAGGGTTGTGTGCTACATCCAACACAATCGTGGGCTGCCCTGGCAGAACCTGAAAACGACCTGGCAACTCGACCATGGCAAAGCCGTTGCGAATGTCTTGTGCGCTAACGGGTATACGGTCACGCAAAGCACTTAAAGCTGCAATCACGGCGGAGGCATTGAGTAATTGATTAGCACCCCGCAACGCGGGATAACCTAAGCCACTAAAGCGCTTACCTCGTCCAGACCAAGCCCATTGTTGTTTGTCCCCCTGAAAGTTGTAATCCCGACCCATCAGCCAAAGATCACATCCCAGTGACTCCGCATAATCAACCAAGCTAGCAGGCGGCATCGGGTCTCCACAAACCGCAATCGCGTTGGCGCGAAATACGCCTGCCTTTTCCCGGGCAATTTTTTCTCGGGTATCGCCCAAAAAAGCAGCATGATCAATGTCAATGCTGGTCACAATCGCACAATCGGCATCCAAAATATTGATCGCATCCAGACGGCCGCCCATACCTACTTCAAGAATAACGGCATCCAATTTAGCGTCCGCAAAGAATCGCATGATGACCAAAGCCGTAAATTCAAAATAGGTGAGCGTAGGGGCATCTGGCAGGCTGGCTCTTGCCGCTTCCACTTCAGCAAAATGGACCAGCAGTTCCGCATCCATCGCATTAGCGCCATTGATGCGTGCCCGTTCATTAAATTGCAGCAAATGGGGTGATGTATGGCAGCCAACCCGATAACCGGCAGCCAGCAAAATGCTCTCTAGAAAAGCGCAGGTAGAGCCCTTGCCATTTGTCCCTGCAACCGTAATGATGGGGCAATCAAAGCGAAGGTCCAGGGCTGCTTTAACGCGACTAATGCGCTCAAGGCCCATATCAATTCCAACCGGATGCGCTGTTTCGAGGTGATTAAGCCAGGCCTCGAGGCTAGAAAATGAAATTGGATCTGGACTTGATTCGCTCAACGCTTTAACTGGAACTAAGAGGATGGGCTGGCAACGGAAGCAGTAATGGATGGCTCAGGCAGTTTTTGTAAGAGCGCCAATATACGGGCAATCTCAGCGCGCATGTTCCGGCGATCCACAATCATGTCAACGCCACCCTTCTGCATTAAAAACTCGGAGCGCTGAAAACCCTCTGGGAGTTTTTCGCGAACGGTTTGCTCAATCACCCGTGGTCCAGCAAAACCAATCAATGCTTTGGGCTCGGCCATCACCACATCGCCCATGAAAGCAAAGCTGGCCGAAATGCCGCCCATGGTTGGGTCAGTCAGTACGCTAATGTAAGGCAGCCCTGCTTTTGAAAGCTTCGTTAACATCGAGTTCGTTTTCGCCATTTGCAATAGTGACAGCAGACTCTCTTGCATGCGCGCGCCGCCAGTTGCAGTGATGCAAATGAAAGCACATTTTTTATCGATCGCCTCTTGGGCTCCGCGCACAAAACGCTCACCCACCACCGATCCCATTGAGCCGCCCATGAACTGAAACTCAAAACAGGCAGTGACTACCGGAATCGCCTCAATTTTTCCACCGAGTACCACCAAGGCATCGGTCTCACCAGAAACATCGACCGCTTCTTTAATGCGATCGGGGTACTTTTTGGAGTCCCTAAATTTTAGTGGATCCACCGGAAAGACATTCGCGCCAATTTCATATCGGCCCTTTGGGTCGAGCAAGCTGTCCAAGCGTTGGCGCGCACCAATGCGCATGTGATGACTGCACTTAGGACATACCGATAGATTGGCTTCAATATCGGTGCTGTATAAAACAGCTTCACATCCAGGGCACTTTACCCACAATCCTTCAGGTACTGACTTGCGATTAGCAGGGTCAGTGTGCTGAATTTGCGGCGGAAGAAGTTTATCGATCCAGCTCATGTACTTTAGCTATCCAATGCAGTGCGAATCTCGCGTATAAAGTGTTCGAGCGATTGTACTGCCTCGCCAGGGGGAGCCTCTTCAAGCAGGCGAATGATGCGGCTGCCAATCACGACCGCGTCCGCTGTATTGGAAACAGCCTTAGCGCTTGCAGCATCATGAATACCAAAGCCGACTGCAATGGGTATCGGAGTAGCCGCTCGAATCTGCGGGATGATACTTGCCACATCCTGCGTATTGAGGTTATTGGCGCCCGTCACGCCGCGCAATGAAACGTAGTAAATGTAGCCGGATGCGATTTTCGCAGCCTCTTTAATACGGGCTGGCGATGAGGTTGGCGCCAATAGGAAAATCGGATCTACTCCAGCCGCGCGCATCTGCTGCGCAAAATCAACACATTCTTCCGGTGGGTAATCCACAATTAGTACCCCATCCACACCGGCGGCCTTCGCCTCGGCCGCAAAACGGGCAGCGCCCATTTGCTCGACCGGATTGGCGTAGCCCATGAGTACCACTGGCGTATTGCTATCCGTCTCCCGAAATGCTTTCACCATCTCGAGGCAATGCCGTAAGGTAACACCCTGGCTCAGTGCCCGTTCGGAGGAACGCTGTATTACTGGGCCATCGGCCATGGGATCCGAAAATGGCACGCCAAGCTCAATCACATTAGCGCCACCTCGAACCAGTGCGTGCATTAGTGCAACCGTTAAACCAGGCTCCGGATCGCCGGCAGTAATAAAAGGAACCAAGCCTTTTTTACCAGCTTGTTTTAAATCGCTAAATACCGCTGAAATTTTCGACATAAATCCGCTCTACCCCTTAACCTTCCGACCCGGTTGCTTGGGCAACGGTATGCATGTCCTTATCACCGCGGCCAGACAGGTTAACCAAAATGGTTTTATCTTTTGGCAAGGTGGCGGCCAGCTTACATGCATATGCAATCGCATGCGCGGACTCTAAGGCGGGAATAATGCCCTCAATTTGACAGCAATCATGAAATGCTTTGAGCGCTTCTTGATCCGTAATCGCCACATACTCTGCACGGCCAGAGTCTTTCAGCCAAGCATGCTCAGGGCCGACCCCTGGATAGTCCATGCCAGCAGAAACCGAATGCGTCTCTGCAATTTGACCATTCTCATCTTGCAATAAATAGGTCCGGTTGCCGTGTAATACACCGGGCTTGCCAACGCACAATGCAGCCGAGTGCGCAGCCGTATTCAAACCATGACCGGCGGCTTCAACACCAACCAGCTTTACTTCGGGGTAATCAATGTAGGGATAAAAAATGCCCATGGCATTGGAGCCACCGCCAACGCACGCCATCACATAGTCTGGCTGACGTCCAATCATCTCCGGCATTTGGACTTTGCACTCTTCGCCAATGACGCTCTGAAAATCGCGCACCATCATCGGGTATGGGTGTGGACCCGCAACCGTACCAATGATGTAGAAGGTATCTTCCACATTGGTAACCCAGTCGCGCATCGCTTCATTGAGCGCATCTTTTAAAGTTTTAGTACCTGACTCTACGGGCACTACCTTGGCACCCAAGAGTTTCATCCGAAATACGTTTTGTGCCTGACGGGCCACATCCACGGAGCCTTGATAGACCGTGCAGTCAAGACCAAAGCGCGCGCAAATGGTGGCAGTAGCAACACCATGCTGTCCCGCGCCAGTCTCTGCAATGATGCGCGGCTTACCCATGCGCTTGGCAAGCATGGCTTGTCCAATGACGTTGTTAATCTTGTGTGCGCCGGTGTGATTTAAGTCTTCGCGCTTCAAATAAATCTGCGCGCCGCCCAGCATTTCACTCCAACGCTTGGCGTGATAGACGGGGGAAGGACGACCAACAAAGTGCTTGAGTTCGTAATGAAACTCTTCGATGAACTCTGGATCGTGTTGATACCGTGCATAGGCATCCTTCAGCTCTTCCAGAGCAAACATCAATGTTTCTGAAACGAAGACACCGCCATAAGGGCCAAAGTGCCCGCGTGAATCCGGCTTATCGTACATAGTTACCTCTTTTGATTGGGTTACCGCATTGGTTTCTTGGAATCCGCCAGTCGAACTGCCTCAATAAACTGGCCCATTAAAACGGCATCTTTAATGCCTTTAGCGCTTTCAACGCCGCTCGAAATATCAACGGCGCAGGGTTGTAGGCGCGCAATCGCTTCGCCCACGTTGTGTGCGTTCAACCCACCACTCAAAACGACCCGAGGCGCGTTTGCGCTTACCCATGCTTCTGGAATCCATTGCCAATCAAAAGGAACGCCGCCCCCACCGTAGCCCTCAACTAGGGCATCGAGCAAGAAACCGGCTGCTTGCCTATATTGTAGGGAAAAATCCGCGAATGCGAAGCCCTCGCCCACTCGGCCCGCTTTGATCCAGGGATCACCGGCCGCTAAGCGCTCGCAGTCTTCTGGACTCTCATCCCCATGAAATTGCCATAAAGTGATAGGCGCATAAGCCCGAATCGCCGCAAATTCAGCATCGGAGGCGTTCACAACGAGGCCCACGGCATCTACCCCAGCTGGCAAGCGGGAAATGAGCCCAGCGGCATGCTGTGGGCTGACCGCCCTTGGGCTGGGGGGATAAAACACAAAACCCAGCGCATCCACACCAGAATTCACTGCAAAATCAACGTCTTGTGGGCGTGTAAGGCCACAAATCTTGATGCGGGTGCGCTCTGGTGCGTAATGAAGTAATCCCATGGCTAAATCATAATCCGCTTCGGCTGGGCAGGAATGGGCTCTTGCAGCAGGGCAATAACCTCGGCCGGAAGCCATGAATGGGCTAGCCATGGCGCTGGGATCTGGTGCTCTGCCGGATAACCCACCCGAGCCAAATAAAGGCCATCGGGCGAAAACGTCGGCGCTGCAGACTGGCGGCTTTTGGCCTCCAATACCTCGGCTAACCATCCTGCAGGCTGCTTTCCTTGGCCGATGGCCAACAAGCTGCCCACCAGATTTCGAACCATGTGGTGCAAAAAGGCATTGGCCCGAACCACGATGTAGACCCAAGGCTTCTGATCCAATATTTGAATGTCGTAAATGGTTTTAATCGGCGTCTTGCTCTGGCACTCGGATGACCGAAAAGAAGAAAAATCATGTTCCCCCAAAAGGCATTGGGAAGCTGTTTGCATCGCGCCTATATCAAGCCACTTATCCGCAGCGAGCATCAAATAGCCAGCACGTGAGGCTACGGTCGGCGCACGGCAAGGACCCACGTGTAAGGCGTATACGTAACTGCGTTCAAATGCGGAAAACCGCGCATCAAAAGAATCGTCAACGGCTTGAACCCAATTCACCACAACGTCACTTGGCAGAAAACTATTGAGGCCGCGCACCCAAGACCACGGATCACGCGCAACGCCACAATCAAAATGCACTACCTGCCCAAGGGCATGCACTCCGGTATCGGTGCGCCCGGCAGCAGTAACCCGAATGGGATTGGCGCGGGATTGGGTATCGCCTATGAAAGCATTAATGGCCTGCTCTACTTTATCTTGAACGGTGTTTTGACTGGGCTGAGTCTGCCACCCAACAAATCGGGTGCCGTCGTACTGCAAACCCAGCGCAATGCGCATCATCTACTGAATCCAGCAAACACGGGTTCGCATCCCAATTAGCTACTGCGCTGATTGATTTCGGATAGCATGGCTTTTGCGTCCGCAACAAGGGATTCATCCACTGCGTTGGAAGGATCAAGACCAAGCTGGACAATATCATCCAAGCTGCGCGTTGCAGCAGCAAAGTCTTCAATCGTCATATACGCTTTTGCAAGATTGAGTTTGACGCGCAATGCGTCATTCCGAATAGCCGGGTCGCTTTTGATCGGAGCTAAATCGAGATTAATACCGGCAAACAAATTTTTCGCTCGCACCGACATGTCTTCGTTGGGCGATTCAGGTTTTTCATCGTCTCGAAGTGGTGCGGGAGCAACCCTATCGGTATGTGCAGACGTACTGCGTTCTGATTGACGGGCATGGCGTGCCATAAACCACAATAGCAATCCCGTAGCTGCAATCACCCCCAAAACAACCAAGACGGGGGCCAAGGCAGTATTTGCAGGACCGGACTCGGTAACTGATCCCGATTTAGAGAGCGCTTTGCCCGCATCCAATAACTTTTGTAAATCGGCAATGTTTTTTTCTAACTCAACAATGCGACTGCGCGTTTGCTCCAATATTTTCTCTTGCGCCACGATTTCTTCGGTGTAGCGCCGTTGATCCGAATTGGCATCGGTGCCCGGTCCAATCGTTAAGCGATCTTTTATGACCGCAGGATCATTTGCAGCTTTGGCCACCTCATTTGGTTTGGTACCGACTGCCTTGCTGGGACCGCCATGTGACTCAACCCATGCTTGATTGGCTTTGTCAACAAACTGGCTTGCCTGTGTTGGCGTAATCGATTGCATCAAGGACTGACTTGGCTTTACTAATTCAGCCCCAGCGGGTAGGCGATGAATACTGCCGCCAGCAAATGCGTCGGGATTGGCTTTATACAAAGCCATGATGGTTTGATCCAAGGTAGCGCCATCAAGTAACGGCGCCATTTGGGCTGCAATCTCACTTAAAGTTTGACCTGGGCGAACGGTGACTTGACTGGGATCACCCAAGAGTAAGGTGTAATTTTTAGTAAGCTGACCAGAGGGCCATTGCAAGGTGACGACAAGATCCATGAATGGATCCTGACTCAACCGC
This sequence comes from Polynucleobacter sp., assembly GCA_044345755.1. Taxonomy (GTDB): domain Bacteria; phylum Pseudomonadota; class Gammaproteobacteria; order Burkholderiales; family Burkholderiaceae; genus Polynucleobacter. The sequence goes on along the minus strand of JBIJAM010000003.1, from coordinate 48,639 downwards.
TCCGAAGGAATGGGCTTTGCTGTCTCGAGCACAATCACGCTGCGATTGCCATCGCGACGATCAATCCGTAGTTGCGGCTCAAGCTCCACTATCGCAGAAGAAATACCAAGGCGCTCGTAAGCAGCCTTAGTCGCATTGATGACTTGCAAATTACTCAACTGCTCTTGATCTGCGACTGATACACGCAATGGAATTTCAGCGCGAATAGGCTGGCCAGGCTGAGAGAGTACCTTGGGAGTGCCCAATGAAAATGCACTGATGGCAGCACTCCAAGCAATGCAAATACTTCCTATGACTGCAGCTAGGCCATGTAGCAAGCGAACGGGCGCACGCAAATGCACCTTTAGCGCTCCAACAAAATGCGCAGCATGCGGCGCAAGGGTTCGGCAGCGCCCCACAGCAGTTGATCGCCAACCGTAAAGGCGCCCAAGTATTCCGGTCCCATGGCCAACTTATGCAGTCGACCAATCGGCACTGTCAAGGTGCCGCTGATTTTGGCGGGAGACAAATCGCGCTCGGTTGCTTCCCGCTCATTTGGCACCACTTTGACCCACGCATTATCGTTAGCAAGCATGGCCTCAATCTCTGGCAAGGGAATGTCTTTCTTTAACTTGATCGTCAAGCCTTGGGAGTGGCAACGCATCGCGCCAACGCGCACACAAATACCATCAATCGGAATGCTGCCCAGCGTTCTAAAAGGGGGACGCCCTAGAATCTTGTTGCATTCAGCGCCGCCCTTCCACTCCTCCTTGGTCTGGCCGTTTTCAACCGGCACATCAATCCACGGAATTAAGCTGCCAGCCAAGGCTGTATTACGAAAGTTCTTCGTCGGAAAATCAGCGGAGCGCATGGTCGCCGAAATTTTGCGATCAATATCCAAAATCCAGGAGGCCGGATCATTTAATTCGGTATTCACGCTATCGCGCAGTGCACCCATTTGCAACAACAACTCACGCATATTTTGTGCGCCAGCACCGGAAGCGGCTTGGTAAGTCATGGCACTAATCCATTCCACCATATCGGCTTTAAGTAATCCGCCCATCGCAATCATCATCAAGCTCACGGTGCAATTACCGCCAATCCAGTTCTTTCCTCCAGCAGCCAAGGCGCGATCAATTACAGGTCGATTGACGGGATCAAGAACCAAAACTGCATCGTCATTCATGCGCAAAGCGCTGGCGGCATCAATCCAATGGCCCTGCCAACCCGCTGCGCGCAGCAAGGGGAAAATTGCCTTGGTGTAATCACCGCCTTGGCAAGTCAAAATAATGTCGCAGCGAGCAAGCGCTTTAATGTCATTCGCATCTTGAAGCTTCGTTTCGCTTTTGGTGATGTTACGACCATTGATCGCAGGCACATCGCCACCAGCGTTACTGGTACTAAAAAATACAGGCTCGATTAAATCAAAGTCACCCTCCGCCAACATGCGGTCCATGAGGACGCTACCAACCATGCCGCGCCAACCGACTAAGCCGACTAGAGGTGCGTTTGAAGAGTTTGATGTTTGATGTGTTGCCATAAAGTTACGAATGCCTTACCTTCCTATATCAATCAATTACGCTAGTGCGGCCACTACCGCATCACCCATTTGCACTGTGGATACCCGCTGGGTCCCTTCGGTGTAAATATCGGCGGTGCGTAAGCCCTGCTGTAGTACCTTCTGAACTGCTTTTTCAATCCGATCTGCCTCGGCCGTCATGCCCAAGGAGTAGCGCAGCATCATGGCTGCAGAGAGAATGGTTGCCAATGGATTTGCAATTCCTTTACCAGCAATATCGGGCGCAGAGCCATGGCTCGGCTCATACAAGCCTTTGTTATTCTTATCCAAGGATGCGGACGGCAACATTCCAATCGAGCCGGTAAGCATGGCGGCTTCATCCGAGAGGATATCGCCGAATAAATTCCCGGTCACTACGACATCAAATGCCTTGGGCGCCTTCACGAGTTGCATAGCTGCGTTATCGACGTACATATGGGATAACTCGACATCGGGATAGTCGGCTGCTAGCGCAGTCATCACATCACGCCAAAGCTGCGATGTTTCAAGTACGTTGGCTTTATCGACGCTGCATACTTTTTTGCTGCGCTTGCGCGCCGCCTCAAACGCCACCTTCCCAATTCGGATCACTTCGGGCTCGCTGTAGTGCATGGTATCGAACCCTTCGCGAGCACCTTTAAACAGAGCATGCTCCGAGCTTCGAATACCGCGCGGCTGGCCAAAGTAAATATCACCATTGAGTTCACGCACAATCAAGATGTCCAAACCGCCCACAATTTCTGGCTTCAAACTGGATGCAGCAGTCAACTCGGGATAACAAATGGCGGGACGGAAATTGGCAAATAAAGCCAAGTGTTTACGCAAACCAAGGATGGCCTGCTCAGGACGCAATTCACGCGCCAAGGTGTCGTACTTCCAGTCACCTACAGCACCAAACAAAATGGCATCGGCACTTTTAGCCAATTCAAGGGTAGCAGGAGGCAAAGGATGACCTGAAAGGTCATACGCTGCGCCGCCAACGGGCGCTTCTTGCAGCTGAAATGTGGGGCCCAATTCCTTGAGAACTTTGACCGCCTCAGCGACAATTTCCGGGCCAATACCATCGCCCGGCAATACTGCAATTTTCATGACAAGCCTTTAAAAAGGGTTAACTGGCCAATGCGAGGCTATTTTTTACGGTAGCTGGGTGGCAAGCCACGGCATCCGCAACACGCGCTCTGCTTCGTATGCCTTTATTTTATCGGCATTTTTGAGGGTGAGGCCAATATCGTCTAAGCCATTGAGTAGGCAGTATTTGCGAAATCCATCGATTTCAAAGGAATAGCGGCGATTATCGGGCGCAATCACCTCTTGCGTTTCTAGATCAATCGTTAGCTGATAGCCGTTAAAAGCCAGGGTCTCATTAAAGAGGTGATCGACCTGCTGCTCTGTGAGCACGATCGGTAAAAGCCCGTTTTTGTAGCAATTATTAAAGAATATGTCAGCAAAACTGGGGGCAATCACTGCACGAAAGCCATACTGACCCAAAGCCCAGGGGGCATGCTCGCGTGAACTGCCACAACCAAAGTTCTTACGGGCCAGCAAAATACCGGCATTTTTATAGCGGGGCTGGTTCAAAATAAAGTCAGGATTTAATGGGCGGGCACTGCAATCTTGTCCGGGCTCGCCATGGTCCAAGTAGCGCCACTCATCAAAGAGGTTTTGGCCAAAGCCAGTTTTTTTGATCGACTTTAAAAACTGCTTTGGGATGATGGCATCGGTATCGACGTTCTCTCGGTCGAGTGGAGCAACCAAACCTTGGTACAGCGTAAATTTTTCCATTACTTCTGTCTCTGCTTTTTATCGTTACTGCTTATTTTATCGGCGTCACCACAACGTCTTTTCCTTGCGTTTGCGACGCAGGAGGATTGCTTGGCGCGGAAGACGATGATTTCGAATCCATGGATGTACCTATTTTTTGTAAATCCTTACCCATCCCCTCCATGGTATTGGCACAGGCGCTAATAAAAATACCGGTCACTAGCACGACCGACAACTTAGCAATCATAGAATATCGGGGAGTTTGCATGGGATGGCCCTTTCGTTTGGCTCATTACGCAATTTTGCGTACATCAACAAAATGACCTTCTATGGCAGCAGCGGCAGCCATAGCAGGACTTACTAAATGGGTTCTACCGCCAGCGCCTTGACGGCCCTCAAAATTACGGTTCGATGTTGACGCGCAGCGCTCTCCAGGTTCGAGGCGATCTGAATTCATGGCCAAGCACATGGAGCAACCCGGTTCACGCCACTCAAAGCCAGCAGCCTTGAAAACCCGATCGAGGCCTTCACGCTCGGCCTGTGCCTTCACTAGTCCAGATCCTGGCACGACCATGGCCAACTTAATGGTGGACGATACTTTTTTACCCAGGCGATCGACTACCTTCGCGGCGGCACGTAAATCCTCGATTCGGCTATTGGTGCACGAGCCGATAAATACCTTATCAATCGGAATATTGGTCAGCAAAGTGTTGGGCGTTAAATTCATGTACTGCAGGGCACGCTCCATCGCACTGCGCTTATTGGGGTCCCGCTCTTTTTCTGGATCAGGCACGCGCTCACTGATCGGCAACACCATTTCAGGGGAAGTGCCCCAGGTGACTTGGGGTTGGATTTCGTCGGCACGCAATTCCACTACCTGATCAAACTTTGCATCGACATCGGAATGCAAGGTGCGCCAATATTGAAATGCGTGACGCAAGATCTCTCCGCTTGGCGCGTAAGGACGACCCTGAATGTAATCGATGGTGGTCTCATCCACTGCAACCAGGCCAGCGCGCGCGCCTGCTTCAATGGCCATATTACAGATGGTCATGCGGCCTTCCATCGATAAATTTCGAATGGCCTCACCCGCAAACTCGATGGTGTAGCCAGTGCCGCCGGCTGTACCGATTTTTCCGATGACCGCTAAAACAATGTCCTTTGCCGTCGAGCCGGGCTGCAAGCGGCCCTCGACTCGAACCAGCATATTCTTGCTCTTCTTCATCAGCAAGGTTTGGGTCGCAAGTACATGCTCTACTTCAGAGGTGCCAATTCCAAATGCCAATGCACCAAAGGCGCCATGCGTGCTGGTATGCGAATCACCACACACGACCGTCATGCCTGGTAACGTGGCACCCTGCTCCGGCCCGATCACGTGAACGATGCCTTGCCGTAAATCATTCATTTTGAACTGCGTAATGCCGAAGGAGGCGCAATTCTGATCCAAGGTATCGACTTGAAGTTTGGAAATGGGATCGGCAATCCCTTCGGATCGATCCGTTGTAGGCACGTTGTGGTCAGAGACGGCGAGGTTGGCAGAAATTCGCCATACGGGACGCTTTGCCAAACTTAAACCTTCAAAAGCTTGTGGGCTGGTTACTTCGTGCAACAAGTGCCGGTCAATATAGAGGCTGGCTGTACCGTCCTCTTCCGCACAAACAACATGCTCATCCCATAACTTATCGTATAGCGTGCGTGACATACTCGTCCTTATAAACCTTATTTACGTCCCGCCATTGGAGGAACCTTGCGCTCTGTTTCCCCAACATACAGCTGCCGTGGACGGCCAATCTTGTACTCCGAGTCAGTAATCATTTCTTCCCACTGCGCTATCCAGCCCACCGTTCTCGCCAACGCAAAAACACAGGTGAACATATCCGTTGGAATACCCAATGCGCGCTGCACGATGCCAGAATAAAAGTCCACGTTCGGATACAGCTTGCGGCTCACAAAGTACTCGTCTTCCAGCGCAATCTTTTCTAAAGTCATTGCCAACTTAAAAAGCGGATCATTTTCGAGCCCTAATTCATTGAGGACTTCGTAGCAGGTTTCACGCATCAGTTTTGCGCGTGGATCAAAGTTTTTATAAACCCGATGTCCAAAGCCCATTAAGCGGACATTGGAGTTCTTGTCTTTCACTTGGGCAATAAATTCGCCGACTTTTTCGACTCCGCCATTGGCCTGAATCTCCGTCAGCATCTGCAAGCAGGCCTCATTCGCGCCACCGTGCGCTGGGCCCCATAAGCACGCAATACCAGCCGAGATCGCAGCAAATGGATTGGTGCCAGAAGAACCGCATAAACGGACTGTAGAGGTCGATGCATTTTGCTCATGGTCAGCATGGAGAATAAAGATACGATCCAAGGCGCGGACTAATACTGGATTTACTTTGTATGGTTCGCATGGCGTAGCAAACATCATGCGCATGAAATTGGCGGTATAGGAGAGTGAGTTATCGGGATAGATAAATGGCTGACCAACCGAATACTTATAGGACATGGCAACCAAAGTTGGCATTTTTGCAATCAAACGCATTTGTGCAATTTCACGGGCCTTGGGATCGCTGTAGTCAATCTCATTGTGATAGAACGCCGCCATGGCACCCACTAGACCAGTCAAAACTGCCATGGGGTGCGCATCACGCCGAAAGCCGCGTAAGAAAAATTGCATCTGCTCATGCACCATGGTGTGGTGCATGATGATGTCTTGAAATTTCCCATTCTCTTTTTCGTTTGGCAAATGGCCATTGAGCAAGAGGTAGCAGACCTCTAAGAAATCGCAATTGGCTGCCAAATCTTGAATGGGGTAACCGCGATAGAGCAATTCGCCTTTGTCACCATCAATAAAGGTGATCTTGGAATTACACGATGCAGTAGATAAGAAGCCAGGATCGTAGGTAAATTTACCGGTCTGGCCGTAGAGCTTACGAATATCAATGACATCAGGGCCCACTGTGCCTTGGTAAATTGGCAAATCGATATCGGGAGTACCGTCAGAGAACGATAACTTTGCCTTGATGTTTGATTCAATCATGTCTGATCCCACTGTTCGTTAAATAAGTGCACTACAAATTATTGCATCCCTGCTACTACTTCTCCCGCAAACAACCCAATACAGCCAAAAAAGCGGGGGTACTGCATACATCACCCAAAGCAACTACGGAGTCCACTCGCCCAATCAAGAGGTCCATTAAATCGTTGTCGCTCAATGCCAACAACTGGGTCAAGACTTCGCCCTGCTCCTCCGTCAATGAATCCGCATAGCGCTTGAAATACCGTTCTAAAATCAGATCATTTTCCAGCAAGCCCCGGCGCGCATCGCTCTTTAAGCGATACAGAGCCGCCGCACTAATGGTCATACCGCCCTACGAACCATCAACTCTTTGATTTTGCCAATGGCTTTGGTTGGATTCAAGTGCTTAGGACAAACATCAACGCAATTCATAATCGTGTGGCAGCGGAATAAACGGTAGGGATCCTCTAAATTATCCAGGCGCGCTGCCGTATCCTCATCGCGACTATCTGCAATAAAGCGGTAGGCTTGCAATAATCCTGCTGGCCCGACAAACTTGTCCGGATTCCACCAAAACGATGGGCAGGAGGTAGAGCAGGAAGCGCACAAGATGCACTCGTACAAGCCATCCAACTCTTCACGCTCTTCTGGGCTCTGCAAACGCTCTTTTTCTGGTGGGCGGGTGGAGTTGACTAAATAGGGCTTAATGGATAAGTACTGCTTAAAAAACAAAGTCATATCCACAATTAAATCCCGCACGACAGGCAAGCCAGGTAGTGGACGTAAGGTAATGACCTTAGGCAGCGTCAGCATATTGGTCAAACAAGCTAGTCCATTTTTACCGTTGATGTTCATGGCATCCGAGCCACAAACACCTTCGCGACAGGAGCGGCGATACGTAATGCTTTCGTCTTGTTTTTTAAGCGATATCAAGGCATCCAGCAGCATGCGCTCGCCGGTCAATTCAAGCTCGTAACGCTGCATGCGTGGAGCAGCGTCCACCTCAGGATCGTAGCGATAAATTTCAAATATACGGGTATCACTCATGGTTTATCTCGTTTTTCTTTAATTAGAAGGTACGCTCTTTGGGTGGAACCGATTCTGCAGTTAATGGCTTGAGTTGCACTGGCTTGTAATCGAGGCGATTACCCTCACTGAACCAAAGCGTATGCTTCATCCAAGTCTTGTCGTCACGCGTTGGAAAATCATCGTGCGAGTGCGCACCGCGACTTTCTTTACGCGCGGCAGCCGAGATGATGGTGGCATTTGCGGTCTCCACCAGGTTTGAAATTTCCAAAGCCTCAATGCGTGCCGTATTAAAAATCTTCGATTTGTCTTTCACCCAGAGGTGCTTTGCACGCTCTGTTAAAGCGGCCATTTGACGCACACCCTCATCCATCAACTTCTGGTTACGGAACACACCCGCATACGTCTGCATGGTTTTACGAATGTCATTTGCAACATCCTGGGCATACTCACCTGAGGTGGAATTATCCAGTGCTGCAATGCGCGCGAGTGTTTGCTCGCCGGCATTCGCAGGTAATGGCTTGTGCTCGCACTTTTTAAGGTCCATATTGACGATGTGATTACCGGCAGCACGGCCAAACACCAATAAATCCAATAAGGAGTTGGTACCCAGGCGATTCGCGCCATGAACCGATACACAGGAGCATTCGCCGATGGCGTACAGGCCGTTGACGATGTGATTCGGATTACCATCTTTAGGCACTACAACCTGGCCATTAATGTTGGTCGGAATGCCTCCCATTTGGTAGTGAATCGTTGGCACAACCGGAATCGGCTCTTTGGTTACATCAACGTTCGCAAAGTTCATGCCAATCTCGTACACCGATGGCAAGCGCTTCATGATGGTCTCAGCGCCGATGTGGGTTAAATCAAGCACCACGTAATCGCCATTGGGACCACAGCCGCGCCCCTCTTTGATCTCTTGATCCATGCAACGCGAAATGAAATCACGTGGAGCCAAGTCTTTTAGCGTGGGAGCGTAACGCTCCATAAAACGCTCGCCGTCTTTGTTGCGCAAGATGGCGCCTTCGCCGCGACACCCTTCGGTCAGCAATACACCCGCTCCAGCAACGCCAGTGGGATGAAACTGCCAAAACTCCATGTCTTCCAGCGGAATATTGGCACGTGCAGCCATACCCATACCGTCGCCGGTATTGATGTAGGCATTCGTAGAAGCAGACCAAATGCGTCCAGCGCCGCCAGTTGCCATCAAGACAATTTTGGCCTCGAGGATGTAGAGCTCGCCCGTTTCCATTTCCAGCGCAGTTACGCCGACAACATCGCCTTCGTCGTCGCGAATTAAATCCAAGGCCAACCACTCAACAAAAAAGTTCGTCTTGGCCTGCACGTTGCGCTGATAAAGTGTGTGCAACATGGCATGGCCAGTACGGTCTGCAGCAGCGCAGGCGCGTTGCACTGGTTTCTCACCGTAATTCGCGGTGTGCCCACCAAATGGACGCTGATAAATCGTGCCATCCGGGTTGCGGTCAAACGGCATGCCGTAGTGCTCAAGCTCATACACCACTTTAGGCGCTTCGCGGCACATAAACTCAATCACATCTTGATCACCCAGCCAATCAGAGCCTTTAATGGTGTCGTAAAAATGGTAGTGCCAGTTGTCCTCACTCATATTGCCGAGCGAGGCTCCAATGCCGCCTTGGGCAGCAACCGTATGTGAACGGGTTGGAAACACCTTTGTCAACACTGCTACATTAAGGCCAGCTTCCGATAGCTGCAAGGAAGCGCGCATACCGGAGCCCCCTGCACCAACAATCACCGCATCAAAGCGACGGCGGGGTAATGCTTTTTTAATCGCAGTCATCGTCTTACACTTTCCACAGAATTTCAGCGGCATAGGCCGCACAGGCGACTAGCCATAAAACAGTTAAGACTTGCAGGCTTAGGCGAATACCTACTGGCTTGACGTAATCCATCCAGATATCGCGAATGCCAATCCACGCATGGTAAAAAAGGCTGAGGAAGGTTAAAAAGGTGAGCAACTTCATCAGCTGATTACTAAACAACCCTGCCCATGCTTCGTAGCTTGCGCCACCAGAAATAAGATACGCGACCAATAAAACGACCGTGAAAACCACCATCACTACCGCGGTGATGCGCTGAATAATCCATTCTTTCAGGCCGTAATGCGCACCTACAACGAGACGCTTTGGGCCAATGTTATTTGTCGACATGAAGTTCTCTTTATGTAATCGGGATTAAAACAAGCCAAACAATTTAGCGCCTACTGCTGCAGTTAAGGCTAGGCTCACGATCAATACAATGATTGCGGATTGATTGGCTGCGATTTTTTCAACACCAATTTCGAGATCCAGAAGCAGGTAACGAATGCCGGCACAGAAATGGTGGAGGAAGCTCCAGATCAGACCAAGGCAAATGAGCTTGACCAGGAAGTGATCCGTGAAAGCCTGAAACTGCATGAAGCTCAGCTCGGATGCCAAGCTTTGATCAAACAAATACAAAATAAACGGCAGCAGCAAAAATAAGGCAGCACCACTAATGCGGTGCAGGATCGACACTTTTCCAGCCCACGGCAAGCGGTATTTGATTAACTGCGCTAGACCAATATTGCGGTAAACCGGCTTGGCCTTTTTTACGTCCTGATGGGCATCAACCATAGAGGGTCTCATTTGTGAGGTAAAGGTTAAATAAGGAGTAATGCTGTTGTGCAACATATTCTATTGGAAAACCCTGGAATGCATTTATTTCTTTACACATGACTTAGTTCAACTTATTTTCATAATGCTGCTGGCGGGTGTCGTAATGGGCTCGTCGAACCTCGACCGGCCTGTTACCATAAGTATAGGAAAGCCGCTCAACCAAAAGGAGTGGTGAGCCTGGCTCCAGTTGCAAATGATTGGCAATCGTTGCCTCCGCTGCAATTGCTTTGATTTTCTCTTCCGCCCGCACCATGTGGGTTGCGAACTCACTTTCATAAAATGCATACAAGGGGCCTGGCCACGACTCCAATCGATCTAAGGTCATTCCACTAAAACGCGCCTTGGGTAGCCAGATTTGCTCAAATACGGCCACTTGCCCTCCTAGGCTTTGAACGCGATCAATTTGAATCACCTGCTCACTAGCCGGCAGTTTCAGTAACTGCGCAATTTTGGATGGGGGCTTTATCGACTTACACGCTAAAAAATGGCTTTTCAGAGGGGCTTTTTTGCCTGAATCGGGCATCAAACTAAAAAAACGGTATTGCCAAGCCTCGCTGTGGTGGGTGGCCACAAAAGTGCCTTTGCCCTGATGGCGCACTAATAGGTTTTCCGTAGCCAACTCATCCACGGCTTTGCGGACAGTCCCTTGACTGACCTCATAACGGGCTGCCAACTCCATTTCACTCGGAATCGGAGCTCCGGGTCGCCACTCGCCGGATTGAAGGCTGTCCAGCAACAGCACCTTAATCTGCTGGTACAAGGGGCTAAAGGTAGCCAATGGAGCGTTTGTTTCAGGCAAAGCAGTTCCAAAAAGGGTATTTAGGTTGACTAGTCTGCTGTCTTATAGAAGACATCATTGACAGTGTAAATGTAAACTTCATAAACTTGCAGGGATAATCTGCAGCAAAACACTGAAGCAACACCTATCAACCTTCATTTGGAGTTACTTGTAATGGCAAAAACCCCCATGCGCGTCGCGGTTACTGGCGCCGCCGGTCAAATCGGATATTCCCTCCTGTTTCGCATCGCCAATGGCGATTTACTTGGAAAAGACCAGCCTGTTATTCTGCAACTCCTTGAAATTCCTGATGAAAAAGCGCAAAAAGCATTAAAAGGCGTGATGATGGAGCTCGATGACTGCGCATTCCCACTCTTGGCCGGAATGTCTGCCCACCAAGACCCCATGACCGCATTCAAAGACATTGACATTGCCCTGCTGGTGGGCGCCCGCCCTCGTGGCCCTGGCATGGAGCGAAAAGACCTGCTTTCTGCCAATGCGCAAATTTTCACTGCCCAAGGCAAGGCCTTGGACGCTGTTGCAAAACGGACCGTCAAGGTACTAGTTGTAGGCAATCCTGCCAATACCAATGCCTACATTGCCATGAAATCGGCTCCGAGCTTGCCTGCTAAGAACTTTACGGCCATGCTGCGCCTGGATCACAACCGCGCTCTGTCACAAATCGCAGCTAAGGTCAGTAAACCCGTTGCAGACATCGAAAAATTAGTGGTCTGGGGCAACCATAGCCCTACCATGTATCCGGACTATCGCTTTGCCACCATTGGCGGTCAATCCGTTAAGGACATGATTAATGATGCTGCCTGGAATAAAGACGTATTCATTCCAACCGTAGGCAAGCGCGGCGCGGCCATTATTGAAGCACGCGGCCTCTCTTCCGCAGCATCGGCTGCCAATGCCGCTATCGATCACATGCGCGACTGGGTGCTTGGCACCAATGGCAAATGGGTCACGATGGGCATTGCTTCCCGCGGCGAATACGAGATTCCGGCAGAAGTTATTTACGGATTCCCCGTTGTCTGTGAGAATGGGGAGTACAAAATGATTGAGGGCCTTGAAATTGATGCCTTCTCGCGTGAGCGCATGACCCACACCTTGAATGAATTACTTGAGGAACAGGCCGGCGTGAAGCACTTACTCTCATAAGGAAACACAGATGCACATTCCCTTTAAAGCGCTGTTGATTGCTTCAGCCTTGGTGTTGGCACACCCGGTTGCGCATGCCAAAGATCCAAAGGATACGCATGCCTGGAGCTGCAACAACAATCACCAGTTAAAAACAATTGGGGATGGCGCTGGAAACATTGGTTTGGTTTGGAACTCCAAAACCTACGAAATGAAAAGGGAAGTGTCACTGCCAGGTAGCCTGCGCTTTAAAAACCACGACACTGGTTTGGATTTAGTGGTGCTCGGAAACAAGGCAATGCTGTTTAACATTCGTAGCGGTGTTCGTTTGGCTGATTTTTGCCAAACGGCTGACATGAAGACGGGCAAAGAGCCTCATTTGTTTGCTAAAGAGTAATCCAGCTAAGAGTCTTGTTAGTCTGGCTGCAGTAAAAAAACCGAGGTTCGCCTCGGTTTTTTTATGCGCAAAATTCTGAATCGCTAATGAAACAGAGGCTGCTGCGTTGGCGTATCTTCCGGCATCTCCGCATGCACTACTTCGCCGTGGCGATCCGGAAATAATGGCGCGCCACAATCGTCGCACAGCTCTGGACTAAACAAAACAGCATGGCGAAATACATCCTCCACTCCGGCCTCTTTTAAGGCATCGCATATCTTTTTAATGGGACTCTCATCATCATTAATGTCATTAAGCGCATCGTTTGACACCGTCTCGCGATCGTACATGGGCCAAATAACACCGTACATCACGTCCGGTGAGCCCTTCAAACTAAATGCAATGCGGTACTCGTCTGCCTGCTCTTCACCAAAGGCACCGACTACGCAAGACAAGCCATTGGGCTGGGCGCCGACTGCAGTTTCCAGAAAATTAACGGCCGCCCGAATACTCAATGGTCGAACTTGCTTATCCGCTAAACGGCAGTTCGTGAAATACGCCTCGGGTAGCAGGAGATCGAATTCACAGCCGGGCAATAAGCTGGAAATCGGCTCTCGCATGGCTGTTTGCCATTCGATCAAACTCACGCCGCGCTCTTGCCTTACTGGTGACTCAGCTTGCCAACGAAACAAAGGTGAGCCGCTGGGCGCAGCAATGGCCGCAATAATAAAACGGGGATCAGCCAACACAGCAATGGTTTCTGACATGTTGCGCAGCTCGAGCTTCATTTCACTTGCGGTGATTGCGGCAGTACCCAGGGCCTCCGTCAAAATGCGGGTTTGGCAATGGGAATGCGGCATCTGATCAATGCTGTACAGCCATGGCACGATCGCCAAACGCGTATCGCTTGCGGCAATCGATGAATGCATGGCCATCGCAACCGACTCAATCACTTTGACCGGCAATGGGCCCGATTGAATTTGATAGCGGGTATGTGCAACGATAGGTAGGGCGAGTAACAACACATCCCAGCTCTCCTTATCGATGGTCATGGTTTGTGATTCAGCCAAGGTCTCAGCGCAGTCAGCCAAGACCTCAAACGCAACCGTATTAATGCGAAACGTTTGATCCAGCGCAGCATCAATTACGTTTTGATTTTGACTGGTCATCAATTTGAGTAGGCGTGCACTCAGACGCCCTTCCCAAAAACGGTCTTCGATTTGACTGCCTGAGGCAGCCAATGAAATCGCATCCGCCACTAGGCGCTCAGCTTCGGGTGAGGCGCGCTGGGATGATTTAGAACGGTGAACGGTCATATTATTTTTTCTCTGCGCGGCGAAATACGGGTCGATCGGGTTTGGATTCTGCTGCGCTAAAGCGATAGCCTTCCAAATTGAAATCACGCAAGTCGGCTGGATCGGTGATGCGATTTTCAACCGCAAAGCGCGCCATCAAACCCCGCGCGCGTTTGGCGTAAAACGAAATGATTTTGTACTTACCATCTTTAGCATCCTGAAACACCGGAGCAATCACCGGAAAATCCAAGTCCTTGGGCTGCAGTACTTTGAAATACTCTTCGGATGCCAAGTTTAATAAGAAGGGATTCTTTTTTTGGGAGGCCAGTTGCTGTTTGACTGCATCGGTAATTCGAGTGCCCCAAAATGCGTACAAGTCTTTTCCTCTGGCATTTTTAAATGCCGTACCCATCTCCAAGCGGTAGGGCTGCATTAAGTCCAGCGGCCTGAGCAAACCATATAGCCCCGATAAAATCCGCACATGATCTTGGGCAAAATCAATTGCCTTGCTGTTTAGTGTGGCTGCATCAAAGCCCTCATAGACATCGCCATTGAAGGCAAAAATCGCCTGTTTGCTGTTTTTTTCTGTGAATTTCGTCGACCAATCCCGAAAACGCCCTGCATTTAAGGCGGCCAAGGGGTCCGAAAGGCTCATGAGCTTGGCCACTGCCTGAGGCGAGAGTGTCTTTAGGTCTGCAATCAGCTTGGCGGATTCAGGGACAAAATCAGGCAAAGTGGATTTTTTAACCCGGACGGGGGTCTCGTAATCCAAGGATTTAGCGGGTGAAAGGACGATCAGCATGGCACAATTTAGAAATGGATTACCCTTATTCTAGCGACAGAAGCTGCAGTACGAGATAAAGCACGCCAATGACACTGTTGCGCCCTGCTGCGCCCCCTACTCCCTCATTTCCCTCACGCCTTCCCGCGGTTGGAACAACAATCTTTACGGTCATGTCCACCTTGGCGGCCGAGCACAAGGCTGTTAATTTAGGGCAAGGCTTTCCTGACTTTGAGTGTGATCCTGCTTTAATTGGCGCCGTTAACCAGGCGATGACTTCGGGTCATAACCAATACCCTCCCATGCCAGGGGTACTAGAGCTACGCAAAACCATTGCCGCCAAAATTGAACAGCTCTATGGCAAGTCCTACGATCCTGCTAGTGAGATCACTATTACTGCTGGGGCAACGCAGGCGATCTTTACGGTAATTATGTCGTGCGTTAGTCCGGGCGATGAAGTCATCGTGATTGAACCTGCATTTGATTGTTACCTGCCAGCCATCAACTTAGCCGGCGGCAAGGCCATTAGCGTGAGCCTCGATGTTCAACGCGATTCCCTTGGCATGGTGAAAGGCTATGCCATCCCATGGACCGCACTAGAAAAAGCAATCACTCCGAAAACACGACTCTTACTGATTAACTCACCCCATAATCCGACTGGCATGGTGTGGCAACGGTCTGATCTGGATCGCCTGGCTGATTTACTGAGCGACACAAGCGTGTTGGTGTGCAGTGATGAAGTCTATGAGCACATGGTCTTTGATGGGCAACACCACCACAGTGCATCCAGTCACCCCGCCTTAGCAGCGCGTAGCTTTGTGGTGTCCAGCTTTGGAAAAACCTTCCATGTCACGGGCTGGAAAATTGGCTACGTTGCAGCCCCAGCCACCCTGTCCGCAGAATTTCGGAAGGTGCATCAATTCAATGTGTTTTCAGTTAATGCTCCCATGCAAGCGGGAATCGCGCAATACTTGTCGGATCCAGCGCACTACTTAGGGCTATCGGCGTTTTATCAAGGCAAACGGGACTTCTTTAGAAAAGGCTTGGCCAGTACCCGATTTAAATTGCTGCCTGCGCCGGGAAGTTATTTTCAGTGCGTGGATTACTCTGCGCTCGGTATCGCGCAGAGCGCCCTCAGTGAAGCGGAGTTCTGCCGCTGGTTAACCTGCGAAGTCGGGGTCGCTGCAATTCCGGTATCGGCATTTTATGGCGCAGGAACCGACTCCAAGGTCATTCGGTTTTGCTTTGCCAAAGAAGAAAAAACCTTAGAAACAGCGCTGTCGCGACTAAGCACAGTGTAGTGTTGATGCATAACGAATGAAATCAAACGATAACGATAACGATGGCGAATGCGATGAAGAATACGAATGAAAATCAAGGCATGATCGATGTCTACAGCTGGGCAACCCCCAATGGGCACAAAGTACACATCATGCTTGAGGAGTGTGGCTACCAGCTTGACCGCGATTGGCGCGCCATTCCCATTGATATTGGCAAGGGCGACCAATTTACACCGGCTTTTTTAAAGATTAGCCCCAATAACAAAATCCCAGCCATTACCGATCCCAACGGTCCTGACGGTAAACCCATTCATCTTTTTGAATCGGGCGCCATTCTTTTATACCTTGCAGCAAAGGCGGGGCGCTTTTTGCCAAGCAGCACACGCGCGAAGTATGAGGTCTTGCAATGGCTCATGTTTCAGATGGGCGGCTTTGGGCCTATGCTGGGTCAGAATCACCACTTTCGTTTGTATGCCCCACAGAAAATTGATTACGCCGTTGAACGCTACACCAATGAAGCAAAGCGCTTGTATGGGGTTTTAGATCGGCAATTAGCGAACAATCGCTATGTGGCAGGAAATCAATACACCATTGCCGATATCGCCATTTTTCCATGGACCAATCGCTGGGAAAAACAAGGCATCGATATTACTGAATTTCCGCACTTCAAACGCTGGTTTGAATCGATCGGTCAGCGCCCTGCAGTAAAACGCGGCATGCAGGTTTTGACTGATTTACGTAAACCCGGCTTTGATGCAACTGCAAATGAATTGTTGTTTGGCGCTTCGCAGTATAAAAAGCGCTAAGCAGCTCGATTAAATTGAATCAGCATGACACCACGAAGGAAGCAGCATGAAAATTGAATCGGTTGGCATCATTGGTGCCGGCACCATGGGCAATGGCATTGCTCAAGTCTGTGCCGTCGCAGGATTAAACGTGGTCATGATTGATGTGAATGAAGCCGCCGTTGAGCGCGGGATTACAAACATTAAACGCAGCCTCGATCGCCTGATTAAAAAAGAAACGCTAACGGAGGTCCAAAAAGAGCAGGCTTTGCAGCGCATTAAAGGCGGTACTGCGTATGGCGATTTAAAAGGCCTATCGATCGTGATCGAAGCGGCCACTGAAAATCAAGCCGTCAAAGAAAAGATATTGAAGCAAATCGATGAAACAGTCGGCAAGGAAACCATTATTGCCACCAATACATCGTCGCTATCGATAACGCAATTGGCGGCTTTGAACTCCTTGCCAGAGCGCTTCATTGGAATGCACTTTTTTAATCCACCACCGCTGATGGCCTTGGTTGAGGTGATACGGGGCTTGCAAACAAGTGATGCTACGCATGCCGCAGTACTTGCGATGGCCAAGGCGATTGGCAAAGAGCCCATCACCGTTAACAATAGTCCCGGCTTTGTGGTCAATCGCATCTTGCTGCCCATGATTAACGAAGCCTTTTTTGTTTTAGCCGAAGGGCTTGCAAGTGCAGAAGACATCGATGCCGGCATGAAACTCGGTTGCAATCAGCCGATTGGGCCGCTTGCCCTCGCCGACTTAATTGGCCTCGATACCTGCTTAGCGATTATGGACGTGTATTTCAGTAACTTTAATGACTCCAAATACCGTGCCTGTCCTTTACTGCGTGAATTGGTTGCAGCCGGATATTTAGGTCGTAAAACAGGACGTGGCGTGTACCACTACGACACCTAAAGAATGGCAACCATCAGCACCCTAGCGCCGATTGTTCGTATTTTGGGATACGGCGGTTTAGTACCATTTATTGTTTGCGCCATCTTGGTCCAAGTGGCGCCATCGCCATTTGATTTTGTCAGCGCAGAATCCCTTGCCGCCTACGGCGCTGTAATCTGCTCTTTTTTAGGCGCCATCCATTGGGGTGGTAACTTTCGGCACCTTGGCAATGTTGCCGATAGTGCTAATTTAGCGAGCGCTGGCGATATCGGCGGATCCCGCTGGTTTGAACGAAATGCCTGGATCTGGGGCGTTATTCCATCGCTCGTGGCTTGGCTAGCGCTGCATGTTTACATTCCAGTTGGCTTACTGATGTTGGCCGCCATGCTCTTAGTTCAGCGTGGCATTGATCAAAATACATACCAGTATTACTTCTCTAACAAAGCCGCATTGGATGAATTCATGGTGATGCGCACACGCCTGACTGTGGTAGCCACGTTCTGCCTGACATGGGCTGCCCTCGTCATGCTCGTGACCATGACGTGAGAAGCCGCCGAGTCCGGATAGAGTCTGAATGAGTAATCTGTTTGAAACTAAACCGCCGCCACCGCTGGCGGAAGCATTGCGCCCAAGCGCGATTGCGGAGGTAATCGGTCAATCGCATTTACTAGCCCAAGGTAAACCCCTTCAATTGGCTTTTGCATCGGGCAAACCGCATTCAATGATTTTGTGGGGACCTCCCGGCGTTGGCAAAACCACCTTAGCCCGTCTTTCTGCCAAGGCCTTTGATCGCGAATTTATTGCCATCTCAGCGGTGCTTGCTGGCGTTAAAGAAATTCGGGAGGCGATTGATCAGGCGCAACAAAATAACAATCAGTATGGCAAGCAAACTATTTTGTTTGTTGATGAAATTCATCGCTTTAATAAAAGCCAGCAGGATGCGCTGTTGCCACACGTCGAATCTGGTCTCTTTACGTTTATAGGCGCCACCACCGAAAACCCCTCCTTTGAGGTCAATTCCGCCCTGCTTTCTCGGGCTCAAGTCTATGTTCTTAAGTCCTTAAGCGCCGAAGAACTAAGTACCTTAGCCGAGCGCGCCAGAGCATATGCCATGCCGAATGTGGAATTTGATTCCGCCGCGATTGACGCCATCATCGCCAATGCAGATGGTGATGCACGCCGCTTACTCAATGTGCTCGAGCAAATCCGAAATGCCATTTCGATTCCAGGATCGACCACGAAGGTCGTTGATCAAGCCTTTGTTGAAAATGCATTAACGGCTAATGGCCGTCGCTTTGATAAAGGCGGAGACCATTTTTATGACCAGATATCGGCGCTACATAAATCGGTACGCGGCTCCAATCCCGATGCTGCCTTGTATTGGCTATGCCGCATGCTCGACGGCGGCGCTGATCCGCGCTACCTTGCGCGCCGCATTATTCGCATGGCATGGGAAGACATTGGTTTGGCCGATCCCAGGGCAATCCAACTCGCCAACGATGCTGCAGAAACCTATGAACGACTGGGTTCACCCGAAGGCGAGCTGGCGCTGGGTCAAGCAGTCGTCTATTTGGCTGTTGCGGCCAAAAGCAATGCCAGCTATGTCGCCTACAACAAGGCACGTGCTTTTGCTGCGGCCGATCAAAGCCGGGGCGTCCCCAATCACTTGCGCAATGCGCCAACAAAACTAATGCAGGAACTCGGCCACGGCACTGCCTACCGTTATGCGCACGATGAACCCTATGGCTATGCAGCCGGTGAAACCTACTTACCCGAAGGGATGTCTGAGCCGCAGTGGTACCAACCGGTGGAGCGCGGTCTTGAAACGCAGATTGCAGAACGTATGGCTTTTTTGCGCTCGCTCGATGAGGCGGAGAAAAAATGAAGGCACGTTTTTACTTTGACATCATCTCTCCCTTTGCGTATTTTTATGTGAAATTACGCCATCGCCTTGAGCCGCGATTACAAATTGAACCGGTACCAGTGTTGCTCGGCGGTCTATTGCGCGCCGCACGCAACCAAGGCCCAGGTGAAATCCCCACAAAGCGCCTGTATACCTATCAATCGTGCGTGTGGCAGGCAGCGAAGTTAGGCATTCCCTTTCGGTTTCCGGAGCACCACCCCTTTATTACCGTTGCAGCGCAGCGCCTTTTAGTGCAACAGCAGGCCGACTGGTCGATGGTCGAGCGGGCATTTGAGTTTGTTTGGGTAATGGGCAAGGATCCCAATCTGCACTGGTCTGATTTTTGCACGCACCTCCGATTGGATCCCAATACCCCTCGACCCGAAAATGCCTCAACCAAAGCAGGCTTGATTGCCAACACCCAAGAGGCAGTCGATCGCGGCGCTTTTGGTGTGCCTACGCTTGCGATTGGGGATCGGATTTTTTGGGGGGTCGATGCCATCGATTGGGTCATCGACTACCTCAATCACCCAGCGATGTTTGATCAAGCGGCGTATCAGGCTGCCGCATCGGTACCCAACGGCCTTCCGCCCTCACCCGCATAAGCATCACGCAATACAATGAAGTAGATCTCTATTTGCCATTTATTTATCACTTAGGAAGAACCATGCGCACCTCCCCTTTTCGCTCTTACCGTGCATTGCTAACCGCCCTTGTTGGCGCCTTTTTATTTTCCACCGGCGCAGCCAAGGCAGAGCCACGCGTCGAGTTCAAAACCAATCAAGGTAGTTTTGTTGTGGATCTGGATTCAGCGAAGGCGCCCAAGACCGTTGATAATTTTCTGAAGTATGTTCAGAGCGGCTTTTACAATGGCACAATCTTCCATCGCGTGATCGATGGCTTCATGATCCAAGGCGGCGGCTTCACGCCCGATTTAAATCAAAAGCCAACCAATCCACCCGTGGTGTCGGAAGCCCAAAATGGACTAAAGAATCAAACCTATACGATTGCAATGGCGAGAACATCGGATCCCGATTCGGCAACCGCACAATTCTTTATTAATGTGCGTGATAACCAAGGACTTGATTTCCCGAACGCCATGGGTAATGGCTATACCGTCTTTGGCAAAGTCATCTCTGGCACCCAAACCATTGACCGCATTCGTAAAATTCCAACCATGGTTGCACCAGCGCCTAAATTTGGACGGATGGCGGATGTACCTACTACCGCAGTTGTGATCGAGTCGGCTACCGTCTTAAAGTAATTTGAGACGCAATCGAGTTTTGCGATGATTCTGCTCGATGATGTCGAGAGTAGTGCGACCAAGCCATCAAGTCGCCTCTACCAAGAGCCCATCGCACACTGGGCAGCATTTACACCCGCTGAAATTGACGCCTGCTTTCATGCGATCCAGTCGGCCTTAAAGGCGAATCACTATGTGGTTTGCCTGCTTGCCTACGAGTACGGCCAAATCATTCATCGGCTACCCAATACTTCATCGGCAGGCATACCGCTGATTCAAGCATGGGCATACCATCAGCCCAAAATGCTTACAAAAGCAGAGGCGGATGCTTGGCTTGCAACACAACTGGCTCAGCTAGACGATGATCAGCGTGTTAGTGGCGTAGCTTCCTGCACCGAATCCATTACGCAAGCCCAGTTCCAATCGGATGTAGAGCGAATTCAGGAATGGATACGCTGCGGCGATACCTATCAAATCAATCACACCTACCGCATACGGGGTGAGATTTATGGTGACCCGCTCGCTTTATATGCGCGCCTAAGAGCACGGCAACCGGGGCGTTTTGGTGCATTTGTGCACGAAGGCGACACCACCATTCTGTCGCAATCACCTGAACTGTTTGTGGAGCGGGATGGGGACTGTTTGCGCGCCATGCCGATGAAGGGTACGGCCAATGCCCGAACGGAGAGTCCAGAGCAATTGGCCAGCGACCCAAAAAATCGCGCAGAAAATATTATGATTGTGGATCTCTTGCGCAACGATCTCAGCCGAGTTGCCTTACCGGGTAGCGTTACCGTACCCAGCTTATTTCATGTTGCACAGCATGGAAATGTGCTGCAAATGACATCGACCATTGAGGCAACAGCAAAGCCCGATGTAAGTCTACGCACCATACTCGAT
The DNA here is from genome assembly GCA_044345755.1 of Polynucleobacter sp. Lineage (GTDB taxonomy): Bacteria > Pseudomonadota > Gammaproteobacteria > Burkholderiales > Burkholderiaceae > Polynucleobacter. The sequence continues at coordinate 27,240 of JBIJAM010000003.1, read as the reverse complement.
GCGGTCTTTCCATGCGGTTCTGTTACAGGCGCTCCTAAAAAACGCAGCATGGAAATTATTCAGGAATTAGAAGGCACTCCCCGCGACTATTACTGCGGAGCCTTGGGCTGGCTAGACCCAAATGGGGATTTTGCATTTAGCGTTCCCATTCGTACGCTCAATCTAGAGTCAAACCCAAACGCGCGCCAAACCAAGTTCACCTTGGGCATCGGTGCTGGCATTACGATTGATTCCGATCCATTGCAAGAGTGGCAAGAGTGTCAAACGAAATCAGCATTTATCACCGAGATGCCAGCGGAGCTGGGTTTATTTGAGACCATTCGCGTTGAAGGGCAAAAGCCACTTCGCTTTGCAGCCCACCTTCAGCGCTTGCAACAGTCCGCATCTGCTCTGCGCATTCCATTTGAATCGTCCCGAATTGTTCAGGTAGCCGAACAGGCCTGCATCGCAATCGCGAGTCCACTACCCCATCGCTTGCGCATCGACTTATTCGCCGATGGCTCGGTTACTACAACAGCGAATGTCCTCGAGCCGGTTGCAAGTGAAGTCACCATTTTTTGGGCGTCCAAGGTATTGCCCGATGCACATCAGGCCGTCATGCAATCGAGCAATGTTCTATTGGCCCACAAAGTGAATCAACGAACCCTGTATGACTTAGCCTGGAAAAATGCGGTGGCCCTGAGCGGTTTTGATGCGGTCTTTTTGAATGAGCAGGGTTTCGTCACCGAAGGGGGTCGGAGCTCAATTTTTATTCAGCCCAAAGGATCGAATCAATGGCTAACGCCACCACTATCAGCAGGGGTACTTCCGGGCGTGATGCGCCAAAGCCTATTGGATGATCCGCAATGGAATGCCCATCAAGCCATGATCACGGCAGCTGATCTAGTGGATGCCGGCCGTATCCTGGTTTGCAATGCCCTGCGCGGTGCGGTACCCGCCGTTCTGAAAGTCGGATAATCAAAGGATGAAACCCTTTCCAATGCACTACTGCTCAAAATGCGGATCGACCGTGGCATTACGCATCCCTGCAGACGATACGCGCGAGCGCCATGTCTGCAATAGCTGCGCTACCGTGCACTACCTCAATCCGCGTAATGTGGTGGGCACTATTCCGGTATGGGGTGAACAAGTATTGCTATGCCGCAGAGCGATCCAGCCGCGCCACGGCTTTTGGACTTTGCCTGCTGGCTTTATGGAAATCGGTGAGAGCACCAGCCATGGCGCCGCCCGAGAAACATTAGAAGAAGCTGGAGCCCATGTTGAAATCGGCCCCTTGTTTTCATTAATCAATGTGCCCCACGTTGAGCAAGTGCATTTGTTTTACCTCGCTAGCTTACCGACCCCCGAGTTTTCAGCCGGCGAGGAAAGTCTTGAGGTTGCGCTATTTTATGAACACGAAATCCCCTGGTCTGACTTGGCCTTTCCGACCACCAAACAAACCCTGCAGTGGTTTTTTGCCGATCGCAGTGCAGGCCTCCTTAAAGCAGGCACTGAGATTGCCGTCCGATCCCGCGATATCCTCCCCTCTGAATCCATTTAAGCAATGAATCAGATTGCTTGGCTGGGACCTGATGATGCGTTTCCCGATCCAGCGCTCATGCCCGATCCAGACCCCGAAGTATTGGGACTCTTTGCAGTCAGTGAACGCATCTACCCCGGGCAGCTTGAAACGGCGTATCGTCTTGGCTTATTTCCTTGGTATTCCGATAATCAACCGGTTTTATGGTGGTCGCCAGACCCGCGGATGGTGCTAGAGCCGAACAATTTTAAGGTGAGCGACTCACTGCAAAAAACCATGCGGCAGTTTTATTACGATCCCGCATGCCATGTTGAGGTCGATGGTGACTTTGGTGCGATTATGCGAGCCTGCGCCCTAAGCCCCCGCAAAGACCAGGATGGCACCTGGATCACCCATGAAATTGTTGACGCATATAGCCAGCTATTTGAAAACGGCTTTGCCCACAGTATTGCAATCAAGCAAGGTGATCGCCTGTTGGGCGGCCTGTACTGCGTTAGTTTTGGCCGCATGGTCTTTGGTGAATCCATGTTTAGCCGCCAACGGGATAGCTCGAAGCTTGCCTTGGCCCTACTTTGCGCCTGGTGCTACGATAACGAGGTGCCAATAATTGATTGCCAACAAGAAACTGCCCACCTCCGATCCCTTGGTGGCGGCCCAATCCCACGCACCCAATTTTTATCGCTGGCAAGCGATGCAATCGGCCGCAAATCGATTAGTGCCCCATGGCGTTTTGATAAAACCGCATTGGAGCGTTGGTTATGAGTCAAATCAATGATCTCCCGATTACTGCGCTGCAGTTTTATGCGACCGCATCCTATACCTGCAGCTATCTTCCACAGCAAACCGCGCGATCCCAGGTTGCGACGCCATCCCATCTCGTGCATAGCGATATGTACGGTGATCTCGTCAATGCAGGATTTCGGCGTAGCGGGCTATTCACATACCGGCCTTATTGTGATCACTGCAAGGCGTGCATTGCGACTCGCATACCGGTGGAGCAGTTTATTCCGAGCCGCAGCCAACAGCGCGCGCGCAATCAACATGCCAATTTAGAAACCCATGTACTCCACTTAAGTTACACGGATGAGCACTACGCACTGTATCGCCATTACCAAGAGCAGCGCCATCACGATGGCGAAATGAACCGCGATGATCAAGAACAATACACGCAATTTTTACTGCAAAGCCGAGTGAACTCCCGATTGGTCGAGTTTCGCGACGGCCCTCAGGATCCAGAGCCGGGTCGCTTGCGGATGGTTAGCATCATTGATATTGTCGAAGCAGGCATCTCTTCGGTCTACACCTTTTACGACACCACCGTAGCCAAAGCGAGCTATGGCACCTACAGCATTCTGTGGCAAATTGCGCAAGTCAAGCAGCTCAAGCGCCCCTATCTGTATCTAGGTTACTACATCGAAGAGAGTCAGAAGATGGCATATAAATCCAAGTTCAAGGCCATCGAAGGGTTGGTTGATAACGTCTGGCAGCCCTTGCATACGCGATAATCGATTCATGTCTGCTTACTCCTTTTTACGCCCCGGGCTCTTTTGCCTTGACCCTGAGCAAGCCCATAACCTGGCGCTTAGTAGCATGGATCGCGCCCATGCGCTTGGTTTACTTTCACACTTCGTACCTAAACCGGTCATCGACCCACAGGTATTTTGCGGCTTACATTTGGGCAATCGTGTGGGACTCGCTGCAGGCTTAGACAAAGACGGGAAGCACATTGATGCACTCGCTGCACTAGGCTTTGGCTTTTTAGAAATTGGAACGGTAACGCCGATGCCACAACCCGGCAACCCGAAGCCGCGCATGTTCCGTTTAAGCCAAGTTGACGGAATAATTAATCGCATGGGCTTTAATAACGATGGCGTCGATGCCTGCGTTGCCCGTGTTAAGGCCTCACGCTACTGGCAGTCCGGCGGCGTCATTGGATTAAACATAGGCAAGAATGCCAGCACCCCCATCGAAGCGGCCGCTGATGATTATGTAGTCGGATTAAAAAAGGTCTACGCTGTTGCTTCCTATATTACGGTGAACATTTCGTCCCCGAATACCAAGAACCTTCGGGCACTGCAAGGCGAAGACATGCTGCGCGCCTTGCTGAGCAGCATTCAAGTTGCGCGAATTGCCCTGTGCGATGAGCATGGCGTGCGCAAACCATTATTCTTAAAGATAGCGCCAGACCTCGATCCCAACGACATCCGTTTGATCGCCGATTTACTCATTGAGTTTGAAATTGACGCAGTGATTGCAACCAACACGACAATTGAGCGAGGCGCTGTCGCGCACCTAGAGCATGGCGCCGAAGCGGGTGGCCTGTCTGGCGCGCCCGTTCGTACCCTATCCAATGCCGTTATACAGTCGCTCAAGCAACATCTTGGTAACCGCGTACCGATTATTGGTGTCGGCGGCATTCTGTCGGGAAATGATGCCCAGGAAAAACGTACTGCTGGAGCCAGTCTGGTACAAATTTACAGCGGGCTCATTTTTAAGGGTCCAGAATTGGTTCGGGAATGCGCCCTGGCCCTCAAATAGCGGTCTAAAGGGCCTCTTTCAGCCCGTTTTTTTCACATTGTGCAATTCCCCAAAGAATGGCTACAATGAAGATATGGACACCCCTAAAGTAGTAAAAACGGCCAAAGCCCCTGGTGAGGTTGGAAAGACAGCCATTCAGGTGGTGGAACGCATGATGAATTTGCTCGATGCGCTTGCTAAGCATGAAGATGCCTGCAGCCTCAAAATTTTGGCTGAGCAAACCTCCCTGCACCCTTCTACTGCCCACCGCATCTTAAATGACATGGTGGCTTGCAGGCTGGTCGAGCGCGGGGATGGCGGCACCTATCGACTTGGCCTGCGACTCTTAGAGCTCGGCAATCTAGTCAAGGCCAGGCTCTCCGTTCGGGAGGCGGCCCAAGCGCCAATGCGCGGGCTCCATAAAATCACCGGAGAAACCATCAACCTATCTGTGCGCCAGGGCGATGAAATTGTTTACGTGGATCGCGCCTACAGCGAGCGCTCCGGTATGCAAGTGGTCCGCGCCATCGGCGGTCGCGCGCCACTGCACCTCACCTCCGTTGGCAAACTCTTTTTAGCAAGCGATGACTCGACTAAAGTTCGAGCCTATGCAACCCGCACCGGCTTAGCCGGGCACACCCGCAATAGCATTACGGACTTGCGTAAGCTAGAAAACGAGTTGGCCAAAGTCAATCAGCTGGGGCATGCCAGCGACGATGAAGAATTAGAGTTGGGCGTTAGCTGCTTGGCGGCCGGCATTTTAGATGACACCGGCAAATTGGTTGCTGGCCTGTCGCTCAGCGCGCCTACCGATCGCATTCAGGCTGACTGGCTTAAGGCGCTACAAGATACAGCGATGCAGATTTCAAAAGGGATGGGATTTACTTCGAAGTAAGTGGCGTTACATCAAGCGCCGCAGTGGCCGAATCTCACTCGGGTCCATTTGCTGATACCAGTCTTTAACGCGCACCGCATCCGCAAAACGGGACTGCGTGCCTACTGAATCCAAAAAAACGAGCAATAAGGGGGAGCCGTTGATATTGGCCTGCATCACCAGGCATTTACCAGCAGCACTAATAAAACCCGTTTTCTGCAAACCAATATCCATATCGCCGGAACGAACCAGGCGATTGGTATTCAAAAAAGTTTGTTGGCGATTGTTAATCACCATGGTTAGGTCTGGCCAGGTTGAATACTCTCGAATCGCCTTGTACTGATAGGATGCGCTCACCATTTTTACTAAGTCATCTGCGCTGGCTACGTTATCACTGGATAAGCCACTTGGATCGGCAAAGTGGGAATTGCGCATGCCGAGGTCACGCGCTTTTTGATTCATGGCAGTAACAAATGCAGGTACGCCGCCGGGGTAGTTTCTGCCTAAGGTATAGGCTGCACGATTTTCTGAGGACATCAGCGATAACACCATTGCTTCGCGGCGCGTAAGGGATGTGCCTGTAGCAAGCCGGGATTTTCCGTAGCTACGGGCATCCTCCGCGTTAATCTGTATCGTCTCATCTAGAGGCAAGTCAGCATCGAGCACCACCATGGCAGCCATTAACTTGGTAATGGATGCAATCGGTAGACTAACGCTCGTATTTTTTTCGAATAAGACATCATTGGTATCTTGATTAACGACCATTGCCACGCTGGATTTGAGGCTGAGGTCATCATGCTGCCCCCGCAAGCCCATCGCAGTAGCAAACGACGGCCTTGAGCCAGTAGTTGCATTTTTTGCAGGGCGAGTTACGGTAACTCGAACATCTTTGGTTTTTTTGGCGGCGCCTGCATTGCCCGTCTTAGCGGAGTTTGATGCTTTGCTTGGTTTGCTAGCGCCACCTGGTTTTGCAGCAGGTGCTTTATTGGCAGATTGATTCTGTTTGGGCTTGTCTTTTGCAGGGCTTTGTTTTTGACTGCTGGAGCTGGATTGGGCAATCGCAGAGTCGGGGGAATAAGAGACCGCAAACAGGGTCATCAATAAGGCCACTCCGAGCTGGCTTCGTAATCGCATGCAGCACTACCTTATAACCAAACAATAGCCGTAATGATACTGAACTTTGACTGGTTCAGGGTGATTTATTGCCTTGCCCTTTGATTCACCAGCACTACTGCTCCCATCGTCAATACAATCCCTGCCGCCATCATCCAAGTCAGTGGCTCATCGAACAATAACCACGCCATAATTGCAGTGGTGGGCGGCGTTAGGTACAAAAGGCTGGTGACCTTGGTAGCTGCTCCCTTGCGAATCATGATGAATAGCAGGCTAACGGAACCAATTGAGATAGGGAATATGGCCCAGAGCATTGCGGTAATGACGGGGGCATTCCAAACCATAGTGCCCTCTTCAAATAAGACCATGCAAACGAAGGATAGGAGCAAGGCAATACTGAACTGAATTAAGGAGCCTGATCGCAGATCAAATACAGGGCAATACTTCTTTTGGTAAAGCGTGCCAAACGTAATCGACAGTAATCCGGCCGCTGCGAGCACATAACTGGCAACTGGCATCGGTACAAAGTTCATCTTCTCTGCCACCACAAGACCAACCCCTGCAATCCCCAGCAGCAAACCAATCCACTGGCGCGGCGATACATGCTCTGACACCCATGCTGCAAACCAGGCTGTAATGATGGGTTGCAAACCCACAATCAAGGCCACTAACCCGGCCGTCATACCCAAACGAACAGCAGACCATACGCCCATTAAATAACCAAACTGCAGCAGCATTCCAGCAACCAGCAAATGAACCAGTTGTGATTGATTGGGCCAGGAGGCTGGACGCCACACCACGCTGAGCAAGCCCATGGCCAGCAAGATTCCTAGGTAGCGCCAAAATAAGAACGTGGCTGGCTCCACATAGGGCATTGCCAGTTTGGCAATAATGAAGCCGGTGCTCCATAAAAGAACGAAAACAGGTCCAATTGCATCCTCAAGCTTTAACGCCATAAATCCTTTTTTTTTGCTATTTTCTTTTACGTTTGACTGATTTTAGCCTCAGGAAGTGCACCCAAAGTCGAATGACCCTTTACTCAAAAATTTATTTCTAACTAATTGTTTTTAATGAATTTTATTGTAATTAATTATGAATTTAAGATTATTTGTGCAATGCAACAATAATAGAACTATAATTCCAGTTAATAGCCATACAGCAGCCCATACCCTAAACGGAGAAACAGAATGAACCTCACACCAGAACAACTCGCCGCAGCACAAAAGGCCAATTTTGAAACACTCACCGGCATCACCAACCAAGCATTGCTCAGCATTGAGAAATTGGTTGAATTAAATATGCACATTGCCAAAGCTAGCCTGAGTGAAAGCATGCATAACGCTAAAAAGGCGCTGGAAATCAAAGATATTCAGCAGCTCTTAGCCCATCAAGCCGAAGCGGTTCAGCCGATGGCTAAAAAGATGATGGCCTACAGCCGCCATTTGTACGAATTAGCGAACGATACCCAAGCAGGTTTTTCCAAGACAACTGAAAAAGAAATGCAAGCCAGTCAAAAGAAAATGAATGCCATGGTTGAGGACTGGAGCAAAAATGCCCCAGCCGGTTCTGAAGCTGCTGTTGCAGCCATGAAGCAAGCGATTGCCTCAGCCAACACCATTTACGAGAACAGCCAAAAAGCCATGAAACAGGCGATGGATGTAGCCCAAACCAACCTCAATAATGCAGCAGACTCCGTTTTAAAAGCGACTGAGAAAGCCGGCAAATCTTCTAAGCGTTAATCCGAAACACCCTCTAAGCAAAATCCCCTGTCGGGTTTCCTGACAGGGGATTTTTTCTTTTAGCAGGGCATTACTTCTTTCGCGCAGGCGGCAGATCAGTGCAGTGACCGTGCACCGCTTCCGCAGCCAAGCCGACCGACTCGCCTAGAGTTGGATGCGGATGAATGGTTTTACCCATATCAATCGCATCTGCGCCCATCTCAATCGCAAGGCAGACCTCACCAATTAAATCGCCTGCATGGGTGCCCACAATACCGCCACCAATAATGCGGTGGGTCGTGGCATCAAACAAGAGCTTGGTAAATCCTTCATCGCGGCCGTTGGCAATCGCACGGCCACTAGCGGCCCATGGAAAGAGGCCTTTCTCATAAGCAATGCCTTGCGCTTTGCACTGCTCTTCGGTGAGTCCTGCCCAAGCCACTTCTGGATCGGTATAGGCAACCGATGGAATTTGCTTGGCATCAAAAAAGGATTTCTGACCAGCCGCTGCCTCTGCTGCGACATGGCCTTCGTGCACTGCTTTATGGGCCAGCATGGGTTGGCCGACAATATCCCCAATCGCAAAAATATGCGGGGCATTAGTACGCATCTGCTGATCCACCGCAATAAAACCCCGATCATCCACCGCGACGCCGGCATTAGCCGCATCAATCTTCTTACCGTTGGGTGAGCGCCCTACCGCAACCAATACTAAGTCATACACTTGGGGCTCTGCAGGTGCAGCTTCACCCTCAAATGCCACATGAATTCCGTCGGCTTTTGCTTCCGCTTTGGCGGCACGGGTTTTGAGCATGACCTTATCAAAACGTCCGGCATTGTGCTTTTCCCAAACCTTCTCCAGGTCGCGATCCGCTCCTGCCATGAGTCCATCCAGCATTTCAGCAATATCAATTTTGGAACCGAGCGCGCTGTAGACCGTCGCCATCTCCAAACCAATGATGCCGCCACCAATGACCAGCATGCGCTTAGGAATACTCTTAAGTAAGAGTGCGCCAGTGCTATCGACAACGCGGGGATCATCCGGCAAAAATGGTAACTTGATCGGCTGACTGCCCGCAGCAATAATCGCTTTTTGAAAACGAATCACTTCTTTTTGACCGCTTGCTTCTTGACTAGGTCCTGCCGTTAGATTGACTTCGACATGGTTCGCATCCATAAAACGGCCGAGTCCGCGCACGACCTTGACCTTGCGTGCCTTTGCCATGCCACTAAGGCCACCAGTCAGTTTGCCAATTACGCCGTCTTTGTAAGCACGCAATTGATCAATATCGATCTTGGGATCACCGAAACTGATGCCGTGTTTTGACATGGTTTTCGCTTCATCCATCACGGCCGCGGTGTGCAACAGTGCTTTTGATGGAATACAGCCCACATTCAAACAAACACCGCCCAAAGTTGGATAGCGCTCGACAAGAATCACGTTCAGACCTAAATCGGCGGCACGGAATGCGGCACTGTATCCACCTGGGCCTGCACCAAGCACCAGTAAATCGCATTCATGATCTACCTTGCCTTGAAAAGCACTTGCCGCATTGCTTGCGGCAATAGGTGCTGCGAGAGCTTGGGGCACTGGCGCTTGAGCCGTTGCCGCAGAAACAGTCCCGACTACAGGCGCCGCAGGCTGTGATGCAGCGCCAGCCTCGAGTTCAATCTCGGCAATGACAGTGCCTTTTTTAACCTTATCGTCGACCTTCACTGCAATGCTCGTAATGGTGCCCGCTGCATCGGCCGGTACTTCCATGGTGGCTTTATCGGACTCCAGCACCAATAGTGGCTGCTCTTTTTCAATCCGATCGCCTACCTTTACCAGCACCTCAATAACAGGCACGTCGTCATAGTCGCCAATGTCCGGAACCAGAATCAATTGCTTAGTCATGGCGATTCCTTTTAAAGTGCCGCACGGCGGAAATCAGCCAAGAGCTGGGCAATGTAAACCGTAAACCGGGTAGCCGAAGCCCCGTCGATCACGCGATGATCTGCCGTTAGGGAGAGCGGGCATATCAATCGCGGTATAAATTGCGTGCCATCCCAGACTGGTTTCATTGCCGCTTTACTCACGCCCAGGATAGCCACCTCGGGTGCGTTAATGATCGGCGCAAAATAGGTTCCACCAATGCCGCCAAGGGAGGAGATCGTAAAACTGGCACCCTGCATTTGATCCGGCTTTAATTTACCTTCGCGTGCCAGTGCAGCAAGCTCACCGGTCTCGCGTGCAATCTCGTTGATACCTTTTTGATCCGCATTGCGAATCACTGGAACGACGAGGCCATTGGGGGTGTCTGCAGCAAAGGCAATATGAAAGTACTTTTTAAGTACTAAATCATCACCATCGAGCGAGCTATTGAATTCTGGATACTTTTTCAGGGCAGCCACTGCCGCCTTGATCATGAATGCCAGCATCGTAATCTTATTGCCCTGCTTCTCATTCTCTTTATTGGTTGAGACACGGAACGCCTCAAGCTCAGTAATGTCTGCATCTTCATGGTAAGTGACCGCCGGAATCATCACCCAGTTGCGCGCCAAATTAGCAGCGGATAACTTTTTAATACGGGATAAAGGCTGACGCTCAATACTGCCAAACTTCGTAAAGTCAACGGTAGGCCATGGCAATAAATCGAGGCCGCCCATATTGCCACCCGACTTCGTGCTCGCAGTTGCAGTAGAGCCGCTCATCACGCCTTTTACAAAGGCCTGAACGTCTTCCTGCGTAATCCGCCCTTTAGGTCCCGATCCTTTTACAAGGGCCACATTGACACCCAATTCACGGGCGTATTTACGCACCGTAGGGCTGGCGTGACTCACATTATTGCCAGCATCTGCTGGCATAGTTTGGGACACGGGCGCTGCTGCTACTGCTGCTACGGGTGTTGGTGTTGGCGTAGGCATAGCAACTGCAGGGATCGCAGGCGGCGCCTTGGGGGCTTCTGGTGCACTCGCTACTGGAGCAGAAGTGGCAGCAGCATCGCTGGACTCCACTACCAATACTAACGCGCCTTCTGAAATTAAATCACCTACCTTGACTTTGATTTCTTTCACAATGCCTGCATGCGATGAAGGAACATCCATCGTCGCTTTATCCGACTCCAGCGTGACGACCGACTGCTCTTTTTCAATGGCATCGCCAACTTTGACGAGCACTTCAATCACGGGAACGTCGCTGTAGTCCCCAATATCGGGAACGTGAATTTCGATTAATTTACTCATGGTCTGGAATATCGCATTCGGCTCAGGAAATCATTGGGTTTGGTTTTTGGACATTGATGTTGTATTTCTTAATTGCTTCAGCAATTTTCTGACGATCAATTTGTCCAGCGTCGGCAAGTGCTTTGAGGCTCGTTAATACAACCCAACGGTAATCGACCTCAAAGAAATCACGCAGGTTTTCACGTGTATCGGAGCGTCCAAAGCCATCGGTACCAAGGACCTCATAGCGACGACCCAAATGCTGTATCGCTGGTCGAATTTGATCAGCAAACGTACGCACGTAATCGGTTGCCGCGATGATCGGCCCAGTTGTGTCTTTTAAACACTGCTCGACGTGCGAGAGTTGTGGCGCAATCGCTGGATTGAGTAAGTTACTGCGGTGCACGGTATTCCAATCACGACCTAATTCGGTAAAGCTTGGGCAGCCCCATAAATCAGAAGCGACACCCCAATCTGTATGCAAGACTTCCGCAGCAGCAATCACCTCACGGAAAATAGTGCCAGAGCCAAGCAGTTGAACGCGTAACTTGCTATTGGCATCCCCCACTGAGCGTAGCTTATACATACCTTTAATAATGTCTTTTTCTGCGCCTGCTGGCATGGCAGGGTGGGCATAGTTTTCATTCATCAGGGTAATGTAGTAATACACATCATCCTGCGCATCGAGCATGCGGCGCATGCCATCCTGAATGACTACCGCCAGTTCAAATGCAAAGGTGGGATCGTAGCTCACGCAATTGGGAACTGAAGCGCTCCACACATGACTATGGCCGTCTTCGTGTTGCAAGCCTTCACCATTGAGCGTTGTTCTGCCAGCAGTGCCGCCCAGCAAAAAACCACGGCTGCGCATATCGCCTGCGGCCCATGCTAAATCGCCTATCCGCTGGAAACCAAACATGGAATAGAAAATATAGAAGGGCAACATGGGTACACCGTGGGTGGAATACGCCGTTGCAGCGGCAATCCAATCACACATACCACCCGCTTCGTTAATACCCTCTTGCAGAATTTGGCCTTGCTTATCTTCGCGGTAGAACATCAGTTGATCTTGGTCTTCTGGCGTGTAGAGTTGGCCCAGTTGATTCCAAATACCGAGCTGGCGGAACATGCCCTCCATACCAAAGGTGCGTGACTCATCGGGAACAATCGGCACTACGCGCTTACCCAAGGTCTTATCGCGTATCACGATGTTGAGCATACGCACAAAAGCCATGGTGGTTGAAATCTCACGGCCCTCGCTGGTCGCTTCGAGTAAGGCGGCAAATACATCCAAATTAGGTACTGGCAAACTCTCTGCCTTCATACGGCGTTGTGGCAAGTAACCGCCCAACTCTTGGCGGCGTGCGCGCATGTACTCAAGCTCTGGACTGCCGTCGGGAAACTTGACAAAGGGAATGTCGTCGAGCTCTTCGTCTTTCACTGGAATCTCAAAACGATCGCGGAAACGGCGCACATCATCAGGACTCATTTTTTTAGCTTGGTGGGCAATGTTCATGGCCTCACCCGAGCCGCCCATGCCGTAGCCTTTAATGGTGTGTGCCAAGATAACGGTGGGTTGATTTTGATGCGTTACTGCCGAATGAAAAGCGGCATACACCTTATGGGGGTCGTGACCGCCGCGATTGAGGTTCCAAATATCCTCATCACTCCAATCAGCAACTAAGGCTTTGAGCTCCGGTGTATTGAATACGGTCTCACGGACATATGCGCCATTTTTTGCTTTCATGGTTTGGTATTGGCCATCAACAATTTCACCGAGGCGCTGCATCAAGATGCCTTTTTTGTCGCGCGCAAACAAAGCGTCCCAATGGCCGCCCCACACCACCTTAATCACATTCCAGCCGGAACCACGAAACTCTGCTTCAAGCTCTTGAATGATTTTTCCGTTGCCGCGCACCGGACCATCCAAACGCTGCAAGTTGCAGTTCACCACAAAAATCAAGTTGTCTAAGTGCTCACGTCCCGCCATACCAATAGCGCCAAGTGATTCGGGCTCATCGGTTTCGCCATCGCCGAGGAATGCCCAGACCTTCCGGTTGCCGGCGTTTATAAAGCCGCGATCTTCCATGTAACGCATGAAACGCGCCTGATAAATCGCCATGATCGGACCCAGACCCATCGATACGGTCGGGAACTGCCAAAAGTCCGGCATGAGCCAAGGATGGGGATAGCTTGATATGCCGTTGCCCCCGACTTCTTGACGGAATAAATCCAGTTGGCTTTGCTCTAAACGGCCCAGCATGTAGGCGCGTGAGTAAATGCCGGGAGCCGAATGGCCTTGAACAAATATGAGGTCACCGCCGTGCTCCGCACTAGGCGCATGCCAGAAGTGGTTAAAGCCAACGTCGTATAAGGTCGCGGCCGATTGAAAGGAAGAGATATGGCCACCGACATTGGTATCTTTATTGGCACGCAACACCATCGCCATGGCATTCCAGCGGGTGTAAGAGCGGATCCGATGCTCGATGTTTTGATCACCCGGAATGCGGGCTTGCAACTCCACCGGAATGGTATTGATGTAGGGTGTTTCAGCATGAAAGGCCTGATTGACTCCATTGACTCTGGCATGGGATATTTGCTGATCGATTAAATACGCAGCCCTCTCTGGGCCCACAGCATGGATCACGCCATCGAGCGCTTGCAGCCACTCTTGGGTTTCTGCTGGATCAGTATCCAGTACGTCTGTTAGCGCCTTACCTAAAACCGGTTGCGGAACTGCAGCCATTGCGTGTCTCCATTTGATCGATGAGGGGTGGTATTTACTCTACAGGGAATATTCTAAAAACCACCAAAATGCTTTACAAGCTATTTTCCACATAATGATAGTATTTCTCATAATATGGTAATTTATTGCAGTGCAATTAGCACAATATGAAATTAACCCAATCGAAATAGGCAGATACACTTAGGGGTTCAAATATCGCCCCTTATATATGAAGCTCCACATTGCACTCCCAGCAGGTATAAATAACAGCGCCTGGTTTCGCCGGATCAGGGGATTTCGCTTGGTCTACACGCCGTTAGTTGCGATCGTTATTTTTACCGTGATGATGACCATCATTCTGGGAACCCTGCAAATGCAGGAACGCAATCAGCAAGAAAATGCCCTATTCAGAGAGTTATCTTTGGTGAAGCAACGCATTCAATTGCGCTTTGCTAACAATACCGAGGTATTGATGTCGCTGAGCCGTGATTTGGGCAGAATAAATAGCGATGAAAAAACAAAAGCAAGCGCCTTAAAAGAAGCGGAATCGTTTTTACTCAACAACCGCGAGATTAGTCAACTCATTTTGCTGGATCGGGATAATCAGCGACAGTGGATGATGCCGCCGCCATCCCGAATCAATACTTGGTTTGATCGGGCGCCGTATGCCAAAGAGTTACAAGCGCAACTTAATAAAACCATAGAGCTGACCGTCAGCACAAATCGTCCAGCCTTTAGTAACTTCATTCAAATTGATTTGCCAAACGAGGAGCCAATGGCAAAAGAACGGCGAACCATCTTTTGGCAAACCATACCGATTGGGTCCGATGGCGAAGTCAGCGGCGTTATGGCGGTGCTTTACTCTGCACAAGGCGTCATGGAATACGTCATACCGCCAGAATTAAAAGGCCTGTACCGCTTTAGCTTAACCACGGATGTGGGCAAAGTTTTGGCCATCTCATCGGATCGCAATATGCCTCCACGGTCGCTCACCAATCAAACCAGTTTGGATCTTGGCATCTTGAGCCCCAATGCAATATTGCGTGTTGACACTTACCCAACGCCCAGCAACCTCACATTTAAGATGTTGCTCGGGGTGGTTATTGGACTGAGTGCATTCGTCATCCTGAGCTTATGGTCCGTCATCAAGCAAATGCAAGTTCGTCAATTGGCTGAGGCCAGCTTACGGACGGAGACCAACTTTCGAAATGCCATGGAAAACTCTACGCCGGTTGGAATACGAGCCCACGACATGCAAAAGCGCATTACCTACGTGAACCGTGCCTTTTGTGAAATGACCGATTGGAGCTCGGAAGAGCTGATAGGGCTGGGGCCGCCCTTCCCCTTTTGGCCAGCAGATCAACAAGAGGGCCTGCTTAAAAAAATGGACTTGGCGCTGAACGCAAGCTCCCACCATGAACTAAAAGGCGGCATTGAGGGGGTCATCCAGCGGCGCGATGGTACACGCATCGCGACGCGTACCTACATCGCACCACTCATCAGCGAAAAAGGCGAGCAAACCGGCTGGGTTACTTCGCTGGTCGATATCTCGGAGCCTAAACGCATTCGCGAAGAATTAGCCGCCTCGCAAGATCGCTTCATTACGGTACTGGAGGGCTTAGATGCTGCGGTGTCTGTGATCTCAATCGAAACGGGCGAGCTGCTCTTTGCCAATCGGTTTTATCGGGAACGCTTTGGAAATACCTCACAAGGTCATATTGATTTAGCCAACCATGAAATGGATCCTGCCCTGCTACATAGTCTAGAAGCCGATAACATCGACCCTCTAGCGGGCTTGCCCGATTCTGAGCTCAATCAAAGTCGGCAAACCGAGTCGCAAGAAATTCAACTGATTGGCGAGGAGTCGAAATGGTATGAGGTACGCCGCCGATTTATTCCCTGGGTTGATGGTCACTTAGCTCAACTCTTAATTGCGACGGACATTACCTTACGTAAAAATACCGAGGACTTGGCACGCGAACAAGAAGAGCGCATGCAATTTACAAGCCGCTTAACCACGATGGGTGAAATGGCCTCCTCGCTGGCGCATGAGCTCAACCAACCCCTTGCTGCGATTTCAAACTATTGCATGGGCGTGGCCAAACGCTTGTCGGGTCAAGCGGATCAAACTCTATCCAAGGATTTGCTGCCTGCGCTTGAGAAAGCCTCCCAACAAGCACACCGTGCTGGAACGATTATTCAGCGCATTCGCGGTTTTGTGAAACGCAGTGAGCCGCAACGCAAGGATTCCGATATCGCCGACATTGTGGCCGATGCGGTCGGCTTGGTCGAGATTGAAGCGCACCGCCATCGTCTTAGCATCACAGCAGAGCTTGCCCCCAACCTGCCTAAAGTCGCCCTCGATCCCGTCTTAATTCAGCAAGTTTTAGTGAACCTGCTTAAAAACTCCCTGGATAGCGTACGCGAAGCTGCGCCGCTTTCGTCGCGCTGGGCAGTGCCGCCGATCAAAATTAGCGCTGATTTGGAGACAAGCACCTTTCCAGCCATGCTGCGCATCCAAGTGATTGATAGCGGGCCTGGGGTAGCCGATGGCGTGATTGAGCGCATGTTTGAGCCCTTTTTCAGTACAAAATCGGATGGAATGGGCATGGGACTCAATATTTGCCGCTCCATCATCGAATCCCACCATGGTCGCCTGTGGGCCAAAAACCAGCATGATCCCAATAGCAGCAATGCAATAGGCTGCACCTTTACAATACTACTACCCCTAGAAACGGCGGAAACCGAAGCAAATGCTTTGGCTTAATGCGCATTTAGAAATACCAAGCGGAACTGACTGATGAACTTAATGAATACATCCAACCCCAATCCAACCGAAGTTGTTTACGTTGTGGATGACGATGAGGCAGTACGGGATTCCTTAACCTGGTTACTGGAGAGCAATGGGTACTTAGTCCGCTGCCATGCCAGTGCGGAACGTTTTTTACAGTCCTTGCAAAGCACGGATAAATCGACCATTTCGTGCGTGATTTTGGATGTCCGCATGCCTGGCATGTCGGGTCTTGAGTTGCAAGAGCGCCTCATTAGTGAAAATCTGCCCATGCCCATCTCATTCATTACTGGTCATGGTGATGTATCGATGGCCGTCACCACCATGAAAAAAGGGGCAGTTGATTTTATTGAGAAGCCCTTTAAAGAAAATGAATTGTGCGCTCTGGTAGAAAAGATGCTGACCAAAGCGCGTATCGATTACAGTCAAGCGAGTCAACGTAAAACCACCCAAGGATTGCTTGGCAAACTGACGGGTCGCGAACGCCAAGTACTCGAGCGTATTGTTGCTGGGCGCCTAAATAAACAAATTGCGGACGACCTCGGCATCTCGATCAAAACAGTCGAAGCCCATCGCGCTAATATTATGGAAAAGCTCGACGTTAATACCGTTGCCGATCTACTGCGTCTTGCCTTATCGGATGCACAGCCGAATTAATTTCCTGTGTATTTTTAGTTAACGCTCTTTCTTCTTTTTTATGCCAGCCCAATTACTCGACGGCGTTGCCCTCTCCAAAAAAATCCGTACTGAAATTACAGCTCGTGCGGCCATTGTTACTGCCAAAGGAACGCGTCCCGGCTTAGCAGTAATTGTGGTTGGAGATAATCCAGCGAGCGCAGTGTATGTGCGTAATAAAGTCAAAGCATGCGAAGAAGTTGGCTTTCATTCGGTGCTCGAGCGCTACGAAACCGAGATGAATGAAGAGGCGCTATTGGCACGCATCGCTACTCTCAATGCCGACCCAGCCATTCATGGCATTTTGGTGCAACTGCCCTTGCCTACCCATATTGCATCGGAGCGGGTACTTGAGGCGATTGCGCCACAAAAAGACGTCGACGGCTTTCATGTTGCCAATGCCGGCGCCCTCATGGTCGGCGCACCCGAATTCAAACCATGCACACCCTATGGCTGCATGAAATTACTGGAAAGCATTGAGTATCCCTTGCGTGGCGCTCGCGCAGTGGTGGTGGGCGCATCGAATATTGTGGGTAAGCCGATGGCAATGCTCTTATTGCAAGCCGGCGCAACCGTAACCATTTGTAATAGCAAAACGCGCGATCTTGCGCACCACACCAAAGATGCCGATGTGCTCGTCGTTGCTACCGGCAAGCCCAAAATGATTACCGGCGATATGGTTAAGTCTGGCTCCGTTGTAATTGATGTGGGCATCAACCGCCTGCCGGATGGCAAGTTGTGTGGCGATGTCGATTTTGATACCGCCAAATACATTGCCGGCTGGATTACTCCGGTACCGGGCGGTGTTGGCCCCATGACCATCACCATGCTCCTCATGAACACCTTAGAGGCAGCCGAAAAGGCCTCAAAACACTAGTCCCTTTGCCGAATTACACGCTAGTAGGCGCATTACATTAAGCTAGAGGGATGAAAGCACATCCCAATACAAACGCAACGCATTCCAATAATCCCTTGCTCCAATTTGGCAGAGGAATTGCGGCCTATTCGCTAATTCAGCCAGAGCACATTGCACCAGCGATTGACGCCCTCCTGACTGAAGCTGAATCGGCAGTTGCCATTGCAACCAGCCAAACGACATCGCCCACCTGGAATGACTTGGTTGAGCCACTCGAAGATGCAACTGAGCGCCTGAGTCGCGCATGGGGCGCGGTCTCCCACTTAAACAGCGTCGCTGATACACCGGAATTACGTGCCGCCTATGGCACAATGCTGCCCAAGGTAACTGCTTTTATGGCGAGCCTTGGTCAGAATCTAGCGTTGTATGAGCGCTTTAAAGTGCTACGCCATAGCCCTAGTTTTGCAATGCTGTCGCCCGATCAGCAAAAGGTGGTTGAAAACTCCCTGCGCGATTTTCGCTTGGGTGGCGCCGAATTACCCGAGGACCAAAAACCCCGCTTTGCGCAAATACAGGATTTACAGGCGGAGCTGGGCAAGGCCTTCTCCGATCACGTGCTGGATGCCACCAATTGCTTTTCTCACGTCATTGCCGATCCATCTGAGTTAATCGGATTGCCAGAAGATGCCATTGCAGCAGCAGCGGACACCGCCAAAGAGCAAGGCAAAACCGGCTGGGCTTTTACCCTGCACTTCCCTTCGTATTTCCCAGTGCAGCAGTATTCAGAGAATCGAGCATTACGGCAGCGCATGTATGAAGCCTACGTCACCCGCGCATCCGAACTGGGACCAAAGTACGGCGCTGGTAAAGCGGATTGGGATAACACCCAAAACATGCTGGATCAATTGCGCCTACGCAATGAAGAAGCATTGATGCTCGGCTATAGCAATTATGCCGAACTGAGTATTGCGCCAAAAATGGCACGCACCGTTGACGAAGTAGATAGTTTTCTGGTGGATATTGCACGGCGTGCAAAACCCTTTGCTAAGTCCGATTGGGAAACTCTGCAGCAGTTTGCTCGCACTGAATTTAATTTAGGTAGCACCAAAGAAGATCCAATTCAGCCATGGGATATTGCGTTTCTGTCCGAGAAACTAAAACAAGCGCGCTATTCCTTTTCAGAAAATGAGCTCAAGCAATACTTCCCACTGCCGAAGGTGCTGGATGGTCTGTTTAGTTTAATTCAGAAGCTATTCTCGGTTCACATCAAGCCTGCTGACTTACCCATTTGGCACGACACCGTTCAGTCCTTTTCGGTCAGTAACCCGGATGGCGAAGTGGTGGCCTATTTTTACCTTGATCCCTACGCAAGGCCAGGCAAACGCGGTGGCGCGTGGATGGATGATGCGCGCGGTAGGCGCCTATTGCCGAGTGGCGAAGTACAAGTACCGGTTGCTTACTTGGTCTGTAATTTTGCAGCGCCCGTCAAGGTCGATGGCAAGCTCAAGCAGCCAACCATTACCCACGATGATGTGATTACCCTCTTCCATGAAAGCGGTCATGGCCTGCATCACCTGTTAACCCAAGTGGGCGCCCTTGGTGTTTCTGGCATCAATGGGGTTGAATGGGATGCTGTAGAACTGCCAAGCCAGTTTATGGAGAATTTCTGTTGGGAATGGGAAGTACTCGAAAAAATGACGGCGCATGTTGATACCGGAAAGCCCCTGCCGCGCGATCTGTACGACAAGATGTTGGCAGCCAAGAATTTCCAAAACGGCCTTGCCACTTTGCGTCAAGTTGTCTTTTCCTTAACCGATTGGCGTTTGCATTCCTCATTTGATTCCGCGCATGCCGAAGGTCAGGCTGTTTTAGGTATCGCCAGAGAGATCGGTGATCAATTTAATGCCATTCCTCAATCTGCTTTATCGCGTTGGCCCAATACCTTCAGCCATATATTTGCGGGTGGCTATGCTGCCGGCTATTACAGCTACAAATGGGCTGAAGTGCTCTCTGCAGACGTTTACGCCGCATTTGAAGAGGCAGGTAAATTAAGTGGCAGCGTGATCGATGCGGCTATGGGCTTGCGTTACCGTACTGAAATTTTGGAGGTTGGCGGCAGTCGTTCCGCAGCAGAATCATTTAAAGCCTTCCGCGGACGCGAGCCATCAATCGATGCACTGCTTCGCCATGGAGGTTTGGTAACAGCCTAAGCTGTTTCTAGAATTGCTTTTCTAAAACCATCCACCATTTGATCAATTTGTGATCGAGTTGTTATAAATGGCGGGGCTATCACCAAGGAGTCGCCTGGAGCTCTCGTCAGAACTCCATGCTTAAAAGCAAGTGCTTGCGCGTTAAAACCGCGCTCGCCAATTGCACCTTCTTTTGCTTTTAGCTCTACCCCTGCTGCTAATCCAAAATTGCGAACACTAACTACTTGATCAAGATCTGCGAGTGAATGAACTGCTTCTTCAAAGTAAGGGGATAGTGAATTGACTTGATCTACAAGCCCCTCCTCCTCGATTACATCAATCATAGCTAGTGCTGCAGCACAAGATAATGGATGACCGGAATAAGTATAACCATGCATTAACTCTGCCATATGGCGGGGGCCATGCATCAAGGTGTCATGAATCGATCGACTAACAATAACACCGCCTAATGGAGCAGCTCCATTTGTTACGGTTTTAGCAAAAAGAATCATATCTGGCACAACATCAAACGTTGTGGATGCAAACATATTCCCGGTTCTACCAAACCCGGTAATCACTTCATCAAAAATTAAAAGTAACTGATGGCGATCACAAATTTCACGGATACGCTTTAGATAACCCTTTGGCGGAACCAAAACACCAGTTGAGCATGCAATGGGTTCTATAACTACGGCGGCAATATTATCTGCGCCGTGCAAAGCAATGATTCGACTTTCAAGCTCGTCCGCCATCTCATATCCATGCTCTGGCTGGCCCTTAACAAAGGCCTGGGTTGCAGGGTCCCAAGTAGATCGCAAATGATCGGAGCGTAATAATGAAGCACCAAAGGCATTGCGATTATTAATCATTCCACCAACGGATATTCCACCAAAACCCACGCCATGAAAACCGCGCTCTCGCCCAATAAATAAATTACGATGGCCTTGCCCACGGACGCGCCAATAGGCTAGCGCCATTTTCATGGCGGTGTCACATGCCTCAGATCCACTATTGACAAAAAATACCCTATCCAGACCCTTTGGTGCAATCGAAGCAATGCGTTCTGCTAGCTTGAATGCGCCTGAATGTCCGACCTGAAAACTAGAAGCAAAATCCAGTGTATCTATTTGAGCCTTCATGGCTTCAGCTATTTTTGGGTGCCTATGTCCGGCCCCAACGCACCATAAGCCCGAGATGCCGTCCAAAATAACCTTTCCATCGGCCGTTTGGTAAGTAGCGCCAGAAGCGGAAGCCAACAACCGTGGAGAAAGTTTAAAATCCCTGTTGGGAGTAAAGGGCATCCAAAAAGCGTCTGAAGATGGCATATTAACTTGGCTTTAATAAAATTTTTGCGGATGACGTATTGCCCTTATGCAAGTCATCAAACGCCTTAGCGCCATCATCCATCGATCTCTTTTCCACCCACGCTAAATTGCCGAATGCACCTTGATTTAAATAGTTTACAGTTGCAATTAAATCTGCTGTCGAATAGGTATAAGTCCCCAAAAGAGTAATTTCAGCAAGGGTTAACTTACGCATATCAATTTCGCTTGCCCAGTCCTGAAGACCAACATGCATAATCACACCGCCGGGCTTAATTGACTCAAAAGCGGACTTACGAGTGAGTTTTGTCCCTACACAATCAATTACAAAATCGTAATTATTTTCAATTACTGCTGCGCTTACTGGATCGATTGTTTTGCAATCAGCATGGCGATGAATGGACTCTCTACGTAAGGCATTTGTTTCAGCAACACTTAAATGATGAACGCCAAAATTTTTAAGCAATAATGCCGTCAACATACC
Source organism: Polynucleobacter sp. (assembly GCA_044345755.1). Classification (GTDB taxonomy): domain Bacteria; phylum Pseudomonadota; class Gammaproteobacteria; order Burkholderiales; family Burkholderiaceae; genus Polynucleobacter. The sequence goes on along the minus strand of JBIJAM010000003.1, from coordinate 5,253 downwards.
AATAGCGCCGCCCCCGATAATCAAGACTCGGCACTCTTGGATGGGACGATGCAATGCTCGCATAGATAAATTAATTGCATGCACTGCAGTAGCAGCAGGCTCAGTCAAGGCAGCTGCATCCAAGGACATATCATCCGGCAGTGTAATTAATGTCTTTGCTGGGATACTCATATACTCGGCGAAGGCACCTGGCCTGGTCATTCCAACCATGGTGCGATTGGAGCACAGATTATTTCTGCCCTGAAGGCAATAGTCACATACCCCACACGTAATCAAAGGATTGCCAGTTACACGAACGCCCTTCTTAAAATTAGACGATAAGCTTTCAATAACAACGCCTGAAAACTCATGCCCCAGTACTAAACCTGGTTTCCTTCGCGGGTCATGTCCGTGATAAGCATGCATGTCGCTTCCGCAAATACCAACAGAGTCAATCTTGAGAATAACCTCATCTTGATCCATGGTTGGATAAGGCCGCTCTAACAATTGCATTTCATTCGGGTTTGTATAAACCAGTGCTTTCATAATTGATTCCTAAGAAGCCGTATAACCACCATCGAGCATGATGGTTTGTCCAGTAATGTACGAAGAGGCATTGCTCGCCAAGAAAATAGCAAGGCCTTCAATATCCTTCATTTCACCATTGCGACCAATCGCAGTTCGATTGGCATGTAACTTAACAAGCTCGGCGTCATTGAATACTGGCGCAGTCAGTGCCGTAGGAAAAAATCCAGGTCCTATGGCATTGCAGGTTATTCCGAATTTAGACCATTCCTGGGCTATTGCTCGGGTAAGCTGAAGTATTCCGCCTTTTGCAGCGCCATATGGTGCGCTGTTTGAAAATGCACGATAGCTTTGCAAAGAGGCGATATTAATAATACGACCCCACCGATTTGATTTCATTTGCGGAGCAAGTGCTTGTGTTAAAAAAAATGGGGCACTTAATTGCAAATTTAATTGACTCATCCAGGTTTCATGAGTGACATCCATAAATGGTTCGCGTAAATTTACCCCAGCCCCATTAACCAGAATGTCAACCTGACCAGCATGTGCGAGCGCCTCCCTTGCCAACGCTGTACAGGCATTTAAGTCTGAAAGATCTACTGGAACGATCGTCAAAACGCGGACATTCTTACTTAGCAAACGCGCACGTGCCTCCTCTAACTGGGCCTTTCTTCGTGCCGCTAAAATCACTTGAGCGCCAGCAAGACCAAGGGCTTCAGCGATGGCCTCACCGATTCCACTGCTACCACCAGTAATTAGTGCAATTTTTCCATCTAGGCAAAATTGATCGAGGATACTCATACCTCCACAGGCCTTCCCAAATCAAACGTTTCTTTAGGAAAATACTTTTCCAAGCGATCATCAGCTGTTCTTGCGTGGGCCTCCATGCCCTCCAGCCTGCTAATGCGAGCAGTGACCGTTGCCATTTGCTTACTAGCCTCTCGTGTCATGCGCTGCCAAGTAAGGGTTTTCATAAACTTATGGACTGATAAGCCACCAGAATAACGAGCAGCGCCCTTAGTTGGCAACACGTGGTTGGGGCCACTTGTTTTATCGCCGTAGGCTACCGTAGTTTCTTCACCTAAAAATAAAGAGCCATAATTTGTTAAATTCTCAAGCCACCATTCCAAATTTTTGGCATGAACCTCTAAATGCTCGCTGGCATACTGATCCGAGATCTGCACCAACTCTTCATTGCTATCACACAAAATGATCTCGCCATAGTCACGCCAAGCGCAAAAAGCCGCATCTTTCGCAATAGGAGGCAGTAAATCGATCATCTCAGGCACTAATTTTGCGACTTCATTTGCGAGTGTTTTAGAGCTCGTAAAGAGCCATGCGGGCGATTCATGGCCATGCTCTGCTTGCCCCACTAGGTCGCTAGCCACAATCTTAGGGTCGGCCGTTTCATCAGCAATGACGCCAATTTCAGAGGGTCCAGCAAAAACATCAATGCCGACTTTTCCAAACAAGGTACGCTTAGCCTCAGCTACAAACTTATTTCCGGGGCCCACAACCACATCGGCAGGCTTTCCGGTAAATAAACCTAAAGCCAAAGACGCAATTGCTTGTACGCCACCTAAAGTCATAATTACATCGGCACCTGCTGCCTTGAACGCATATAAAACATAGGGGTGAATACCGCCACCGCGAAACGGACTAGAACAAGCAATGATATTTTTTACTCCCGCAGCTTTGGCAGTTGCGACAGTCATATAAGCAGAAGCAATGTGGGCATACCGACCTGATGGCGCATAACACCCCACCACATTAACCGGCAAGACCTTTTGGCCGGCAATAACGCCGGGATATAACTCGGTTGAAAAGTTGCTAATGCTTTCCTTTTGAGCAATTGCAAAATCGTAAACCTGCTTCACAGCAAAATCGATATCTTGTTTTACTTGATCAGGGACTGCAGCAATGATTCGATCAATTTCAGTCGAAGATAAAACAATATCTCCAGACCATTTATCAAGAGACTTGGAATATTCTAAAACTGCAGATTCTCCATTTTTTTCGATGTTAGCTAGCATTTCTGTAACAACCTGCTGCGCATTGGAGGACTCTGTTTCAGGAGTCTTAGCAGCTTTTTTTAAAAATTGAACACTCATCATCACCCTTACATTTTTAGCTTAGAATCCCCGTTGAAATTACTCTCAACGGGGACCGCACGATTAATTACTTCGTATTTGCTGCGAAATCACGCAACTTCTTATCTGCGTTTACCATCTTCATAAACTCATCTGTAACGTAGTCTTTGGCTGGAGGAACGCTAGTAATAGCGCCAGTAGTTTGCATGAACGCTGCAATAGCATTAAACCAGCCATCTGCCTCTGATGTGCCTTTTGCTTGATTCATGATTTTTAACTGCGAAGCCAAATCATAGGTCGGACGTGTGTCAAATTCCTTACGCATCGATGCCTCTGAAATGCTAACACCACCCTGCTCATAAAATTTCTTCATCATAGCAATGGCTTGTGGCTTATTCGCATTCATCCAGCTCCATGCGCGCATGTAAATTGCAAGAAACTTAGCGACATTTTCAGGATTTTCTTTTGCATAATCACCGCGCACAATTAAAGCCCCAGGAACAAATGCGCCGCCATCTTTTCCGCTGCAAATGACTTTTGCACCCGCTTTTTCTTCTAGGGTATAGATATTAGGCGCCCACAAACCACCAAGATCGGCATTGCCCGAAGACATAGCGGAGATAATTTCAGCCTGTCCCATGTTCTTAATGGTTACATCCGATTTTGCGATGCCATATTTTTTTAAGCATGACTGAACAGCATAGTCTCCAGTAGAGTTCGCGGTTAAAACAATGGTCTGACCTTTAATGCTTTGTGGATTTTTGGCAAACGCATCTGCAGTCTTTGCTGTTGCAAGCAATGCATTGCCTGCGGACTCATCATTCGTTATACCAATGGTTTTAATGCCGAAGCGTACATGCCCCAAAACTGCAGGCACAGAACCGGTACCACCAACATCCCATGATTTCGATGCTGACGCGGCAATTTGAGGGACGCCCGCTGGAAAAGTACTAAATGTTGGCTTTAATCCAAGCTCCGCCCACCAGTTTCTTTCAGTAGCAACAAAAAACGGGAGTGCCCAATACAGTGCGGGCTGATAACTTACCTTGATTTCTGTCAGATTAGCTTGTGCATGAGATTGAGTGGCAACCCCTAGCCCAATTACTGACCCCATTAATACACTAAATAATTTTGTTTTGATTTTCATAACATCTCCTTATTTATAAAAAAGTACGGCCCTATTTAATGCTGCTCCCTTAGTAACTTCCAAATCTGACTACGTAAATGCACAAACGAACTTAAATCCATCACATCTTCAATACGAACATGTTCATCCCAGCGCTCATCCTGGCGAATTTTTTTGACATCAATCACTTCTTTTATAAGGCCTGGCCTGCGCGACATAACAACAACTCGGTCGGCCAAGTAGACGGCCTCCTCTACAGCATGTGTAATGAATAAAACAGTCCTAGGGTTTTTTCTTGCAAGTTTTACCAATTCCTCTTGCATAACAACCCGCGTTTGAGCATCGAGGGCACCAAAAGGCTCATCCATCAGCAAAACACCAGGGTCCAGAACGTAAGCACGCGCAATCGCCACTCTCTGCTGCATTCCACCCGATAATTGGTGTGGATAGGCCGCCTCATATCCCTCTAAGCCAACCAAGGCAATTAGATTTGCAGCCCGCTTATTTCGCTCAGACTCTTCCAATCCCATTGCCTTAAGGCCGAAGGTAATGTTGTCCAATACGGTTTTCCATGGAAACAAGGCAAATTGCTGAAAAACCACTGCCCGATCAGGCCCTGGTCTAGTTACAACCTCTCCGCCGACCCGAATAACCCCTTTTGTAGGCGCCTCGAAGCCCGCTACCATCCTCAGGCAGGTTGTTTTTCCGCAGCCAGATGGGCCTACGATTGCTACAAATTCCTTATCAGCAACCGTAAAGTTAGTCTCGCCAACTGCGAGAAACTCCTTACCACCTTGCGTAAACTTTTTTTCTACACCATCAAAAACAATATTTGCCATCTTAATTTTCTCGATACTTACTGACTAATTTTTCAGTCATTCTTAAACAAACATCAATTACAAGCCCTATGATGCCAATAGCTACCATGCCACTCATCACAATATCGGTTTGAATGCTAGCCTGACCCTTTACCATCATGTAGCCAACTCCACTTGATGCAACAATTAACTCAGCTCCAATCAAGGATTGCCAGCCCAAGCCAGCAGAAATTCTTAGTCCAGCAACAATCGATGGTATGGCGGCTGGGAACAAAACTTCTGACATGAGGCGAATCTTGCTTGCGCCAAGCATCTGTGCTGCCTCGATGAATTTTTTATCAACGTGTATAGCCCCGCGATAGGTGTTAATTAAGACCGGGGGGAAAGCCCCCATAAAAATAATTAACACTGGGCCACCGATACCGGTTCCGAACCAAAGTGCAGCAAATGGAACCCAGGCAATGGGCGCAATAAAACGTACGCTCTCAAAAAAAGGACTTATCAGGCGATCTAAATTTTTAGATAATGCCATGAGCAATCCCAATGGAATGCCGATCGCAATAGCCAAAATAAAACCATACAAGAATCGTTGAAAGCTCGATGCAACGTGAGCCAATAATGTAAATCCTGAAAATGGCTGAGTAAGCAGTGAAATTATTTTATAAAAAACCTCATGCGGAGCAGGTAAAAACTGCTTTGGCGTGACTTGAAGAAA
>JBIJAM010000059.1:0-7707 GCA_044345755.1 Polynucleobacter sp. | reverse complement strand
AATGAAGTACATTTTTAAGGATCTTTGCATATGATGGTGTTGTACTCGGGCACAAACTGCCCATTCTCGCAACGCTGCCGCCTGGTGCTTTTTGAAAAAGGCATGGATTTTGAAATCCGCGATGTTGACTTGTTCAACAAGCCGGAAGACATCTCCGTGATGAACCCCTATGGCCAGGTTCCCATCCTCGTTGAGCGAGATTTGATTCTGTACGAATCCAACATCATTAATGAATACATTGATGAGCGCTTTCCACATCCGCAGTTAATGCCGCCTGATCCAGTAGCGCGCGCACGTGCACGACTCTTCCTCTTTAATTTTGAGAAAGAACTCTTCGTACACGTTGCCGCCCTCGAGAATGAAAAAGGCAAAGCCGCAGAAAAGACCCATGAAAAAGCCCGCTTAGCGATTCGGGATCGTTTAACGCAGCTTGCCCCGATCTTTGTTAAAAACAAATACATGCTCGGCGATGAGTTTTCGATGCTCGACGTTGCGATTGCACCGCTCTTGTGGCGCCTTGAGCACTACGGCATTGATCTATCGCGTAACGCAGCACCCTTGCTGAAGTACGCTGAGCGGATTTTTAGTCGTCCTGCTTATATCGAAGCACTAACCCCTTCTGAGAAGGTGATGCGCCGCTAATTGCGGGGCGTCTAGGGTCTGCAATCATTACCATGGCTGCTGACGGCATTTCAATTCCGAGTACCAAGCCGTATTTAATCCGCGCACTGCATGAGTGGTGCTCGGATAATGGCTTTACACCCTTTATTGCGGTGTTTGTCGATGGTAGGGTGGAAGTGCCGATGGAGTTTGTAAAGAACGACGAGATTGTGCTCAACCTCTCATCCGAGGCTTGCCATCAACTCGATCTTGGCAATGAATGGGTGAGTTTTCAGGCACGATTTGGCGGCGTACCCAAACGCGTGATGGTGCCGGTTACACACGTTCTGGCGATTTACGCCAGAGAGAATGGCCAAGGCATGTCCTTCCCATTTGATGGCGCCAAAACCCCGGATCCAAGTAATGCAAGCGAGGGCAGCAGTGATGCGCCCAAAAAGGCACCGAGACCTACCTTGACGATTGTGAAGTAGGATAAAATTCAAACGTTGTAAAAAATTGCCCCATTAGCTCATCTGGTAGAGCAACTGATTTGTAATCAGTAGGTGGTCTGTTCGAGTCGGACATGGGGCACCATCAATAGACTATTTTCGTAAATTGACATCCCGCGTTTCTGGCAAATAGAACACCGCCACGATCGCTGCCGTTGCCAAGAACAGCGTCGGATACCAAAGCCCGGCTAAATTATTCCCCATTGCTTTATTCAGCCACGTGACGATGAATGGCAGCATGCCCCCAATCCATCCTGCAGCTAGGTTATGCGGTAAGGTTGCTGCGCTATTTCGGGTGCGGGCAGGGAAGAGTTCAGCCAGTAAAGCGATTTGAGGGCCCACAACCAGCGCCAGCGGAATCGATAGGCAAATGAGGGTGAAGCCTGCGAGGAGCATATTCAATTGCGCTGCCGATGCCAGGTATTGCAAGAACTGAAAGGCCGGCAATATCGCGAGCGCGCCAATAATCAATCCGCTAATCACAACCGGTCTTCTACCGATTCGATCCGAAATCGACCCAGCTAGTATGGTGAGCGGCAGTAAAGCGAGTGTTGCGGTGATGCTTAAAGCGTCTACGGTCTTTGGCGCAATGCCGAGCGCAGTTTTGAGAAAGATTGCTGTATAGACCTGCATGCAAAAGAACAATACAGCGCCGCCTGCTGAGATGCAGAAGAACAATAAGAACATCCGCTTACGGGTCTCGCGATCCCGAAAGTTATCCATTAGGGGTGAAGAAGATCGTTTGTTTTCCTTGCGCATCTCAGCAAAGATCGGTGTTTCTTCGAGGGCCATGCGGACTTTAAAGGCAATCACGAACAGCACAAGGGAAACCCAAAATGGTACGCGCCAACCCCATTCCTGAAATTGTTCCGGTGTTAAGAAGAATTGCAATAAAGCAATTTGTAGGGTGGACGCCAAGATACCAAGCGGCCCCATGGTCGATAGAAAGCTAGTTTTAAATCCTCGATTGGAATCACCAGCGTGCTCAGTTAAAAAGACCGCGCTGCCACCAATCTCACCGCCGGCGGATAGGCCTTGTAATAAGCGCAGGATCACCAGCATGATCGGTGCCGCAATTCCTATTTGTGCATAGGTTGGTAAAAAACCCACAGCCAGGGTGGCAAAGCCCATCAGGGCAATCGTGATCATGAAGACTGGCCTACGCCCAATCCGATCCCCTAATGAGCCGAAGTAGGCCGCTCCAAGCGGCCGCACCACCATACCAACGCCAAAGGTAGCTAGGCTGAATAAAAGGCTGGCTGCAGGATCGCTGCTGGGGAAGAAAAGGGGGCCGAAGGTAACCGCCAATGTAGCAAAGGTTAAAAAGTCATACCACTCCAAAAAAGTACCAAAGCATGCTGCAGAGGCGACTTTTCGATAGGATTTAGCCTCTTTTTTTCGATCTAATGCACTGATTTCATTCAATTTAGACTCTTTTTCCATTATTTTGTTGCTTTGCAACAAAAATGCTTGATTTGTTGCACTGCATCAGTTACATTTACATGGTGCGGTGCAATATCAAACAGATATAGCGCCCCAAATTTAGGCATTACCTTAAACCCTATTTTGCAATCTTACTTATCGAAACGGAGCATCACATGAACCAAGACCAAATCAACGCTAAATTGTCGCAAATCAGCAGCAAGGGCTTAGAAAGCTCATTCGCACTCAGCGAAGCTGCCTTAGAGAATGCACAAAAATTAGCTGAACTGAACTACGCTGCATCCAAAGATGCATTAGTGAACGTACAAGATAGCATTACTCAAGTTCTGAGTGCAAAAGATCCAAAGCAAGTTACCGATCTGATCAGTGCTGACCTGTTGCAAGACGCTGGTACGCAAGCAGCTGCATACCAAAAGAAAGTAACTAAAGTATTGCGTGACAGCAATAAAGAATTGAACAACGTCGTTGAGTCCAGCATTGACCAGTTCCAAAAGGGCATGCAAGAGTGGATCAACACCATCTCTGCAAACGCACCTGCTGGTTCAGACGCATTTGTATCTGCAATGAAAACCGGTTACGGCAGCGCCTTGCAGGGCTTTGAGCAATTCCGCGCAGTAAGCAAAGAAGCTTTAGCTACTGCTGAGAAAAACGCTGAGCAAGCATTTGAAGCATTTCAGGGTCAAGTAGCCCAAGTTAAAAAAGCAGCGACACCAGCAACACGTGGTCGCAAAGCTGCTTAATTCAGTAGACTGAATTAAGTTCAGTCACTTAGTACTCAAGTAAGAAAAATCCCACTGCAGTGATGCGGTGGGATTTTTTTATGACTAAAAAATCAAATACTTGAAGTGGATTTAGTCATCGGTATCGGCTACTGAATCCAATAAACCCGTTGGCAGTGTTTTACTTGGCTTGACGCCAAGCTCACGGACCTTCTCTGCCGTACGAATCAAATTCCCTTTGCCCGTTTTGAGTTTATTAAAGGCATCGTGGTAACTGGTTTGGGCTTGATCAATGCGTTGACCGAGTTTCTCCATGTCATCAACGAAGCCAACAAACTTATCGTAAAGTGCGCCACATTGGCGAGCGATTTCTAGGGCATTTTTATTCTGGTGGTCTTGCCTCCACAGGTGGGCAACGGTGCGCAAGGTAGCCATTAAGGTACTGGGGCATACCAAAACAATATTCTTAGCCAGGGCTTCTTGATAGAGGTTGGGAGCAGATTTGAGAGCCAATAAGAATGCGGGCTCAATCGGAATAAACATCAAGACAAAATCGACTGAGCCGACACCGTAAAGAGAGCTGTAGTTCTTACTCGATAGACCCTGAATATGCTGGCGCAGCGACTGAATATGGGCATTGAGTTCAATCTGGGCAGAATCGGCATCAAGCGATTCTGCATGACGCGCATAGGCAGTAATCGATACCTTGCTGTCAACAACAAGATGGCGTCCCTCAGGCAGGCGAACCACAATATCGGGCTGCAAGCGTGAGCCATCGACTTGAGTATGGCTATCTTGCACGAGGTATTCTTCGCCTTTGCGAAGACCTGACGATTCCAGAATGGATTCCAAAACGAGTTCACCCCAATTGCCCTGAACTTTAGAGTCGCCCTTGAGTGCTTGGGTGAGCGAGCGGGTTTCATCCGACATCTTGACGTTTAAAGCCGACAGACGTTCGATCTCGTTTTTGAGAGCAAAGCGCTCGCGGGATTCATTGGCGTAGGAGGTGGAAACCTGCTCCTTAAATTCCGTCAGCTTGGTTTGTAAGGGCTTAAGCAGTGCATCCAGGCTTAAAGCATTTTGCTCAGTAAAGCGACGAGTTTTATCGTCCAAGATATCGTTGGCTAGATTCTTAAACTGAATGGTCAGTGCTTCTTTCGCCTCATTGAGTGACTCAATGCGGCCAAGACCTTGCTTGCGTTCTGATTCCAGTGCTGCCTCGAGGCGAATGGCATTTTGCAAGGCCGTATCGCGCTCCGCACGCAGACTCGTAACTAAAGCAGTTTGTTCGGCAAGGGCCAGCTCCGCACTGTTAAAGCGGCTTCGCAAGGTCAGAAGGTAGATCAGCAGCCCCGCACAGACTGCAATGAGTAGACCGAAAAACAGAAGTGTGCTGAGATCAAATGACATGGACATAGATTACGCTAGATTAAAGTGAGCCTAGATCTTTTAAGGTGATCATCAGCATCATAGGATCATAGTTTGCCGCATCAAACCCCATTTTTTCATAGAACGATTTTGCTTCCGGGGAAAGTGCATGCACCACAATCCCCCGAATTCCCAATACATCGGCTGCTTGCTGAACGCGTAGGCAAGCATCACGAACCAATGCCCTGCCAACCCCTTTGCCGTGGAGTGATTGATCGACAGCGAGTCGCCCGAGTATGACAACCGGAATGGGATTGGGCATATTGCGACTAAAGCGGCTAGATGAGGATTGCTCGCTGGTCAGGGACCCGCTAGCCAGGCAGTAATAAGCCAAGACACGAGAGGCTTCGCAAACCACGTAGGTGCGTGATGCACCCGAAACCTGATTTTTACGGGCCCTATGCCTTAGCCAATAATCCAATGTGTCCACACCGGATTGAAATGCGTCTAGGTGGTGTGTTGTATCAAGTAAAGCTGGCCCTACTAAATTCACTGCTTATCCCATGGTGCGGGGGTAGCCATGGTTTTACGCAGCCGTGCATTCACATCCGTTTGTGAAACAGGCGCATCCAGCCGGGCAATAAACTCGGCATGGGTTTTGGGGTCGACCTGAATGAGGCGCTGATCTAACAAGGCCTCTTCAGCTATCAGCCGGGCTGCATCCAAAATAAAGTCCGTTCTATTTTTGTGTTGTACTTTAGCGGCGCGATCAATTAAGTCCCGCTCCTCTGCCTTGATGCGCAGATTGAGTGCTTCGCGTTTGCTGTGATTTCGGAGTGCTGCGGGCATTGTTAGTCAGTAGTCTCAGTTCAGTGTGCCAAAGGAACACATACGAACATGATAGCACTTTGTAATGACATTGTCATTACAAAGTGACTCAAAATACAGGGCAATTCAAAAAAAGAGACCCGCAGTTTTAGCTGGCTTGCCAATCACGACAAGCCGCTAAACGCATTAACCCTGAATCAATTGCTTGAGTTCACCGCTTTGAAACATCTCAGTCATGATGTCCGAGCCGCCGACAAATTCACCGTGGATGTAGAGCTGGGGGATGGTTGGCCAGTTGGCGTATTGCTTGATGCCTTGGCGAATGCCCTCATCATCAAAGACATTGACCGTGTGCAAATTATCTGCGCCGCAAGCCCGCAGGATATTAATCGCATTGCCTGAAAAGCCGCACTGCGGAAACTGGGGAGTGCCTTTCATAAACAGCACGACGGGGTGGCTGGTGACGATTTCTTTGATTTGAGCTTGGGTATCCATTGCGTTACTCCATGTGTACAAAATTAATTAACTAATTTTAAGACCGAATCAAAAATAGGGTTATCGATTTGCCTTAAATGGGTTTGCGGCCAGAGGCGACCCGCCAATGGCCGGCCAAATCCCGATGCGGCGTAATGCCCTGAAAACCAGCCAGAGCCAGCTGTTCTAGAACAGCAGGGGATTGATCAAAACCATGCTCTACCGCCAAGAGGCCGCCCGGCTTCAAATGGGCTAGGGCGCCATCAATAATGGCGGTGAGGCAAGTCAGTCCGGAGCCAAAATCAGTTAAAGCACTCGGTGGCTCAAAACGCAGATCACCCTGGCTGAGGTGCGGATCATCTGCCTCAATGTAAGGCGGGTTACTGAGAATCACATCAAAGCTACGGGAGGAGGGGGCCAGACTATCCAGTGCCGTATACCAATTGCCAAGGCAAAACGACACGCGATCGCTTAGCTTTAGGTGCGCTGCATTCTGCTGTGCAATGTCCAGCGCAGCCTGCGACGCATCAGTCGCCACTACGGCTACTTTGGACTGGCTAGCTGCAATCGCCAGGGCAATGGCACCCGAGCCCGTACCCAAATCAAGCATAGTAAGCAAATGCTCACTCTCATCTAGACCATTTTTATGATTGAGGAGGCGTTGTAATTCTTCTAGTCCAAGATCCACTAAGAGTTCGGTTTCTGGGCGAGGGATGAGTACCCCTGGATCTACCATCAGCTCAATCGCATGAAAGCCACGCTTGCCAATCAGATAAGCAATTGGCTCGCCATCCAGGCGGCGCTGCTCCAGCAGTTGCCACGCTTGCAAAAAGGCATCGCTGACTTCCATGCCGTCGTGCGTCAGCAGGGCGAACTTGGGTAACTGCAGGTGGATTTCAAGCAAATGGGCCAATAGCATGCGCGCTTCATTTTTGGGCAAGCCAGTTTCGTTCAGTAAGGAACGCAGGGTCGTCATCGATTCAGATGAATAGCAAAAAGGATTGAAGCAGCTCAGCTATCGCCAAGGGCGGCGAGTAATTCGGCTTGATGTTCGCTGGCCAGGGCATTGCATAAATCATCAATATCGCCATCCATCATGGCGTCAATCTTATAGAGGGTGAGATTAATGCGGTGATCGGTAATTCGGCCTTGGGGAAAGTTGTAGGTCCGAATGCGGTCGCTGCGATCGCCTGAGCCAATCAGGGATTTGCGCGTTTGCGCTTCGTGTTGATGCTGTTCGCGTTGGCGACCATCCATGATGCGGGAGACCAACACTTTCATGGCCTGCTCTTTGTTGCGGTGTTGGCTGCGGTCGTCTTGGCACTCCACCACGATGCCGGTAGGCAAATGCGTAATGCGCACAGCCGAATCGGTTTTATTGATGTGCTGGCCGCCGGCGCCCGAGGCCCTAAAGGTATCAATGCGCAATTCAGCTGGATTAATTTTGACGGCCTCGATTTCATCGGCTTCTGGCATTACAGCCACCGTACACGCCGAAGTATGAATGCGTCCCTGAGTTTCGGTTTGGGGAACGCGCTGCACCCGGTGCCCGCCGGACTCAAACTTGAGGCGCGAGTACACCGATTGGCCGACGAGGCGCAAAACCACTTCTTTGTAGCCGCCAAGATCCGACTCAGCCGCATTCACGACCTCGATTTTCCAGCCTTGGCGTTCCGCAAAGCGGCTATACATCCGTAATAAATCGGCTGCAAATAGGGCGCTCTCATCGCCGCCAGTACCCGCCCGAATTTCTAGAAAGACATTGC
>JBIJAM010000058.1:0-7776 GCA_044345755.1 Polynucleobacter sp. | reverse complement strand
ATCGAACTGAATGCCTTTATCCGAAATATCAACAATGTCTGCAATCATTTCCTTGCCAACACTGAAATAAATTAAGGCCTTAAAAGCCCTGTCGGGCGGGGCGGGAACCCTAAAATCCTCCCGGCGCTGGATTAAGTTCGCTGCCTTTGGGATATCGCACACTAGCAATCCGTTATCCAACTGCCCTAGTCCCTGCATCGGAAATTGCAATTTACCCAACTCCAGCCCAGATACAAAAATACACGGGTCGCTGATGAATGCGTAGACCCCATTCTTAGGGGGCTCCTCCACCTTGAACTTAAAGCCTGTCTTGGCATCGATGCCATCGACGCTCACTGGCAGTAATTGAGACGATTTGGTATTGAAAATGGCCGAAACCGGGCCCGGGGAAAAGAATTTTTCCAGGTTTTTATATAAAAAACGACTATCTAAGCTGTATTTAGGATCAATGTCACCAGCGTCGGGTCGGTAAATTTTAAATGGCATCGATTGCAGTTCAAATGACCCCTAACCGCCATGAAGCAGAATCTCAAATGGGGCTTGGGCAAACCGTAATTATACGAATGTTTGCTGGATAGAGGCCCGCTTTAAGCGAGCGTGAAACACCCTAAACCTTGCGGGATAAGACGCCGCCGACCGAGCCAGGCACACCGCCGTCGCTGCCGTAGGTGGCACCTGGGGCTTGTTGCGCAATAAAGGACTGCATGGCAGCACTACGCTGCATCGCCAGACGGATTAGATCGCCATTAATTTGGTGGTTGGTAGAGGTTTCATTGAGCAAGTTTAATAACTGCTCTTTTTGACCCTCGGGGAATTGATTAATATCCCCCCTGAGCTTTTCTGCGCCGCCAGGATACGCATTAATCGACTCTAAAGCCGCATTGGTCAGCTCAAGAGCGGCAGGCAAGCGATCCATGTCGTTTGCCTCGAGGGCGGAACGCAAATCCCGTACAGCAATGTCAATTTTTTCTAGAAATGCGTGCAATGCATCAAATGGCATTGTGCCGGCAGAGTCGGTCATAGTGGGGTGAACGCGTTACGAGCGTTTCGTGCAGGATCGAGTGTGACTTAGATGCCCTTGGGCTTCTGACCAATCGCAGCAACCACATCCTTGAGCATGGCTTGGGAGATTTGTTTGTAATCGATTTCGAATTCGCCGGCAGCAACCTTGGCGCGCAGCTTTTCGATTAAGGCCTCATCGCTCGCTTTATTGGCTTTGGAATCGCTTTGTACTTCCGCCAATTTGGCAGTTAGGCTAATGTCCAAGTTAACCGCTGGGCCGGGAACTACATCCGCACCCGCTTTTGCAGAAGACTGGTTTACAGCGGACGAGTTCGAACCTGGGATGGATTTACCCACTCCGGACTGCGGCGGAATCAGTGGTGCATTCTCATTAATCTTCATCGTCTTCTCCTATTTACTGCTTTAACTGCATCTTACAAGCCAACTGCTCTAAATATTACTGTACCGCATAAAGTAAGTCACTGCTCACTCTATATTAACCCCAACGACGCCCGGTCTTAAAACCCTACCTTGCAAGGTCTGGCCATCCATCAAGCGTACCCGCACCATATCACCGACCATGCCAGAGCTTTGGGCGGTTCCTTCGCCAGATACCTGAAAGCCCTTACCAACTAATTGGATCAAAACGGGGTCTCCTGATTTGATTACGGCAGATTCCTTTAAATCGTTTAGCCCAACAGGGGCGCCCATTTGCAGTGGTCGACCCAAAACCTTATCAAAGGCCGCCCGCGGCGTTCTCAAGACATCATCGGGCAGGATGCTTAAATCCCCCTCAATCACCCGAATATCGCCACTTTCCAGCTTTTGTCCAAAAGGGAGGTAGCGACTAGCCACCACATAATCCCCGTAAGCACGGATATTTAACGGCACATTGATCATCCACGAAGCCTTGGCACAGCGTAATTGCAGGGTACTTCTACCCCACAACCGGACGCCAGGGGGTGTGATGATCTCAATCGAGCCGCCGATGCAGGCTGGAATCACCTGATTAGGCTCAATCAACTGTACTTCCACTCGCAAGCCGTTGACACTGGGGCTTTTTTGAATGTACCGCTTAATTGAGGCCTCTAAGTCGGGTGTCAGTGTGGCCTGGGCTGAAATCGCCAAGAACCAGTGCAGTAGGCCAACACACAGGGGAAGCCGAAAGCCGCGCATTATTTGACGTACCTCTCGAGCGCAACCCAAGAATAGACATTATTGGTCCCATCCAGAGCAACGCCAGCCAACCAATGGGGTCGATCCAATACCGCAGGAATGTTTTGATGGACGTTCATGTTTTCGACGCCCAAAAATTCGTGGGCATACAGCCAGTAGGTCTCCAGTCCGGCGCGGACCGCAATCTTTCTGGCTGGATGAATGATTTCACCGATCGAGTCCACTTTAGAGTCAGAGGCTTTATCCAGCTGCTCTTCCCCTAAGTATTGAATCGCCGACACCGCATAATAATTTCCGTGGCGTGAAAAATACGCCATCGGCATTCTTAATAGGCTCGATGGGCAAGATAAACGGACGCCTTCATGATGCACTTCTAAAGAGCCGCCGATTTCAGCCATCATGCTTCCCACTGCCAACAGGTGCTCTTGCGATAAAGAAATGTGGTCGAGATCGATGAAGATCATCAGCTCTTGCTGAACTGCAAAAATACTGGGGCATGGCGGCAAAATACTGAGAATCGTTAGAAGTTGCTGCGCTATATCCGCGTCGGCATACACCTCATCAATTAAAAGCTCCTCCGTCAAATTATCAAAAATATGCCGTAATGATTGCTGCCCCGTATGGATTAACTCATCCTGTTCTTTGCTCAGCACAAAGTCGAGCTCAACCCCGCTCCAACTTTGGCCCTTACCAGCTAGGCTGCGGGCTTTTTGCAGCCGATTCAAATTGCTTGTGCGGTCTAAAACGTAATGCTTATCTTGATACCGTGTGTGGCTAGAGTAATCAAAAGTACTTGCCCGATCAATCGGCTTCGTTGCGCCCTCGGGGATTGAAAATGCTTTTGGCGCAGCCGCTGGCATGACAACGGGCGGCGACTCCTGCCGTGGTGCAAAAAGCCGATTGAGATCATGGGCAGCATGGTCCTCATTGGGAATCGACTCAAGGTCCTTGGGTTCGTCTACTGCAAATTGGGGTGCTGCTGCTTGAGCTTGAGCTTGAGCTTGGGGCTCCGGGGGCTTTTCGAATGCACGCAAGCGCTCCTTGATCTCCGAAGAAAATTCCTGGTTCGGAAATTCATCGACGTATTCATCTTCATCAATCGGCGCTGTTTGAGCTGTTTGAGCTGTTTGAGCTGTTTGAGCTGTTTGAGCTGTTTGAGTTGTTTGAGCTGTTTGCGCGGTTTGCGGCTCCACCTTCTGTGCCGTCGCATCCAGCGGAGGAGTGGCAATCAATAACGACTCCGTCGAAATCGGCACGCCTTCTTTTAATTGATTTAGCTTTTTCTCGAAATCCGCTTTGGCCTGATCAATGCGTTCAATACTAACGGGGGGCTGGGAGCTACTCGACGGATGAATCAACGCGGTCTCTGCATTGACTAAGGTAATTAACTCTGGAATCAACAAAAATGATTGGGGCCGATTGGCAACAAAACTCTCGGATAAGGCGTTTGCGAATCCACTCAATGCATCGAGCCCAGCGCCATCAAGGGCATTTGCCAAATCAACGCTGTACATGACCAAAGACTGGACTCTAGCTGATCCCGCATCACCATTGACCGGAGAAGACGACAGCAGTCCCTCGATCGCACGATCAACGTCAATTAGAAATAGCGGTTTTTCTTCAGCCATACGATTGCGCTTTTATCCAATAAACCGCATTAGGTTTTAGCTTGACGTTTGAGGTCCGAAAACTCCTGACCGAGGCCATCAAACTCTTCTTCCCAAACGTCGAGGTCACGAATCACTTGTTTCGCATCCATCGACATCAGCTCAATCGCCTCCAAAGAGACCTCAGGGACAAACTGCTCAGAAGCAGCTGCCTGGTCCAAAGCCAGCGCAAGTGAGCCCCGCATTTTCGACACAGTCGCTTCTACGCGGTCCACTAAGAGATTTAATTGCTCCGTCTCCACCGCAAGCTGCTTACTGGAGTGATTATCTAGAATCGCCAAATAGAGTCGGACACCCTGCTGTTTTAAGGCAAAGAATGCATCTTGCAGCTGATCCAATGGACCTACCCTACCGCCTCTGTCGGTTGAGCCGGCATAAATCGCATCATCCTCAGTCGCGTTAGCAGGGCGAATTTGCGCCGCCTTATCTTGGAGCGTATTGACTGAATGGCGCAGCTTGTTACTTAACTGACCAAGTAATTTAAAGCGCCGCTCAATATTACTAATTCTCTCTCTTAAGTCACCGCTCAGCTCAGAGATGACGTTAACTACCGTTTTTAATTCGGGCGTTACCACTTCTTCATTGGCTTGCGGTCGGCGCTCTGCTTCGGCAGGCTTTGGATCCCGCTCTTTTTCATCCAACACCTTCATGCTAGGCGCATTATCAAAGCCCAAATCAATTGAACTGAGTATCTGATCGGTAGCAGAGGCAACGGGTGCGGCACGTTGCAAATCGATTGCGTTCAGGCTGGTATTGCGCAGGTAGAGGAAGCCCCCGATGGCAACTCCCAACATCCCACAGAGGGACAATAGAGTGAGTCCCAAAAAGCCACCTGCAGTCTCAAAATCAAAAAATCCTGAGCCTTGGGAGTTCTGCTGAGCAACCACTTTCAAGGCCTCATGGCCAGAGGCGAATTCACGAATGGTCGATATGCCAGGTGCATAGAGTTTTAACGCTACGGCACTTTCTTGTGGCAACTTGGTATGCCATGGTGTTTGGTACACCCTAAGCATCACCTCACCTAGCTTGGGCAGAGCCTTACCAACTCCTTTTTTGCCAAGCTCAATCTCAAGCAATACTTTTTGATCGATTACCGCACCCAAGGCTTTTTGTAATTCGGAATTATTAGCCGAGTCAATAATATTTTTTTGCCATGCCGTGTTTGCCTTCACAAACGCATCTAAGCTTTCTGCATACCTTCTGGCTGGGAAATCGGCCGCCATCTTATCCAGCTCCAGCGCGCCTTTTGGAGCCAGCAAGGCTTCCGCAGACTTCGCGAGAATAGCAAAGCCCGCTAGGCTTTTTTCCTGGGCTAAAACAGCGCCAATGGCCTGCTCTGTTTTCTTTGCCCCTTGCAAAACATCCTGCACGCTGCTGACCTGAGGTGACTTTGCGTTAGGCGAGTCGGCAGGCTCGAACTTATCTTCCGATAGGTAGGCATATTTATCAGGCTTACCAAACAAGAGATTCATGATTTTGGCGTCTACCTTTTGGAAAAAGGCCAATATCGGGTTATCAGAGAGGGTTGCTTTGGGCGTCGCACTTGCGCCCGACTTTGCTGCATTTTGCGGCTGAGCCGCTGGAGCTCTTGCTTTTGAAGCGCCTGTGCTTGCCGAATTGCTTTGCGGTTTTAAATCATCGGTAATGGACTTAAACAGACTATCGGATTTTTTCAGATTATTAAAAAAACCAGGCTCCAAGCCAACCGCACCATTCGTTTGGATTTGCAATTCTTTTAAAGCAGGAATGAGGCGCAAGACCTCAATTTGCTCTATATCAATTGACTGTAAATAGCTGCCATTCGAGACCCAATTGCGCGCGGAGATGAATGCGCTGATGCTGGCGATCAGTGCGATAACAAACGAAACAATTGCCAGCCAGCGCCATGGGGTCGTTGCACGCTGAAAGATATGGTTTTGATATTTTTTGCTCATAAATTTTTTCTAGCTAATGAATCAGGTCGGTTACCTGGCCCTAAGAAGCCTCCAACAATAAATAATCGATTCCTTGGTGATGCACAAACAAGGAGTCGCTTGGGATGGAAGCGTGAAAGGGGCCAGCAATATTATTTACCCGAAAGCCAAGGCCTTGATTTGGACCTTCTTTTAAAATCAAAATCCATGGGGCATTTCCTGGTTTAAGCGCCTGTTGCCAATGGGAAAGTGTTTCTGAGCGACGGTTAAACCGCAATACCTGAAAATGATTGCGCAGATACACTGGAGCGCCCTCATGCACTACAACACCACTGATGCGTAAATCGCCCAACGATTGCTCTGCTTCGGGGTATAAAAAAACCGATTGCACCGCACTTGCTGGCAGCGCATACCGCTCTCCGTTGATGCGCATACCGAGCCAATACTCTGGTTTTTCGCCATTCATCATGCGCTTTTTCCAGGTAGCTGACGCTGATACCAAAATAAGCCAAATGCAATCGCAAAAATAAATAGGCTACAAACGAGACCGACGACGGCATCACCCATTCCAGTCAAGTAGGCAGCGCTAACACGCTCAATTTTCCATTTCTGTGAAAAATAAACTTCAACATTTTCAAGGTACTTTTTATGCTGCCACGCCAATACCTCCCTCGATTGAATCTTGGCTGGATTCGTCCCAGAGGGATCAATAATTCCCCTGGCAATCAGATTGAGGCGCTTTGCATTTTGCATTAAATTATTTGCCGCATCCGCACGCCAATCGATGGGAATCGCTGAAAGCATCTCGCGACGGTATTGATCGGCTTGGCGCTTGGTTTCCTGCTCTGTGTAGTAAACCGCGTCTAGCGGGGTGACAAAACGCAAGCCGACATTACTGTCATTAATTGACCCTTTGCCGGCTATGCGCATCACAACCGAAATAGTGTCTCTTTTATTTCTTAGTAGTTTTAGCGTAAGTTCCGCAGCCGGTCTATCGTTGAGCGCGAAATAAAAGCCCGTTACGGATTCAATTTTGACTGCATTGAGGTAGGTAATGATATCCCCAGGCTTTACTCCAGCAAGGCCAGCAGGCGAACCAGGCTCGACGGACTCAATCACCGGTAAGGTCACATCCAGAATGGGTTTAAACCGTTTGTTCTCAAACTCCGCAAAAAATTGAAAGGCCCGATTAACGGCATCATCCAAGCTTAGGGGGACAATCGCATCGTCCGCCAGTTTGGGTATGTCTGCTGCCCTGAGTCGGCGTTGGTTGTTGTTATTGTTTAAGCGGAAATCGATGCTTTGCGTCTTCACAAAGTCTTCTAAGTTGGGGCCAGTTACCTTGAGGTTCTTAAGCTCTTCCGAGGAACTAGACAGCTCGCTGGCAGACCCCAGCAGGGTCATTAATGAGACCACCACCAAGAAACTGGTAAATGCCAGAAACCAGAAGTAAATCGTGCGCTGGGATCGAGGAGGGCGTAATGCAAACAAAATGGGCTCTAGCCTTTCTTACGACTAGGGTCAGGCTTACTTGCGCTGAATTTATTGCTGGAATGATTCAATACAAAGCGCTGCTTCAGCATCTCTACTTCGCGGTGCTCAGCCATCAATTGCACTTCCGTCTTGCGCTTATCCATCAATAGGCGACAGCTAGCAATGTCATCAATCCAGTCGCCAGACTTCATCTCGATGATGGCTGTTTCTAAGATATCGCGGCCAGTGGATTCATTTGCCTTGACCCGCACGACAAATAATCGCGCATCATCAACGTCACGCAGCGTTAACTCAACATAGTGCGTTCGTGCAAAACGGTGATTAATCGCAGCCAGTGTGTAGGGGTAGTTATGCAACGTGAAATGAATCACCGTTCCATCGTCTAAGGGTAATGGGTCTACTTTTAAAGCAGTAATTCCAGCCTGAGCATGCCATTCAAGATCAGTTTGTTGAGCCTCGAGGCTCTTCTTTGGAAACGCACGGGTCTCAAAATAGATTTGATACAAGGTTTCTGGGAGATGGCG
>JBIJAM010000057.1:0-7805 GCA_044345755.1 Polynucleobacter sp. | reverse complement strand
GCATAGCTTATGACAATCAACGGCCTCATCGCTTGCGGTATGGATACCAAAGGCGATATCCTGCCCTAGGCTCGCCAAAGACGGTTCTTTTTCAAGGCATTGCTCCTTGCTTAATAGTTCCTGTTGGCAACCGAAGGATATTTGAAGCTCCATCTGCCGCCGCACCGCTGCTAACTCATGGTGATTTCTATAAATCACCAACTTTCCTGTTTTTTCAAGCAAGACATCGTGCTCAGAAATCCCTAAATCATGAAGCCACCCATGCAATGCATTTTTCGTGAGATGCGATAGATCAAGTAATTGCCGTGTTGTGCTACGAACTTGCTTTGAGTTACAGTGCGCAATAAATTGCATTAGCCACCAGAAGTGCCTTTTATCAAACTGCGGCTGCCAACGGATTGGACTCTCCTTCGATAGCAGCCAGAGCGGGATTTTTCGCAGCACATTAGGGCTGGCGAGCGGCTCTACATAGGAGTAACTCAGCTGCGCCCCATTGGCATAGCTGGCCCCCATCCCTGCCGCTTGCTCTGCCTCGATTACCGTAACAGTCCAGCCACTTCTAGACAGTGCATAGGCTGTAGTGGCGCCAACAATACCGGCGCCGATGACGCAGACATGCCTTTTCTTTTGCATCTTATTTATGACTATTTAATATGCTTTTGGCGTCATGTTTTCAATGCAAGTTGCTCTATGCATTAACTCAAATTGTTTGATTGCCGCAGAATCTGTCTTTTTGAGCTTCCCGCTCTCAATATCAGAATTAATGTTTCCTTGAACGCATTTTGCTACTGGATCGTCACCCATGCAGCCCAGAAGGACGGCGGCGGTTAACGCAATGCCAAATAGAAGTAGTTTTTTCATTAAATAGGGTCCAAAAGTTTGATTTAAGCATAATCAGTCAATCCAGCACAATTCAAACGTGCGACCTAGGCCTCAGCGGGGATGCTGATAAGTCTACCTATATTAATACAATACAGCGTAAAAAAACGCACTGTCTAATAAGTTGTCAATGGAACTGGGGAACTAATTGGTCTTTTACTACCCCATTTAAATTATCAAAATGACCATACTCTGAAACAAGCCGAGATTAACTTTCTGGTAATTTGGAATGGTTCGCTTTAGTTTCTTAGGCGATCATGGATGCTTGAAAAGATAGATCCATTTGGATTAACAAGCTCATCAAAAATTGAATAATGATTCAATCCATTTAGCAAAGTTGCTGGCTCTGCTTGAACAGTTGTATTTCTATAATTAGAAAAATCCAGAGTCTGCTTAATCATTTCTGGCAACTCGGCATCGCCGACAAATAAATCCAATTCTTTTCCGAAATGATTTGTCAAAAGAATTGGGGAGTTTTGCAATACAGATTCTGGCGTTAAATTAAGTTTGTCATTGACATAGCAGTGTCGTATAGGCTCCAAGCTGTAAATACCACTAATTGCCGTACCTCCGATTACACACGGCTCATCTAGTGCCATGGTAATTAAATGAGCTCCTGCTGACCAACCAATTAACCAAATATTATCGTGTTTAGGCGATGTTTTTTTGGCAGCGGCATGTATTGCACGAACACCATCCCGTATATCGCTCACGATTTGGTCAATTGCAGCAAAGGGTGCAAGGGTATAACCTAGGATGGCAACACTGATACCAGCCTTAACAAAATTTGTCGCAATAAAACTAAAATCATTTTTTGATCGATTCTGCCAAAATCCACCATGTACGAATACAACCAAGGGTGAGCCCACGCCAGCAGAAAATAAATCATATGATTGATACTCCCCCGGACCATAGGGGATGCCGATACGACCTTTTAACTCGTTCCTTGCCACTTCACTGCTGCTTGACCATGCACCAATCAGTTCGGCGCTATTGGGAACCGCAATAGAATTGTTATATGCCCTATCTAGCTCTTCTCTAGAAAATCCATTCCACATAATGCAATCTCCTTAAGGTAACTATTAGAACTCAATAACGGAAGGCGCTACCTTACCTACTTTCAATCTGCTTAATCCGACTATATTGACAATCGTGCATCTATCTAATAATGTAAGGTAAAAAGCCACTTGAAGGATCAAAACAATGCAGTTACCCACTACCGAACAAATTAATCCGCTACGTGAATTTATTATTCAAATGACAAAGCTTGTCGAAAAAGAATCAAGTGAAGTTGCATTAGTTAGTGAATCCAAAAAATACCTGCAAACCTTGATATCGACTGACGCATGGTTGCCAGAGTTTTGCACTGTTCCTCACCCCGACTATTACCAGCAATATCTACTGCATGCTGATCCGCTTGAGCGATTTTCTGTCGTAAGCTTTGTATGGGGCCCAGGTCAAAAAACCCCGGTTCATGACCATACTGTTTGGGGTCTAATTGGCATGCTACGCGGAGCCGAAAATGGGCAACGCTATGAGCATGACGCCCAGGGGAGGCTGTCCCCTCTTGGTAAAGAAACGCGCTTAAGTCAAGGTGATATTGAGGTTGTTAGCCCAACAGTGGGTGACATTCATATCGTTAAAAATGCATACGATGATCAAACCTCAATAAGCATCCACGTATATGGCGCAAATATTGGTGCGGTGGCACGCCACGTGTATGACGTAGAAACGAATAGTGTAAAAAAGTTTGTTTCCGGCTATTCGTCTACCCAAGTTCCTAATTTGTGGGATAGATCAGCGTCCGTCCGCGCAAACTTAAATTAAAGATTTAATGATGCTTTCTTTTCTCAACCAGGTTGAGAAATTTTTCATATTCTTTTTCATCCACTGAGTAGCTGTGATCGTCATCCGGGAATGCACTGCTTTTTACTTCAGCAATGTATTTTTTGATCCCCTCTACCGCAACCTCCGTCAGGTTAGCGTAGCGCTTGGTAAATTTTGGCTTAAAGTCTGAAAACACTCCCAACAAATCATGGCATAAGAGAATCTGTCCATCTGTGCCTACGCCGGCACCAATACCAATGGTTGGAATCTCAAGTTGCTGAGATATGACAGTGGCAATTTTTGCTGGAACAGCTTCAAATTCAAGCATAAAACATCCGGCGTCTTGGATTGCAAAGGCATCTTCTAATATTTTCATGGCAGCATCCGCGGTTCGGCCTTGTATCCGAAATCCACCAAAAACTGCCACGGTATGTGGGGTCATGCCAATGTGTGAGGCAGTAGGAATACCGGCATCTACTAGCGCCTTTAAAATGTGGGCTTGTGATTTTCCCCCTTGAGGCTTCACCGCGTCTGAACCAGCTTCTTGCATAAACCGCGTTGCATTGAGTAATGCGCGCTCCACTGTGTTGTAACTTTGATACGGCATGCAACCAAGCACAAAGGTATTTGGGGCGCCTCGCCTAATCGATGTGGCATGCATCACCATCATATCCATGGTGGCCGGTATCGTATTGCTGTGGCCATGGGCAATCATCGCCAAGCTATCTCCCACCACTGCAACATCTACCCCAGCAGCCTCTGCCCATTTTGCCGATGTGTAATCCGGCACAGACATATACACCATCTTCTCGCCGGTCTTCTTAGATTCGCGTATGTCTTGAAGATTTCGTTTCTTTTTCTCGGGCGTTGTTGCAGCATTTGTATTCAATTTCATCTCCTATTGCTTTATTACATCATGGTATTTTTTGCATCTTCTTTTTGTTGCAAGGAGAAGATGGATGAATATCCGCCCGACCAATCGGGTGGAATTAGGCATGGCACTGGATCATGGTGAGCAAATTGAGCGCGTTTGCCGCTCAGTATCGCCTGATCATGTTTTGGTTTAAGTGGATTAACTGTGTATGGAAATGCATCAGCCGAGGTTAAGGTATACAGCAAAAGTGGCCTACCTTGGTCGGACTGATTGGCCGGTGAGCCATGTACCGTACGGCAATTATGCAATGTCAGCGATCCAGCCGGACCTGTTAGGTAAACGGCTTTATCAATGTGAACGTTTTTTACATCATCATCAGACAGACAGCCAACCCACTTTCCGTGATCGTCGTATTGACTCAACATCGGCTCTAGCCTATGACTCTTCGGTATGACCCCCAGTGGCCCTTGATCCATACCGCAATCATATAAATAAGTACCAATCGTTAAAGGGGAGTAATTGGTATGGGGCCAAAAAGAAATGTCGTAATGCCATTTAACCTCTTCCCCACCCTTTTGCCACTTAAAGTTCAATTTGGAGTGATGGAACTTAACATCAGGGCCCACTAAGTCAGCAACCGCATCGAGCATAGGTGACTTACTCACATACTCCCAAAATACAGGGTGATGCTCGGTGGGGTTTGAAACTCTGCGCAAACGAGGCTGTGCCGAGGTGTGATCGGGTTCGAGGTCAAAAATAGTATCGGATTTAGTAACCTTTTTACTCTCCTCAACAAGCTCATTGGTGGCGTCGCGTAACTTCTTTAACCACTCATCTCCAATAAATCGCTCAAGCAGAATATACCCGCTCGTGAAGTAATCCTCACGCTGCTGTTGACTTAAAACACGAGCAGGAATCTTTAATATTTGTTCTGGTGTCATTGGCGTCTCCTTAGCGGAAGTTCAACATAATGCTTGGCAGGTACGTAACCAAGGAAGGGAAAAGTATCACGATCAGCAAAGTTAAGCATTGCAGTGCAATGAAAGGAACCACGCCTCGATACATGTGTTTTATGGTGATCTCTGGTGGGGCAACCGCTCTTAGATAAAAGATCGCCGGGGCCATCGGTGGCGTTAGGTAGGATGTCTGAATCATGATGAGGAACAAAATACAGAACCAAACCGGATCAAATCCTGCGGTTGTGATTAGGGGCGTAAAGAGTGGAACAAAGATGAGGACAATTGAGATCCAGTCTAAGAAAAATCCAGCAATAAAGATAATCAGCATCATTAGACCCAACAACACCCAGGGGCTGAGTTGCATTTGATTAATCAATGTGTTTGCCGTATTGATTCCACCGCCGCCAATAAAGACTCCAGTAAATAAAGAACCGGCTAGTAAGACGGCCATGATCATTGCGGTGATCAATACCGTTTTAAGTAGCGCGTCGTACAAACCCTTCCAAGTAAAGTTTTTATAAAGAACGGTCAGCAATACGGAAGAGATTGCACCAATGGCTGCTGCTTCTGTGGGCGACGCTAAGCCAAATAAGATGGATCCTAAGACCGCCGCAATCATCAATAACGGTGGAACCAGATTTTTTGTTGAAATTAAAACCTTCTCCATAAAACTAGGGTCACCTGGCTCAGGGGGGATGCGTGGACCAAACTCGGGCTTGATCAAACATAAGGTGAATATGTATACCAAGTACAAGGTAGCCATAATGAGGCCTGGAAATACCATTCCATACAGCAAATCACCAACAGAGACGCTTGCTAGCGGGCCCATCACAACGGCAACGACAGAGGGTGGAATAATGGTTCCCAATGAGCCGCCCGCACAAATCGTGCCCGATATCATGGCCTTGTTATATTTATAGCGAAGCATGATTGGGATCGTTAATAACCCAACCACAGACTCCGTAGCACCAATCACGCCACTGGACGCTGCAAAAATAATGCACATAATGACGGTGGCTAAGGCTAAGCCACCAGGAAGGCGTCGCGTCCAAATATGAATGGCTTCAAATAATTTATCGGCGATTCCAGATTTCTCTAGGATAGCGCCCATAAATACAAACAATGGAATGGCTGCAAAAACAAAGTTTGAAGAGATATCCTCAATTTTCTCGATGAACTGAAAAATAACGCGATCACCAAATATATATAGTCCAAAGAATACGGCTGTAATCATCATGGAAAAAGCAACTTGAACGCCCAAAAACATGAGCACGAATGCTACGGGTAGCATGAAAAAAGGAATAATGTCGATCATGCTTTGGCAGCCTTATATTTTTCAAGTGACTTCATGAACTCGGCATAGACTTGTAATGCCAGTATTGTGAACGCGATTAAAAAGACAACTCGAAATGGCCAAACTGCCATATTCATTGCCGATTGACCAGTTCGCTCATTTTTTAAGAATCCAGAAATTAAATAGGCAGTTAATCCATACGTTAGCCACACCATTAAAGGAAAAATCACGGAATAAGCGCAAAGATCAATGAATGCTCTAGTCTTTGCACTCATATCCTGACTAAAAATATCAATCCGGATAAATTGCCCTTGTTGGAGTGTGTAGGCCATCCCTAATAAAAAATGGGTCCCGGTTAGCATGTAACCTACTTCATAGGCCCAAATTGTGGGCGCATCAAAAATATAGCGAGCGAGTACCTCGTAGGTCGTCGTAAGAATTAATGGCACTAGTGTCAATGCAGCAATAATTCCTACATTCGTTGTTATTCGTTCTATCCGATTAACAAATGGGCTCATATCTAGTTTTTCTTATTTGTATATTTATAAAAATGAGGGGTCTAATGAATTAGACCCCTCGTACACTACTTCTTGGCAGGTGACGAAGCAGCACTAACTGCTTTTGTCTTCACGGTTCTCCAACCTGAAGCACCTTCCCACAACTTATCGAGCTTCTGTTGGCTTTCAAAGACAGATGCAAAGAATGGATACTTATTTTCTTTGGCAGTCTTAGTAGCCCAATCCAGTCCCATTTTGCGGGCTGCATATTGAAGCTCTGGAGATAATTCAATAATGGTATTGCCAGCCTTCCGATAGAAATCAAGCGCTTTTGCATCTTCCTGACCAACGGTTAGCCAACTTTCAAGAGTGGTTAACTTAGCAACCATTTCGATGAGCTTCTTATCTGCATCGGATAGCTTAGACCAGACACCTTTATTGATCACCAATTCGAATGGTGCGCAAGGTTGATGAATTCCAGGGTAAATCACATACTTAGCCACTTTGTGGAAACCCATGGGAATATTTTCATAAAGCGTACCCCACTCCACAGCATCAATTGCACCACGCTCAAGCATGGGGTAAATATCTGCAGCAGGTGTTGTTACAGGTGCAGCACCTAACTCTTTGGACATCTCAAGCCATGCTCCGGCAGTACGTATTTTTAACCCCTTCAGGTCATTTAAGGTTCGAACGGGCTTGCGGGAATGCAAAAATACCTCTGCGGTCCGAATAAATAAAGGCATGGAAACTATTTCATCGGTTTGATCACGGTACTTTCTTTGCATATCCGTGCCGCCATCAGAATACAACCAGTGCAACATGCGCTCAGAGTCAAATGAGCCAGCGTAACCTCCAAATAAAACGGTCGTCGGATCTTTACCCCAGTCCCAACCCATCCAGGTATGTCCAAGGTCGGCAATACCATTTTTAACAGTTTCTGGAACTTTTAATGCATTACCGAGTGCGCCGCCCGGAAAGATTTGAATTTTGAAGCGCCCGCCGCTGTACAACTCTAATTTGTCGGCAAATGCTTTTGTTCCAATATCGGTCAACGGCCCACCGCCCCAACCGGTAGCCATCTTCCAGTTATAAGTCGCCCCTTGAGCTTGAACAGTTAAGGGAAATGCCATAGCAGCAGCCGCAGCTCCACCTGTTTTTAAAAATTCACGTTTCTTCATCATCCGTCTCCTTTTATGAACAACTAAGTTTTACCGATTTACTGCAATGCTCTTTCCTTACCTCTTTTTTGCTACTTTCTTACTGCTTTAATCCGCAACGGAAAAGGTCTTGCGGGTTAAATTCTCTACACAATCTATTAAATTATCCAAGGCCTGCCCCGCTTCAGCTTCGTTACCTTTTGCAATCGCAGATGCCAATGCGCCATGCAAATTAGCCATCTCTGTAACTCCTGAAAATTGATGAAAATGTCCAAACCAAAACCTTCGTGACATACCATGAAGGGGCGACATTGC
>JBIJAM010000056.1:0-7844 GCA_044345755.1 Polynucleobacter sp. | reverse complement strand
CTAACAGAAGACAAACAGCAGCTCAAAATTCGCTTGGTTGGGATTGACACCCCTGAAAAGAAACAAGCCTTTGGCACAAAGGCACGCGATCACTTAGCCAGTCGCATTTTTAAACAGGATGTGGAAGTGGATTTGCGAAAAAAAGACCAGTATGGGCGTCACCTCGGCGTGATTTACATTGGCGGCGTCGATATTAATCAAAGCATGATTCAGGATGGCTATGCGTGGTTTTACAAGCACTACGCCAAAGAGCAGCCCAAGGAAGAAGCGCTACGCTATGCAAAAGCCGAGCAAGATGCACGAGCAAAGCAAAAAGGTTTGTGGACTGATCCCAATCCAGTGCCGCCCTGGGAGTTCCGCAAAGAAGCCAAAGAAGAGGCGCGCGCCGCAAAAGCAGCAAATAGTTATCGCTTCTGAATGTAATAGCCATACACGCAGCGTGTGCCGCCGCGTGCTGGATTGTGCGTATCGTGAATTACGCCATCAATTACCGCGCTGAGGTGTTTGGATACCTTGACGATGAGTCTGCCAGCAGGAATTTCAGTAGAGCGAAGATGTACTTGACAGCCCTGCCCCACCGCCATCGTTGGTACCCACTCAAATCCTAAGCTCAAAATATAATCATGAAAGACGGAGCGATGGTTGCCGTTGCGCGGAGTTGAGCCCCGCACTGCAATCTGTTTAGCCAGCCGAGTGCTGCGGTGCTCAGCATAGTGTGCATTGGCATTACGAAGAGCTTCATAGACCTCAAGGTAAGGTCGTTCAGCGGCAATGGCAATGGCCCGCACTACACAATCCCCAGTCCCTCCCTGAAATCCCGCAGCCAGTCTGCCACCGTCATTACGAACAAAACCAAGGGCGGCAGTATGCTGACTAGAGAGAAAACGGTAGATACGCTTGAGCATTACTTCAAAAGGATGTGATTACGGTTTACCCAGGTAATCCCGTTTACCAATCTCCACACCGTTATGGCGCAAAATGGCAAAGGCAATCGACACATGAAAGTACACGTTCGGAATGGCATGCCCCAGTAAAAACTGCATGCCGGTGTAATGGGTTTCTTTATCGCCGCGCTTTGTCACAATGGCTTTATCTTCCGTTCCGTCAATCTGGGCCGGTGTAAAGCCCTCGATGAAGGCGATGGTTTTTGCAATCCGTGCCTGCAGTTCTGCTACGCTAGTTTCATTGTCTTCATAAGTCGGAATGTCGACTCCGGCCAAACGGGCAACGACTCCTTTGGCGGTATCAGTCGCAATTTGAATCTGCCGTGTGAAATTGAGCATGTCTGGAAAGAGCCTAAATTGCAGCAGTGCTGCTGGGTCGATTTTCTTAGCATCGATGTACGCTTGGGTTTTGTCCAAGATGGCGGATAAATTACGCATACTATTAATGAGGCGCGGCGCGCTGGCCTGGTACATGGAAATAGTCATAAAAAGGGGTCGATCCAGTGAGTTGAGTTGGTATCAGCATACTCGACTTAAAATACGGTTTTCACTTTCTTAGCAAAGCAACCATGGAACACCTGCCCTGCATTGAGATTCAAACCTCCGAAAAACCCACTGCCGCCATCATTTGGCTTCACGGCCTTGGCGCAGACGGCAATGACTTTGCCTCCCTCGTCCCCCAATTAGATCTAAATGGCCTTCCCGGAATCCGCTTTGTGTTTCCGAGCGCTCCCAGCATGCCCGTCACGGTCAACGGCGGCTACGTCATGCCCGCCTGGTACGACATCATCGGCAGAAGCGATAGCGACCCGGAAGATGCAAAGGGAATTCAACATTCGGCCAAGGCCATTAGTGCGCTCATCGAGCGTGAGGCGAGCCGCGGCATTGCTTACCAGCAGATTGTGTTGGCTGGCTTTTCCCAGGGCTGCGCGATGGTACTGCATACGGGCCTGCGTTTTCCGCAGCGCTTGGCCGGCATTATGGCGCTCTCCGGTTACCTGCCGTTGGCATCAAGCTTATCGGCTGAGCGCAATCCAGCCAATCAAGATACCCCTATCTTTTTGGCGCACGGCGACTGGGATGCAGTAATTGTTCCGGAGCGCAGTGAACGCTCGCGGGATCTATTGCAAGCAAATGGCTATGACGTACAGTGGAAAAGCTATCCAATGGAGCATTCCTTGCACCCGATTGAGGTGATTGATATCGGGCATTTTTTACGGAATGTACTGACAACAAATACCTAGGCAATACTGCTGCTTTATTTGTTTGTGTCTGCGGTCCACTCCAAAATGAGATGGTATGTGACCGCAAGCAGAACGGGGCCTAAGAATGCCCCAATTACTCCGAATGCAATCACCCCACCCAATACGCCCAAGAACACGACCACGAATGGCAAGTTCGAGCCCCTACTAATGATGAAGGGCTTAATGATGTTGTCGACCGTACTAACCAATAAGAAGCCCCAGGCCAAAACAAAAATAGCCCAGCCCATTTCGTTCTGCTGAAACAGCCAAAATGCCGCACTGCCCCAAACTAAAGGGGGTCCGACCGGTACAACCGATAGGAAAAAAGTAATCAAGCCCAGCAATACCGATGAAGGCACGCCCGCAATAGCAAATCCAATGGTTGCTAAAACCCCTTGCGCCATTGCGGTACCTAATACGCCATAGATAACGCCATGCACGGTTTCACCGGCAACGGCAATCAGACTTTCGCCCCGTTCTCCACTCAGTCGCTTTGCAAATACCGAGAGTTTGCTGGACAGGCTACTGCCGTGCAAAAAGAAAAAGAAAGTTAGAAACACCGACAGCGCCATATCAAGAACACCCTGCAAAGCAACGCGGCCGCTTGCCAATGCAAATGCTTGCAACGGTGCTGCTAAGGTTTGCAACTCGACTTTGAGTCGCGCTTTATCGTGAACAAATTGCTGTAGGTAATTTTCAATTGCGCCACCAAATACGGGAACGTAGTGTGGCCACTGCAATACTTCCTCTGGTAAGCCGTCCTGAAAACTGGCAATGATGTTCGCGCTGAGATCGCTGATGTTATCCGAGAGTGCAAGCGCAACTGCAGAGATAGGACCCAGCAACACAATGGTTACAAGCAAGGTCATGAACGTCGCCGTCAACAAACGGCGATTGCCAAATAAGCGATCAAGGCGCTTGAAAATACCCCACGTACTTGTTACTAAAATGACGGCCCAAGCCAATGAGGTTAAGAAAGGCCAGATAACCAATAGGCAACCGATCCCAAGCCCAGCCAAGGCAAGAATGACTGCAAGTCGGTTGGTAATAATTGGGTTCACGGTCAGGATTTTGCTTTCATCACTTACGACGGCCACCTTTAATCGATTGATGCCAAGAAAAAACAAAGAGCCCCAATACAGGGGCTCATATACACAATCTGGCGGAGACGAGAGGATTCGAACCTCCGATCAGAGTTTTAGCCCCGATGCTCCCTTAGCAGGGGAGTGCCTTCGACCAGCTCGGCCACGTCTCCGTATTTCAAAACAGCCCACAGTTTAACGGATGCGCCGTATCTATGGGATTTTCTTACTTTTGATCGAGTTCAAATGCCTTATGCAGGGCACGTACCGCTAACTCCATGTACTTTTCATCAATCACGACTGAAATCTTGATCTCGCTCGTTGAAATCATCAGAATGTTGATGCCCTCTTCCGATAAGGTGCGGAACATCTTGCTAGCTACACCCACGTGCGAGCGCATACCAACACCAACAACCGATACCTTCGACACCTTAGGGTCGCCGGCAATTTCTTTGGCTTCAATGTGTGCCTGCACCGTATTTTTGAGCAGATCCATGGCCTTTTGGTAATCGGCTCTGGGTACTGTAAAGGTAAAGTCCGTTTTACCATCCACCGACTGATTCTGAATAATCATATCGACGTCAATGTTGGCATCGGCTATGGGCCCTAGAATTTGGTATGCAATACCTGGGCGATCCGGTACGCTCAATACGGTAATTTTGGCTTCATCGCGTGCAAAAGCGATGCCTGAAATAACGGCGGCTTCCATGGTGCTGTCCTCTTCAAATGTAATCAAGGTACCCGACTTCATTTCAATATCAAGGGGTATCAGTGGGTCGGTCAACGACGACAGAACCCGGGTTTTGACTTTGTATTTACCGGCAAACTCAACCGAACGAATTTGCAACACCTTTGAGCCGAGGCTAGCCATTTCCAACATCTCTTCAAAGGTGATCTTATCGAGGCGGCGGGCATCTTCACATACCCGTGGATCGGTGGTGTAGACCCCATCCACATCGGTGTAAATCAAACACTCGTCTGCCTTGAGCGCAGCAGCCATGGCTACCGCAGACGTATCCGAGCCGCCACGACCCAAGGTCGTAATATTTCCATTGGGGTCGACCCCCTGAAAGCCGGTTACGACTACTGCTCTGCCGGCATTGAGGTCAGCCATGATCTTTTGATCATCGATACCCATAATCCGCGCTTTGGTAAATGCCGAATCCGTATGAATAGTGACTTGCCATCCCGCATAACTCACCGCGTCAATGCCCTCCTTGTGAAGGGCCAGGGCTAATAAGCCGGAGCTGACTTGTTCACCTGTAGAAGCAATTTGATCCAGCTCTCTTGGGCTAGCGCCCGGATTAATGTCCCGAGCAAGGCCAAGTAAGCGATTGGTTTCGCCGGACATTGCCGATGGGACGACCACCACTTGGTGGCCAGCACGCATCCATTTAGCGACGCGTTTGGCGACATTTTGGATACGCTCAACCGAGCCCATCGAGGTGCCGCCGTATTTGTGAACAATTAATGCCATAGGGTATGTCGTTGTAATGGGAGCAAATTGCTTAAAACGCTATTTTACAGTCTTCTTATCGCAATTGGCCTTGATGGCTTGACGAAAGCCTGCTAACTAATTAGAATAGGTGTTACTAAAGTAACACTTTAAGGCAATTATTTTGCATTCATACCTGCTCTTATCGATCGTTTTTTACTGCAGAAAGTATCCATGAGCAAAATCAGCAGCAAAACAACTGGCAAATCCAGCACAACCTCCATCAAGTTGAGCGAGACGCTAAAGAAGCACTCCGCAACGGCAGCAAAGGAGTTGGGCATGACAACCCATGCCTTCATGGTTGAGGCCATTAAGCGCGCAACCGAGCAACAATCGATGCGACATAGTTTTATCAGGGATGCAATTGAATCTCGCAAATCCACAATCAAGACGGGCAAAGTGATTCAGCTAGAAGACGCATTTGAGCGCTTGCGATTACAAACCAGCAGCAAAAAAATACTGAAGGTAAAGCACGGGTGAAGGTCGCACTCACAGAACGCGCCTACACTGACCTCACAAGACTTACTGACTTTTTACTCGAATTTGACAAAAGTGCCGCAAGCAAGGCAATCGATCTGATTGAAGATGGCCTACTGATCCTAAAACAGCATCCATTTATTGGCAGGCTAGTTCAAGGCGATCAGGCAATCGAAGGTGATTTACGCGAGCTGGTGATTTCGTATGGAAAAACAGGCTATGTTGCTTTGTACAGCATTGAAGATGAAGAGCAGGTTTGGATTTTGACAATCCGGCACCAACGCGAGGCTGGGATTACGCTCTAGCGGGTGGCACCCTTGTTTCAGATGCTGGCTTCCACTCCGGCAACATGCGCCTGCCCGTGAAGACCAAATGGGGGTAACTGACCCCCGCCCCTGCCACTGCAATCAGTTCGCCATCCATATACAAGAGGGGAGCCTGCCGCTGCCATGGTGGCACCGCGTTTTCTTGGTACAGGTTTTTCAGTGTCTTGCGTGGCCCACTGGCAGTGACTTGCAAACGCTCAGCGCTGCTGCGCTCCCGAAATTCAACGGTACCCGCTTTCTTCGACTTGGTAATCCATGCGGCCGGCAATCCCCCTTGCGTACTCTTTGCTGGGACAGGCACAAACGTCCACTCGCCTTCCTCTGACTTTGCTGCTGCACCGATCTGCAGCAGCCCACGCCACAATCGAATGTTGCACTTGTCATGAAGCCACTCCAGCTTGGCGTCACTTCGGGCCTGCTGTAAATCAAGCCACCATGCTTGGAGGCGCTCCTGGGATGGCATGGTCAAGCCGCCGACCTTAAGCCAGTAACGCAACACATTATTCGCAGCTGCAGGATCACTTGCATTCAAGGCAAGCAAGGGCTGCACGCATAGGGTATTGTTTTTTAGCTTATGAATTTTTTTACCGTCCTGCTGAGCCAGACGATCCAGCAATTGCTGGGCCTGCGCCAACAACTCAGCACTGCGTGCGAGATTGGCACTAGCTCCAGGTTGAATGATTTCCAACTTGGGCAATATGCTCTTGCGAATCGCATTGCGCCGATACTTGCTGCTCTGGTTACTCGGGTCTTCAATCCATTTCAGTTTATGTTCGCGGGCATAGGCCTCGAGCTCCTCGCGACTTAAACGCAGTAGCGGTCGCCACAGCGTAATGCTGCTGGCCTGCTCCGCCGATGTCGCTAGAACCCTACTCTCCGGCATGCTCGATAAGCCAGAAACCCCAGCGCCCCGCAGCAATTGCAGTAAAACGGTTTCGGCTTGATCGTTTTGGTGGTGCGCAAGCAAGAGGTCCTCAATGCCGTGATACACGCACAGCTCAGTTAATGCCTCATAGCGTGCGGCGCGCGCTCTAGCCTCGATGTTTCCGGAGTTTGATTGGGTATCAATGTGCAGCAAACGAAAGTCAAAACCGATTTTGTATTTTTTTGCGAGTGCCTCACAAAATACGAGCCATTCATCGGCTGCTTTTTGTAATCCATGGTGAATGTGAAAAGCGAAGATACGAGGCGCTGCTACCGTTTTGTTTTCAGACTTCGTTGATTTTTTTGCTTGGGTTTGGTGCAGTCGGCAAATCGAGTCCAGTAACACTACTGAATCGAGGCCGCCGCTTAAAGCAATCGCCAATCGAGGCAAACTAGTGGATGGATTAGTCACCCCCAAACGCAAGGCATCTTGGGTAGATTGCGCCAGCCCTGCTTTGGGCTTAGGCTTTGGGATTGGTTTCCTTGAACTTGCCATAACTCATCAGGCGCTCATGGCGACGCTCAAGCAGCGTATCCGCATCCATCGACTGAAATGCCTTGAGTGACTCGGTCAATGCTTTACGCATGTTATCCATCATGCTGGCGTAATCGCGGTGTGCCCCACCAACCGGCTCCGGCACAATCTTATCGATTAAACCAAGGCCTTTTAAGCGCTGGGCAGTGAGGGCTAATTGCTCAGCCGCTTCTGGTGCCTTTGCGGCGGTCTTCCATAGAATCGATGCGCAGCCCTCTGGTGAAATAACCGAATAGGTTGAGTTTTGCAACATCAACACCACATCCCCCATCGCAATCGCCAGCGCGCCACCCGAACCGCCCTCACCAATAATGGTCGCAATAATCGGTACGGTTAATTCTGCTTGGGTATACAAGTTATGGCCAATCGCCTCAGACTGATTGCGCTCTTCGGCATCGATGCCTGGAAATGCACCTGGCGTATCCACAAAGGTAAATACAGGAATCTGAAACTTCTCAGCAAGACGCATCAGGCGCATTGCTTTGCGATAACCCTCGGGCCGGCTCATGCCAAAGTTTCGTAGTGCCCGCTCTTTGGTATCGCGTCCTTTTTGATGGCCAATCACCATGCATGCTGCGCCATTGAAACGGGCTAAGCCGCCAATAATCGACTGGTCATCTGCGAATGTCCGATCACCATGCAGCTCATGAAAGTCAGTAAAAAGGCCGCTGACGTAGTCCAAGGTATAGGGGCGCTGCGGATGACGCGCGACTTGGGATACTTGCCACGGGGTCAGTGCTGCATAAATGTCTTTAATTAACTGCTGACTTTTTTCCGAAAGCGTCTTGATCTCATCGGAAATGTCGACCGAAGACTC
>JBIJAM010000027.1:0-25900 GCA_044345755.1 Polynucleobacter sp. | reverse complement strand
GCGCTATTCGCGTCACTGGCTGCTGCTTGCATTCGAATTTGACCTACTGTTGGCATAGCCTCTCCAAAAGGAACACTACTTACTATGCATCTTTCGTGCCAGAATTGGCACTTGCCCTCGCGGCGTAGTTGTCTTCAAACAGGTTCATTTCCGCCTTCGCCTTCTTTTTCCTGGCTTCCAGCTTCATTTTGTCGACCAATTTAGTTAGTCCGCGGGTGCGCATTCTGGCCTGGGTAGCGGTTTTCAGGGTGTCTTCTGAGGCCCGGGAAAGGCCTTGAATTTGCCCATCCATCTCGATGGAGCTCTGAATCAGCTTTTCTCGAAACGCGTTGGCATCTTGAATAAAAGCAACAGAAACGCTTTGATTGCCGCCGGCGATCATTTGCACTTCATAGTCCTTGGCATACTCAAGTACTTGATTTTTAAAGGCTTTAGTTTGATTTACCTGTCCGGCAGCCCTTTTTGCACGGGCCATGGCTTGATCCTCGCGGATCTTGGCTAGGCGCAGGAGCAGTTCAATGGCAGACATGGCACATTACACCACTGGTGGAGCAATCTCGAACAGGCGCTTTTCCGTTTCGTCTATTGGAATGGCTTGTTCGGCATCTTGTTGTAAAAACGCCTGAATCTGGGGCCATGCCTGCAGCGCAGCATCTAAATCCGGATCGGTTCCTGCGATATATGCACCCATCGAGACCAAATCGCGCCCCCGCATATAGCGACTGTAGAGTTGCTTTAAACGCCTTGCAGACAACAGGTGTTCTTTAGAGACCACTTTGGGCATTACCCGAGAAATCGACTTCTCTACATCCACTGCGGGGTAGTGGCCGCTGTCAGCCAATTCGCGCGATAAGAAAAAATGCCCATCCAAAATACCCCGGGCAGTATCCGCCACCGGGTCATTGGTGTCATCGCCTTCGAGCAAGACGGTATAAAAAGCCGTAATCGAACCGTCTGGGTTTGCGCCATTACCAACCCGTTCAACTAACTCCGGCATCCGCGCAAATACGCTGGGTGGATAGCCTCTAGCTACAGGCGCCTCACCTAAACTTAGGCCAATCTCGCGCAAGGCCATGGCGTAGCGCGTTAAGGAATCCACAATGAGAACAACGTGCTTACCCTGATCCCTAAACCAAATGGCAACATCGGTAGCATACGAAGCGCCTTTTGAACGCGCCAATGGTGAAGCATCTGCAGGGGCAGCAACCACCACCGCGCGCTTAAATGATTCTGGGCCAAGGGTGTCCTCACAAAACTCACGTACCTCGCGACCGCGCTCACCCACCAAACCAATCACAATCACATCCGCAACGCAGTTGCGTGCCAACATGCCGAGCAAGACGCTTTTGCCCACACCTGATCCTGCAAAAATACCAACGCGCTGCCCACGACCAACCGTCAGCAAACCATTGATTGCTTGGATGCCGACATCCAAAGGTTCGTGGATTGGTATGCGGTCCAGTGGGTTTAAGGTTCTCTGAATGAATGGCGAAAACTGTTTTTCGCCATAGCCTTTGCCGTCAATTGGGCGACCCAAACCATCGACTACGCGCCCCAAGAGGCTTTCACCAATTGGCAGCGGCTCGCCAATGCTATTGGAGGTATAGCCCGAACCTGAATTAAATGGCGTGTTTGCCGGATAGACCAGCGCACCCGGAGAGATGCCATCCATGGCATCGATCGGCATCAAATACGTAATGGCGCCATTAAAACCAATGCACTCCGCATCGTAGGTTTTACCGCCAAGCTCAGACAAAATCGTTGCGCCGGTGCCAATGCTCATGGGCAAACCCTCTACTTCGAGCACGATGCCAGAAACGCGTTTGAGCTTGCCTTCCCGAATCGAGCGCGGAGTTTGCGCCAAGTGCTGCCGGCGCGCCTCCAGCTGATCCGCCAATTGAGCGGGCAACAAATGGCTCACTCTTTTTCTGCCGAAGGAGGACCCAGTTCATCCGCAGGCGGATCTGGATCCAATGCAGGAGGTTCACTGGGCGCATTGCCGAGCAACTGCGTATCGCTCTGTGGCATTGCATCGGCTGTACCGTCTATCTCTGCAGTGCCGTCTAAACCCAAGGCATGGCGGACGAGCGCAAGGCGGGCTTCTTGGCCAACGTCGATTCGGGCGCCGCTGACTTCAACATAAGCATGCCCTGGACGCACGTCCGCATCGACCAAAATGGTGCAGTTAAATGGCAGCCCCGGGTCATCGACAATCTTTTTCCAGGACTCCACTTCTTCGGCCCGTAAACGCAGGTATAAATTTTCACCCGGACGGGGCAGACGCATCAGCGCCTCTTGAACTGCGGCGACAAAAGGCGCGCGCTCCATCGATGCATTTGCAGTGAGGCGTGAAGCGATTTCAAAACTCAATTGGGTTAAAGGCTCAGCAATCGCTTCGGGCATACCGGTGAGCGTCTCCAGCAAGCGGCCTAGAGCATCTTGCAGGCGCTTCGTTTCTTCATCCGCCTCGACGTAGCCTTGCTTGTAGCCCTCACGGTAGCCAGATTCTTTGCCTTCTTTGTAGCCGGCATCCCTGCCCTCCACAAACCCTTGGTTCGAACCCAACTCATACGCTTCTTTATACGCACCCTCGCGAATCGCCTCTACCTCTTCAACCGTTGGGTAATAAACAGGCGCAACCTTTGGTGGCTTCGGGGGCTTTGGCGGATCGAAAGAGGGCGGCTCCCACCTCGTCAGCAAGGAGTCCTCATCAGAGGAAGGCATCGGCTGACTTGCCCCTTTCCATGATCATGCGGCCTTCATCGGCCAAGGTGCGCGCAATCCGAATAATTTCTTTTTGCATTTCTTCGACTTCTTGCACTTTGACGGGTGGCCTGGTTTCCAGATCTTCGCGAACGCCGTCGGCGGCACGCTTTGCCATGTTCTTGAAGAGTTTTTCGCGCAGCTTCGGACTTGCGCCTTTCAAGGCAACAATTAAGGTGTCTTGTGGAACCTCTAACAACAAGGTTTGCAGCGAGCGATCTTCGATGTCGTTGAAATCCTCGAAAATGAACATCTTCTCTTGAATCGCGTCGGCCAATTCCACATTGAAATTGCGAATCGTATTGAGCGCCTCTTTGTCGAGGCCACCTGAAAGCATGTTGAGAATTTCTGCAGTAGGCACAACGCCGCCCACGGTACTTCTGCGGAAATCCGCATCGGGTCCTGCAGAGCGAGACATCACTTCGTTCAACTCCTTCAAGGCTGCCGGCTGCACCTTCTCGAGTAAGGCAATGCGCAAAATCAACTCGTTACGCAACTCATCACCAAACAACTTCAGCACCGATGCCGCCTGAGATGGTTCTAAGAACACCATCACAGTGGCAATAATTTGCGGATGCTCATTTTTGATCATCTCGTACAGAACATCCGATTCCATCCGCTTGAGCGTTTCAATACCAGACATGTCCAGCGTGGATTCAAGGCGGCCCAGCAAGTCAGAGGCGCCTTCTGCGCCCATGGCTTTGGTCAGCATGTTTTGCATGAAGGAGTCGGTATCAAACGCTACTTGCGAGTTGTTTTCAGTGACTTCTTTAAATTGGCGCAGCACTTGCAATACCAAATCGCGACTCAAGGAACGCACCACCGCCATTTTTCCGGAAAGGCGCTGCACCTCAAATGGGGTCATTTGGCGCAAAACATTTGCTGCCGATTCAGCACCAACCGCCAACAAGACCACGGCGGCACGCGAAGCACCATCGAGCTCATCAAAAGTTAGATTGCCAGATTGAGTTGCTCCCTTGACACCTTCCTTGAGGGCTTCAGCAATCGAGAGCTGTTTGGGGGCGGCTACTTCATCCGGCATCGTGTTTACCCTTCATCTCAAGCAGCAGCGGCCGCAGCGGCATTCGCAGTATTTGTCTTGCTGGCATCGTCAGCTAACCACTCTTTAAATATAGAGGAAACCACCTTGGGATTCTCTTCCACGAATTCCTGTGCGTACTTGAGTAACTCTTCGTACTCTTGTTTTTTCCCCTCATCCGCACGCTTACGCTCTTCTTCCAACTTGGCACGCTCCGCTTCAAGATGAGCACGCTCTTCCTCTTCAGCAATACGCTGACGCTCTTTGAGCAGCTCCATTTCCATGCGGCGTTTCTCGCGCGCCTTTGGATCCATCTGAGCCATCTCGGCTTTAATTTTCTCATCAAACTCTTCTTCGATACGCTGCTCTTCCAGAGCCTCGTCCATTTTCTTGGGAAAGAGCAATGGCTTCACGACACCAAAGAAAATAATGGCCAATGAACCTAGAATAATGGCGAACTTAAAGAACTCTTTACTGAGTTCAATAACGCCAGCCTGCTTATAAAATGGGGGCTCTAGGTCTGCCTCAATCTTGAATGGAATGTTGGCAACGCTGACGCTATCGCCGCGGCGTTCATTAAACCCAACCGCATCGCGGGCTAAATTATTAATCTGCTCTAGCTCTTTGGTACTGTACGGAACTGGCTTAAGGGGATTGCCTTCCTTATCCACCCCAGGAGGTTGCTTGAAATTCACCACGACACCGGCGGAAATCCTTTTAACCTGACCCTTTTGGGACTTAATGCTCTGAATGGCGCGATCCAATTCATAGTTGATCGTGGCATCCCTTTTTAGATTAGTCGCCGTTCCGCCAGAACTGCTTGGGGGTGCATTGAGGTTCTGTGGTCCGGTATTGGCAGCAGCTCCGCCTGGGGCATTAATGGGAGCTTGGGCGGCGCCGGGTGGCTGATTAGTCAAGGCGCCAGGTACACCCGCTGCGGCAGATCCAGGCGATGCCGCTTCATTGGTTTGCTGGCTGCGAATCGAGGATTGATTGGGTGGCGAGTTACGACCAAAGGTTTCTTCGGTGCGCTGCACTTCACCAAAGTCCATGTCGACTGTAACCTGCGCCCGGATATTCTCTTTGCCGGTGATGGGCTCGAGAATCGCTTGAACCCGTTTGGATAAAGCCCCCTCTAACTCCGCCACGTACTTGAGTTGGGTACTATCGAGGCCCATTAGACGCTGTGCATTGGGCGCCAATAGGCTGCCTTCAGCATCCACAATCGTCACGTTAGCCGGGCCTAAATTCGGCACAGAAGAGCCAATCAAATTCGTAATAGCAGCAACTTGTTGCGAATCGAGAAAACGACCCGGATGCATCGTAACGACTACCGAGGCCGTAGGCTTTTCCTGCTCGCGCATAAACGCAGTTTGCTTCGGAATGGCCAGCATCACTCTGGCTGATTTGACTTGGGCTAAAGAGCTAATGCTGCGCGCTAATTCACCTTCAAGGGCGCGCTGATAATTGACTTGCTCAACAAATTGGCTGGTGCCCAATTTCTGGTTTTCAAGGAGCTCAAAACCAACATTGCCCGCCTTCGGCAGCCCTTGTCCAGCAAGGCGCAAACGGGTTTCATACACCGAAGACTGGGGAACTAAAATTGCCGCTCCCCCTTCCGTAAATTTGTAAGGCACATTCATCTGCTGGAGGGCGGCCACGATCGCAGCACCATCGCGCTCATTGACGCTTGAGAAAAGAACCCGGTAATCGTCTTTACTGCGGCCAGAAACCGAGACAAAAATCAGCACCGAAATAAACAGGAAAAGTGCTGCAGTGACAATTAAACGTTGCTGGAGATTGAGGGCGCCAAAGCGCTGCTGTAATTCACCTAATTTTGAGGGGAGCTTCACCTTGCCCGTGAATGGGGCAGCTGCTGGAGCAGCTAAGGAGGCGGCCTTAGAGCCAATACTGACTACCGCTGCATCCTTTGCGCTTTCCTGTAATCCGGGCTTTGCTTCTTCGCTCAATGGGTCGATTCCGTCAAATCAGGCAATGTTATTAAAACATCATAGCACTAAATATAGAACATTTTTGCCTTTTTTCCCTAAATATTGATATTCTATGCGCTGAATGAGGCAAAAATTGCCGCCTTGCGAATCCGTAATCGCAAGCCATGAACTACGCATGAATAGGCGCCGAAACACATTGACCAAGCCCGCTGCTACTGTAAACGTGGAGAATGATCCCGCCCTGGCTGCAAAGCACCTGGAAGAGGCGTTTGCCATTTTTTATGCGGAGTCCCAAAAACTCGAGGCCCAGCAAGCAGACCTCCAGGACAAGATCAATCAACTGAGCTCCGAGCTCCAGCAGTCCAACCAACGGCTTGGTATCTTGTTAAATGCGATTCCGGCTGGGGTGATCCTGCTGGAAAACAACATTGTCTTGCTCCATAACCCAGCCGTATTGCATTTTTTACCTAGCCTTGGCAAAGGCCAGCAATTTGCATTGCCAAATGAGTGGCAAGCCTCGATCGCCCCAGGTGAATACGTGATTGGCAGCCCAGAAGACCTGAGCTCACCGCAAAAAATGGTGCAAGTCATTCGAATTGATGAAGGC
Organism: Polynucleobacter sp.; assembly: GCA_044345755.1. Taxonomy (GTDB): domain Bacteria; phylum Pseudomonadota; class Gammaproteobacteria; order Burkholderiales; family Burkholderiaceae; genus Polynucleobacter. The sequence goes on along the minus strand of JBIJAM010000027.1, from coordinate 19,539 downwards.
ATCCGCAGTTTTATTCAGATTCAAGACATTACCGCCAACATTGCACTTCATCAAGAAACCCAGCGCGAGAACCGCCTCACCGCGATGGGCAAGATGGCCGCAGGAATTGCCCATCAATTCCGCACACCGCTTGCTACCGCCCTGCTCTACTCATCCCATCTTTGTGACGATGCAGTACAGCCCGAGATGGCAAAAGAATTTGCCTTGCGTCTACGTAAGCAGTTAATGGATCTGGAAAAACTCTCGCAAGACATGTTGCGATTTATTTCCAATCGCCCCAATAAAACGGTACTCACTTCAGCCAAGCTACTAATTGAAGAAGCACAAGCGAGTATTCAGGCGCTCTTTGAAACCAAGGGCGTCAGCCTCTCCATTCAATGCACCATTCCCGATACGGTGATGTTGCTGGTAGAGCCCAAGTCCATCCCCAATGCCTTGGTTGCGATTCTTGAAAATGCACTCGCTGTCTCAAAAGCCGGCGATACCGTCTTGCTAACCGCAACAACAGAATCCAAAAAACTCATCGTCACGATTGTAGATCAAGGCCCTGGCATTGCCAGCACCATGATTGATTCGTTGTTTGAGCCATTTTCTACTACCAGCGCCAATGGCACTGGCCTGGGCTTATCGATTGCAAAAAATACCTTAGATGCACACCGCGGAACCATTGGCGTTCACAGCACCCATGAGGGTGCCGTTTTCAAAATCACCTTACCCATTACCCAATCTTAAATACGCATAAGCGGCCAATTGAAATGAATGAATCCATCGACGCACGTTTTCCGGTAATTTTGGTTGAGGACGATGAAGACCTCCGGGAGGCCATTGCCGTCACTCTGCGCATGAAGAATATTGACTTTGTGACGCATCAGCGCGCAGAGACCGTGGTGCCCCTCTTGCGCCCAGGACTCAACACGGTATTGGTAACCGACTTCAAGCTGCCAGGCATGACTGGCCTGGATTTATTAAAGATCGCGCAAACAAAGTGCCCTGATCTGCCGGTTGTCATCATGACCGCGTTTGCCGATACCAAGCTCGCAGTAGAGGCACTCAAAGCAGGGGCAAGGGACTTTTTGATCAAGCCATTTGTGCCGCAACAGTTAATCGAAATTATTTCCCGCTATCACCCACCCGAGGGGCCAAAAGCCGACTCCAACGAAGCAATTGCATCAATAGAAACTGCTCCTAAAACCAAGGAAGTGGGCTCGCAAATTCGCTCTGCCGAACATAGCGTGATTGCTGTAGACCCCCAAAGCATTGCTACCTTCACGCGCTGCGAACGGGTGGCCGCCACCGACACCAGTGTTTTAGTCACCGGTGAATCAGGCGCTGGCAAAGAAGTGATTGCGCATCACATTCATAAAACCTCCAAGCGCGCCAAAGGGCCTTATGTCGCCATCAATTGCGCCGCTATTCCAGAGACCTTGCTGGAGTCGATTTTGTTTGGTCATGAGAAAGGCTCGTTCACTGGCGCAACCAAATCCCAAGCCGGTAAGTTTGAGCAAGCCCACAAAGGCACCCTCTTTTTAGATGAAATCGGCGAAATGCCAGCACCGCTGCAAGCCAAACTACTACGCGTATTACAAGACAAAATGATTGAGCGGATTGGCTCAACCGAATCGATTCAAGCAGATGTGCGCATCATCGCAGCCACCAATTTAAATCTGCAAGAGCAAGTCAAGGCAGGCAAGTTCCGCGAGGATCTGTACTTTCGCTTAAACGTATTCCCAATTCACGTTTTAGAATTACGCAATCGCCCGCTCGACATTATTCCCTTGGCTGAGTTTTTTCTAAAGCGCTACAGCATGAACATCGGTCGTGACTCGCTGACGCTCAGCACTGCCGCGAAAGCACTGCTGCAAAAATACCCTTGGCCCGGCAATGTACGGGAACTGGAGAACATCATCCAGCGGGCGGTGTTATTGGCCGATGGCGATCAAATCTATGCAGAAGATTTAGAGCTGGACGATTCCCAGCTAACCCACCCTGGTCTCCTAGACCACCGTCCAAAAGAGCTAATAAATCCCGATTTAAGCAGCGCAGTGCACCAAAATGGCACAGAAATTGCATTATCTAAGAGTGAAATAGGCCAAGACATTGGGTCGGTTGAGCGTGAGCACATCCTCAAGGTATTGGCCGAAGTAAATGGAAACAGAACAAAAGCCGTAGAAATATTAGGAATATCCGCTAGAGCATTGCGCTACAAGCTGAAGTCTTATAAAGAAGCTGGCTTCCTTATTGATTGATTTTGTTAGATAATTGGATACATGAACACACCGAACGTAGATTCCATGGTTACCCGGATGCAGGCTTTAGCTGCTGCAGCCAGTGGCAAGCCTGTAACTACCGACACCCAAGATCCAAATCGGGTGGATTTCTCGGCTGTGCTTAAGAACGCCATTGAGAACGTCAATACCGCTCAAAATAGCGCCCAAGCCAAGGCCCAGTCCTTTACCCTCGGCGCATCTGACACTTCGCTAGAAGATGTCATTGTTTCCTTGCAAAAAGCCAATTTATCGCTGCAAGGCATGATTGCTGTGCGCAATCGCCTAGTTGACGCCTATAAAGAAGTGACTAACCTCCAGGTGTAATTGCCTGAACTGCTAGCAACACCGTATTTAGCCAAAGCCCAGTTTATCTGGGCTTTTTTGTGCCCGCAGAATCTATTCTCCGCAAAAAATGCGATGAATAATTGCGTTTGCGGAGAATAGGCGGTCTAATCTCCGCATTTTTTGCGGAGATTAGCTTTCTGCTCGGCAAGGCAATTTAACTCTACCTATCGGCTATATTCTCTGGCTTGGGTATCACCTTGCCATCAGTCTCATAGGCCCACGCTAGCACTTCTGCCACAGCGGCATACAGTTTAGGCGGCACTAATTCATTGAGTTTGAGTTGCATTAAAAACTCCACGAGCTCCGGCTCGGTTCTGGTGGGTATGCCCATTTCCTTGGCTTTGGCCAAGATCGCATCGGCCACGAAGCCTTCACCTTGACCAGTAATGCGCGGCGCAGCACTATTGATTTCATAAGCAAGAGCAACGGCTTTGCGGGTTTTCTTATCAAGCGCCAAGAGTGCCTCCGCCCTTAAGGCTAACCTTGGCATCTGGATCTACCTGCGTTCGCATTTGCTCCAACAAACTTGCAAATGAACTTGCCAATGTGCTTTGCGCTTCCGGCGCGCCCTCAACGGCGACATGAACGCTATCGCCAAACTGAGTGCCAACTACTTTGAATGGGCCTAAATTAGGCAAGTTCACTTCCATCGTAATGCGGCTGCCTTTTTGCAATTGCCCCGGCTGTTCTGGATCAGATTCCCAAGCATCCTCGCGATATATGCGCCCTTGCACATTTGGCATTAGTTGCCCTTGCCACAGCAAATCACCGCGTAATAACAGCTTTACGGAATCCTTCACTGCAGCAGAGTCTGTCGCAATCTGCCCAAGCAACTTAGCACTCTCAGACTCAACACTTCCGGCAGTAGCTAAGGGCTTGCCATCATCCTCACTGGCAGGAAAAAGTAAGCGCCTTAATTGATCTGCCGCAAATATTCCGGAGCTCTGTAAGTTTTGATAGAGCACAGTCATTGCCAATTTAGGGTCTGCTGCATTGACTAGAGGATTTGTATTGGTAGTGCCGGGCCAATTCACCACGGCGTTTTGCGCAAGCGCGCCCTTGGCATCGGTTACGACTGACTTACCTAACTCAGGCACCTCTACTGCCAAGATATCGGAGAGCAATTGCCCTAGGGCAGCGCCGCCCAAGGTATCCATGCGCGCAAGGCTTTGTGACAGCAAGCTGACAGTGCGGGCTTGGTTTGGATTGCCAGCAGCCTCAGCCAAGTCACCCGTCATGGTGGAAAGCTGCAGGAATACCGCCTGATCAACATTGGGTTCAGAAGCAATTCCAGAGGCGCTTCTACCGGCTGCATTTTGCAATACATCTTGCAAGCGCGCGCTAGTCGGATTGTTAACTACTGGCAAAGCCATCTTCAATGCCACTCGGGGATCAATGGCGCCGAGGCTTTCTACAACAGCGGGGGCTGCGGGAGGGACAATCAGATCATTCCGCTGGTGATCGACCATCGGACTAATCGGTGAATTCGAGGGAATTGGTATGGCCATACTCAATCCTCTTTAAGTAAAGGGTCTTATTACTTTAATACCTTATTAGCAAAAAACCAAACACCATCAAAAGAAGGGTTATTTAATAATTGACCGCGCGCGATTCAGTCTCGCCAGCGCCCTGAACAAGGCGCAAGGAAGGTATCGACTCTTTAGGCGCCAAGGCTAACCATGCCTCATATAGGGGCGCCAACACATCCAAAACCTCTTGCACTTTTGCGGGCGATTTGGTCAGGCGCGCATTCAAAATCTCACGCAAAGACCACTCATAGATAGCACCTAAACTTTGAGCGACATCGCCGCCGGTTTTGAAGTCTAAACAGGCCAGCAGTCCTTGTTGAATCAAATCGTGCGCCTTGGTAAATGGCTCAATCCCATAATCGCCAGACTCAAGTGCTTTTTTTGCTAACTTCAGGTGATCGAATGTACGCTCGTAGACCAGCACAATCAGCTGGCCCGGATCAGAACCACTCACACCAGTCAAGGTATCGGTTGCGGCATATGCGCGTGCAGATTTAGAAACCATATGGATACCGATCACTTTCTCAAAAATTAATTATTGCTCTGACTATTGGTCAGGGCATCTAAGGCGCTAGTCAAGGCGGTACTGGTGTTATTTAACTGAAAGAGCAAAGCATTTAGTGCCGAATACTGCGAAATCAAATTATTCTGAACCGAATTGAGGCGTGTCTGTAAGTCGTCTTGACGCTTGGTCAAATTTCGAACTGAATTATTTTCCGACTGAATTTGTAAATCCAGGGCGCCGCCCGTTTTTACTTGAGCCGTTAAGAATGTATTGAGGTTATTGCTGCCATCGATATACCCAGCAGCAACACCCAATGCTAAAACGTCTTGCAGTCCATTTGCACTTGCTGTGGCAAAGTTTGTTGAGTTGAATTTTGCGGTGCCGTCTAACTGTAAATCAATTCCGAGCGTACTCAGGCTCATGGTTTTTAATGTTCCGCCTTCGGTATAGCTAATCCCTTTAGCGAAAGAGGCTTTTATCTGATTAATAAACGATAAAGCGGTCGGGGAGTTCGCAAATGTCCCTGGCTTTGAGGAATTACTTGAATTTGCAGTCATTTCTTTATAACTGCTCATTAGGTCGTTATACGCCGTAATTAAAGTATTAATTGCAGCGCTAGAGATATCAGCACCCTTAGTAATCGAAATCGTCTGGGCAGTTTCCGAACTCTTCACTAAGTTTAGAGTAACGCCATTTAGAATATCGCTGACGGAATTTGTGCTTCTGGTGAAGGCAATGCCATCAATACTAAAGCTCGCATCTTGCGCGGCAATAGTAGAGATTGCTCCAGGGGATGTGAGACCTGTATACGTTACCGCGTTATCGATTCCAGTCTTTGTACCCTGAATCATTAATGAATACTGATTGGCGGTTGTTTGAACCACACTTGCACTGACATCCTCGCCCAATGCATTGATCCAATTCTTTAAATCTGTTACCGTTGGATTTGCTCCAATAACCGCTGTACCGGCTGGAGTGCCCTTGGTGTTGTATGTTGTAGTTCCGATGGTGATGGCAAAACCAGCTCCCGCATCAATACCGGCCGATGTAGTTGCCGAGGTATATCCACTAACAGTTGCTTTCGTGGCAAGCGCCACCGCATTCACACTGACAGAATAGTTGCCTTTAATGGCACCATTTGAGGCAAGCACGCCAACCACTGAGGCATTCGTGCTGCTTCCTGTTGCGCTATTAAATGTGGTGGGATCCTGAAAGGCCCGAAGTGCTTCTTGGAACGTACTAACCTTGCCCTTAATAACGCCCAAATCACTAATGACGGTATTTTGCTGGGTAATTTTTGCTTTTAGAACATCTAAAGGACGGTTTTCAACCGTCATGAGTTGCTCGACAATGCCAGCAACGTCGATATTTGAGGTTGAGGTTGCGCTGCTAACTGCCATTTTCTTTCCCTAAGCCCGCTTAATTTATTGAATTAGTACTAGGGACATGCAAAATATGTGCCAATTTGTTGATTGGCACATATCTGCAGAACTAGGCTCGCTGGTGCACTAAAGCAGCATTGAGTTGCTCAAAACTTTTGGCGATCCGAATCAACTCCTCCGTAGGCAGTTGACGCACTACTTCACCTGTTTCTGGGTTTGTTACCCGAACCACATGGTATCCCGTTGTGCTGTCCACAGAAAAATCCAAATTGCGGCCCATTGAACTTACAAAGCTCTGGATTTGTTCAGCAGCTTTAGCAACCACCTCACGCGTGGGAGCCGAAGATTCGGCTACGTTTGACGGCTTAATCTCTGTACTAGCAGCAACTGCCACCACTTCAGCATCAGAACGAACTTGCTTAATAGGGGCACGGTCAGGCACAGAAGTAGCCGATGGCATTACTCCCGCACCTGAAGAAGCAGGGGAATTATTTAATGCGGCGACTTGACTCATATGTCTCTCCTTCTGAAATCACAAAATGCAAAGACTGAATTTCTCCAGACTTTGCATTAATCCTATACTAATTACTTCAACAATGACAGAACAACGTTTGGCATCTGGTTAGCCTGTGCCAACATCGCTGTTGCTGCTTGTTGCATGATCTGACCCTTTGTCAACTTTGCAGTTTCTGCAGCGAAGTCAGTATCAATAATTGATGATTTAGAACTTTGCAAGTTGGTGCTTTGTGATTGCAAGTTAGTGCTAATGTAGTTAATTCTATTCATCAAGGCACCCATTTTTGAGCGCTCATCAGACGTAGTATTGATTGCAGTATCAACTTTTGTTCCGAGATCATTAAAAGCATTAGCCCATTCAACGGTTGTGCTATTTACAGTTAGAGCGCGTGCTGTTGCAATCGATGTACCTAGCTGCGTCATACCAGCCAGGGAACCGGTTCCAGCCGTTGTTTGGATGTTAATTGTCTGATAGGAAATCAAATTACTCAGTCCTGTATCAGATCCAGCCTGGAAGTCTAATGAAGGATTACTACCTCCAACAATTATATTAAGGCCATCAAAGGAGGCTGCAGCAGTTGCTGCAACAGTAGTGCCAGAGTGCTCAAGCGTAAAAGATATGCCTAAAGTATCAAAGTTAAAATCCTGCCTTCCTCCGTTAGTTCCGACAAGGATTGCTTTAGTTTGAGCCTTCAGACTAGTAGCTCCCGTAATAGTAATATTTACGCCATCATCAGTGATATTGTATGTCTCTGCTAGGGCGCCTGATGATTTCAGGTTAGTTACAGTACCAGTAACGCCAACCACCTCACCATTTGTAAGTGATCCTCCAGTAACTCCAGTGGTTACATTAATTAACGAGTTGCCGTTAAATTTGGTACGGGTAGCGGTGTTGTTGATCTCAGTATTTAACTGATTAATCTCATCCACAACGTTCATTTTTTGAGCATTAGATAGTGAACCATCGTAACCTTGAGTGGCTAGCTGCTTGATACGCAAAAGCATATCTTGAATTGTAGCCATAGAAGAATCAGCAACTTGCACTAAGTTAGTTGCATCGCTTAGGTTTCGTACGGACTGGTTAACGCTGTTAATTTGGCCTTGCATGTTTTGGGAAATTGCTAAACCAGCCGCATCGTCTTTTGCGCTATTGATACGCAAACCCGAAGACAAGCGTTGCACTGATTGCGCGAGGTTGTTTTGGGCATTGCTTAAATTATTCTGGGCATACAGAGAAGCCAAGTTGGTGTTGATTACTGTACTCATGTAAATCTCCTTAGTTGAACTGTTAAGGGAGCATCCAACTTTGTTTCGTTCCCCTGTAAATTACTTAACGGCTTGATCTGGGGAACTGTTTAGACCAATTCAGTATTCTTCTGCTGTAATGTACCAATTTTTACTTAAGTAATTGATTTAATTGGAAATAAAAAGGGGTTGTTGCAATGGAATCCATTGGATTACTGCCTCTAAAAACGGCATATTTAGCCTGGAATGAGGCTTATTTGATCCTTTGACCCGATCCCCTAATCGTAGATTAGGGTCCCGTCCTACCGCCATCTAGGCCAATTAAACGAATTAGGGCTATTCGGCTATCTATTTACTATTGGATTCATTGGGGCCCTGGGAAATTGTCACCTGAGACGCGAATGTCGCCTTGTTGCTGCTCAGCAAGGACTTGCTGCGAAATAAAAGTGCTTTCTTCGACTTAAACCCTGGGCTGGTCGGTAACTCTGAATGACTACTATTTCGAATTCATATTTGTAAGGCCATCCAGAGCACTTCTTAGGCTGGTGCTAGTGGAATTAAGCTGGAAAAGCAGCTTGTTTAAGTTGGAGTATTGAACAATATAGCCCGCTTGGATCTTTTCTAACCGATCCTCAATGAGATCCTTTTCCTTATTAAGGCTAGCCACGGATTGAGTGCTTTCACTTGTTTGGTACACAAGGGAACTAATTGAGCTTAAATGGCCTTCTAATATGTTAGATAGATTGTCTGTGCTACTTTGATACCCAACTTTCAATCCACTTAATAGCTTTTCACGTAATCCTGATGACTGTGCGGTTAGCAGGCTAGCCCGATTAAAAGCCAATGTGCCATCTAATTGATATTCCAATCCTAAAGATGCCAGACTAAGTCGATAAGGCTGACCAGATGAATCTATTTTGCCGATGTCATATCTTGCGCCATCTACAACTTTTCGCTTAATGTCAGAAATAAAAGATAGGCTCGTTGGGGTATTAGCAAAAGCTCCGGGCTTAAGTGAATTTGATGAATTAGCAGTCATCGCATTGGCGGACTTGATCAAATCGTTGTAGGCAGTCATCAAGCCTTTGATTGTCTCTTCTGATTTATCTTCTCCAAGCTCAACCAGAATATTGGCTTCGCCCTCTTCCATTAAGGAAAAAGTAACGCCAGTAATCGCATCGCTAATCGTATTGCTCGTTTTTGAATACGACGTATCACCCACAGTAAAAATAGCATTTTGGGCAGTGGAATACTTATCAACTGTTAATCCAGTGCCCACGATTGCTTTAGCAATGCTTGAGGATCTGTCAATTGAGGTTTGAGTACCGGAGGGAATTTGCGTGAATACAACTTGATTACCATCCACTACCTCACCAGAACTAAAGCCTGCCAAGGCTCCAAAATAGCTTCCATAAGATGAGCCCGCGCCAGTAGTTGCGCCATTTACTAAGTTGGCAAAAGCACTAGTAACTTCACCCGCAGTAATAGTGCGGCCCGCAGTAAAACGTAAGCCGGCAACTGTAACTGAATCCCCTAATTTGAGGCCGCCAGGAGGAAATTGCAATTGGGCATCAGTCAAAAGGCCCGAACCACCATCAGTAATCACGGGCGCAGAAAATACAGTAGGCGATCCAGATGCAGCTGTAAATGAGTAGCTAATATTCGGCGTGATATTGGTAAGGGGCTGAGTAGATGTGAATGTAAGCTGACTTCCATTTAAGCTCGTTATGTAGCCAGAGACGGAGCCGCTAAAGTCGGCGTAATTGAGTGCACTGAGAACATCGGGGTCACTTCCGCTATTTACAGTGGTGACACCTGGTGAAGGAAGGTTGAACTCCCTTCGAAGTAATGTGGAATTAGCAGCAGCATTGTATTCAACCAGAGAATTATTAACTCGGGTGCGCGCAATATCATCCCACTTATAAACAGAATTCAATATCACATAATTATCACTTGCTGTATTGGCCGGCGAGTTGTTGACCCAATTAAAATAGGTTGAAAGCGACCCCGCCTCTGGTCCGTCTAACCATCGCCACTGGCCTTCAACCGTCTGGTCACTTAAACCAATCCAAGCACTTGAGCGTAAACCTTTTGCCTGAATAAATGCCATTTCTTCTGAGCTTGTAATATTGGTGAGATAGCCAGTTAAAGTGCCGCCCGATGCAATAATTTGGTTGGCAGCGCTCTTTGCATCAGTCCTTGCGCGATCTGCTGTAGCGTCTCCCAATCCCGTCTTATAGTAAGAAATCCCTCCTGTTACGGAGTCCACCCTAACCGATATAGCTGCAGGGACAATATGTACAGAGACTTTTCCCAGTCCATCTGGGCTATTGGCTTCCAATGTTTTGAGGGCCGCGCTCAGTTGCGCTGCAGTGCCAGTAAATGCCATCTCTGTAACCAATCCATCGTCCATGCTAGTTTTGACGGCATAGCCCGGCACTTCCCTTAACCCATCAGTAGTACTGGCAGCAATGCGTATTTTGGTTGATCCCGTAGTCGTGATGACCGCTTTCATATTCCGCGTATCTGGAAAACCGAGACTCGTCTTTGCATCATTTGCCCAATCCGCATCTGGAACGGAAACCCATGCATTTGCAGTCACTTGTCCCGCTAAATCAACTGCATTGAGTATCTTGCTAGCGATCTCGGTGGCCGTTTCGGCTGACGTTGCAGCCAGAACTGTATTAACCCTAAATGATCCTAGCGCTCCAAAATTAAGATCGGTTTGACCATTCAATAAACTTTGAAATAGTACTTTTGGTGGACTTGATGCAGCGTCACTGACACCACTGGTAGCAATTTGGATGGATGCTGTTGTGCTGACGGCACCATCGACATACTTTGTCATCGTGAGTACATCCCCTAAGCTCGTTAACTTATAGGTGCCCGCACTCGTTGGTAGATTAACGTTGCTAATCTCAATCGTTGCTTTGCCTGTTTTGGCATCAGAGCGACTACCATTGCTAATACTACTAACCGCGTTAGTTGTCGCGCCATCGCGCATCGTGTTAAATGCGGTGGCTGCCTGACTACTTGTTAAATCCTGTTTTGCAACCATCGTTAAGCCGGCAATGGTCAAACTATCGCCCTGCTTGAGATCGGAAAAGGTAAATAGTGCAGTTTCATCACCCTGCGCTTGCGTACTTGAAAGTAATATGGGATATACAGAGCTAGCGCTAATCCCGGCAACGCTAATAGCTGAAGCGTTTTCAACTTCCTGAGCAATAAAAAGCGTCGCCAGGTCTCCATTTTGCAGAACCCTAGGCAGTAAATTAAGGTCATTGTCTGCAGAAATGCCTTGAATCCAGGAAACGATGTCTTTTAATAAAATGACGCCATTAGTACCAGTACCAGTAATCGCGCTCACATTGGCACCGGTACCGCTAGTCTTGTAAGTCACCCCATCAACCGTTAGTTGAAATCCATTAACGGCATCTAAACTGACTAGATCATTCTCACTGGAGAATCCTGCAATGGATACATCGGTTTGCAAACCCGAGACCGAAAAGTCGTAGCCATCCCCCTCTCTATCCCCTCTGATAAATAGAGCATATTGGTTGTCATCCATCTTGGAGAGGTTGGCTGATATTTGCGTTACTGAACTTAGCCCGTTAATCCAATCTTCAAGCGCCTGTGCAGTGGGGCTTGCGCCTATTGCTGCAATGGCATTGGCTGTGACGATGCCATCTACTGATTTACTGCCATCGGTACTATAAGTCGTGTTACCCACAGTCAACTGAAAGCCGGCACTGGAATTGGTGTTTAGGGTAGCGCTTGCACTGGAAAATCCTGCAATGTTGTACAGAGTAGCCTTTGCAACCTGATCGACACTGACAACATAACTGCCAACCTGGGCAGTACTACTACCGGTGGCATTTAAAACAGCCGTATTGTCGCTTTGAACGCTGGTATTAATATAAGTATTCGGGTCTTCAAAGGTCTTTAGAGCCCCAAGCAAACTGGCAACCTTGGTTTTAACGACACCCAATTCACTAATAACCAACTCTTTTGCTGCAATTTTTTTATTAATGGCATCCAAGGGCCTTTGCTCCAAAGCCATAAGACCGGAGACGACAGTAGCCACGTCGATTGCTGAATTGCTAACAGCGGTCGTTGAAGAAATTGCCACCCAAAAGCCCTTTTTATTAGCTAAAACCTGAAAAATTCAGATTTAGCTTCAAGAAAGCTAACGGCTAAAAGGGGTGAACTCTTTAGATTGAGGATGCCTAAAAGGATCTACGCGCGACCTTAAAGATGCCCTAAAGATGGCCTTAAAAGTCCAAAAATTGAGGTAAAAATGCAATTTTCATTTACGGGGCAATTTTTATCCAAAAGTGCGGCAATTTTTGCCATTTTTGCTGTTTTTTCCCCTGAACTACAGTATATTTAGTGTCTATTGGGGCGCTAATCACTAGATATAGGTTAGTGCTTACTGATTTAGCGCCGTTTTTTGGCGATTTATTCCTTTTTTGATCAGGCAATAGACCGATACGCATGAAAATATTGGGTTTTGACACCGCACGATTGCCGAGCCCATCGGCACAAGGCGCCATCCCGATATTGGTACTGTTAGTACTGGTCATGATGCTGGTGCCCTTGCCAGCGTTTCTGCTCGATGTGCTTTTTACCTTCAATATTGCGCTCTCGATCATTGTTCTGTTTACGGCGATCAACATCAAGAGTTTTAATGATTTCGTTGCCTTTCCGACCGTACTGCTTCTTACCACCTTACTGCGCTTATCGCTAAACGTGGCCTCAACCCGCATTGTGCTGATGGAAGGCCATAAAGGCACGGATGCAGCCGGCAAGGTAATTGAGGCCTTTGGCGTGTTTTTGATTGGCGGCAATTATGCCGTGGGTATCGTGATCTTTATTGTGATCACCATCATCAATTTCGTGGTGATCACCAAAGGTTCTGGCCGTGTGGCTGAAGTATCTGCCCGCTTTGCTTTGGATTCGATGCCCGGCAAGCAAATGGCGATTGACGCTGATCTCAATGCGGGCTTGATCCAGCAAGATGAAGCCAAAGCCCGTCGCGCCAATGTTGCCCAAGAAGCAGACTTTTTCGGTTCCATGGATGGTGCCTCTAAGTTCGTTCGGGGCGACGCCATTGCCGGCATCATGATTTTGGTGATCAACCTGATCGGCGGTGTGATGATTGGCGTGCTGCAGCACGACATGGAATTTGGTAAAGCCCTGGCAGTATTTGCATCGCTCACGATTGGGGATGGCCTGGTTGCACAAATTCCGGCGCTGATCATTTCAACGGCGGCGGGTATCTTGGTCACCCGCGTTGCGACCGAAGATGATTTTTCAGGGCAGGTCTCTAAGCAATTTGAAGCCAATAGCAGTGCCTTGGGCGTCGTGGCTGCTGTGATGGGTATTTTGGGTATTTTGCCCGGCATGCCGCATCTCATATTCCTTAGCTTTGCTCTGCTCTTTGGGGGCCTTGCCTATTTAACCCACCAACGCATTAAGCGCAGGACGGCAGAGGCCAAAATTGCCTCTGCCAAACCGGTGGTGAATGAAGAACTGGAATGGAAAGACGTGCCGATCGTTGAGCCGCTTTGCCTGGAGTTGGCCTATCGCTTGATTCCCCTGGTGGATAAGGGCGATGAGAGCGATCTGATCAAACGCATTAAAGCCATTCGGCGTAAGTTTGTGACCCAAGTCGGCTTCTTGATTCCGTCGGTACACATTCGGGATAACTTGCAACTCAATGCTGAAACGTATCGCATCTTGCTCTACGGCGCAGAAATTGGCCGGGGCCAGTGCTTACCCGATCGCTTACTCGCCATTCAGCAAAGTGGGACTGAAAAAATTCCAGGCATTGAAGTCAAAGACCCGACCTTTGGTATGCCCGCAGTGTGGATTGAGCGCAATATGCGCGATGAAGCAATCGCTAAAGGCTATACCGTGGTTGAGCCTGCGGTGGTCATTACTACTCACCTGGATCACCTCATTCACCAACACGCTGCTGAACTGTTGGGTCGCCAAGAAACGCAAGACTTACTTGATCATTTCAAGATGAGCTACCCCAAGCTGGTTGAGGATGTGATTCCAAAGATTGTGACTGTGGCCCAGTTGCAACGCACATTGCAGCTATTGCTTGAAGAAAATGTGCCGATCAAAGACCTGCGCACCATTTTGGAGATCTCCAGCGAGTTCGCCGGCAAACTCAATGACCCATTGGAAATCCTGCCGCACATTCGGTATGCACTGCGCCGCACCATTGTTCAAGACACCCTAGGCGATGGCAACAATTACCAGGTTCTCGGAATTCAGCCGGAATTTGAACGATTAATTGAGCAATCCATTGGCGCCGGTGCCATTGCGCCCGATGGGCTAATTGAGCCCTCATTGGCACGCATGTTTGGTGAAGAGGTCATTCTGGGGGTCCAGGAAATGGAGAACCAAAACCTGCCCCCCGTGATCGTGAGCGGCACCCGCACCCGCACCACCATCTCCCGAATAGCGCGCCGAGTCTGCCCCCAGGCGATCGTGCTGGCCTTAAGCGAATTGCCACCTACCGCCAATCTCGCTTACTTCAAAGTTCTTTGTTCCCAAACGGGCAAAAACCCCTAAAATCACCATTAAAGAGATCTACTCCGGAGTTAAAGCATGGGCCCTCAAAAATTCATCGCAGCCAATACTGCCGAAGCATTAAAGTTGATTCGCACTGAATTGGGTTCGGATGCTATGGTGCTCTCCACGAAAGACACCGATCAAGGCGTCGAGATCATTGCCATCACCTCGCAAGACTTAGCCAATTTATCCAGTCACTCCGAATCAGCCGAAGCATTTAGTGCGGATGTCAGTCCATTTTCAGAGCGGTCCATGGCCCAATCTGGGCTTTCCGATAAATTTGAGAATGCGCTTGCCCGCCGCGTACAGAGTCCCGAGCCAAAATTGCGCAACGACATTCCTGTGGGCAGCCTCAGGCGTAACCCAGCCAGAGCAGGTCGCCCCATTCGCGCGCCCGGCTCCGAAGCGTTTTTGCCAACCTCATTTAATGATGTTGAGCGCATTCACCGCAACGACAGTAGCGTAATCAACCCCTCTAATAATGATGCGATCTTTAATGCCTCTGCCGCTGCAAACGCAAAAGCTGCTCAGGATCTTGCAGCACTCAACGCCGCCAAGGTAGCTGCGCAGAACGCCGCGCAAGCGCATCGTAATTCCGAAGCAGTGTTGCAACAAGCAGTTGCCTCTGCTGCTCCCAGCACCCCAAGCGTACCGCCCGTAGCAACCAGCCTGAGTGGGTTTGAATCGGCCAATTCACCCAAGGTCGAAAAACTCTTAACCGAAATCAGTGAAGTGAAGTACCTACTGCAATCCCATGTTGCCAGTAATTTTTGGGGCA
This sequence comes from Polynucleobacter sp., assembly GCA_044345755.1. Taxonomy (GTDB): domain Bacteria; phylum Pseudomonadota; class Gammaproteobacteria; order Burkholderiales; family Burkholderiaceae; genus Polynucleobacter. The sequence goes on along the minus strand of JBIJAM010000027.1, from coordinate 4,387 downwards.
GCATTCAGCAGGAAAATAAGCACGTTACCGAAATTGTGAAGCACCTGCTGAACAGCGGCTTTTCGCCAAAGCTGTGCGCTGAAATTGCGCACAAACTGCCGGAAGATCTGAGCGTTCCCGCCCTCATCAAAAATGCCCGTGAGCAAGTCAAGTGCATGATTAAGACATCCCATGCATTTGATATTTTTGATCGCGGCGGTATATTCGCATTTATTGGCCCAACTGGTGTTGGTAAAACCACTACCGTTGCCAAGATTGCGGCGCGCTGCGTATTGCGTTACGGCCGCAATCAAGTCGCCCTCCTCACAACCGATACCTACCGTATTGGCGCCCAGGAGCAACTCAAAACCTTTGCCAAAATCTTGGGCCTCTCACTCACTGCCGTTCGGGATAGCGAGGATTTGGCTGCAAAGCTTAAGGAGTTTTCCAATCGGAAGATCGTGATTCTAGACACCGCCGGAGTCAGTCAGCGCGATACCTTAATGATTGAGCAGTCCCTCCTGCTGCAACATGGCTCAAATAAAACAAAGCGCATTTTAGTCATGAGCTCCACAACCGATTTGCGTACCCAGGAAGAGGTCATTAATCTGCATAACCAAGCGATGCTCAATGCCAATGGCGAGAAACTCGATTCAGTGATCATTACCAAAATTGATGAAGCTGCCCATCTCGCTCCCGTGATTGATAGCGTCATTCGCCATGATTTATCTGTGCTCTTTGTTTCCAATGGACAACGCGTTCCAGAGGATCTCAGCCAGCCGGATATTAATTACTTGAGTCACCGCGCCATGGCCGTGCGCGCCTTCTCTGAAACATTCTCGATTACCGACGAACAAGTACCGGCGCTGCTTTCAGATCACTTGGGCGACTGGATTCGCAAAGTGAATCCATGAGCACAGCAGCCGGCATCAGTACAGACCAAGCAGCGGGCTTACGCAATATCTTTGGTGCCGAGTTGGCGCGGGTGATTTGCATTGCGAGCACCCTGGATGCCGACTCAACCATTCACCTAGGTCATAGCACCGCGCAGAATGTAAAGCACTTGGGGCATAAAGTACTTCTGATTGATGAGATTGCGCTGTCGGATCGTAAAACCATGTCTGGTTTTTTATACCCCATTCGGTATGACTTAGGACAAGTGTTTACCAGCTCGATCGACTTACCCAGAAGCATTAAAGCAGTTGAAGAGAATTTTTGGTATGCAACCAGCGTTAAGCTGCGTCCTGAGGTGACACACCGCTTCGCCAAATACCCACAACTGGATCAACGCTTAGTCAACCATGAGATTGATATTGACTACATCATTTTTCCCACGATTGACCCGCAAGCCAATATCGTTTCGTATTACGGCAGTAACATTAAGCGCATTCTGGTTACGGCAAGCGACCACGATTCCCTCAAGAAAGCCATGGTCCTCATTCGTCAAATGGCGATTTTGCAAGTCGATGAGCCGCTCTCGATCTTGATCGTCGGAGGAGAAGATGAAGCTGCCGGTGCAGAGGCGTTTGAAAAACTCCATACCGCCTCGCTGTCTGCACTGGAGCAGCCCCTGGATTTCATTGGTTGGATTAAGGCCTTTACTGCGGAGCGCGTCGAAGTGGATCCCGATGATTTAACCTGGAGTCCGGTAAGCAAAGGCGAGTCACATGAGTTTGTGTTGCCCATGGGATTTTTTAAGGCGATCTCTGCACGAATCACAAGCTAAGTCGCATAGAATGAAGTGCCCCCCACAAAATGAGTTGTGATTGAAGCCATCCGCCTACGCCCAGTCGATCGACATTAATCAAGCAATCGAGCAGCATTTGCCCCTGGTCAAGCGAATTGCCCATCAAATTTGCTCGCGACTGCCGCCCAACGTCGAGGTCGATGACCTGATCCAAGAAGGACTGACTGGTCTTTTGGACGCCCTCAATCGATATGAACCGCAAGCCAACCTTGCCTTTGAGGCCTATGCCCGTACCCGCATTCGGGGTGCTATTTATGATTCCTGCCGAAAAAATGACATCCTCCCCCGCAATCAGCGGGACGAGCTTGAGGGCATTGAGAAGGTTACGCGCAAACTGGAGCAAAACTTAGGCCGTCACCCATCTGAAAAAGAAATTGCGCTGGGCGCTGAAATCACCATCGAGGCATACCACGCCATCATGGCCAACATGGTGCACCTGATGCCCCTCGATGACCTATCCGATGATCTATTGCCCACCGATGCCATGGACTCGGATCCAATGCGTGCGGTTGCCATGAGTCAGCTCGCCGAACGCATCGCGGTGATCCTAGAGGGCTTGCCTGAAAATGAACGCTTGGTATTCGGTCTTCACTATCAAGAAGACCTTTCTTACCGAGAAATTGCGCAGGTGATGAACATTACTCCGGGCCGCATTAGTCAAATTCATACGCAAGGGATGATTCGCATTCGGGCCAAGCTCAAATCCTAGTATTGGTTTTCGTAAGCCCTTTACAGGCAGCGATACAGTTTGCGCATGTTCTGAATTTTTCCATGTTGCGCCTCAGCAGCATCAAATTCGGGATCGTAATTTCCTTTGTTCGCGTGCTGGAACATAATCAAGACCCGATGGGCTTGGTCATGCTTTTGTAAGGTAGCGAGCACCAAGTAGTAGCAGGCTTTTTTATGGTCCTGAGGGATGTACTCCCCCTTCTCATACAAGCAGCCCAAGGTATATGCAGCTTGGCGACTCCCTTCTTGGGCGCCTTCCGTTAAATACCCAATGCCCTTGAAAATATCCCTTGGAATACCCTGCTCTTCGCCCAGGCCGAGTGCGTATATATTGCCCAGATTGCAATAGGCGTCGTGCACCTCTTCTTTAATTGCCTTCTCGTAATACTCAATTGCAGTCTTGTAATCCTGTTTAATCTCCCCCATACCGCGCTCGTGCATCAGGCCCACATTAAAGTGGGCGTAGCCATTACCGAGGCTGCTGTTGGAGTTCACCCAAGTAAATAGTTTATTGATTTGCTCAGGATCTAGGTGTCCATCAAAGCACATCTTGGTTAAAGCAAACTGCGCCTCTTGATCGAAATCGTTTACCGCGAGCTCAAAGAAAATCTCGAAAGCAGCAGCGTACCTGCCCTTTCTGAGGTTTAAGGTGGCAATATCTAAGCGCGAGTTATCAAACTGCATGGAAGACCAATCAAAGGCGTGGATTACTACAGCAGGCTGCGATTATGAAGTCAAACCGACCTCAATTGCCAGCCGCTTACATGCACTTATACAGCATGCGTAAGTTTTGAATCTTGCCAAACTGCAACTCCGCAGCCGTCATCTCTTCGTCGTAGTTTTCTTTGTGGCTATGTACAAAAATATGCAGTACTCGCTTTGCCTGGTCATGGCCCTGCAGCGCTGCTAGCGAGAGATAGTAGAAGGCTTTTTTGAGGTCTTGCGGAATAAATTCACCCTTACCGTAGAGTGAGCCTAAGGTGTAAGCGCACTGCCGGCTTCCTTCTTCAGCGCCTACGGCAAGGTATTTGATGCCCATGTTTACATCCCTTGGAACCCCCTGCTCCATTCCCAATCCCAGAGCCAAAATATTGCCCAAATTGCAGTAAGCGTCTTTTACCTCTTCTTTAATCGCTTTTTGATAGTACTCAACTGCAATTTTGTAATTTTGAGCCACCTTGCCAAGGCCGCGCTCATGCATCAGGCCCACATTAAAGAGCGCATAACCATTACCCAAGCTGGTATGCCCATTTTGCAATTCGTAGAATTTTTCAATGTGCTCCGGGGAGAGGTTTCCGTCGAACACCATTTTGGTCATCAGGAAAACGGCATCGTCATTTTGGTCGTTGACCGCACAGTCGTACAAAATATCAAAGGCAACATCAAACTTGCCTTTTTGCATATTAAGCTGACCTAATTCAATTGCGCCGTAACCCATGGAACCGAACTCCAAAATAGATGATTAATTAAGAACGATTATAGTTTGCCAGCCATACTCGTCGTATTGCTGTTTTGTGACAATTGGGGCCAGAAAATCAACACCACGACGCATCTTGATACCAATAATTAATTCTACGGTTGACTCGAGAGCTTTGGATGGCCGTCCTGGTGCTAGCAAACTCATTTAAATTCAAGCGTGTAGGCTGATATAGCTCGCAGCCTACCCGAATACGTGACTCCTCTAAGAGGCTCGGTCTGACATTTCGGATGATGAGATCGAACTTGGCGGTTCGCGCCTGCAATCGCTCTAAGGTGCAATTAGTCCAAATGGTTCCGATCTCCAGCTCGGTAGCGCCGAGGCGCAGATCGAACTGAATGCCTTTATCCGAAATATCAACAATGTCTGCAATCATTTCCTTGCCAACACTGAAATAAATTAAGGCCTTAAAAGCCCTGTCGGGCGGGGCGGGAACCCTAAAATCCTCCCGGCGC
>JBIJAM010000026.1:0-26061 GCA_044345755.1 Polynucleobacter sp. | reverse complement strand
CGAATTCCGATGAGCGATTTTGCCCGGGGCAATTTGATGCAAGCCCCTTTTCAAATTGAGCGCGTAGGTCAAGACAGTATTGGTGCCGCCATCACCATCTGCTACGAAGACATCTTTGGTAATGAGTTAGCTAGCCGAATTCGCAATAGCGAAGCTCCAGTCAATCTCTTTATTAACATGACCAATCTCGCTTGGTTTGGTCAGTCCCAAGCACCCAGTCAACTATTGCGCTTATCGCAAATGCGCTCGATTGAAACAGGACTTCCCAGCATTCGCTCGACCAACACCGGGATCACTGCCGTGATTGGTCCGGATGGACGCGTGCTACAGGCCTTGCCACAATGGACCCAAGCAAGCCTAGGTGCTTCGGTTCAAGGCTTTACAGGCAAAACCCCGTTTGTAGTCTGGGGAAATTGGCCGATTTTGAGTTTGGCGTGTTTGCTTCTGGCATTTGCCTTACTGCAACGGCGCCGGTTTTAGGAAAACTCCCGCAATTGGCAGGTAAAATCAATCACTTAGATCGATTGGTTCTGGCTCACTATGCTTACATTTCAGCAAATTATTCTCACGCTTCAAGACTATTGGGACAAACAAGGCTGCGCCTTATTGCAACCAATTGACCTTGAAGTGGGCGCAGGCACATCGCACACCGCCACTTTTTTAAGGGCCATTGGCCCAGAGCCCTGGAAAGCAGCCTATGTGCAACCCTCCCGCAGACCCAAAGATGGTCGCTACGGTGAAAATCCAAATCGCCTTCAACACTACTACCAATATCAGGTTGTACTCAAACCAGCCCCAGATGACATTCTCGAACTCTATTTGGGATCACTCAGCGCCTTAGGTTTAGACCTCAAACAAAACGACGTTCGTTTTGTCGAAGACGATTGGGAAAATCCAACCTTAGGCGCTTGGGGCCTAGGCTGGGAAGTTTGGCTCAATGGCATGGAAGTGACGCAATTTACCTACTTCCAACAAGTGGGCGGCATTGATTGCAAGCCCGTCTTGGGTGAAATTACTTACGGCATCGAGCGCCTCGCGATGTATTTACAAAATTGCTCGAACGTCTACGATCTGGTGTGGACCGATGGCGTGACGTATGGTGATGTGTACCACCAGAATGAAGTGGAGCAGTCGCGCTACAACTTTGAATACTCCAATACTGAAATGCTCTTTGCGAATTTCAGTAACTATGAGAGCGAAGCCAAGCGCTTGATGGAAGTACCGCTTGCCCTGCCTGCTTATGAAATGGTACTCAAAGCTGCCCATACGTTTAACTTGCTCGATGCACGCGGCGCTATATCCGTCACGGAGCGCGCTGCCTATATCGGCCGTATTCGTACCCTCTCTCGCTTGGTAGCACAGGCATACCTTGAATCCCGTGAGCAATTGGGTTTCCCAATGTGCCAACAGCAAGTCACCGCGTAAGGTTTATTGTGAGCACACCTTCCTCCCCATCCTCCGCTGCAACGCTTTTAATTGAAGTATTCACAGAAGAACTGCCACCAAAATCGCTTCGCAAGCTGGGTGATGCATTTGCTGCATCGCTATCAGACTCCCTAAAGGCAGCCGGCTTAAGTACTGCAGAATCAATCACGACTAGCTTTGCAAGCCCACGCCGTTTAGCAGTACAAATTACCCGCGTGCTGAGCAAAGCCGCCGACTTTCCGGTGCGCGAAAAAGTGTTACCGGTCAGCGTTGCATTTGATGCCGATGGCAAACCAACACCCCCCTTGCTTAAAAAACTCAGCGCATTGGGTTATCCCGATATCGACATCGCCAGCCTGGAACGATCGGGGCAAGATAAAAATGAAGCACTCTACTTAAATGTGAAGGCTCGTGGTGCCGTTTTGCAGAACACGGTGCAGACTGCCCTCGTGCATGCCTTGCAAACGCTACCGATTGCGAAAATGATGCATTACCAAGTGAAGCAAGCAAACGGAAGCTTAGAGGATGTTCAATTTGCCCGCCCAGCCCATCGCATCATGACCTTGCATGGCAGCACGCCATTGCAGATTCATGCGCTAGGCATTGATTCTGCAAATCAAACCGAAGGGCACCGTTTCTTAGCCCCTAGCGTATTAGCAATTAGCGATGCCGATCAGTACGCTGCGCAGCTACTCACAAACAAGGTGATGGCGAACTTCAATGAGCGCCGCGCCCATATAGAAGCCGAGCTCCTCAAAGCCGCTAATGGTGATACGGTTTTAATGCCCAGCAATTTGCTGGATGAAGTGACGGCATTAGTCGAATGGCCTTCAGTATATGCCTGCCATTTTGATGCGGAATTTTTAGAGGTGCCGCAAGAGTGCTTAATTCTGACGATGCAAACCAATCAGAAGTACTTTGCCTTAACCGATGCCGCTGGAAAGCTACGCAATCGCTTTTTGATCGTATCGAATATCGAAACGACCACCCCGCAATCCATCATTCAAGGCAATGAGCGCGTCGTGCGCCCCCGCTTATCGGATGCGCGGTTTTTCTTTCAGCAAGATCAAAAAAGGCCGCTGTCATCGCGCGTTGCTGATTTAGGCAAGGTGGTTTACCACAACCAATTGGGAACGCAGCTTGAGCGCACTAAGCGGGTTGGCGCAATCGCCACCACCATCGCAACTGATTTGCAAAGCAAGGGTTCTTCGGTCAATCCAAAACAAGTGGCACGCGCTGCCGAGTTAGCCAAAACCGATTTGCTTACCGATATGGTGGGCGAGTTTCCAGAACTGCAAGGCATCATGGGTAGCTACTATGCCCAGCATGACGGCGAAGATAGTGAAGTGGCCGCAGCATGCAGCGAACACTACCAGCCGCGCTTTGCTGGGGATCTACTGCCTAGCAGCATGACTGGTACGGTATTGGCTATTGCTGACAAGCTCGAAACATTGGTTGGCATCTGGGGTGTTGGCCTCGCTCCCACCGGGGATAAAGACCCTTATGCTTTGCGCCGCCATGCATTAGGTGTTTGCAGATTGCTACTTGAGAAGAATTTACCGTGTAGCCTGCCTGATCTCATTGAGCTGGCACGCGGGCAGTTTAAACAAGCGGGCGTCCAAGAAAAAGCTGATGCGGCTGCAATCTATGTATTTGTAATTGATCGTTTGCGTGCCTATTTACGCGACCAAACCGAGGCTGGTAAGCCATTTACTACCGCTGAAATTGATGCGGTACTGAGTCAGCAACCTGCGCAGCTCAATGACCTAATGGATCGACTGCGTGCAGTGCGGGAATTTAATGCCTTACCCGAATCAGCCCAATTGGCCGCAGCCAATAAACGCATCAGTAATATTCTGAAAAAAACCACGACGCCTATTCCAGCGCAGTGCTCGGCAGCGGCTTTAATACTGCCGGCTGAAATTGCCTTGCATGGGGCTTTGCAAAAAGCCATTCCCTTTCTTACCTCCGCCTATGGCCAACGCCAGTTTGTTCCCTTACTTCGAACGCTAGTCGATTTGAGTCAACCGATTGATCAGTTTTTTGCCGATGTCATGGTGATGGATCCTAATCCGGCTCTGCGCGATAACCGCTTGGCGTTATTGCAGCAACTCCACCACCAGATGAATTTGGTTGCCGATCTTGGCACCTTGGCATGAGCTCAAGCGCTTCTAAATTAGTTATTCTCGACCGCGATGGCGTGATTAACATTGACAGCGATCAGTACGTTAAATCGGCTGATGAATGGATTCCCCTTCCGGGGAGCTTAGAGGCGATTGCTGAACTCAATCAAGCCGGTTATCAAGTAACGGTGGCGACTAACCAATCGGGTTTGGCACGAGGCCTATTTACCATCAATGACCTGCATGCCATGCATCAAAAAATGATGGATCTATTGGCCCCCATGGGTGGTCGCGTTGACAGTATTTTCTTTTGCCCCCACGTCGATGAAGACCAGTGCAATTGCCGCAAACCATTGCCAGGCCTAATGCGTGATATTGCATCCCGCTACCGTAAGGCAGATTCCGCCATGCCCCTGACTGGCGTGCCGATCGTGGGCGACTCCTTACGTGACTTAGAAGCCGCTACTGTTTTAGGCGCAAGCCCCCATTTGGTTCGTACTGGCAAAGGCCAAAAGACGGTGGACGCAGGTATATTGCCAGCAGGTACCGTAGTACATGCTGATTTAATGGCATTTACTAAGTCCTTATTGGGATCTGCCTCGAATATATGATTTACCTGACATCCACCCTCTTTGCACTTTTCTTGCTGGTGTTCACGCCGATCTGGGCAATGATTTGCTTGGCGGTATTTCTGTTCATGCGCAGTGAAACCCGCTACCGTTTTGTGAGTGGCTGGAATAAAACCGTTCTCTGGGTTCTCAAACGGCTATGCGGCATTCACTATGAAATTCGGGGGATGGAATATATGTTGGGGGCGCTTGACCAACCCATCATCATTCTCAGTAAACACCAATCCGCTTGGGAAACCATTGCTTACATTGCTTTATTCCCAAAGCAGCTATGTTATGTATTCAAACGGGAGTTACTGTGGATTCCGTTCTTTGGTTGGGTCATGGCCGCGCTCAAAATGATTCACATTAATCGCGATAAGCGCGAGACTTCTGCCCTTTCAGTTGTAAGTCAGGGCCGTGCACGCCTAAAAGAAGGCAAGTGGATCATGCTCTTTCCAGAGGGCACACGGACTGCAGTCGGATCCCACAAGCCCTACCTAAAGGGAGGAGCGCGCTTGGCTACTGCTACTGGCGCTGCGGTCATTCCGGTAGCGCACAATGCGGGCCGGGTTTGGCCACGCAATCGCTTTTTAAAATATCCAGGCTTGGTCATCATTTCGATTGGCCCCGTGATTGCATCTGAAGGCAAAACAGGCGGGCAACTCAATAGCGCCGTCGAATCTTGGATCGAAACTGAAATGCGCGTCATTGATCCCAGTGCTTACGAGGTCGCAGCCAAGACGGAAGCCCACTCCAAGTAGCGCGCAACCGAGATGTCTTGTGCCCGCTTGGTCAGTTCATCCTCTTCTAGCTGCAAACGCCCGACGTAATCCTGTAAATTAGTGCGCAACATCTTGCGCCTTTGCGCAAAAGCAGCTGCAACCACTTTTTCAAGGGCACGCCACTCTGTAGGGGATGCACTGAAGTTGCTGCGTGGAATCATGTGAACCACAGCAGAATTGACTTTAGGCTGAGGATCAAATGACTCTGGCGGCACATCCAAAAGTTTTTCTAAATGATAACGGGCTTGTAACATGACTGATAAGCGGCTGTATTCCGATGAGCCTGCATCGGCCACCATGCGCTCAACCACTTCGGCTTGCAGCATAAATACCTGCTCATTTATTTCGCTTGCAGCATCAACCAAATGAAAGAGCAATGGCGATGAAATGTTATAGGGCAAATTACCAACAACCTTGATTTGTTTTGCACCGCTGGCTTTTTTTGCACGCGCCCACGCCAGAAAATCAAAATTTAGGGCGTCACCCTCGGTAATGGTTAAGCCCGGTAAATTCTGCTTGCGCCAGTAAGCTACTAAATCGCGATCGATCTCGAGTAAGTCCAAGCTCTCTAGATTAGCCAATAAAGGCTTAGTTAGCGCCCCAAGACCTGGGCCGATTTCTAATATGGCTGCATCACCAGAAGGCCCAATCAAACTCACAATCGCATGAATGATGCCTTCATCATGCAGAAAGTTTTGGCCGAAGCGTTTACGCGCCTGATGCATTGGCTATGGAAGTCTTACGATGCCGAGCAAGCTGAAATGCAAGGCGGATGGCTTCAAGCATACTACCCGCGTCAGCTACATCCTTACCAGCAATATCCAGTGCAGTACCATGGTCTACTGATGTACGAATAATCGGCAATCCAAGCGTGACGTTCACGCCACTATTAAATGCCACAAATTTAAAAGGAGCCAAGCCTTGATCGTGGTACATCGCTAAATACACATCCACTCGATCCAGTGAACGCAAATCAAATAGGGTATCCCCCGGAAAAGGTCCCTCTACTCGAATACCTGCTTGCTGTGCCTGTGCAATAGCAGGTTCTATCGCAGTACTTTCTTCTGAGCCCAAATAACCCCCTTCGCCTGCATGGGGGTTGAGGCCTGCTACCAAAATCCGTGGCTGAGCAATACCAAATTGACTCTTCAAGCCGGCGTGCAGAATTTCAATCGTCTGAAGCACCGTCTTGACGGTGATCTGAGCTGAAACTAAAGCGAGCGGCATATGGATGGTGGTAAGGGCGACACGCAAGGGTAAGCCGTGCTGTAAACCCATCAAGCCGGCAGGTAAGTTGGCGCATAGCATCATCACTACGCGCTCTACTCCACATGCGGCTGCCAGATACTCTGTGTGCCCAGTAAATGCGATACCGGATTGGTTGATGATGCCCTTGTGCACAGGGGCAGTCACCATAGCCTGAAAACGCCCAGCTTGACACCCAGCTATTGCAGCATCAAGTGTAGCTAGTACATAGGCTGCATTATTTACATCGAGCAGACCTGAAACAGCTGGCTTGTTCAACTTCACTGACTCAATCTGCAAGCGTGGATGCCTTACGCCCTCACTAAAGAGGGTTGGATCGCCAATTAATGTGATGTGGGCATCTGCCTGCTCTTGCAAAAATGCCAGTGCTGCTTGAGCCGATACCTCAGGGCCGATACCAGCAGACTCGCCCGTTGTAATGACTAAATCAACGCGTGACATTGTCTAAGTTAAGGATGCGCACAGTCGCTGTATCGCGTAATTGACGAAGCCAATCTTGATAGAGCTGCTCAAACTTACGTTCGCGTATGGCAGCCCGTGCGAATTCACGCTGCTTTTCGACGGTTAACTGTGCATCGCGGCGCTCTAGTACTTGAATTAAGTGCCAGCCAAACTCTGTTTTTACTGGGTTACTCACTTCACCAATGTCGAGGCGGTTCATAGCGACCTCAAATTCAGGTACCAGCTGACCGGGTGACATCCAGCCGAGCACGCCGCCGTTAGCCGCAGAGCCATCCTCGGAATGCTTCTTTGCTAACTCACCAAAATCAGCTGCTTTGGCACGCACTTGATCGCGATATCCGGACAAACGACGCTCCGCATCGGCATCCGTTAGTCCGGCCCGATTACGCAAGAGGATATGGCGTGCATTGGTCTCAGTAATCGTAATATTTTTGGGTGTGGTATCGCCCACTGCCTCTGGAATCGGCGCCTGGCTTGCCGCCATCATTACTCGGCGATCTAAGACTTTCAGTACATGAAAACCGGCTGGGCTTTTTACTACCGTATTGGCCAGCTGTCCAGGGCCGATGTTGCGTACCGCCTCAAGAAAGAGCTGGGGCAATCGGTCTGGTGTGCGATAGCCTAAATTCTGAAACTTGATACGTGGATTTTCTTTTGCTGCCTTTGCGCCAAGCTGTAAGAAATCCACATCGCCACGCGCCTCCCGTAACAAGGCATCGGCTTGCTTGCGTGCCTCCGCAACCGTCCCAGGCCCGGCATTGGTATCAACGGGAATAAAAATTTGCGCAACATCCAATTCTTCTTGTCCGCCCACAGCCGGTGAACTGGCTGTAGAAGTATTCATGGCGCGAGTGCGCTCGCTAATGTAATTATCGACCTCGGCATCGGAAATCTTTATTTGCGAATCAACCTCACGCTCCCGAAAGCGCGTCACGATGATGTCGTCTCGTAGCATTTCTCGGTAACGCGAAAAGCTCGATCCCGACTTCTGAATGGTTGCCCGAAACTCAGCCATACTTAACTTATTTCGAGCGGCAATGTCAGCAATGATTTTATCGAGCTCTGCATTGCTAACGCTAATACCACTCTGCTCCGCGTCTTGCAATTGAATTTTTTCTACAATCAAGCGATCAAGTACTTGCTTACGTAAGGTTTCTGTATCCGGCATCGCTGCGCCAGTACCCTGTTTAGCAATCGCTGCCATCCGATCATCAATTTCTTTACGGGTGACATAACCTGTGTTGACCACAGCAGCAACGCCATCGATATCGCGTATCTTGCTCTCCGCTACATTGCTCGGTTTATTGGATTGGGCGTAGCCTGGTAATGCCAGAGCAACAAAGGCAAGCAAAATAAGATTGTGGATTAATTTAATACTGCGATTCATGCAAAACGTCATTGGTAGTTCTCATAAATTGAGGGCGGCATTGTTTTGGTGGTCGGCATGTATCCCGGAACATTTAACCTCATAATATCAACTGGATTGCTGCCGGCGGCCCCAAATCCCCTAAATTCGATTTGGAATAGCACTTGGGTCGTGGTGATTTGGGTGGTGTTGCGAACCTGAGAGTAAGCAAATCGACCAGTCCAGCAGTCTTCTTTGTATTCCAAAGCCGCTAGTAAATTAAGGGTATTTAAGGTTAAAGCATCATATCCCCAGCGGCCTAGCGTGGAAATCTTGCGGGTTATTGGCCACTGCCCAGAAATATTGTATTGGTCGGTGCTTGTGGCGCCTGGAGCTGCTTGTATATTGTTTTCTGCTGAAGCGGACACTGGTGGGGTCCACACATTTCGATACCCAAAATTAAGGCTTCGACCCATAGTAGGGCGCCAGCTACCACCAACCGTCGTCTGAACTAGGCGATTGAGCTGGGTGTTGTATTGGCCAAATGCATCCACATTAAAGTTACCCATGAGTCGAACCGAGCCAGCACCTAAAGTGTCGGAGTATTTAGTGGGATTTTGGATCGTGTTCGTCAAGCCCACTCGCTGCCCAGTGAAATCCTGGCGCTGCGCTAAGGTCACATTGGCTCGCTCTGCCCCAGTTGCAGCCTCAATCATACGACTAGTCACACCCATGGTTAGCTTATTGTTATCGGCAATACGGTCATTACCGACAAAAGTATTTTCACTGAAGATTTGGGTGATACCAAAACCGGCAGGCGCAGTGTCAAATAATGGGGTATTAGTTTGATCTTGGAATGGGGTGTAAACATAAAAAGCCCGTGGCTCCATCGTCACCAGCATATCGCGCCCAAAAAAACCTTTGAGCTCTGCTGCTTCTCGTTCAAATGCCAAACCCGAATCCAAACTTAAGGTGGGGATGGTAAAGCCCTGTGCCGGAGGATAGCCGGGTACGAATGCGGTGGCATTGTAGTTATTCGACTGCACACTTAGTCTAGGCTTGATGTAGTAGCCGGGGGTTATCTTGGGCATGCCAACTGCTGCCTTGACTACAGTTCGATCGGCTTGGCTAAAAACGCCCGGCGCAGTAGCCTCTAAATTACCGCCAATGTTATAGGCAAAGCGGGTGAAATCACTCGAGAAACTCACCTGCGGGCCAGTAGGTAAGTTAACAAATTGCTTGCTACGGTCGGGTATTAATAAAGCATTTTGACTGTTGTACGCCGCAACGACTTGTGGCAATACGTTGTAAGGCGACTTAACGGTCTGCGTAGGATCCGGCTGCAAGGTCTGGAAGGTCATTGCCCTAGCCGAAACATTCCAGCCTTTTATTAGGGATGTAGTTCCCACCTCTTGTCTAAATTGATTGGTAATACCGCCAGCCAAGGTTCTTGAAAAATCAATTGGATATAAATTATCCGAAACCCGTGCAACGTTGGCGTATCCATTCCAATTCGGCGCAATACTTTGGCGCTGCTGCCAATCGTACTTCCAGCGATCTCGCCCCATCATTTTGTCGTAAGGCAAATACTCCGCTGCTACGGTACCAGAGTATTTTGGATCAATGTAGCGGTATGATCCGCCCAATTGAGTGCCACGAAACGTCATGTAACGCGGCATTATTAATAGATCGCGATTGGGGGCAATATTGAAATAATAGGGCTGCGTTACATCAATGCCATTATTGGAGCTGTAGCCTGCGATTGGGGCAAGCAAACCAGAGCGCCGTTGGTTTGATGTTGGCAAACTAAAGTACGGCGTATACGCAATCGGAACATCAAAGAATCGCATAACACCATTAGTCCCCGTCATTTCTTTTAACTCATTGTCTACTTCCATGCGATCTGCTGTGAAGTACCAATCCAAGTTATCGGGTGAGCAGGTCGAATACGTTCCCTTATCAAAAACAAAAATATCGGATGATTGAATCGTTAATTTTTTTGCCTTGCCACTCGAACGGTTATCGCGCATTTCATAACGAGGCTCTTGCATCTCTCCTTGCCTGGCATCAACTTTGAAACTCCCCTTAGGACCTCGGAATGTGGAGTTGCCTTTGATCATTTCCACGTTGCCAATCAGATCAGCAATATCAGTATCGGGGTGATAAATAATTTCATCGGCCTTAAGAACGGTGTCATTGCGTCGAATTTGAGCGCGACCCTTTAACTTCATTTCACGATCAACAATGCCTTGAATCGAATCACTAAAAGTGAACGTTAAGGCTTGGTTATCCGAAATGGGTTTGCCAACGCGCAATTGATCATCCAACTTTAAAACGCTGACATTACCGCGGTCAGGAACCAAGACAAAATTAGGGTTAGTGCGCTGCGAAGACGAGAGACTTGAGGCCGGCGCCTGAGCAAATACGGTCGCTGAAAAATACAGCCAAAAACACCCCATCAACGTGCGTAAAAATGGGGTAAAAACAAGGGGGGCGCAAAGGCCAGCGCGACGGCGATAATGGCTCATAAATGCAGACCCACTTATTATACGAATCGATATGCCCAATAACCGCTTAGATACCCTCTGCCACTGGCTAGAAGACCTTCCTTCCAGCTGGAAGCTTGACCTGTCATCGCTTGTGCCTGCATCGGCCGATGCCAGCTTTCGGCGCTATTTTCGGCTCCATAGCCAAAATGCCTTGTATCCCACCCTGATTGTGATGGATGCACCCCCGCAATCTGAGCCGGTTGAACCCTTTATTTTGGTCGCTAAAATACTAAAACAAGCAGGACTGCATGTGCCTCATGTTCTTGAAAAAAATACATCCGATGGGTTTTTGCTGCTGAGCGATTTGGGCTCTACCACTTACCTGGCAGCACTCAGCGATTCCAACGCAGACGCGCTGTATGGCGATGCAATCAATGCGCTAGTCACAATGCAATCAGCAAGTCAGTCTGGCGCATTACCGGAATATTCAGAGGTATTATTGCAGCGAGAATTAGATCTATTGCCGGAGTGGTATTTAAAAAAACACCTGCAATTTGAACTGACTGCAGATGAGGAAAAATACCTGCGCAATGCATTTGCTCTGATCCTAAAAAATAATCTTGCGCAGCCCCAGGTCTATGTCCATCGGGATTTTCATTCACGTAACCTGATGCTTACTGAAACAAAAAATCCAGGCATCTTGGATTTTCAGGATGCTGTATACGGACCGATCACATACGATGCCGCATCACTGTGGCGCGATGCGTACATCGAGTGGCCTGAAGAACGCGTGATCGACTGGGTTGCTCGCTATTGGGAGCTGGGTCGTAAAAAAGGCTTGCCAATGCACGCTGATTTTGGCGAGTTCTACCGTGACTTTGAGTGGATGGGCTTGCAACGCCACATTAAGGTATTGGGGATTTTTGCGCGCCTATATCACCGCGATGGCAAAGATGGTTATCTTAAGGATATTCCGCTGGTATTGAAATATGCCTTAGCAACTGCCAATCGCTACATCGAATTAAAACCGCTGGCTAGAATCTTAGAGCGCGCTAATGGTATTAGCTCAATAAAGTAATGCAGCCCATGAACAGCCCACTCACCCTCAATACATTGCCATGCTTTTTATTAGCCGCAGGTCGGGGGGAGCGCATGCGTCCGCTAACGGATAAAACACCAAAGCCACTTCTGCAGATTCAGGGCAAGTCATTATTGCAATGGCATATCGAAGCATTAGTTGCCGCAAACACCAGTCGGATCGTCATTAATCATGCGTGGCTCGGCGAGCAAATCGAATCAGCTTTGGGAGATGGTGCAATGTGGGGAATACAAATCCAGTACTCACCAGAAGAAAATGCACTTGAGACTGCCGGAGGTATCCTCCAGGCCCTACCGTTGATAAATCCCGAACCCTACTTTTTGGTGATCAACGGCGATGTATTTTGTCCTGGCTTCCCCATTGCTGTATTTACAAGCCACTTTCAGACGCATTTGAATCGTGGGGCTAAGCCGCTTGCCTATTTAGCGCTGGTGCCCAACCCACCACAGCACCCGGAGGGCGACTTTTACCTAGAAGAGGATCGTGTCAGCGACAAGCCAATCACCCCCCAGTCGCAAGAAGCGAAACTGACCTTTTCTGGTATTGGCATTTATCACCAATCCCTGTTTAAAGACTTACAGCCAGGCACGGCGGCGAAATTAGCCCCTCTGCTGCGCTCGGCCATGGCCGAAAATCAGGTCTTCGGTGAAAAATATACCGGTCCGTGGCACGATGTAGGGACGCCACAGCGTTTACACGAGTTAAATCAATCTTATGACCCCAATTAACCCTCCTGCTTTTCAGGCAGAGCTATACCGCCAGCGCCGCGCCCAGTTGGCTAATCGCATTCGTGAGCAGTCTGGTGGTGGCATTGCCATCCTCTCCACTGCAGTAGAGCAATTGCGCAACCGCGATAGTGAATTTCCTTATCGGCATGACAGCGATTTCTTTTACCTCACTGGATTTGATGAGCCGGGCGCAACCCTAGTTCTTCAAGTTGATCGCAGTACCGTTGTAGCGCACCTCTTTTGCCGCCCTAAAGATCCTGAACGTGAAATCTGGGATGGTCTGCGCTTAGGGCCAGAAGCTGCTCCAAATTATCTGGGGGTGGATCATGCTTACCCCAACTCCGAATTGGATCAAGAGCTCCCCAAGCTGCTGGCCGATCAAACGGCGCTGTACATTCGCTTAGCCAGTAGCGCTGAAACCGATCGCCGCATTCGCCATTGGATTGATCATGTTCGTGGCCAAGCGCGCGCTGGAGTGAATGCCCCATCGGAGTTTCGTGACATTGAAGCACTCGTTCATGAGATGCGTCTCTTTAAAGACCCCAGCGAAATTGAAACCATGCGGCGTGCCGCAGCGATTTCTGCAGAAGCCCATTTGCGTGCCATGCGCACCTGCAGGCCTGGTCAGCGGGAATACCAAATTGAGGCGGAGTTATTGCACGCGTTTCGTCACAGCGGGGCGCAAAGCGTAGCCTACAACAGTATTGTTGCTGCTGGTGCCAATGCCTGCATCTTGCATTACCGTGCCAGCGCTGCTGAGCTGCAATCCGGGGATTTATGTTTGATTGATGCTGGCTGCGAACTCGATGGCTATGCCTCTGACATTACACGCACGTTTCCAATTAATGGGCGCTACTCAGCGGCACAGCGCGCGCTGTATGACATCACCTTAGCTGCACAAGAAGCGGCCGTGGATGCAACTAAGCCTGGCAATACCTTTATGCAACCCCACGATGCTGCGGTACGTGTTCTCACGCAAGGCATGCTCGATGAAAAACTCCTCTCATTGCATCAATTGGGCTCACTCGACAATGCCATCGAAACAGGTGCCTACCGCCGTTTCTATATGCATCGCACCAGTCACTGGTTGGGCATGGACGTTCACGATGTCGGCTCCTATCGTGAAGCAGGCATTAGCAGTGGCCCTGAAAAGCCATGGCGCATACTTCAGGAAAATATGGTGTTAACCATCGAGCCCGGCTTATATGTTCGTCCCGCAGACGATGTGCCAGAGGCATTTTGGAATATCGGCATTCGGATTGAAGACGATGCCCTAGTCACTAAAAATGGGTGCGATTTGATTTCCCGCGGCGCCCCTGTCAAGGCTGCTGAAATCGAAGCAGTGATGCGCGGCTAAGCATGTCTTTATCGAATGCGTCTGTGGATGTACAAATCATCGGCGGTGGCCCCGTGGGTTTGGCATGTGCCGCGTGGTGCTTGCAAAAATTTCCGGAGCTCTCGCTCCATCTGATTGATCGCAACCCACAAAACGATAGCGATATTGTTGCCAGCGACACGCGGGGCATTGCCTTATCTCATGGCAGTAAGTTATTGCTGGATACGATCCAGGCATGGCCCAGTGATTCCTGCGCCATCCATTCGGTGCACGTATCACATGTCGGTCAATTTGGTCGCGCACTGATGAACCGTGATGAATTAGGTCAAGAAGCGCTGGGGCATATTGTGCGCTATCGCGGTATTCACCTTGCCCTCAGAGAGTCCTTGCGTCAATTGCAAAAAAGTGCGCCACACTTCGTATGGCAACACACCAGTCTCGATGGCGATCAAGATTATTCTGTTGCCCGCTGCATTGTGCATGCGGAGGGCGGCCTCTTTACCCAGCAAGACTGGGTCGAGTCAGGTCGGGACTATCAGCAATCGGCCCTCGTTGGCCTGGTTGAAGTTGAACATGCCCAGCCTCACCATGCCTGGGAGCGCTTTACCAGTGAAGGCCCATTGGCCTTACTGCCGAGCCATCACGGCAGTAATGTACTCAATATGGTGTGGTGCAGCTCACCTGCCACCGCAGAAAGACTGAATGGCATTTCAGATGCGGATTTTTTACAGGAAATCCAGTCGACCTTTGGTTCGCGCGTAGGCGAATTTAAATCGATTCGTGATCGGCGACTCTATCCGCTGGGCCTAAACTACCGTAAAGACATTGTCCAAAGCAATGAAGTATGGATTGGCAACGCAGCGCAAGCCCTCCATCCCGTCGCAGGTCAAGGTTTAAATCTCGGCTTGCGTGATGCCTACCTCTTGGCAGAACAACTGAGCGGTTTATTTTCAAAGCAATCGCACTCCACTAAATCACGCAACGCGATTGACAATGCCTTGCATGAATACAGCATCAGCAGACAAGCCGATCGGAATGCAACTATCGGCATTACTGATTTTTTAGCGCGCGTATTTACCTCACCGCTCACCCCCGTAATCGCAGCCCGTGGTGCGGCGCTATCACTACTGCAGTGGCTGCCACCCCTCAAAACCGGTTTAGCGCGCCAAATGATGTTTGGTCGCCGCTAAACAAAGCCCCCTCCAAGCTAGTCCTTTCAGCCTCACTAATTCAACTCGCCCTGCCTAAAAATTAGGCAGATTACCCCTCGCCTACGCTACAATGGGATGCTTGTTTATTGCAGTATTCGCACGCACACACCCATTGATGTTTCCATTGACGCTACGGCATTTATGAAAATCGGCCCGCACCAATTAGCCAATCGACTCTTCGTAGCCCCCATGGCTGGCGTGACCGATCGTCCATTTCGGCAACTCTGCAAAAAACTGGGGGCTGGTTATGCCGTCTCTGAAATGGTCGCATCCAATGCCCTCCTGTGGAATAGTGAAAAAACCCAGCGCCGCGCCAATCACCAAGGCGAGTTCAAGCCGATTGCAGTTCAAATTGCGGGCGCCGATCCAGCGATGATGGCTGCCGCTGCCAGAATCAATGTTGACCATGGCGCGCAAATCATTGACATCAATATGGGCTGTCCTGCCAAAAAGGTTTGTAATGTAGCAGCAGGTTCCGCCTTATTGCGCGATGAGCCCTTAGTGCAGCAGATTTTAGAGGCCGTGGTAAATGCCGTTGGTACCGGGCCCGATGCAGTACCAGTGACATTAAAAATCCGCACCGGCTGGGACCGGGAACATAAAAATGCCTTAGCGATTGCAAGCCTTGCAGAACAATCGGGTATCAGCATGCTGACAGTTCATGGTCGTACCCGTGCGGATCTGTATCACGGCGAAGCGGAATACGAAACCATCACTGCCGTGAAGTCCGCAGTACGTATTCCGGTAGTCGCCAATGGCGATATTCATTCGCCTGAAAAGGCAGCGTTTGTTTTGCAGCAAACCGGTGCTGATGCCATCATGATTGGCCGCGCTGCTCAAGGCCGTCCTTGGATATTTCGGGAAATTGATTACTACCTCAATACCGGAAAAAAATTAGATGTTCCTGAAGTGGCTGAAATTCAGACCATCATGAACGCTCACTTAATTGACCACTACGCCTTTTATGGCGAATACATTGGCCTCCGAACCGCCCGTAAGCACATTGGCTGGTATTGCAAAGGCTTACGCGACTCGCATGCCTTTCGCCAACGTATGAATACTGCCGATGACTGCAAAACCCAATTGCAAATGGTGAACGATTTTTTTGATGAGATGAAATCCCATTCGGATCGCCTATTGTTTTTAGAAGCCGCTTAAATAGACTGAGTTACACGATGCCCAATAAACACCCCATTAGTGAATGCGTTCATACCCAATTGCAGCGCTATTTTACCGACCTCAATGGCAACCCCCCCAATGATGTTTACCACATGGTTTTGAGTGTGGTGGAAAAGCCTATGCTCGAAGTAGTAATGCAGCATGCCAAGCAAAATCAATCGCTGGCTGCACAATACCTCGGCATTAACCGCAATACCCTCCATAAAAAATTAACCGAACATCAGCTTATTTAAAGCGGCGCCCTGATACCAAACCTTTTCATACATACATACGACCATGATTCGCACCGCACTCTTATCCGTATCCGACAAAAAGGGCATTGTTCCTTTTGCCCAATCGCTGCATGCCTTGGGTGTCAAATTAATTTCTACTGGCGGGACAGCCAAGCTCCTTGCAGAAAATGGCTTGCCCGTTACTGAGGTATCGTCCCTCACCCAGTTCCCAGAAATGCTCGATGGCCGAGTAAAGACCCTGCATCCGACGGTTCATGGAGGCCTACTCGCGCGTCGCGACTCCAAAGAACATATGGACGCAATCGCGGCACATGGCATTGCGCCGATTGATATGCTGGTCATTAATCTTTATCCATTCAATCAAGCCGTGGCAAAGCCCGATTGCTCTTTTGACGAAGCGGTCGAGAACATTGACATTGGCGGGCCGGCTATGCTGCGTGCGGCAGCAAAAAACCATCAGGATGTGACGGTGTTGATTTCACCAGACGACTACGAGCCCATCTTGACTGAAATGAGGGCTAATCAAAATACGGTCTCGTATGAAAGCAATTTTCGCCTGGCCAAAAAAGTGTTTGCGCATACCGCTCAGTATGATGGCGCGATTGCCAACTACCTCTCATCGCTGGGTAGCGATTTAGACCACGCTAGCCGCTCACCTTACCCAGAGACCTTGCACCTGGCATTCAGTAAAGTGCAAGAGATGCGCTACGGCGAGAACCCCCACCAATCGGCGGCGTTTTATCGTGATACGGCCACCGTTGCAGGCGCCCTCGCCAATTACCACCAGCTTCAGGGTAAAGAGCTGTCTTACAACAATATTGCCGATGCGGATGCGGCGTGGGAATGCGTGAAGAGCTTTTCTGCGGACTCTGCTGCTCCAGCAGCCTGCGTCATCATCAAACACGCCAATCCCTGCGGTGTAGCTACCGGCACAACCGGCCTTGAGGCCTATCAAAAAGCCTTTAAAACCGATCCGAGTTCTGCCTTTGGGGGCATCATTGCATTGAATGTGCCTTGCGATGGAGCAATGGCCGAAGCAATCTCTAAGCAATTTGTTGAAGTATTAATTGCGCCCCACTTCACCGCCGAAGCAAAAGCGCTGTTTGCCAGCAAGCAAAATGTGCGTTTACTTGAAATTCCACTCGGCATTGAATTTAATGCATTCGATATGAAGCGCGTGGGTGGTGGTTTATTAGTGCAATCGCCCGATTTTAAAAACGTCGCGCAGTCTGAGCTCCACGTAGTTTCAAAACGCCAACCAACCCCAACCGAGCTCACGGACATGATGTTTGCTTGGCGGGTTGCTAAGTTTGTCAAATCCAATGCGATTGTGTATTGCGCCAATGGCATGACTTTGGGTATTGGTGCTGGTCAAATGAGCCGGGTTGATTCGGCGCGCATGGCCAGCATTAAGGCCGAGAATGCAGGCCTGAGCCTTGCATCCTCAGCAGTTGCCAGCGATGCGTTTTTCCCATTTCGGGATGGCTTGGATGTGGTTGTTTCTGCAGGCGCAAGCTGCGCGATTCAACCAGGCGGCAGCATGCGCGATGAAGAAATCATCGCCGCCGCCAATGAGCATGGCATTGCGATGGTCTTTACCGGCACCCGCCATTTCCGCCACTAGAACGAAACGGGCATTAATCAAAACCCATGCGCTGGATCGGAATTGACCCTGGACTTCGTACCACTGGCTTTGGCATCATCGATGTCGATGGCCAAAAAATGACCTACGTCGCCTCCGGAACCATTGAAAGCGGCGACCCTAAGAAAGGCCTTCCTGAGCGCCTGGGCATTTTGTATAACGGCGTTAAAGAAGTCTTAGACACCTACCACCCCGAATCGGCTGCGATTGAAGAGGTCTTTTTAAACGTCAATCCACGCTCCACCTTGATGCTCGGGCAAGCCAGAGGGTCAGTTATTGCTGCCCTGGTGTCTGCCAATCTCAGCGTAGCTGAATACAGCGCCTTGCGTGTCAAGCAGTCGATTGTTGGTACGGGTCGGGCCACTAAGCCACAAGTACAAGAAATGGTGAAGCGCTTACTACGCCTAAGCCGCGCGCCTGGCACGGACGCATCCGATGCGCTGGGCGTCGCCATCTGCGCTGCACACCACTACCGCTTACCTGCAGCCCTCAAACCCAAGCTCACTAGCAAAGAGTAAGATCTCCCCATGATTGGACGCATTCAAGGCACTTTAATTGCTGTACATCCACCGCGCTTAGTGGTGGATTGCCATGGCGTTGGTTATGAAATCGACGTACCGATGAGTACCCTCTATCAGTTGCCAGGCATCAACCACACCATTACCTTGCTAACGCATTTTCAGGTACGTGAAGATGCGCAGCAACTCTTTGGTTTTGCCACCGAGTCAGAGCGCGAGGCGTTTCGGGCGCTGATCAAAATTAGTGGTGTTGGCTCGCGTACGGCGCTTGCCGTTTTATCCGGCATGAGCGTGAATGAACTGGCCCAAGCCATTGCCCTCCAAGAGCCCGGTCGCTTCACTCAGGTTCCCGGCATCGGCAAAAAAACCGCCGAGCGCCTCTTGCTTGAGCTCAAAGGAAAGCTAGGTCCTGATTTAGGCCAAGGCGTGGGCACAGCAGCCACAGCGCAGCCCAGCAGCGAAGTTTTGCAAGCATTGCTTTCCTTGGGTTACTCCGAGAAAGAAGCACTTTTGGCAATTAAGCAAATCAGTCCCGATGCCTCAGTATCCGAAGGCATTCGTGAGGGCTTAAAGTATTTATCCAAAGTGTAAATTGCACGAAGCGAATACACTCTTACCATGGCTATACACACCGACGATTTAAGCGCACTACCGGAAGACCTTCCGGCAGAAGGCGATCGCCTGGTGAGTGGCTCAGCTGGTAATGCAGAAGCCGTCTTTGAACGCGCCTTACGGCCACGCCAGCTCGATGAATACGTTGGTCAAACCAAAGCCCGCTCACAGCTGGAGATCTTTATTAGCGCCACGCGGGCTCGCAATGAAGCACTTGATCACGTCTTACTCTTCGGGCCGCCTGGTTTAGGTAAAACAACACTGGCACACATCATCGCCCGTGAACTCGGCGTGAACTTGCGCCAAACCAGCGGCCCGGTGCTGGATCGCCCAGGCGACCTGGCGGCTCTACTCACCAATTTAGAAGCGAACGACGTTCTCTTTATCGATGAGATCCATCGCTTGTCACCCGTGGTAGAAGAAATTCTGTACCCTGCTCTAGAAGACTATGCGCTGGACATCATGATCGGCGAAGGCCCTGCTGCTCGCAGCGTCAAGCTGGATCTCAAACCCTTTACCTTAATTGGTGCCACGACACGTGCCGGCATGCTTACTAATCCATTGCGCGACCGTTTTGGTATTGTGGCGCGCCTGGAGTTTTACACAACCGATGAGCTCACCTTGATTGTGGAACGTTCCGCCAACTTACTCAAAGCCAAGATTGACCCGAGCGGCGCTACTGAAATCGCTCGGCGCGCTCGCGGTACACCTCGGATCGCCAATCGCCTATTGCGGCGGGTGCGTGACTTTGCTGAAGTGAAGGGCACTGGCGTTATCACCAAAGCCATGGCCGATGACGCTCTGGCAATGCTCGATGTCGATCCCAGTGGGTTTGATGTGATGGACCGTAAATTACTCGAAGCCATCTTGCATAAGTTTGATGGTGGCCCGGTTGGTATTGATAACCTGGCTGCAGCGATTGGCGAAGAGCGCGATACGATTGAAGACGTGCTTGAGCCCTATTTGATTCAGCAGGGTTACTTGCAGCGCACCTCGCGTGGCCGTATTGCTACGCGCTTGGCTTACGAGCACTTTGGCTTAACGCCGCCAAGCAACAACCTCGACCTACTGACCTAGGCTGATTTAGCTCAGCGTCACTTTCACAAAACGACGCTTACCCACCTGCAATACAAAGGATCCTGCGGCAACTTGCAGGCCTTTATCGCTAATCACGGTGCCATCGATGCGAACTCCGCCCTGCTCAATATTGCGATTGGCTTCTGCATTCGATGGCGCTAAACCAGTCATCTTAATTAATGCCGTAATGCCGAGCGGCGCGCCCGATAAAGCGATTTCAGGAACATCGTCAGGAATGCCGCCTTTAGCGCGGTGATTGAAGTCTTCAAGGGCTTTTTCTGCTGCCGCCTGCGAATGAAAACGGGTCACGATTTCTTGGGCAAGGAGCACTTTGCAGTCACGCGGATTACGGCCGGCCGCCACTTCTTGCTTCATTAAATCAATTTCAGCAAGTGGTCTAAAGGACAGCAAGGTAAAGTAGCTCCACATCAATTCATCCGAAATGCTCATGAGCTTGCCAAACATCTCGTTTGGCTGTTCACTGATGCCAACGTAATTGGCCTTGGATTTACTCATTTTCTCAACACCGTCGAGACCAACGAGCAGTGGCATAGTCAAAATGCATTGTGGCTCTTGACCATACTCCCGTTGCAGCTCACGGCCGACGAGTAGGTTGAATTTCTGATCCGTGCCACCCAGTTCCAAATCGCTCTTCAAGGCAACCGAGTCGTAACCTTGCATTAACGGGTAGAGAAATTCATGTACTGAAATCGGCACACCCGAACGATAGCGCTTCGTAAAGTCATCGCGCTCGAGCATCCGCGCCACTGTATAGCGCGCAGCCAACTGAATCATACCGCGCGCGCCCAGCGGATCGCACCACTCGCTGTTGTAACGCACTTCGGTTTTAGTTGGGTCAAGTACGAGGCTAGCTTGCTTGTAATAAGTTTGGGCATTTTCGGCAATGGCTTCTGCCGTGAGCGGTGGGCGGGTTGCGTTTCTACCGGAAGGATCCCCGATCATGCTCGTGAAATCACCAATCAAGAAAATCACGGTATGACCCAAGTCTTGCAGTTGTCGCAGCTTGTTTAAAACCACCGTATGGCCCAAATGAATGTCTGGCGCGGTTGGGTCGAGGCCCAGCTTAATTCGCAATGGTGTTTTCGTAGCCTGGCTTCGGGCCAGCTTAGCCAACCAATCAGCCTCGACTAAAAGTTCGTCGCACCCCCGTTTTGTTACCTCTAGGGCAGCAAAAACGTCAGGGGTTAGAGGGTATTTCGATTCTGGGGTAGCCGCCATGCTGATTCAATTATCGAGTTCGGTTAAATTAGGGTTTCAGTTACGATAATCGTATTGTCGCATTCCTCAGAATAGAGCCCACCTACCGCATGCATAAGCCCCACTCCCTTTACATAGGCATGATGTCTGGCACGAGCCTTGATGGGATTGATGCGGTACTTGCCGAGCTTGGTCCCGATGGCCAAACCCAACTCCTCGGGGTAGTGAGCGCCCCCTTTGCGCCCCCGCTCCGAGAAGCCTTATTCGCCCTCCAAACCCCTGGCGATAATGAAATCCACCGCGAGCATTTAGCTGCCAATGCCTTGGCCATTGCGTATGCAGACCTTGTCAAACAGCTGCTAGCGGATAGCAAACGACAGCCTTCTGAGATCAGCGCGATTGGCGCGCATGGGCAAACCATTCGGCACCAAGCAGGCCCCAATATCGCACTTGCGTATACCCACCAAACCCTAAACCCCGCATTGCTGGCCGAACTCACTGGCATTGATGTGATTGCGGACTTTCGGAGCCGTGATCTCGCCGCAGGCGGGCATGGAGCTCCTTTAGTACCGGCATTTCATGCACAGCAATTTGCTAGCGATAAAAACACGGCGGTGTTGAACCTCGGTGGTATCGCCAACCTCACACTCCTTCCCCAGAACGGTAATGTCACTGGCTTTGATTGTGGACCTGGCAATATACTGATGGACGCATGGATTGCAAAACACCATGGGCACGCCTTTGACCAGGACGGTGCCTGGGCTGCGCAAGGGACGGTGAACAATTCCCTACTCGATCGAATGTTGGCAGATCCTTTTTTTGCTAAAGTGCCGCCCAAAAGTACGGGCCGGGATGACTTTCATCTGCAGTGGTTAGAGAAGCAACTGGGCAGCAGCGTCTTTAAGGCGGAAGATGTGCAAGCGACGTTATTGCGCCTCACCGTGACTACCGCGTTACAAGCCATTCACGCATATGCACCGCAAACGGAAGTCCTAATTGTGTGTGGTGGCGGGATTCGCAACACCGCTCTTCTGAATGGGCTACGCGACCATGCACAAACGGTTTTTAGCCATGCTCTTGAAATCCGCAGTAGCGAAGCCAACGGAGTCGATCCACAGCTGGTTGAGGCCCTAGCCTTTGCATGGCTAGCGTGGGCGCACAAAACAAAACGGCCAGCAAATCTGCCGGCCGTTACGGGAGCAAGTGGGCCTCGAATCTTAGGCGCTTGCTACCCTGCTTAAACGCAATACTTTATGCGGAGAAAGACGATCCGCAACCACAGGTTGTGGTGGCATTCGGGTTCTTGATAACAAACTGCGAACCGTTGATGTCTTCTTTGTAATCGATCTCGGCACCAACGAGGTACTGAAAGCTCATTGAATCGACCAAGAGCGTTACGCCATTTTTATCAAAAGCGGTATCGTCTTCATTCACAGCATCATCAAAAGTGAAGCCGTACTGAAAACCAGAACAGCCACCGCCTTGCACAAATACGCGCAGCTTTAATTCAGGGTTACCTTCTTCGGCAATCAGGTCCGCTACCTTTGCTGCAGCGCTATCGGTAAAAACCAATGGAATCGGTGGCTCGGCGAGGTCGTTGGATTGGGTTGTAGCAACTTGTGTCATAAATGACTCCTAGTTCAAAAAGTGTTTCTCTATTTTAGGCTCTAAATACCCGCTCCTGCATAAGGGCATCTAAAACGCAGTAATACCACTTTAGGGCGAGAGGGCAATTTGGGTCAAGCCCATGGTCTCCGGTAGCCCAAACATCAAATTAAGGCACTGTACACCCTGACCTGAAGCCCCTTTAACGAGGTTGTCCTCCACCACCAAAATCACCAAGGTATCGCCATTTCCGGGGCGATGGATCGCAATTCGCAGGCCATTACTGCCCCGCACCGAACGAGTTTCAGGGTGGCTTCCGGGAGGCATTACGTCCACGAAGGGCTCGTCTTTATAGAATTGCTCAAAAACCGCCTGAAAGTCGACATTCTTGCCATCCTCGGTAATGCGGGCATACAAGGTCGAGTGAATCCCCCGAATCATTGGCGTGAGGTGTGGCACAAAAGTCAGGCCGATTTGATCCGATTGCGCAATGGCTTTTAAACCTTGGGTGATTTCAGGACTATGGCGATGGCCTTTAACGGCATAGGCCTTAAAGTTATCACTGGCCTCCGCCATTAAGGTACCGACCTCGGCTTTACGGCCAGCGCCAGAAGTACCTGACTTGGAGTCAGAAATCAAATGCAGTCCATCAATCCAGCGCTTACCGCCAGTCGACTTCGGCGACAAGAGCGGAGCAAAACCGAGTTGCACCGAGGTCGGATAGCAGCCCGCCAAACCGACTACGCGCGCCTTTTTGATTGCCTCCCGATTGATTTCAGGAAGGCCATAAACCGCTTCCGCCAAAATCGCCGGGCAGGCATGCGGCATGCCGTACCACTGTGCAAATTCAGCGGTGTCTTTTAAACGAAAATCTGCCGCCAAATCGAGCACCTTCACACCGGCAGCGAGCAAGGCTTCGGCTTGCGCCATTGCGACGCCATGCGGTGTTGCAAAAAATACGGCATCGCACTCATCCAGCTTGGCATCATCTGGCGTGGAAAATTTCAAGTTAATTCGGCCGCGTAAAGATGGAAACAGGTCGGCTACCGGCATACCGGCTTCGGTACGCGATGTGATTGCCTGAATGGTGACTTGCGGATGCTGTGCGAGTAAACGCAAGAGCTCTACCCCGGTGTATCCCGTGCCGCCAACAATGCCTACTTTAATCATCCCATTCTCCCAAATACGCTCACACCAAATTATCGTACAGCGCTATTACTTTATGCTTATCCACACCCTGATTGTAGAAACAAAAAGGGCCGCTTGCGCGACCCTTTCAGCAAAACAGTGTGACCGAAAGTAATTAGCGCTTGCTGAACTGCTTACGACGACGCGCGCCGTGCAGACCAACCTTCTTACGCTCAACTTCACGGGCATCGCGTGTAACCAAGCCTGCTTTCGACAGGGTAGGCTTCAATGCGTTGTCATAGTCGATTAAGGCGCGAGTCACGCCGTGACGCACTGCACCTGCTTGACCAGTTTCACCGCCACCGCTCACGTTCACTTTGATATCAAAGGTGGTGAGGTGGGCTGTGAGGGCCAAAGGCTGACGCGCAATCATGCGGGATGTCTCGCGGGCGAAATAAATGTCGATCGGTTTACCGTTAACAGTGATTTCACCCTTACCTGATTTAATAAAGACACGGGCAACAGAGCTCTTGCGACGACCTGTACCGTAGTTCCAATTTCCGTAATTAATAGCCATGTGGTTTCCTTAGATCTCGAGCACTTTAGGCTGTTGAGCCGTATGCGGATGAGTAGCGTCGCCATAGACTTTCAATTTCTTGATCATGGCGTAGCCGAGTGGGCCTTTTGGCAACATACCCTTCACAGCCTTCTCGAGTGCGCGACCTGGAAAACGGTCTTGCATCTTATCGAAGTTGGTCGAGCTAATACCACCAGGGTATCCGCTGTGACGGTAATAAATTTTGTTCAAGCCTTTGGTGCCAGTGACACGCAGCTTGGATGAGTTGATAACGACAATGAAGTCGCCCGTATCAACGTGGGGGGTGAATTCAGGTTTGTGCTTGCCGCGTAAACGGTGTGCCACTTCACTGGCGACACGACCGAGGACTTTGTCCGTAGCGTCAATCACGAACCAATCACGCTTCACCTCATGGGATTTTGCGGAAAAAGTTTTCATGATTTTCTCAAATTGTTATAGTCAAAAAATTACCATCAATTCAATCATTCGCCCTTTGGCCCTGCTTATGCTTGCAGGCTCGCAGATTGATCAATTAAACTGACACAACAATTACCGCTGACTAGATCGGTAATTCAGTAAAGCCTTGAATTGTAACCCAAAAAAAACCCAGGAACGAGTCCTGGGTTGGAATCCACCAATGTTTGGGTGGAGGAGACAATTGCAGACAACTGGTTAATTTATGTTACATAACTGGCCGTCAATAAGGTAATTTTATGCGTAGTTATGTTGCAATGCAAGAAATCTTTTTTTCTCTGTTTTATTAGCGTATTTATCATAATAAAAATCGTAAGTAATTGTTTATATTAACTAATTTTGAAGTAAGGATTCACTAATATGGAATGCAAAGTCACCTGGCAGGGCCCTGGGACGATGGCCTTTACTGCCCAAACCGGCAGTGGCCACCAGCTACAAATGGATGGACCACCCGATGCAGGGGGCAAAAATGGGGCTGCACGACCCATGGAATTGCTCCTCGCCGGTACCGGCGGATGCTCGGCATTTGACGTGGTTTTAATCCTTCAGCGGGCTAGGCAGGTAGTCAGCAGTTGCGAAGTGGCTTTAACGGCAGAGCGGGCTGAAGTCGAGCCTAAGGTCTTTACCAAGATTAATCTGCACTTCACCGTCAAGGGCAAAGACTTAGATTCGGGCAAAGTCGCTCGAGCCGTGCAACTTTCCCATGAAAAATACTGCTCAGCCACCACCATGCTCGCCAAAATGGCTGAAATTACCTACAGCATTGATGTTGTAGCGGAGTAAGCAGCTAAAGGGGAAGTGCAGAGTCAATCGATAAGCCGGATTCTGTCGCCCAAACTCGCGTTTGGGGGCAACCATTCCTCTAGGCCGACAGTTACCTGGCGGCTCAAGCTCCCTACCCGCAGACTCAGCGGGCCGCCT
>JBIJAM010000055.1:0-8328 GCA_044345755.1 Polynucleobacter sp. | reverse complement strand
GTGCAGCGCTTGAAGTTGTTGGATTTACTTCAATCCAAATAAGACTCTTATTTCGTTTTCTTTTGCTTTGGCTTCAAAATCTGATGCATTAACGCAGAAGAAAAAATACCAATTAAGATCGCCCATTCAAGCGCAATCGTGACCGTTCCAATCGCGGTAATCAGCATGGGTATCCACGCACCTTTACCTGCTTTGATCTCGTGGCGAATTTGCTCCAGATCAATCAACTTCCATGCTACAAGCAACAATAGAGAGGCAATGACAACATAAGGGATGTGCTTTGCGAGGGGCGATACAAAAGCCAGGATGATGATCAAGAAAAAGGCAGCGCAAATTGCAGAAAGCGGAGTTTTTGCACCTGCAGCCAGATTAACGCCAGAGCGATTAAATGAGCCGCTAGAGGGGTAGGCTGAGAAAAATGAGCCCGCCACGTTTGCCAATCCTTGTCCTATGAACTCTTGATTGGCATTGAAGGTATCTTTTGATTTCAACGCAATCGCTCGTGCAATCGCCATTGCCTCGGTGGAGGCCAGTAAGGTCATGATTAATGTGGCAGCAAATAATGTTTGCAAAGTGGGGATGCTTAAGTCCGGCATGGATATTGGCGGGAATGCCCCCGGAATGCTGCTGACGCGCTTAAATGGACTCATCTCGGGAAAGGCAAGCTCGATTAGCATTGCGGCAATGGCGCCAATAATGACCGCAATGAGCATGGAAGGCACGTATTTGTTTAGGGGGCTCCATAGGCGAATGATGCCTAGCGTGATCAGCACCAATGCAATGGATTGCCATTGCATATCGCCATTGAGAGTGAAAGTAGCAATGGCCTTTAGGGTGTCCATGACATCCGTGCCTCGCGGTATATTCATTCCCAAGAGCGTTCCAGCTTGGCTGTTAATAATGAGTACAGCCGCCCCCGCAGTAAACCCAACAATGACGGAATGCGGGACCTTTTCCACCCATTTTCCAATGCCACTGAAGCCCAAAGTCAGCTGAATCACGCCCACAAGAAAACTAAGCGTAAGAACAAAAACAACGTATTGTGGCGACTCTGGCAGTGCAAGCGGGGCAATCAGGGCCATCGTTGTCAGCGAGATGGCGTTGGCAGGGCCTGTAACCATCAAACGGCTTGAACCAAATAGGGCAGCAATCAAACACGGCACCATAGCGGCGTAAAGGCCGTAGTGGGGCGGCATTCCAGCTAACAAGGCAAATGCAATGCCTTGGGGTAATACAACAATGGCGCCGGTTAGGCCGGCTAGCACATCAGCGCGAATGACTCCTGGCTTTTTGTATTCGGGTAGCCATTGCAAAAATGGAAATAGCTTCATGGTTATCGGCAGAGCTTGGTTGTGGATTTACTGCCGAGCGAAGGAAAAGCCATGCAATTATATTTTTTGGTTAAGGATTAAATCTGCCGCTTTTTCAGCCATCATGACGGCCGGCCAATTGGTATTACCCGATGGCAATGTCGGCATTGCCGAGCAATCGACTACCCGCAATCCAGTAACGCCGCGTACCCGTAACTCGGAATCCAGTACGGCCATGGGGTCGGAGTCTGGTCCCATTTGGCATGTACCCGTTGGGTGAAAAATCGTGGCGCCATTATTACGGCAAAATTCCAATAGATCCGCATCGCTCTGCGGATTATTGGGCTTAATTTCCCTAGTGATGAGCGATTTAAGTGGCTCGGTTTGCGCAATTTTCCGCGCAAATTTGACGGCCTCAACGCTCGTGTTTCGATCGTGTTCCGTTGCCAGGTAATTTGCAACCATCTTCGGCGGCACTAATGGGTCCGTAGATTGAATTCGGACATAACCGCGAGACTCTGGCCTTAACTGACAAACAGACATGGTAAATCCCGGGAAGGGGTGTACATTTCCACCTGCCATATCGGCTGATAAGGTAGCCATATGGAACTGGATGTCTGGCGTACGCGATGAGTCCATCACTTTAGTAAACAGTCCGCCTTGATTAATTCCAATGGAAAGTGGGCCGCCCCGGAATAGGAGCCAATCCAGACCGATCTTTACTTTGCCAAACAGCGATGAGAGTTGCACATTGGTTGATATCGGTTGGTTTAGCTCGTAAATTAAACGGTACTGCAGGTGATCCTGTAGGTTTTCACCAACGCCCGGTAGATCGTGAATGATCGGGATATTAAACTCGCGTAAGAGTGCCGCTGGGCCAATTCCGGATAGTTGCAAAATTTGGGGCGATTGCAGGGCTCCAGCACTCAAGATGATTTCTTTATTGGCTCGAATAACTTGCTTTTGACCATCACGCATTAATTCGAGAGCAACAGCGCGGCGTCCTTCAAAAATAATGCGCATGACCTGGCTATCCGTCAAGACGGTCAAGTTACTGCGGTTTTTGATCGGATTTAAATAGGCCACTGCAGTGCTACAGCGTAAGCCTTTATGGGTTGTCAGTTGGTAATAGCCCACGCCTTCTTGCGTGAGGTTATTAAAGTCATCGGTTTCTGGCACACCCAAGTGGACTGCGCTTTTTATAAATGACTCTACCAGCGGGTGTTTTTTGGGAATGGATGATGCCTTGAGGGGGCCAGTTTTAGAATGGAGCGGTTCGCCTAGGCGGTCATTGCCCTCTGCCTTTTTAAAATAGGGCAGAACATCATCCCAGCCCCAGCCTGTATTGCCAAGTTTTTTCCAGCCGTCGTAATCTTCTTTTTGGCCGCGAATAAAAATCAATCCATTAATGGAGCTCGAGCCGCCCAAGCACTTACCGCGGGGCCAGTAAATCTTGCGCTGGTTCATTCCCGGATCAGGCTCTGTTTCGAATTTCCAATTGACCTTTGGATCCCACATGGTTTTCCCATACCCAATCGGCAGGTGAATCCATGGCGAGCTATCTTTTGGGCCTGCCTCAATTAAGCAAACGGAATTGATATCGTCTTTTGACAGACGGTTTGCTAGAACGCAACCCGACGATCCGGCGCCAACCACAATATAGTCAAACTGATTGTCTTGCATTCGAGGCTATCCAGCCGCTCTCAGGCCTAAGATTTCACGGGCTAACTTTCCATTCGCAACGGGTCGATTGTATTTAGTAGCCAACTCAGCAACGCGCGAGACTAATTCTGCATTGTCTTTTGCGACGCGAGTCTGGTCATATTTAATATTGTCTTCCAGACCTGTGCGGGCATGGCCGCCCATTTCAAGCGCCCATTCGTTGACCGCAAGTTGGTGCCTTGCAATTCCGGCAGCAGTCCATGTTGCATCTGGCATGATTTCTTTTAATTCGCTCACCAGAAATTCTAAGATACTGCGTTTTGCTGGCATGGCATTGGGTACGCCCATCACAAACTGAACATGAGCGGGGGCTTTAAGCAGACCCCTTTTGACTAAGTCAGCAGCACTGTAGAGCATTGCCATATCGAACACTTCAATCTCTGGCTTGATATCGTACTTATTCATTTCATTCGCAAGCCCATCAACAAAAGTCGGTGGATTCTCATAAATGCCATTGGGAAAGTTAACCGATCCCGTTGCCAAAGACGCCATATCCGGACGATGAAACAGCATTGCGCCTCGCAATGCTTGATCTTGGCCCCTGCCACCGGTAGAAAATTGAATAATCATATCGGGGCAATGTTTTTTAATACCCTCTTGGACTTTTGCAAACTGATCGGGATCGGAGCTGGGGCTCTCATCTGGCTTTCGCACATGCAAGTGGACTAAGGCTGCGCCTGCTTCATAGGCCTTGTGTGTCTCTTCGATTTGTTCGGAAACCGTCACTGGTAGCCCCGGACAGTCCTTTTTTCGAGGGATGGCGCCGGTAATCGCTACAGTAATAATTACGGGGCTTGAATTTGTCATGAAAACTCCAAATGGGATTAATCAGGTTGAGAAGGGGTGTCGGACATGCTCTTTCGGATCGATAAAGCAGCTTGTTCTAAGTGGGGTATAAATGTTTTTACGGTTTTAACCGAGACCCGCGATGATGGGCCGTGTGCTGCAATCGCTGCGAACATTTTATTTTTGCTATCGAGTACCGGAATCGCGATACAAATCGAGCCATCAAGGTATTCGCATTGATCAATTGCGTAGCCTTGGCTTTTAATCTTCATTAAGCTGGGGAGCAATTCGTTTAAGTTCAGCAGCGTTTTGCTAGTAAATTTTTCAAATGGACCCGTACCCAGGGTGCGCTCAATTTGTGCCGGACTCATTTGCGATAAAAACAACTTGCCGCTTGCAGTGCAATGCAGCGGTACACGCATTCCAGCACTGATATGGAGGCGAATGGGTGCATTGGTTTCAATGCGATCAATGTAGACAACCTCGTTGCCATCCAGAATATTGAAGTTGCACGTTTCCCCGATTTGATCAACCAATAATTTCATTGCCGCTATGCGCTCGGCACGAATTGGGTCTGAAAAAAGCATGCTGGTCCCAATCGAGCGTAATCGAACCCCCGGCTGAAAGCGTCGACCGCTAAAATCGCGCTCAATAAACCCCAGTGTATTTAAGGTATTTAAAAGTCGGAATGCAGTGGGTTTTGCAAGCCCCAGACCAGTGGACACATTTTCAAGCGTCAGAGGAAATTCAGAATGCGCCACCATCTCAAGGATCAAAAGCACCTTTTCGGCCATGCTCGCTTTGGCGTCAATATCTGCTGCGGCTGCTTGTAAATTAGTCATAGGGTGATGTTTACGATATTAAAGTATTGTGAGGCCGCTCAATTAGGTATATACCCTTAAATCATTTCATCTGACGATACGTTACATTTCATTATATATATATCAAACGCTACGCAAAGTGCCTACAAAAAAACTAAAAAAAAGTGTCGCCGCAGCTCCACGGAGTCAGCCAAAACAAAAAACACGTGTAATCGTTTCTAAGCCGAAGCCCACCAGGTATGCGTCTGGAGGTAAAGCTGCCGCGAAGAGTCCTTCAATAAATACCCGTAAAGTAACTGCTGTGGCAGATCAAAACGCGTCTTTTGGAATGAAAGAGGTGAAGGAACTTATTTCATTAATCAAAGACTCTGGCAACTTTAATACCTTTGCGTATAAAACAGATGCCTTCGAGATCGAAATTAATGTTGGAAATGGCTCTATTCCGGCCGTAGCTGCTGCACCGCAATCTCAGCTAGCAGACCGGGCTGCGCCAATATTGGCCCCTGCCGTTAGCTCCGCGCCTACTTTAGAAGTAAAAAAACCCTCGAATTCGGAGTTAGCGATTGCGCCCAATCAGCGTTACGTCATTAGCCCGATGGTAGGCACTTTTTTTAGAAGACCAAACCCAAGCTTGCCCCCTTTTGTGGAAGTCGGCGATGAAGTTCAGGCAGATACTGCACTTTGCATTGTCGAGGTAATGAAGTTACTCAACACCATTGAGGCGGGCTGTATTGGTCGAGTGGTGAGTATTTTGGTTGATGATGGTGCCTCAATTGAGTCTGGACAACCCCTGATGATCTTGGAGTTGAAATGAGCGCCAGTAAAGGTAAGCCATTTGAGCTGATTGATGTAACCCTGAGGGACGCCCATCAATGCCTGTGGTCTACGCGCATGACAACGGCGCAAATGTACCCGGCCATGCAAGATACAGATAAAGCTGGATATGCTTTTATCAATATTTTAGGTGGCGCTGTTTTTGATGTGATGGTGCGCTTCTTAAGAGAGGATCCTTGGAAGCGAATGGCCTTTCTGAGCAATCAGTTTGCTACCCCAACGGATGCGCTGACGCGTGGCCAGAGTATTTATACATTTGAGCTGTTTCCGGACGATGTGGTTGCCCTCAATATTGAGCTTTTGGCTGAATCCGGTGTGCGCGTGCTAACCGTCTACGATGCATTGAATGACAATCGCAATATCCTGTCATCAGTGCAGATTGGCAAGAAAAATGGCATGTTAGTGAATGCCATGCTGACCTATGCACTCAGCCCAGTGCATGACGACGATTATTTTGTGGCACGAACGAAAGAATTGGTTGAAATGAATGTGGATTTCATTTCAGTCAAAGACCCAACTGGCCTTTTAACGCCAGAGCGGGCAAAAACTTTATTCCCAGCAATCGTAAAAGCGGCAAAAGGCATTCCACTCAAGCTGCATTCGCATTGCCAGTCTGGTTTGGCGCCACTGGTATATGAAGAAGCAATCAAGGCTGGATTCGCCTACGGGTATGTTGCAACGGATTGCATGGCCAATGGGGCTTCCTTGCCTTCTGTGATCGATGTCTTGGATAGCGCTCAGAAATTGGGCAGGGTGCCCAATATGAACCGTGCTGCATTGCAACAGGTTGATGACTATTTTGATTGGGTATGCACACGCGATGGCCTATCCCGAGGGGTAAAAGCGACCTATGACCCCGCCCTATATGAGCATCAAATTCCTGGCGGCATGATCTCCAATCTTCGCGCTCAATTGCAAACCTTAGGGATTTCGCATCGCGAGCAAGAAATCCTAGAAGAAACGGCGCAAGTCCGCAAAGACCTCGGCTACCCCATTCTAGTAAGTCCGTTTGCACAATACATCGTTACCCAAGCCGTCCTCAATGTAGTGCAGGGTGAGCGCTATAAAACGATTCCCGATGAGGTAAAGCTCTATTTAAAAGGCCACTATGGCAGGCTTGCGGGCACTCCATTGCCTCTGGTTATGGAACGAGCCGGCGTAGACTACGATGCGAGTATTCGGGCGGGCGAAAAGATAGCGCCTGCCTTGCCTGGCCTGAGAAAAAAATGGGGCAAAAGCGTCAGCAGAGAGCAATTATGTCTGCATGCGTTTTATCCTGAAAATCTGGCCATGGGATTGCAGGACGGAACGATACAAGCCTTGAAACAAGGGTCTCAGTTGAATCCGCCGTCTGAATTACTAAAGTATTTAACGCGGCAAAAAGAATACAAAAAGATTAGAACAAAATGGGGTGGTGTAGAGTTAAGCGTTTCGGTTTAATAAGCGTAGTTGAAGTAGGTTTTTACTTTTATCAAAGCGGTATGATGGTTTTATGGCGGTATAGGGTTTTTTCAGTCGACTCGTGTTTTATAAATAAACAAATGGAGATTAAAAATGCAAGAATTTAACTTTAAGCGGCGAGTTCTAGTCATCGCCGCACTGGGAGCCTTTTCAGGGGCGTCTCTTCCGGCTTTTGCGCAAGATGCAACTAAATTTACCAACTACGGTTGGCCTGAAAATGCGTATGAACAAGTATCCCCCAAGTCAATCGCATGGCTAAAAGAAAAGGGCTGGTGGCCATTACAGGTTGCATTTCAGCCGCCATGGTCTGGTCAAAATACCATTAACTTAGTAATGGATAAAACAGGACTATTAGCCAAAAGGGGCATCGATGCGAAGTTTCAGGCTTTTCCATCGGGACCAGCGATTAACGAGGTCATCATCTCTGGCCGATTCCAGTTTGGTAATGGTGGAAATTTCCCTTTCACCACATTAATTGATAAGAATGTCCCAGTTAAAACCATTGCGATCATCAACGTCAATTTGATGCATGCCATGCTCGTGCCATTGGATTCACCAATCAAGAAAATTGATGATTTCAAAAACCGTAAAGAGCCAGCAACAATCGGCTTAGTTACAGGATCTTCTGCGGAGTTCTATATCCAGGCAGCAGCCAAGGCCCACGGTCTTGTCATCGGCAAAGATATTATTTTGAAGAACATGCCTCCAGGTGAGCAAATGGCAATG
This sequence comes from Polynucleobacter sp., assembly GCA_044345755.1. Lineage (GTDB taxonomy): Bacteria > Pseudomonadota > Gammaproteobacteria > Burkholderiales > Burkholderiaceae > Polynucleobacter. Next base: position 668 of record JBIJAM010000055.1, on the reverse strand, counting down.
CCAAAAGGCATTGATGCTGTTGTTCCATGGGATCCAACACCAACCATCATGGTGAAGGAGCGTAAAAATGCGCGCATCATTAACGATAGCTATCCCTATAACATCTACGGCTCATCCTTTTACGTGCGCCAAGAGGTTATTGATAATGCGCCAGACGTAGTACAAGCATTTACCGATGCCATTGTTGAAGCCACTCTTTGGATTCGTAAAAATCCAGATGCTGCAGTCAAGGCGATGCAAGAAGATCCAAACTTAAAGAATTTTTCACCTGAAATTCTTCTTGCGCAGATAAAGATGTACAACAATTTGGATAAGCCAACATACCTTTATCCAATTCCATTGTTCTGGGGACGCGCTAACGAACCTATTTATGATTGGCTATTTGAAAATAAGCGTATCCAAAATAAGACTACTGCCGCAACCTTTGCAGCATCAGTGGACGCGCGCTTTATGGACAATACCTTTGCGAAAGTGGGATGGACGGTTCCAAAATTACCGCCATTCCTGCCTGCCAGCTGGTCTGCTCCAATGGACAAAATTCCTTACCCAAGGTATTCGACTCCGCTAAATACGCCCAAGCCACAGCCATTCCCTGAGAAAGGTGATTTAACTAAAGATTGGTCATTTGATAACAAGGCATTTAAAAAATAATGAATTACCTCCGCTCT
>JBIJAM010000054.1:0-8425 GCA_044345755.1 Polynucleobacter sp. | reverse complement strand
GAAGTTCATGGCCGACGGCGCCTTTAACCAAACCTTCATGAGCGGCAAAGAGTTTGATAAGTGGCTCGATACCAATGCTGCCCTGCACAAGCAACTCATGCAAGAAGCAGGATTTATTGCGAAGTAAAGTCGCAATCATGGCGAAGCAAAGTTCGCCGAATACAGAAAACGCCTGGTAAACCCAGGCGTTTTTTTATTTCACGGTAATGTGCTCGCGATTGCTAAGGGGCATGCTGCGCATCGGCGTAGCTAGAATGGATTGCACCAACGGATGCTGTATCCGTTTGTCCGATCGTATGGCGTAAAAGTATTCATGAATATCTTCGCAGGCACCTACCGGATGCACTTGGTAATGGTGCTCGAGTTCGGACAACAAAATGGATGCCGCTGGAAATACACCGAAGCCGCTCGATCCAAAGGTCACCATTAAGGCGTTGTCCTCAAACTCCCCAACGATGTTGGGTGTGATGCCGAGCTTTTCAAACCACAAATCCAATTTAAAGCGCACCGTCGAGTGGTAGGTCGGCATGATGACCGGAATGCTGGCAAGGCTATAGGGGAAGTTCTCTTTTGCTTGCTCGAGTAATTCTGCAGAAGCAAGCCAGCTTACTGGCGAATGCCCAAGCTCTTGGCTGTAAAGGCTCATGTTTTTGTTAACGGGAGCAGGGCGATCGGCAAAAACCAAATCAAGGCGATGCAAGGCTAAATCAGCCAGCAAATCCTCAAACTCGCCTTCATGGCAGACTAGCTGTATTTGCTGCTCATGAATGATGCTGTCCAGTAATTCCTTGCTGACTAGCTTTGGCAAGCCATCGGCAACGCCCAAGGCCAAGCGGTTTCGCGGTATGGCTGCAGAGCCACTGACGATACTGGGTAATCGTTCGCCGATTTGGAAGATCTGGTCAGCCAACTTCATCGCTGCAAAGCCAGCATCGGTTAATGCGAGCCCTCGGCCTGCTGGCTTAAATAGAAGGTGGCCGAGGTCTTTTTCGAGTTCATGCACTTGAGAGCTGACGGTTTGAACGGCAATATTGAGCCGGCTGGCAGCCTTGGTCATGCTGCCTTCCTTAGCAACCACCCAAAAGTAATGTAAGTGCCTATAGTTGAAATGTTGTGTCATGCTTTTTGCCCATCATTCAATCAAGATTCCCTGCAGATTATAGGATAACATTCAGTAATTAACGAAAATATATTACATTATTATCTTCTTTTTAATGAATGAATTTAAGTCTAAAGTGTATTTATCGAAATCCACAAGGAGTAGATGAATATGAAAATCACCACGAAAAGTCGTTATGCCGTCGAGGCCTTGGTTAGTTTGGCGAGCCAATCCCAAGGTAAGTATGCGATTAATTTGCAAAACATCAGCAAGCAGACCGATATTTCTGTTTCCTACTTAGAGCAGATTTTCAGTAATCTGAAAACCGCCCAATTGATTGACAGCCACAAAGGCCCAGGCGGTGGATATTGGTTAACACGCCAGCCCCATGAGGTCTCGATTGGCGACATCATGCGCGCAGTGGATCACACCAAGGGATCTCTAGTGGATGGTATGGACGGGGCGATTTGGCGTGATCTGGCAGTCAAGATGGAGATGTATATGGATTCCATTTCCTTGGCCACCTTGCTGCCGCCAAAAAGCAGTGCGCCTGATTTGCCGGATGCTAATTTGATCCACAAAAAAGTCGATCAAAAGAAAGCAAAGAAAATGCTCAGCAATTTGAAGCCCATGATTGCGCAGTCACCCAAGCGCATGGCAAAAGACATCGGTAGTATTGCGAACTCGGTGTTTAGCTGGGGCGGTCAGCTCAACGGTAAGGCGCTTAAAAGCTAAACGGCTTTACGTCGACCATAAAAGGGCTATGCGATCGTCATAGCCCTTTGTTTTATTGCTGTCACGCATTTGTCATATATTTCCATTATTATCGAAATATGAAAAATACTGATGCAGTCAATGCTTTTCTCGCCTTAGGGCAAGAGTCTAGGCTCAATGTGTTTCGTTTGATAGTTCAAAAAGGCGATGTTGGTTTAACGCCAACGCAAATCCACGAAATGCTGGGCATACCCAATGCTACCTTGAGCTTTCATCTAAAAGAATTGATGCAGGCCCAGCTCATCACGCAAGAACGCCAAAGCCGCAATTTGATATACCGGCCCAATGCGGTTCATGCCAAAGCGCTGGTTGAATTTCTGCTCGATAACTGTTGCGGCGGTCAATCCTGCCTCCCTAAACCCCTTACTCGAAAGGCAAAAGCCCAATGAAGCCGTTCAACATTCTATTTTTGTGCACCCACAATTCTGCACGCTCTGTTTTAGGCGAGGCTTTGGCTTCAACTCACCCGAGCGGTCGTTTTATTGGTTACTCTGCGGGTTCAACGCCTGGCACCCGGGTCAATCCATTTGCTGCTGAGATCGCAGGCGAACTCGGATACGACAACAGCAAACTGCGTTCTAAAAACTGGGATGAATTCGCTTTACCCGATGCGCCTAAGATGGATTTCATCATTACGGTTTGCGACAATGCGGCTGGTGAGGTATGCCCAATTTGGCCTGGTAATCCAGCAACAGCCCATTGGGGCTTTCCGGACCCATCGCAAGTGAGCGGTAGTGACGAGGATAAGCGTCGGGCTTTTCGGGATGTGATGATTGGCCTTAAAAAACGCATTGATATGCTGGTCGATCTTCCCCTTGAAAAACTCGATGCGCTCAGTATTCAGAGCGAACTCAAAAAGCTAGCGAAGGTTTAAACGTGGGACTGTTTGAACGATTTTTAACAGTCTGGGTTGGCCTTGGCATTGCTGCTGGCGTAGTGCTGGGCTTGCTCATGCCTGGCGTATTTGAGGCCATCGCATTGATTGAGTTTGCGCACGTCAATCTCGTGGTTGCCGTCCTTATTTGGGTCATGATTTACCCGATGATGATCCAAATTGATTGGAGTGCTGTAAAAGACATTCATAAAAAGCCACAAGGTTTGATTCTGACTCTGGTGATCAACTGGTTAGTCAAGCCCTTCACGATGGCTGCATTGGGTGTGCTTTTCTTTCAATACCTCTTTGCGCCTTGGGTAGATCCCCAGTCAGCCCAAGAGTACATCGCCGGCATGATCTTACTTGGCGTGGCGCCCTGTACTGCGATGGTTTTTGTCTGGAGTCAGTTGGTGAAGGGCGATGCCAACTACACCTTAGTTCAAGTGTCCGTAAACGATTTGATTATGGTGGTGGCCTTTGCGCCCATTGCTGCATTCTTATTGGGCGTAACCGATGTCACCGTGCCGTGGGAGACGCTCCTCCTATCGACCATTTTGTATGTGGTGTTACCGCTGATCGCTGGTATTACAACCCGCTATGCCTTAGCTAAGAAGTCCCATGATGCAGTAGGGCAGTTTGTTGCTCAGCTCAAGCCTTGGTCAATTGTGGGTTTGATCGCAACCGTCGTCTTGCTCTTTGCATTTCAGGCGAATACGATTATTGACAAGCCCCTTGTGATTGTCTTGATCGCAATCCCACTGATTTTGCAGACCTATGGCATCTTCTTTATCAGCTGGTGGGCCGCTAAACGAATGAAGTTGCCGCATGATGTGGCAGGCCCCGCTTGTTTGATTGGAACATCCAACTTTTTTGAACTCGCGGTAGCCGTAGCGATTTCCTTGTTTGGCCTCAACTCAGGCGCAGCCTTAGCCACGGTGGTGGGTGTCTTAGTGGAAGTGCCAGTGATGCTTTCCTTAGTGGCCATGCTCAATAAGTGGCGTCCATGACGCCATTTGATGCCATCACGATGACTGATTTGCCGCAGCTCGATTCAGCCTGCTTTGTGATTCCTAGTGCGACTCAATTACAGCATCCCCAACCTAGCCATGCGCCACGTTTTTTATTGCTCTACGGATCGTTGCGTACGCGCTCCTTTAGTCGGCTGCTAACGGAAGAGGCGGCGCGTATTCTGACCTTAATGGGCGGCGAGGTGAAGATCTTCAATCCGAGCGGCTTGCCTTTGCCGGACGATGCCCCTGAAACCCATCCCAAGGTAGCCGAACTGCGACAACTTTCCGAGTGGTCCGAAGGAATGGTGTGGTGCTCGCCAGAGCGCCATGGCGCGATGACCGGTATTCTGAAAGCGCAAATCGATTGGATACCACTGAGCATCGGTGCCGTTCGCCCAACCCAAGGCAAGACTTTGGCCCTGATGCAGGTTTGCGGCGGCTCTCAATCTTTTAATGCAGTGAATCAAATGCGCGTACTGGGCCGCTGGATGCGCATGATCACGATTCCCAATCAGTCTTCGGTAGCCAAAGCGTTTCTGGAGTTTGATGAGCACGATCGCATGAAGCCTTCCGCTTATTTCGATCGCGTCGTAGATGTGCTCGAAGAGTTGTATAAATTTACCCTGCTGACCCGGGGTAATGCCAATTACCTAGTAGATCGGTATAGCGAGCGTAAAGAAAGTGCTGAAGACCTCATGAAGCGAGTCAATCAGGGCACCTAAGCAGACTCTTTGAGTTCTCTATCAAATTCATGACAAAATAAGATCCTACTTGCAATCAAAGGGGTTTTATTTTGCGAATTACCCGATTGGCCGTATTGGCCACCACTGCGCTGAGCGCGTCGGCATTTTTGATGGCCTGTGCATCGAATGACAACAGTATGCCTAACGCAGGACAGTCGTATGTGCAAAGCGCCTATGACCCAGGGCAAGCGCAGTCCCCAGCATTTTCACAACAGCAATTGCAATCGCTGGTTTCATCGATTGCGCTCTATCCCGATTCCCTTTTATCCCTCATGTTATTGGGATCCACGTATCCTCTGGAAATTGCAGAAGCCTATAACTGGAGGCGAAGCAACGCTAGCCTTACTGGTGCCGCCTTGCAAAATGCCTTAAAGACGCAAACGTGGAATGACAGCGTGAAGTCGCTCATATCCTTTCCGCAGGCTTTTAATATGATGGGCAGTAATTTAGAGTGGACGCAAAATTTAGGCAATGCCTATAAATTGCAGCCGGCCGACACCATGAAAGCAGTGCAGGCCTTGCGTAAGCGTGCGCAGCAAGCGGGCACTTTAAAAACCAATGCGCAGATGACCGTTGTCAATGATCCCAATTCCAATATTTTGATCATGCCGGCCAGCACCCAAGTGGTCTATGTTCCAGCCTATAACCCCAATGACGTATATGGACCGTGGCCTTACGCAGATTACCCGCCATACCCAGCCTACAACCCTGCATGGGGGATGATGTCCTTTGGGGTGGGCATGGCGATCGGCGCCGATTTTTGGTCTACTCCGAGCTGGAGCAATGGCACGATTAATGTGAATAACAATTCCAATGCCATTCGGCCTAATCGCGGCATTATTGGCCCGAGCAGTATTCAGAATCAACAGCGCTTAGCCAATGACTGGAAAAACAATGCAACAGCCCAGCAAAAGCAAGATGCACGGCAGTTAGGTCAACGCGCCAATAGTGACTTTCAGAAAAATGCGACAGCCCAAGAGCGCCAGCAGGCAAGTCAGTTAAATCAATCGGCGCGCGCGGATGCGACCCAAGATAAAGCCAATCCCAATGTCGATCGGGAAAGCCTGCAAGAAAACGCCTTACGCAGTCAAGCTCGCTCGGATGCCAACCAAGACCGCTTTGGCGGAGACCGTGGTGGTTTTGGTGGTGACCGCGGTGGCTATGGTGGTGACCGCGGCGGCTATGGCGGTGGTCGAGGCGGTTTTGGTGGCGGCCACTTTGGTGGTGGCTTTCGGCGCTAACCCATACAGAAAAAACATCTCAATATGAATATCCTCCATTTTTTTCAGTACCTGCGTCGCATCGTATTGTTCTTCGCGGCTAGCGGCGCAATCGCCACCGGCGCATTAGCGCAAACCCCTCTACCGAATAGCGATGCATCTACGGCTGCGTTTGTAGCGCTCTGCCAAAACCGAGCCGATATCGAAGCACAAAACTTTTGTTTTGGCTTTGGCGAGGGCGTCTACCAATCGTTTGTGATGCAACGTAGTCCAAACGCCAAGCCAACCATTTGCGTGCCTAAAGGCATGTCCCGAGATAGTGTGCTCTCTGATTTTTTGGTGTGGACGCAAGCCCGCCCGCAATACAACGGGGACTATGCTGCCAAAACCATCGTTCGCTTTTTAAGTAGCCGCTACCCATGCGCTAAAGCGCAGTAAAACTGCTCGCTTAAATCGAGACCACTTTATTGGGGTTGAGGATGTTGTCTGGATCGAGTGCGCGCTTGATGGCTTTCATCATGTCGTGTGCTACGGCGCCGCGGTGTGCGCGCAAACCATCGAGCTTGAGTTGACCCACTCCGTGTTCAGCGGAGATCGAGCCGCCGCATAGTTCAACCTGGGCATAGACCAGTTCATGAATGGCGGTTTCTTCGGCTTGATTAAACGCGTGCGGATCGACGCCCTTCGGCGGCGCAATGTTGTAATGTAAATTGCCATCCCCGAGATGCCCAAAATTGATAATCCGGATGCCAGGATACGTGCTGCGCATTAACGCATCGGTACTTTGCATAAACTGATCTAAGCTCGATAAGGGCAGGGTGATGTCGTGTTTTAAGTTCGCCCCTTCTTCGGCCTGGGCGAGGGTGATGTGTTCCCGCATCTGCCAAAAGGCCTGGGCTTGCGATAGATTGCTGGCAATGATGGCATCGGATACTAAGCCTTGCTCCAGCGCTGACTCTAGTATTTGTTCTAGTAATAAGCGGACATGCTCCTCACTTTCGTGATCGGATAACTCAATCAGGATGGTGTAAGGCGGGTTATGACTCAGTGGATTAGCCATCTGCGGAAAATGGCTAGCGCATAAATCCAAGGACTCCTGCGTCATCATCTCAAATCCGGTCAGCAGCGATGCTGCTCGCTGTTGAAATAATCCCAAAAGGGCAATGGCCGATGGAATGTCGCTAGTAGCAACCAGGGTGGTCCACTGCGATAAGGGAAGGGGGTATAGCTTTAATACAGCTGCAGTAATAATGCCAAGCGTTCCTTCTGAGCCAATGAAGAGATTACGTAAGTCATATCCGGTATTGTCTTTGCGTAGCCCTTTGAGGCCGTGCCAGATTTCTCCTTGCGCAGTGACTACTTCTAGGCCCAAACACAGGTCCCGCGCATTGCCATAGCGTAAGACATTGGTGCCGCCAGCATTGGTTGCTAAATTGCCACCGATCATGCAGCTGCCTTCTGCTCCTAAGCTTAAGGGAAAGAGCTGCCCTAGCTCCGCCGCTGCCTCTTGGAGCGACTGCAAGATGCAGCCGGCTTCCACCGTCATGGCTTGATTGGCGATGTCGGTGCTGCGAATGCGGTTCATGCGTTTTAGGCTAAGAACGATTTCATGGCCGCTTGGCAAGGGAGTTGCGCCACCGCAAAATCCGGTATTGCCACCTTGCGTGACGACCGGCACCTTGGCAGCGATGCAGCACTTAACAATGGCAGCAACCTCTTCAGTGCAGGACGGCATTACTACGGCAATCGCTTTACCGATAAAACGCTTACGCCAATCCGTTAAAAAAGGCGCCTTGTCTTCCGCACTGACGAGGACGTAGTTCGGCCCCACAATCGATTGCAAGTCGGCGATAAACGATTCGGTATGCATGGCTTAATTAGTTACGGCTTGGGCTTTTGGTCGGACTGCTCTGCGGATTGCAACTCTTTTTCTTTTTTCTGGCGCTTGTATTCTTGTTTGAGGGGCTTTAAATACATTAGTACGGCAATAAAACCAATCAGACTGAGGAGGGTTTCTAAAACGGCCATCCAAAAATTAGCACCGGTTTCAAATAAGCGCACTAAGCCTTCGGTCATGTAAATCAAGATCAGCATCGAAGCCCATTGCATGGTGTAGTTCTTTGCTTTCCAAATGCCTGGTATGGCAAATAGCAAAGGCAGACCTTTGAGCGCCATCCATGACCCACCCGGTCTTAAGGGAGCAATAAACCATTCCCATGCTACGCAAAGCAGGAAGAGTCCCGCAAATGCAGCCGTTGCAATTAAGACGTATTTATCTTTCGCCTCAATGGACTGCAGCAAGGAAGGGTCGCGGTTTGGCATTTAGCGTGCTGATTTAAGTTGCAAGGCAATCTGCGCTAAGCGTTTACCTTGGGCAATGGCTAAGCGTTTTTCTTCTGGGCTTATGGGTGCGCGGCCATCCGCATGGGCGAGGTGGGTAACGCCATAGGGGCTACCGCCCGTGGAGGTCGTCATCAGATCCGCTTCACTGTACGGTAAGCCGACCAGCAGCATGCCGTGGTGGAAAAGCGGAATCATCATGCTCAATAAAGTGGTTTCTTGACCGCCATGCACGCTTCCGGTGCTGGTAAAAACGCAGGCGGGTTTGCCACTCAATGCGCCGCTCAGCCACTGTGCGCTACTGCCATCCCAAAAGTATTTCATGGGGGCGGCCATATTGCCAAAGCGGGTGGGTGATCCCAGCG
>JBIJAM010000025.1:0-27901 GCA_044345755.1 Polynucleobacter sp. | reverse complement strand
GCGTTGATCTCTTCTCCGATATTGGCAACGGTTTAATTAAGAGTGTTGTATTTGGTGTTGTGGTGACGTTTATCGCCCTCTATCAAGGGTTTGAGGCCAAACCAACGCCAGAAGGGGTGTCCCAGGCAACTACCCGTACGGTCGTGATTTCATCCTTGGCGGTATTGGCTTTGGATTTCTTGCTGACTGCCTTGATGTTCTCCAACTAATGATGAAATGCAGAAGGATTAAACTGAGGTCCATATGAGAAAAAGTGCCATTGATGTTTGGGTTGGGATATTCGTTGCCATTGGCTTATTGGCAGCGCTTTTCTTGGCGCTCAAGGTCGGCAATATGAATGCCGTCTCATTTCAGCCAACTTATACGATCACCGCTCGTTTTGACAATATCGGCGGCCTAAAGCCGCGAGCGCCAGTCAAAAGCGCTGGCGTGGTAGTTGGACGCATTGCGGATATTCGCTTTGATGACACAACTTACCAAGCAACTGTCACGATGACGCTGGAGCGCAGCTACCAATTCCCCAAAGACTCGGCTGCGAAGATTTTGACTTCAGGCTTGTTGGGTGAGCAATACGTTGGACTCGAGGCTGGCGGCTCAGATCAAATGTTGGCACAGGGCAATATGATTACGCAAACCCAATCGGCTGTGGTTCTCGAAAACCTCATCAGCCAATTTCTGTACAACAAGGCGGCGGATGGCGGTAAAGATGAAGGCGCTAAAAAGTGATTCTTTGGCTGCGATCCTTTCTCAGGTTAAGCGCGAAGCGCAGTGTAATCGCGGTCTTGTGCGTCAGCATGATTGGGTGTGCCTCTATTCCGGCGGGTACGCAGCCATCAGCACAAGACCCGTGGGAATCGTTTAATCGATCTGTCTTTAGTTTCAACGAAGTATTGGACGATTACCTTCTCAAGCCTGTGACCACCGGTTACCGCTACGTAGTTCCCTCAGTGGCGCGCGACGGCATCAACAACTTTTTTGGTAACTACAACGACATTTATTCTGCAGTGAACCAGTTATTGCAGGGCAACCCCGGCGTAGCAGCCAAAGGCTTGATGCGGGTTGTAGTCAATACGGTTTTTGGCTTGGGTGGTTTTATTGACATGGCTACTCCAGGCGGGCTGGCAAAAAATAAGGCTGACTTTGGACAAACCTTTGGCGTATGGGGAATTCCATCTGGACCCTATGTGGTGTTACCGTTTTTTGGCCCCAGCTCGGTGCGCGATACCTTCGGAACAGCGGCTGATATTGAAAGCGATTATCTGCTCCGCTTATTGCCCGATGTTGCCTTGCGAAACAGCCTGACTGGTTTACGTATCGTGAATGCTCGAAATAACTACTATCAGGCTGGCGATCTCTTGGAAGGCGCCGCGATCGATAAGTATTCCTTTGTGCGGGATGGGTACATTCAGCGTCGGCAGTACCAAATTGATCAAAGTAAGGCGGGTTATGACGATGAAGAAACACTGCCGCCATTTCAAAATCCCTACGAATAGACTCCAGAATAGCGAATGGCAGCGCTTTTGCTGAGTTTGCTAGGGCGGGCTAAAATTACGTTACCTACTCAAATCAAGCTGTAATACATAAGAGAAGCCCAATTGAATATTCACATCCGCCACGCTATTTCCATTTGCTCTGCACTCGCCGCAATCTGGTTTGTTAATCCAGTTAGCGCTCAAAATGTCCCTATCGATGAATCGACTCCGAATGGATTAATTCGCAGTATTGTGAGCGATGTCATGGCCTCCATTAAGGCGGATCCAGAAATTCAGAAGGGCAATATTGCGCGGGTAGTTGATCTGGTAGAGAAAAAAATTGTGCCGTATACCGACATGCGTCGTACCACCGAGATGTCGATGGGCCCCAATTGGCGAAAGGCAACTCCAGAGCAACAAGTGCAACTGATTGCAGAATTTAAAACCTTATTGATTCGCACTTACTCGGGCGCATTAAGTCAGGTGCGCGATCAAACCGTTCAATACAAAGCCTTGCGTGCAGCCCCGACCGATACCGAAGTGATTGTGCGCACAGTGGTGCTGGGCCGCGGCGATCCCATACCGCTTGATTACCGTTTGGAGAAAACGCCTTCCGGTTGGAAAGTCTATGACATCAACGTTTTAGGGGTGTGGTTGGTAGAAAACTACCGCAACCAGTTTACGAATCAAATTAATCAAAACGGTATTGATGGCTTGATTGCATTTTTAAAAGATCGCAATAAGATGTTGGCCTCTGCTCGCCCCAGCAATTAATACACTTTCCATGCCATATCGCTTGCCATCCACCTTGACACAGCAAAATGCCTTAGCAGTCGAGGCTGATGGACTGCGCGATCTAGCGCAATTGGAGACGGTGGATTGTGCTGCACTGAGCGATTTTGATTCAAGCGCACTTGCTGTGCTAATTGCATGGCAAAAAAAATTACGACAGGGTCAACGAAACTTAGTTTTGGTAGATCCACCGCCAAAATTGTGTGTATTGGCTCAGGTATACGGCGTTGCTGAACTATTGGGTACGCCAGCAGCATGACTTCGGCAATAGCGATTAAAGGAATATCAAAGCAGTATGGCGTCTTACAAGCTTTAGATGATATTTCTCTTAATATCCAAGAAGGTGAGTTCTTTGGCCTCCTAGGCCCCAACGGCGCTGGCAAAACAACCCTCATCTCCATTTTGGCCGGGCTGTGTAAGCCTGATCAGGGCAGCGCTTCAATCATGGGTATTGATGTGCAGTCGACCCACCGCGAAGCGCGGCGCATGCTTGGCGTGGTGCCACAAGAATTGGTGTTCGATCCCTTCTTTACTGTACGTGAAACCTTACGTTTTCAGTCAGGCTACTTTGGTATTCGCAATAACGATGCGTGGATCGATGAGATCATGGCTAACTTAGACTTGACCGGAAAAGCCGATAGCAATATGCGCTCCCTCTCGGGCGGTATGAAACGCCGGGTCTTGGTTGCGCAAGCGCTGGTACATCGCCCGCCGGTGATTGTTCTAGATGAGCCAACCGCAGGCGTAGATGTGGAGTTACGTCAATCCTTGTGGCAATTTATTAGCAGGCTCAATCGCGATGGGCACACTATTGTTTTAACTACCCATTATTTAGAAGAGGCAGAGGCCTTGTGCCAGCGCATTGCGATGCTAAAGCAAGGCAAGGTAGTAGCTTTAGATACTACGGCAAATTTGCTTTCTCGGTTTGGTGGTGCAAAAAAACAAAATGGCGAGGCAGTTGATTTAGAAGATGTCTTTGTTCACATCATGTCTGGAAGCGCTGCATGAAGCATTCCCCATTTAATTATGGCAGCGGCTTTCCGACCCTGCTGCGCAAAGAAGTAAAACGCTTTTATAAGGTGGCGTTTCAGACGGTAGCGGCGCCGGTGCTGACAGCGGTACTGTACCTCTTGATTTTTGGCCACGTGCTGGATGGCAAGGTAGAAATGTATGGCCAGCTTAGCTATACCGCCTTCTTGATTCCAGGGCTCGTAATGATGAGCCTCTTGCAAAATGCCTTTGCAAATACATCATCGTCACTCATTCAGTCCAAGATCACCGGTAATTTGGTTTTTGTTCTATTGGCCCCGCTCAGTAATCTCGAGTTTTATGCGGCTTATGTGCTGGCTGCGGTAGTGCGTGGCGTGGTGGTTGGCTTGGGTGTGTTCTTAATTACGGCATGGTTTGTGCAGCCCAGTTTTGAATACCCGATTTGGATCATCGTATTTGCTTTTCTGGGCGCTGCCATTTTGGGTAGCATGGGTTTAGTCGCTGGCATCTGGGCCGATAAGTTTGACCAACTGGCCGCTTTTCAGAACTTCTTAATCATGCCTGCGACGATGTTATCGGGCGTTTTCTATTCGATTCACACTTTGCCGCCCGTGTGGCAAACCATATCCCATTTCAATCCCTTCTTTTATATGATTGATGGATTTCGCTATGGCTTTTTTGGCGTATCGGATGTTTCGCCGTGGATGAGCTTTGCCATCGTCGGTGGATTTTTTGTGGCAGTATCATTTGCCGCGTTGCGCATGCTTAAAACTGGGTATAAATTACGGCATTAAGCCGCACCTGAATTTAATTGCTGTACTTTACGGAGTAACCGATGTTCCCAACCCCAGAACAAATACAGTCCTACATTGAGCAAGGCATTGCTTGCAGCCACCTTGCGGTGGAGGGCGATGGCCAGCATTTTTATGCAACGGTGGTGAGTGCCGAGTTTGAAGGCAAACGCCTGATTCAGCGCCATCAATTGGTGTATGCCGCTTTGGGTGATCGCATGAAGGCTGAGGTCCATGCCTTATCGATCAAGGCATTCACCCCAGCAGAGTTTGCAGAAAAATCGGGTCAATAACCCAGCAGCAACAAAAAGAAAATAAAGCGCAATGGATAAGTTAAAAATGATTGGCGGTACCCCGCTGCAAGGCGAAGTGCTAATAGCGGGCGCAAAAAATGCAGCCTTGCCAATTCTGTGTGCCTGCCTTTTAAGTAAAGAGCCGATCGAGTTACGCAATGTGCCCGATTTGCAGGATGTGCGCACGATGCTGAAGTTACTCAAAAACATGGGCGTACAAGTGGATTTTCCCAACCCCGACAATCGGACGCATTTGATATTAAATGCAGCGAATATCACCAGCTTTGAGGCTACGTACGACATCGTCAAGACCATGCGTGCATCGATTTTGGTTTTAGGCCCCCTGTTGGCGCGCCTCGGTAAGGCAACGGTTTCCTTGCCTGGAGGGTGTGCGATTGGTGCCAGGCCAGTTGATCAGCACATCAAAGGTTTAAAGGCGATGGGCGCTGCCATGAAAATCAAGGGCGGTAATATTGAAGCCAAGGCAGAGCGCTTGCAGGGCGCATCGATTCTGACCGACATGATTACCGTCACTGGTACTGAAAACCTCTTAATGGCAGCAACATTGGCGAAGGGAATTACGACCCTAGAGAACGCCGCGCGCGAACCCGAGGTAAGTGATTTGGCTGAGTTACTGGTCAAAATGGGCGCCAAGATTGCCGGCATTGGCAGCGATAAGCTCACCATCGAGGGGGTAGATGCGCTCCACGGCGCTGAACATAGCGTTATCCCAGACAGAATCGAGGCTGGCACCTTCTTGTGCGCAGTGGCTGCAGCCGGCGGCAATGTGCTGGTAAAGCACTGCCGTCCCGATACCTTGGATGCGGTCTTGGTTAAATTGCGTGAAGTGGGGCTGGAAGTGGAAACCGGACCGGATTGGATTCGGGCCACGATGAAAGGGCGCCCGAAGGCGGTGAACTTTCGTACGTCAGAGTACCCGGCCTTCCCAACCGATATGCAGGCACAGCTGATGAGCGTAAATGCGATTGCACAGGGCAGCTCGACTATTACTGAAACAATCTTTGAGAACCGTTTTATGCACGTGCAAGAGCTCAACCGCTTGGGCGCCGATATTGCAATTGAGGGCAATACCGCCATTGCCCAGGGTGTTGAAGCGTTATCGGGCGCGACCGTCATGGCAACCGACCTGAGAGCATCGGCCAGCCTGGTCATTGCCGGTCTTGCGGCACAAGGGGAGACGATCGTGGATCGGATTTACCACTTAGACCGCGGTTATGACCGGATGGAGCAAAAATTAACCCAATTGGGCGCAAACATCGAGCGCGTGAAATAATAGTTCCATGAAATTAACCCTCGCCCTGTCTAAGGGCCGCATCTTCGAAGAGACAACAGCGATTCTGTCCAAGATTGGCATTCGGCCACTAGAGGATCCTGAAAAGTCACGCAAGCTCATCATCGAGACCTCGAATCCCGATGTGCGCCTAATTATTGTGCGCGCCTCCGATGTGCCAACCTATGTGCAGTTTGGCGGTGCAGATTTTGGCGTCGCCGGTTTGGACGTCTTAATGGAAAAAGGAACAGATGGTCTGTATGTGCCATTTGATCTTGGTATCGCCAAATGCCGTATGTCGGTAGCGGTGCGGGCTGGTTTTGATTACGCCGAAGCCGTTCGTCAAGGATCGCGCCTGAAGGTAGCAACCAAGTACGTGAACTGCGCGCGCGAGCACTTTGCTAATAAAGGGGTGCACATCGATACCATTCATTTGTATGGATCGATGGAGCTTGCTCCCTTGGTCGGTCTGGCAGATGCGATTGTTGATTTAGTGTCAACGGGTAACACCTTAAAAGCCAATGGCTTGGTTGAGGTGGAAGCGATTGCCGATATCAGTGCGCGTCTCGTGGTGAACCAAGCATCTTATAAGCGCAAGCGTGCGCAGCTACAACCCTTTTTTGAGCAGCTCAAGTAAGACCCATGTCAGGCTCAATGAAGATCAAGCGCCTCAGTAGCAGCGATGCGAATTTCAAAGCGACGCTGATGGCCAGCTTGTCTTTGCCTAGCGCAGATGACAATGCCATTGATACTACAGTGATGGCCATTTTGGCCGATGTCAAAGCGCGCGGCGATGCAGCAGTGCTGGGTTACACCAAGCGCTTTGATCGATTGAGTAGCGCCAATACAGCCACGAGCGTCGCCGATTTGGAAATTGCCCGCAATGATCTCGAGCAAGCTTATTTGCAATTGCCAGCCGAACAAAAAAATGCATTGGATATTGCTGCAAGCCGTGTGCGCGTGTATCACGAACAACAGCGGATTGAAGCCGGTTGCCATTCTTGGGAATACACCGAAGTCGATGGAACGCGTTTAGGTCAGAAGGTCACGCCACTCGATCGTGTCGGTATTTATGTTCCTGGTGGCAAGGCTGCCTACCCGTCTTCGGTGTTGATGAATGCGATTCCAGCGAAGGTCGCTGGCGTGCGGGAAGTCATTATGGTGGTGCCAACGCCAGATGGAGCGCGTAATCCCTTGGTGCTGGCCGCTGCCTGGTTGGCTGGAGTTGATCGGGTCTTCACGATTGGTGGCGCGCAGGCAGTTGGTGCTTTAGCCTACGGTACGCAAACGGTGCCAGCGGTCGATAAGATCGTGGGTCCAGGCAATGCCTATGTTGCAGCCGCCAAGCGCCGCGTGTTTGGTACGGTCGGCATCGATATGATTGCCGGCCCCTCTGAAATCTTGGTACTGTGTGATGGCACAACCAACCCGGATTGGGTCGCCATGGATTTATTCTCGCAGGCCGAGCACGATGAACTGGCGCAGTCGATTTTGCTCACACCTGATGCGCAATTTATTGAGGCAGTTCAAAGTAGCATTGATCGCCTTTTGCCCGAGATGCCTCGCCAAGAAGTGATACGCACATCGCTGATTAATCGCGCTTTGTTAATTCAGGTGAAGGACATGACCGAGTCGTGTGAGATTGCCAATGCAATTGCTGCAGAACATTTAGAGATTTGCGCAGAGCAGCCTAGAAAGTGGGCTGAGCTTATTCGCCATGCGGGCGCCATTTTCATGGGCAATTACACCAGTGAATCCCTGGGCGATTATTGTGCGGGCCCCAATCACGTTTTACCAACCGCGCGTACAGCGCGATTCTCATCGCCACTGGGCGTCTATGACTTCATTAAACGTTCCAGCATGATTGAAGTCAGTGAAGCGGGCGCACAAACCTTAGGCAAAGTCGCCAGCACACTGGCGCATGGTGAGGGCTTACAAGCCCACGCTAGGGCTGCTGAGATGCGGCTGAAGAAGTAAAGACCTATTTAGTTTCGCCAGGCTTTTAATGGGGCGGCTTTATTAAGCCCGCCCATCATCAATTAATTCTTTAATTGTGGTGCCTTTCACGCGCGCTGCTGCAGAATGGATTTCTTTCATTTTTGCGACGGACTGATTTGCACTTAATTGAGCGTTTACTTCTGTCGATACAAGCTTCAGTGCAGTGATATTGCCTTGACTAACTTGTATAGGCTTTGGTTTCTTCATTAGAAAATTTTAACCAATTCCTCTAAAGCCCCAATCAACTCTTGATTCTGCTCATCGGTGCCAATGGTGATGCGCAAGAAGGCATCAATCCGAGGTGACTTAAAGTGGCGCACGATGATGCCGTGTTCACGCAGTTGCTGATAAAGGGTTGCGCCTGCATGCTTGGGGTGGCGTGTAAATACAAAATTAGCAGTAGACGGCAGGGTTTCAAAACCCAGTCGGTCTAATGCGGTTACTAGTACCTCTCGCGTTTTACTCACTTTGGCCGACATTGCCTCAAGGTGCGTTTGGTCTTCAATCGCGGCAATCGCGCCTGCTTGTGCCAAGCGACCCAGGGGGTAGGAATTAAAACTATTTTTGACTCGCTCTAGACCCTCAATCAACGCAGGGTGACCCACAGCAAAGCCAACCCGGAGTCCTGCTAAGGCGCGGGACTTGGATAGGGTGTGGCTGACTAATAAATTCTCAGGGCAGTTTGGGCCACGCAGAAGCGGTATGCAGGATTCGGTGCCGTAGTCGACGTAGGCCTCATCCACCACGATGACAGAGCCGGAGCTTTTCTTGAGTAGTCGCTCAATCTCGGAGCGGGGGATTGATCTGCCGGTCGGCGCATTGGGATTCGGAAAAATAATGCCGCCATTGAGTTTGGCGTAATCGTCTAAATTGATTGCAAAATCGGCATTGAGGGGGATGGTGTCGTACTCGATACCAAACAGTTTGCAGTAGACCGGATAAAAGCTATAGGTGATGTCTGGAAACAAAATCGGCGATTTTTGCTTGAGTAGCCCCTGAAAAACGTGAGCCAAGACTTCATCCGAGCCGTTGCCTAAAAATACCTGTTTGGGGTCAAGGCCATGCAGTGTGGCAATCGCCTGTTTCAGGCGCGCACCCTCAGGATCGGGGTAAAGGCGCAAGTCGTCGGTAGTTTCGGCGGCAATTGCTGCAATCGCTTTGGGCGATGGACCGTAGGGGCTTTCGTTGGTATTGAGCTTCACTAGCCGCTCCATCTGCGGCTGCTCCCCAGGAACATAGGGGGTCAATGTTTGTACAACGGGGCTCCAAAAGCGACTCATCGAAATTCTTCTCGGTAACGTTAAACAATGCCGCAGGCTAATAAAACGACTGGCTAAGTGAATGATTTAAATACAACAAATCCAACGGCAATGATATTATGAGGCTTCACTCAACACTTCGCCTATAGGCGCTTAGATGTATGCGGCAAGTCGACGTTACCCGAAATACTTCGGAAACCCAAATCCAAATAGTCCTCAATCTGGATGGCACGGGCAAGGCCGAGCTTGCCTCTGGCGTGCCCTTCTTAGACCATATGCTGGATCAGATTGCCCGTCACGGCATGATTGACCTGAAGGTCGTCGCCAAAGGCGATACACACATTGACGATCACCACACCGTAGAAGACGTAGGCATCACCTTAGGGCAGGCCATCGCCAAAGCAGTTGGCGATAAGGCCGGCATTACGCGCTATGGCCATTCCTATGTGCCGCTGGACGAAACCCTGTCTCGCGTAGTGATTGATTTTTCTGGTCGCCCCGGCTTGGAGTTTCATGTGCCATTTACCCGCGCGCGGGTAGGCGATTTTGATGTGGATCTGAGCATTGAGTTTTTTCGCGGTTTTGTAAACCATGCGGGTGTGACCTTGCACATCGATAATTTGCGGGGTGTCAATGCGCACCACCAAATCGAGACAGTATTTAAGGCCTTCGGCCGTGCCTTGCGCATGGCGCTGACCCCCGATCCGCGCGCTGCAGGTCAGGTTCCTTCAACGAAAGGTAGCCTCTAATCATTGTTGGAAGTGCATCGCATGCACCTCATCCTTTTATTAGTCGCTAAGCCACAGGTCTCCCGTTGACCCAAACCATCGCCATCGTTGATTACGGAATGGGTAATTTACGTTCTGTTTACCAGGCCTTTCATCGGGTTGCACCAAGTGCCAACGTGCTGATTGCGACTAAACCAGAACAGATTCAAAAAGCCGATCGCGTGGTCTTGCCCGGTCAAGGGGCGATGCCCGACTGCATGAAGCAGTTGACTGAATCCGGTTTATTAGAAGCCCTACTACAGGCTGCAAAAAATAAGCCCATGCTTGGTGTCTGCGTGGGTGAACAAATGCTGCTCGATCGCAGCAGCGAGGTTCGGGCAGACGAAGAGGGTAGTAGCAATGCATTTACACCCTGCTTGGGGCTAATACCAGGTGAGGTACGGCGTTTTGAGCTCGCCGGCCAATTACAGGCCGACGGATCCGAATACAAAGTACCGCACATGGGCTGGAATCAGGTTCGGCAAGACAAAGACCACCCTTTATGGGCCGGCATTCCCGATCTCACCCCCTTTTATTTTGTGCACAGCTTTTATGCAGTGCCCGCGAATGAAAATCACACCGTAGGTAGTACAGAGTACGGCGCATGGTTTACTTCTGCGATCGCACGCGATACTATTTTTGCTACGCAGTTTCATCCAGAAAAGAGTGCAGAATACGGATTACGGCTTTATCAAAACTTTACTACTTGGCAACCTTAATTTTTTCTATTCATCATGCTGCTGATTCCTGCAATTGACATTAAAGACGGCCACTGCGTTCGCTTAGAGCAGGGCGATATGGACCGCGCTACGGTTTTTTCAGAAGACCCTGCTGCAATGGCGAAGCATTGGGTGAGCAAAGGTGCGCGCCGTTTGCACTTAGTCGACCTCAATGGCGCCTTTGCCGGCAAGCCCAAAAATGAATCCGCCATCAAAGCCATACTTAAAGCGGTTGGTGATGACATTCCGGTGCAATTGGGCGGCGGCATTCGGGATTTAGAAACAATTGAGCGCCTGCTTGATGATGGTATTAGCACCATCATCATTGGCACCGCGGCAGTGAAGAGCCCTGGCTTTGTGCAGGATGCCTGTACTGCATTTAGTGGCCACATTATGGTGGGCATCGACGCTCGCGACGGTAAGGTAGCTACCGACGGTTGGAGCAAGCTAACGGGCCATGAGGTCATCGATCTAGCAAAGAAATTTGAAGACTATGGCGTCGAGGCAATTGTTTATACCGACATTGGCCGCGATGGCATGCTCAAGGGCGTGAACATGGATGCGACGATTAAGCTGGCTCAAGCCGTACGCATTCCGATCATTGCGAGTGGTGGTCTATCCAACAACAAAGATATTCAAGCGCTATGCGCCGCTGAAGAAGAGGGTGTGATGGGTGTGATTGCGGGCCGCTCGATTTACTCCGGCGATCTAGATTTGACCACGGCGCAGAAGTATGCCGATGAGCAAACTGCGAAGTACGCTGCGCTGATTGCAAAAAAGCTTAGTAGCTAAACGGTGCTAACGAAACGCATTATTCCTTGCCTGGATGTGACTGCAGGGCGCGTGGTTAAGGGCATTAATTTTGTGGGATTGCGCGATGCAGGTGACCCTGTCGAAATTGCTCGCCGCTACGATGAGCAGGGCGCTGACGAGTTAACCTTTTTAGACATCACCGCAACATCCGATGGCCGTGACTTATTGCTGCCCATCATTGAAGCCGTTGCCGCGCAAGTATTTATTCCATTGACGGTTGGTGGTGGTGTACGCGCAGTCGGTGACGTTCGCCGCTTGCTGAATGCCGGTGCTGACAAAGTGAGCATGAATTCCTCTGCGGTAGCCAATCCCGACTTAGTGTCCGATGCTGCCGCGCATTACGGTTCGCAGTGCATTGTGGTTGCGATTGATGCCAAGCGCGTTGCCGACAATCGCTGGGAAGTATTTACCCACGGCGGTAGAACCGCAACCGGGCTCGATGTCGTGGCATGGGCAAGCGAAGTGAGTAGCAGAGGCGCTGGCGAAATTTTGCTCACCAGCATGAATCAAGATGGCACCCAAGATGGATTCGACCTTGCGTTAACTGCAGCCGTCAGTAAAGCCGTACCAGTTCCAGTGATTGCAAGTGGTGGTGTTGGTAACTTGCAGCACTTGGTGGATGGCATTACCAAAGGCCGTGCCGATGCCGTGCTAGCGGCCAGCATCTTTCATTACGGAACATATACCGTCAGGCAGGCGAAGGAATTTATGGCGGCCCAGGGAATCGCGGTTCGGCTTTAGGCAAAGACCACGCTGGTTCGTCCAATTCGCTTATCCCGATTGGCTTTGCGAATCACAATCTGAATATCCCGGCCTAGCTTGTTAAGGCATTCAAGCATCTTAGTCTCACTCACCCCATGAAATTGACCGCGTAATAGTTTTGATAACTTAGGCTGGGGCATTCCTAAGATCGCTGAGGCCTCGATTTGGGTCAGACGGCGTTGCACAATGATTTCAGAAATCTTGAGAGCTAAGTTGGCTTTAACCAGCATCTCCTGATCATTGGCAAATCCAATGTCAGCGAAGCCGTTTCCGGAGCCTTTTTCAATACCGTTCATTCTTTATTCCTTAGCATGATTTTGAGCCATTTTTAATCGATCGCGTATTAGGTCGATTTCTTGTTTGGGTGTTTCAATGCCGCGTTTCAATTTCTTTTGAAAACAATGTAGGACATAAATAACCTCGGCAATTTTTACTGGGTAAACAGCACGAAATGTATCTCCAAGGCAGTCCTCTACAACCTCTAATACTCCTGCCCTTGAAAATTCTTGTGTCATGGTTAGATTCCGACCGGGATCACCAAGAAACACTAAAACCACCCTCGGGTGGTTTTTTCACTTGGTGGGTTATATTAATGCTAATGGTAGGAACGAAAATGAAAACTAAGGCGCGCTAGTAAATGAAAGTCAAATTAATTGTTGCTACACGCGCATCTGAGCAAGATTTTTATATAAAAACCGCAACTGGTCGTTCCTTGGCATTTCATAAGCCACCATTTCTTGAGGTGCGCCTATTTCCAAACAATACTGAAGGTCTTCCCGCTTTATATAACAGGGCTATTCGTGAATCCAGCATAGATCCAGCAACTCTTGTTTTTGCGCACGATGATTTGCACATTTTAGATTTTTACTGGCTCAATCGTATTGCAGAGGGACTGAATTATTTTGGCGTGATTGGATTGGCGGGTAATAGGCGTCGCGTTCCAAAGCAGCCATCCTGGGCTTTCATTGATACAAACTATACTTGGGATGCTCCAGAAAATCTTAGTGGGGTTGTTGGCCACGGGACAGGCTTCCCCCCAAGCAATCTGAGTATCTTTGGCGCACCTTGTCAGCAGGTGGCGCTCTTAGATGGCTTGCTTTTAGCATCTGAAAGCAAAACCCTTTTAGAAAATAATCTTACGTTTGATGAGAGATTTAAGTTTCATTTTTATGACCTTGATTTTTGCAGGCAGGCCGAGTTAAAAAATATAACCTGTGGAACTTGGGATCTATCCTTAATACATGAAAGCGGCGGAAGCTTCGGCTCAGATGCTTGGAAAGCCTCATATCAACAATATCTTGAAAAATGGGGAGATTAAATGGAGCAAACTCCAATACACGAACAACATAACCCTGATTTATTAAAACTTATTCCAGTTGAATCTAAAAAAATAATTGAGGTTGGCTGTAGTTCAGGAGCATTAGCTAGAGAGTTTAAAAAAATTTCATCAAACTGTTATTGGCTGGGTATAGAAATAGACTCGACATATGCTGAGTTGGCCAAGAGGCATTGCGATGAAAGTATGGTGCTTAACATCGAGAATGCCCCTAAAAATTTCTGGGAAGAGACTAAAAATGCGGATTGCTGGATATTTGGCGATACCTTGGAGCACCTGAAAGACCCGTGGTCAATTCTCAAATTGATTAGAGAAAATATATCCCATAAAGGCTCAGTAGTTGCTTGTATCCCAAATGCCCAGCATTGGTCCTTACAGGCTAAATTAAGTATTGGGGATTTTCGTTATGAAGCGAGCGGGCTATTAGATAAAACCCATCTGCGTTGGTTTACACGACAGACAATAATTGAGATGTTGGATCAGTCAGGATTTCAAATTGAAGCTGGTATGCCACGCATTTTTAACGAGCCCAGCCGAGAGATGTTTTTGCCAATTATTGAGCAAATGGCAAGAGCCGCGGGAGTTGATCCACAAGTTGCCGTAACAGATGCTTTACCTCTTCAGTATGTAATTCGGGCTGTGCCCAAATAGATAAATTAAGCAAATTTTCGACAACCCTCAACTCGTTGCATAAAATCTTGAAATCAATACGAAAGCGGTCTATCGGAAGATATTTGAAAATCCGTTTAATAGCCTGGCGTTTTGATGTTTTTTTGTCTTGTTGCGCCAAATACAGCACGAACCCAAGCGCTGATCCAGCCTCATCAGGTATGAGCATTAAATCTGTTTAGACAATCCAATCTATATTGCGTTTTATATAACTTATCCATTTCGAACTATATCTATTCTGATATGATTTATCTATAGGATTCCAAGGTAAGTTTGAAGAATCAACCCTATGAAACAGACAACTCTGTCAGAATGAAATCCTATGAATACCCCCGCCACATCGTTTAAGCCCAATCCAAATATTGCTCCAGGCCCATGGCTGGATGCGGTGACCTGGAATGCACAAGGCCTAGTAGCCGTGATTACTCAAGAGTTTAGTTCGGGCGATGTGCTCATGATGGCGTGGATGAACCGCGATGCTCTTCTTAAAACCATGCAAATCGGTGAGGCCGTGTACTGGTCGCGCTCACGCCAAAAGTTATGGCACAAGGGTGAAGAGTCTGGCCATACGCAAGCAGTAAAAGACATTCGCTTGGATTGCGATGGCGATACGATCTTGCTGGTCGTCGATCAAAAAGACAGTATTGCTTGCCATACCGGTGAGCACAGCTGCTTTTTCTTGGGCTGGGATGTGAAAGCCAGTACATGGCAAAAACCCGTGGAATAGAATGCAGCTATGAGCAAAGACAACAATTCCCCTAACTTAGATGCGGTACTGGCCCACTTAGCGGATGTGGTGGATGGGCGCCGTGCGGATTTAGCTGCGGGTAAGGTCGATCCCAAATCCTCTTACATTGCCCAGCTTTTCTCTAAGGGTGATGACGCCATCCTTAAAAAGATTGGCGAAGAGGCTACCGAAGCAGTTATGGCCGCCAAAGACAGTCGTAATAGCCGTTTAGCCCCAGAGCAACAAGCCCTTCTCGTCGGTGAAATGGCCGATCTGTGGTTTCACTGCCTGGTCGCTTTATCCCAATTTGGCTTACGGCCAGAGGATGTGCTAGCCGAGCTGACCCGCCGTGAAGGCGTTTCTGGCATTGCTGAGAAAGCCTCTAGAACAAGCTAATCCTTCGCTTTTGTAGTACTAAAGCCCCTTTTTGAACGAACGCACCATGGAAAATCACGAAAACTGCATTTTTTGCAAAATTATTGCCGGAACCATTCCGTGCCAAAAAGTCTATGAAGATGACGAGGTCTTTGGCTTTAAGGACATTAATCCAGCTGCCCCCATCCATTTTTTGTTGATCCCGAAGCGGCACATCACCACCCTGGAGGCAGATGCGCCCCTAGACGCCCAATTGCTGGGTAGAATGATGGCATTAGCACCACGCTTGGCAGTTGAGCAGGGTTGCCGTCCCGGACGGGATGGCGGCTTTCGTTTATCGCTGAACAATGGCGCAGATGGGGGTCAAGAGGTCTATCACACGCATTTGCATGTGATGGGCGGGCCGCGCCCCTGGAATAAATAAGACAAGGAGAGCAGAAAATGGGTTCATTCAGTATTTGGCATTGGCTGGTTGTTCTGGTAATCGTGATGCTGGTATTTGGTACCAAAAAGCTGCGCAATATGGGTAGTGATTTGGGTGGCGCTGTCAAAGGCTTCAAAGATGGCATGAAAACCGGCGAAGACAAGGCAGAGCAAATTCCGCAGACAGCAACGCAGCAAGCGGCGTCCGCTGATAAAACCGTGGACGTTCAGGCCAAAGATCTCAATAAGTAATCTAAACATGATTGCAATCCCAGCAGTGCTGTTACATGATTGATCTTGGAGTTTCAAAACTCGCATTGATTGCAGTCGTCGCATTGGTAGTAGTCGGGCCAGAGCGTTTGCCTAAAATCGCCCGCATGGCTGGTAATTTATTTAGCCGTGCGCAGCGCTATATGTCCGAAGTGCGCAGCGAGGTGAATCGCCAAATGGAGCTTGATGAATTCAAGAAACTCCGCGAAGAAAGCACCTCGATGTTCAAAGATGTTGAAAGCAGTATTAATTCAACGGTGCAAGAAGCCCAGCTCAACTTAAGCGATCAGGCTGATTCCAGCGCCTTTGAATCCAACTTTGGTAGCAATATGAGCCTCGATGAGGCCGCTGTCTATCGCGAGAGTTTGCGCCAAGGCCGCAATAGTTGGCGCGTTAAACGTGGCAATCGCCCAACCTGGTTTAAGCATTCTTCGGGTACGCGTACCCGCGTGCAGTCGGGCGCAGCGCGCATGAAGCGTTATCGCCACACCTCTTCCATGAAGTAATGTATGACGCAGCCGAGCGATAGCAACAACAAACTCAATAACGATGCAGCCGATCACGATGTCAAGGCCGATGCAACCGTAGGGGAAGGCTTACAAGAGAGTTTTTTATCGCATCTATTTGAGTTGCGTGATCGCGTGATTAAAGCCGGCCTTGCCGTGATTATTGTGTTTGCTAGCTTGGCCTATTGGGCGCCTGATATTTTTCATATCTTTGCGCAGCCCCTCCTCAGTTCCTTGCCTGCTGGCGGCAAAATGATTGTGACTGACATTACAGGCTCTTTCTTTGTGCCAATGAAGGTCACCATGTTAGTGGCATTCTTAATTGCTTTGCCATGGGTACTCTATCAATTGTGGGCCTTTATCGCCCCAGGCCTTTACCAGCACGAACGTAAATTAGTTATTCCACTGGTGGTGAGTAGCTATAGCCTCTTCATATTCGGCATGGCCTTTGCATACTTCTTAGTCTTTCCAACGGTATTTAATTTCATGGCGCAGTACAACGCCCCCTTGGGTGCGGAGATGAGCACGGACATCGATAAGTACCTGAGCTTTGCCATGACCACCTTCTTGGCGTTTGGTATTACCTTTGAAGTGCCAGTCGTAGTCGTAGTCTTGGTGCGCATGGGTATTGTGACCTTAGCCAAGCTGAGAGAAAGTAGACCCTACGTGATTGTCGGTGCATTTGTCATTGCAGCGATTGTGACGCCACCCGATGTGCTCTCGCAATTGCTGCTGGCGATCCCGATGACCTTGCTCTATGAGCTCGGTTTACTGATTGCGCGCTTCTACGAACCCAAAAAATCAGCCGAAGATATTGCGGATGATTTAAAGGATGCGGAGCTCGATAAAGCCAGAGCTGAGGCAGAGCAACAGCCCTAGGTTTAGCGTAGTTGCGCCACTTCTTTTTTCGTAACGATGTCTTCTGTCTTCGAGCAAATTAGAGGACAATTAATATAGACCTATCGCGCATATATGCCCCGAGCCTAAAAATGCATATCCATTGATCTTATCCAAATATAGGTATTGTGCTTATAAAATCCCACTATGTTCCCTCAACTTCAATCAATGCTTCAGCAGGCCATAGAAGCTTTTCAGGGCGGCAATCTTGGCAGTGCTGAGTTAATTCTAAAAAGAGTTTTACAGGTCGATTCAAAGAATCTTCCGGCCCTCCATATTCTTGGGTTAATTAAGGCATCTCAAGCGAGTTATAAAGAAGCGGTTGATTTTTTGAGCAAAGCAGCCCGAATTCATCCGAAAGATGCATCCATTCAATACAACCTGGCAAAAGCCCTCTCGGATTGTGGGCTGGATAAGGAGTCGATCCCTCACCATAAAAAAGCGGTTGAGCTTTCGCCCATGAATCCAGAGGCATGGCTTAATTATGGAAAAACAATATCCAATCTGGGTCGATATGACGAAGCCTTGATTTTTTATGACAAGGCATTGAGCCTAGAGCCTAATTATGCTCAGGCAGCTTTAAATAAAGGCGCAACCCTTAAGGAGCTTGGCCGCTATGAAGAGGCCATAGCCTTTGCAGAGCGCGCGATAGAGCTAAGCCCGAATTTGGCAGAGGGCTGGATGAATAAAGGGGTTGCCCTCAAAAACCTCAAACGGTATGAAGAGGCCATGGCCCACTACGATCAAGCCCTGAGTCTAAAACCGGATTATTACGAGGCCTGGGGAAACAAGGGGCTAGTCCTGCAGGAGCTCAAACGGTATGAGGAGTCTATAGCTCACTACGATCAAGCCCTGAGTCTAAAACCGGATTATCACGAGGCGTGGGGCAACAAGGGGGTAGCCCTACAGGAGCTCAAGCGGTACGAGGAAGCCATAGCCCACTATGATCAAGCCCTGAGTCTGGAGGATGACATAGATTGGCTGTATGGGGCTTTGTTGCATGCAAAGATGAAAATCTGTAGCTGGTCGGGCGTGGCAGATTCTTGTAAAAATATTGTTAAAAAAGTATTGGCTGGCGAGAAAGTGGCGGCCCCTTTTGCGCTGCTAGCTTTGATCGATGATGCTTCATTGCATAAAAAATCTGCTGAGATGTATGTGCAGGATAAACACCCCTTTAATTCAGTTTTGGGCCCGATCCCTGTGCGCACAAGCGGCACGAAAATTCGAATTGGTTATTTTTCTGCTGACTTTAAAAATCATCCTGTCTCGATCTTGACTGCGGAGATGTTTGAGCTGCATGATAAAAATAAATATGAAATCATTGCATTTTCTTTTGGCCCCGATGATGAAGGGCCTATGCGCTTACGTTTAAAGCGGGCGTTTAATCAATTTATTGACGTAGGTAATATGTCTGATATTGAGATTGCAAAATTATCCAGAGAGTTAAAGATTGATATTGCAGTAGATTTGGGCGGACATACCTCTGACGCCCGTACAGCTATCTTTTCCTATCGAGCTGCTCCTGTACAAATAAGCTATATCGGTTACTTAGGAACAATGAGTGCCCCATATATCGATTACATACTTGCAGATAAAACGCTCATACCTGACGAACTACAGGGATTCTACTCAGAGAAAATTGCCTACTTACCCAGCTATCAAGCGAATGATAGAAAGCGGATCACTTCAGACAGGATCTTTACAAGGCAGGAGTTAGGATTGCCAGAAAAAGGTTTTGTCTTTTGTTGTTTTAATAGCAATTACAAAATATTGCCCGCTACATTTGATGGCTGGGCAAGAATATTAAAAGCCGTAGAGGGCAGCGTACTGTTTTTATATGCCGAAAATCAATGGGCAGAGACTAATTTCAAAAAAGAGGCTGAAGCTAGGGGTATTGATAGCGCAAAAATAGTATTTGCTAAGGGCATGTCTACAGAAGAATATTTAGCACGATATCGGGTCTGTGATTTATTTTTAGATACATTCCCGTATAACGCAGGAGCAACCGCTAGTGATGCTTTATGGTCTGGCGTGCCAGTTCTTACACTTATGGGCCAATCTTTTGCAAGTCGGGTTGCGGCAAGTTTATTAAATGCAATTGGTTTACCTGAGCTTATCACCAACAGCCCAACAGAATATGAAGCTTTGGCAATCGAATTGGCCATGAATCCTCAGAGGCTTGCAGGTATTAAATCGAAGTTAATTGATGGCCGCCTGACTACCCCATTATTTGATACCCCTCTATTTGTCAAAAATCTTGAATCTACTTACATGAGAATGTACGAAAGAGATCAATTAGGCATGCAACCAGATCATCTTTTGATTCCTTGATTCATAATTTGAGCCGCTATTGTCGGTAGGTGAAGTCCTGAGTAAGCCGATTATTTTACTTGCTGGCATTGTATTTTTTATGCACAGTTGTTTTAAGCTCAATTGTGAGATTGCTGTATTGGCAAAGCATTGAGGGCTTTCTGGGGTGCATTTACAGATTTGAGATAGGTGCGCAAATAGTGCAAAAGATTCATCTTAAAAAAAATTTAAATTAACTGAAGACCCTCAATGCGCTTCTTTTTCCATCGCTTTTTGTGGCCAAGGGAAATGTTTCAATTAACCACCGCGTTACTTTTTCAAAGCGATAGCGGCGCTGCCGTAAGTTGCCCTCGCGTTCTCTGGCCTCAATTGATTCGAATTCATCTGCGGAGGCGCCTGATCCTGCAGTAGGACTATTCTCTTCCACATTGCTACTGGTAAATACTTTTCCGGCAGCCAATAAAGCCCGCCGTTGGCCAATGGTTTCAATCTGAATTAATCTTGGCAAAATTTTGGGTAGCTCCCAGCGAATATCGACCACTACGCAGTGCTCATGCTGCAGTTGAGTAATCTCGGCTAAGAGTAATTCAGCTTTACTAAAATGAAATTGATTGGCAATAACTAAGCGATGGCATAGCAAGAGCCATTCATATTCGATTTTGTATTCGGCATGCCGATTAATCGCCTGCTCCGCCAGAAGAGCTAGATCATGCCAATCGTTGATTGCAGGCTTAGGACAACTTTCTAGAATCTTCGATAGCAAGTCCTTTGCTGCATAAACACCTTGTTGTTGCGCTTGCCATACCCAATAGGAGGCTTGTAACCCTTTTACTTTTTCATCCAACTTCTCTCGCTTGCGCCACAGATTGGCCCCTTTCCGAAACTGCGCCTGTGCATGCCCGAGATCAGCGGCGCGATCAAAGCAGCGATCACTCTCAGTTGCGCTATATCCCGAGAATTGCGGACGGCGATAAATTTCGCCGAGCGTAAACCAGGCATCGCGATTACCATCTTTGGCTGCCAACTCCAGCCAATAAACGGCTTTCTTGAGAGATGCGTTTGACCGACCTTGATCAACTCCGGCGGCGCCGGATGCGATAGTAGAAGAAGGGTTGGAATCGGAAACGCCATCCAGTTGCGCCAACTGCAATCCAAGTGTCAGGCGTGCAATCGTTAAGCCCATCTCTGCTGCTTCGTGCAAATGATCTTCTCTGCCGCTTGCCAGCCACTGGGACCAAAGGCCGGAGAGCGTCTCATCTTTGGGCTGTAGGCGCAGCGCCAATTCTTTGGCTGCTTGGGTAAAGCCGTTTTCAGTTTCAGTAAGTGATTGCAAATACGATTTGCATACCAACTGCAAGGAAGGAAAATCAGCAGCCGGGAGTAAGCCCATTTCCTCAGGATCGCAGGATGCAAACCAATCGCGTAATCGTGCCTGTTGTTCCGCATACTCTGGCGACAATAAACACTGAATGAGCTGCCATCGGGCGTTCAGCGCTGTCTGATAAATGGGAGAATCCGCAGAGTCTGAGGAGGGCAAGGCAACAGCCAACTTCCAAAAGAGCTTCCAGCCAAATGGGAAGGCAGGCGAGCCAACGGTATTGGCGAGGGGAACAGTGCTCAGCAGGCTAAAAATAGGCGCTAAGGAATCACTAAAAACCAAATCAGAGGAATCATCTGAACTTATATCTGCAACAAATTGATTTGTAATGGAAAAATAGGATTTTTCTAGCCAAACCAAGGAGTTAGCGGGCTGAATCGGGGTATTAAAGGACCCAGTTAAATAAGCCGATGCTAAATTTTGTTGCGCAGAAACATCACCAAAACGGGCTGACTGTAGGATTTTTAGGAATTCACGGCTTGCCATCTGACAATTTTGGCATTAACCCGCAGAAAATGGCAATTAACACAGGCCTTGTTGCCGTGATACAACAAAGAAAGCCAAAAAACATCCTTTTCACAAGCAAAAGCACCTTGATGTGCCTCTACACCTAGTATAGGCGGCCAAAAGAGGCAAAATTCGTAGGTCCCAAATTATTTGGGCATTACTTTTAATTTATGGAGATTTAAAGAATGAAAAAATCGCTATTCGCAATCGCAGCGGTAACAGCATTTGCTGGTGCAGCTCAAGCGCAGTCCTCGGTGACTGTATACGGCATTATCGACGCCGGTTACATCGGCTCAAACACAAGAGAAGGTGCTGTTAAGACACAAAGATCCGCTTTCGGTCAGTCAGCAGAAACCACCAGCCGTTTAGGTTTCCGTGGCAATGAAGATTTGGGCGGCGGCATGTCTGCCTTTTTTACTGTTGAGTTCGGCCTCACACCACAAAACTCTAACTTGAGTGGTGGTACAGCAGCAGACACAATTCAAGCCACAAATCAAAATGGCGGTTCCGCTATCGACAACCGTCAATCTTTTGTTGGTTTGAAAAAGAATGGCATCGGTCAATTTGCTTTTGGTCGTCAGTACACCACAGTGTTTACAGCCGGCGCGACAACTAGCCCAGGCCAATACAACAACGTAGTTGGTGACATGGTTTACGCAGGTGGTGCACATGGTACATACGCTGCTGCAAGCTCATCTAGCGGCTCAACTACAGGCATTGGTTACACCAACCGTGCTTCCAACGCAGTAACTTTGCAAACTGACCGCTTTGGTGGCTTGGTACTGTCAGCTTTCGCTGCAATGAATAACCAAGACGTAACCCAATCAACTGGCGCAGCAGGCCAAGGCAACACCAATTGGGGCGGCATGGGCGTTGGCGCTGATTTCCGTTGGAAGAAATTAATTGCTACTGCAGCGTACCAAAGCTTTACCACTGACTATGCAACAGGTCAGGCTGGAGTAACCGCAGGCAGCGCAATAACACTGGGCGGTCAAGGCCCAACAACAAGAGCGTTCACTGGCACAAGTACTGCAGCAGTTGCAGTTACAGACACCACAGACAAGCAAACATTGGTTGGCGCAGTATATGACTTCGGTATCTTGAAGGCATACGCACAGTGGGTTGGTCGTAAAGTTAACGTAGTTGCAGGCGAGCAGATTAACCGCAATGCACAGCAACTGGGTGTTCGCGCTAACATCACTCCAAAAATCGAAACTTGGGCAAGCATTGGTAATGGCCGCATCAAGTCAAGCGTTGGTGCAGCTACAGCCAACTTCACAGGCTATCAGTTGGGTGCTAATTACATCCTAAGCAAGCGTACCAACATGTACGGTATTTTTGGTTCAACAGTAACCAGCAACACCAGCGCTTCCGTTGGTGGCTACGGTGCTAACCAATACGCAGTTGGCGTACGTCACACTTTCTAATTGGATGCTAGCTTAGGCTAGTTGAAAATTAGTTTGGTATTAAATCAACCCACTGTGGCAACACAGTGGGTTTTTTCTTTACGATTTCACGTCAATCTCAGGGCTGAAATTTAGTTGCAAGTGATTCATCAGGTTTTCTTTGTTAATGATTCCTGCACGCTTTTCGTATTGCGAGCTTGTAAGCTCATCTCTAAACAGGAATTGAAGAAAACGTTCCTGCAGTCCAATCCAAAATAGTTGCAGTGTGCAGTAGGGATCCGCAGATATGAGGCGCCTCAATTTAGATCGAGGCAGATGATTTATTGCCAATGGAGTTGACAGTAGGACTCTCTAGTAATTTAGCTAGAGTAGTTTTAGTTCTTCGCTTTCGATTTGGGTCGTTTCCCCACCTGCACCTTCAGCGTCATTGGTTTGCCTTTGCGCAGCAGATTGATTTTGGCCTCATCGCCCGGGCTTGTCTGCGCAATGCGGTTCAAAAGAGTAACCACATCATTTACTGCTTGACCATTGACTTGGGTAAGTACGTCACCGGGCTTCATGCCAGCCTTATCTGCGGGGCCACCCTCTAGTACTCCAGAGATAAGTACGCCATTGGTGTCTTTGGGGAGATTGAGCGACTCCGCGAGTTCTTTGCTGAGGTTTTGGGGCTCGACGCCAATCCAGCCTCGCGTTACCGAGCCATTCGTCAGAATCGATTCCATCACTTGTTTGGCGGTGTTGATGGGGATAGCAAAGCCAATGCCCATATTGCCGCCGCTGCGGGAATAGATGGCGGTATTGATGCCAATTAAGTTGCCCTTGGTATCAACCAAGGCGCCGCCGGAGTTGCCCGGATTAATCGCCGCATCGGTCTGAATGAAGTTCTCAAAGGTGTTGATGCCGAGTTGATTGCGGCCGAGGGCAGAAACAATGCCCGAGGTTACCGTTTGCCCCACACCAAAGGGGTTGCCAATTGCGAGAACAACATCGCCTACCTGCACTGATTCCATTTTCCCTAGGGTTATGGGGTTTGGTAGGTCAGTCGCATCGATCTTGAGGACTGCAATATCAGTTTCAGGGTCACTGCCAATCAGTTTCGCGTTGCGCTTGCGGCCGTCGGCAAAAGCCACCTCAATCTCGTCCGCACCTTCAATCACATGGTGATTGGTCAAAACAATGCCTTGGGGGCTGACGATGACCCCAGACCCGAGGCTAGAGCTAGGCTCTTCATTTGGCGCTTGATCGCCAAAAAAGAACTGAAACCAGGGTTCATTCTGCTGGGGAGCCCCCTTTTTGCTTGGCTTTTTCTTATTGATCTTGCTGGTAAAAATATTAACTACCGCGGGGCTAGACATTTTTGCCGCCTCGGCTAAAGAGCCTGGATTCTGGCTAAGGCTATCAGGGGCCTCCCGCAGGGTCACTTGACCCACCAAGGAGCCCACCTGGGGGCTGGAAATCCAGCCCGGTTGGAGGGCGGTGACCACGAACCACGCGGCCAGCAGGATGGTGATGGCTTGGCAAAAGAGGAGCCAAAGGCGGTTCATTATTTTATATAAGTAATTGATTTATAAAGTTAATTTAGAAAATTGCATCGAGATCAATCCCCTTTCTTATTTTGCAGGCTATCACGGATTTCGCGTAAAAGAACGATGTCCTCTGGCGTGACTGCTGGGGGAGGGGCGTCT
Source organism: Polynucleobacter sp. (assembly GCA_044345755.1). Taxonomy (GTDB): domain Bacteria; phylum Pseudomonadota; class Gammaproteobacteria; order Burkholderiales; family Burkholderiaceae; genus Polynucleobacter. The sequence goes on along the minus strand of JBIJAM010000025.1, from coordinate 3,465 downwards.
GCAGCGCGGATGCGATTGACGACCTTGACCATCTGGAAGATCACAAAAGCCAGCAAAATAAAGTTAATCGAGATCGTAATGAAGTTGCCATAGGCAAAAATCGGGATACCGGCTTTTTTGAGGGCGTCAAAGGTGCGGGGAATGCCATCCGGTACATTGCCCAGGACAATAAAGAGGTTGGTGAAGTCGATTTTTCCACCTAATAAGGAGGAAATCACGGGCATCACAATGTCATTGACGAGGGAGTCGACAATCTTTCCAAAAGCCCCGCCAATAATGATGCCGACGGCCAGGTCAACCACATTGCCTTTGACCGCAAATTCCCGAAATTCCTTTAAAACCGCCATAAATCCAATCCTTTGAGATGAGTACTTGGTGAATGCCGCTCTATTGAGCGCGTAACTCCGATGCTAAACCACTTTTTACATTAAAATCGATGCTTTAAGCAATTTCCACCTATCTTGTTTCTTTAGAGGATGTTCTGTAAATGAGTGATAAGCCCAGCATGGATCCGGATCGCCGCAAATGGCTGATCGCCACTACCGCGGTAGGCGGTGTTGGGGGCGCAGCAGCCCTGTACCCATTTGTAAATAGTTTTGAACCATCGGCGCGCGCCAAAGCAGCAGGCGCAGCAGTTGAGGTCGATATTTCTGGGATGAAGCCCGATGAAATGAGAACCGTTGAGTGGCGCGGTAAGCCAGTCTGGGTCATTCGTCGCACGCCTGAGCAAGTGTCTGAATTGGCTAAGCTCGATGGCGAATTAGCAGATCCAAATTCCTTGCGCGATCCTGCGGTGTACACACCAAAGTATGCACAAAACGGCTATCGCTCGATCAAGCCAGAATATTTAGTAGTCGTTGGTATTTGCACCCACCTCGGTTGCTCACCATCACCCAAAATTCAAGCAGGCCCACAACCTTCTTTGCCCAACGATTGGCCAGGCGGTTTCTTCTGCCCATGCCATGGCTCGACCTTTGATTTAGCCGGTCGCGTTTACAAGAACAAACCCGCACCAGATAACTTGGAAGTGCCGCCACACATGTATTTGAGCGATACCAAGATTCTGATTGGCGACGATAAGAAGGCCTAAGGAGAAATACGATGGCGTTTCATGAAATTAAAACCGCTGAAAATGCACCCGTCCAAGAGAAAGTATTAGCTTGGGTTGATTCACGTTTTCCCTTGACCTCCACAATCAAGGCGCACCTTACGGAATATTACGCACCCAAAAATTTAAACTTTTGGTATTTTTTTGGTGCATTTTCCATTGTCGTTTTAGCCTTGCAAATCATCACGGGTATTTTCTTGACGATGAACTACAAGCCCGATGCGGCTAAGGCGTTTGAGTCGGTTGAGTACATCATGCGCGAAGTGCCATTTGGTTGGTTGATTCGTTACTTGCATTCCACCGGTGCCTCGATGTTCTTCGCCGTGGTCTACCTGCACATGTTCCGCGGTTTGATCTACGGTTCGTATCAAAAGCCACGCGAGCTCGTTTGGATTTTTGGTTGCGCGATTTTCTTGTGCTTGATGGGTGAGGCATTCTTCGGTTACCTACTGCCATGGGGCCAAATGTCCTATTGGGGCGCGCAGGTGATCGTGAACTTGTTCTCGGCTATTCCACTGATTGGCCCAGACCTGTCCTTGTGGCTGCGCGGTGATTACGTTGTTGGCGATGCCACTCTGAACCGTTTCTTTGCATTCCACGTGATTGCATTGCCTTTGGTCTTGGTCGGTCTCGTTGCTGCCCACATCATTGCCTTGCATGAAGTTGGCTCCAACAATCCGGACGGCGTTGACATCAAAGCCACCTTGGATAGCAAAGGTATACCCGTTGACGGTATTCCATTCCACCCTTATTACTCAGTGCATGATGTAATGGGTTTGGGCATGTTCTTGTTTATCTTCGCTGCGATCGTATTCTTTGCGCCGGAGATGGGCGGCTACTTCTTGGAAGCCAATAACTTCATTCCGGCCGATCCATTGCAGACTCCATTGCACATTGCGCCAGTGTGGTATTTCACGCCTTTCTATTCGATGTTGCGTGCGACTACAACGGACTTTTTGATCCCTTTATGGATCTTCTTCGCAGTTGTTCTTGGTCTTGCGATTAAGAATGCGAAAGATATTCGCCTCAAGGGCGGCTATGCTGCGATTTTGCTTGCCTTGGCCGCAGGCTTTTATTTGTTTGATGCCAAGTTCTGGGGTGTGGTCATCATGGGCGGAACCGTTGTGATTCTGTTCTTCTTGCCATGGCTTGATAAGTCACCCGTGCGCTCGATCCGCTATCGCCCACAGTTCCATAAATACATCTACGGCAGCTTTGTGGTGAGCTTCATCATCTTGGGTTATTTGGGCATTAAGCCACCGTCACCCTTGTTCGATAAGATGTCGCAGATTTGCACCATTTACTATTTGGCATTTTTCTTCTTAATGCCCTATTGGAGCAAGATGGGCACGTTTAAGCCAGTGCCAGACCGCGTTGTCTACCATGCGCATTAATCATGATTGCAGATAGAACGAAAGAACAATTAGGAATCAGTATGAAATATATTCTGCACACTGTAAAAGCGAGCCTTCGTGCTATTGCTGTAACAGCAACATTAGGCCTCGCAGCAACCGCTGCACATGCCGCTGGTGGTGACTATCCACTTGATAAGGCGCCGGATCGCGTTAGTAGTAATGCGGCTTTGCAAAATGGCGCTAAGCTTTACGTTAATTACTGCGCAGCCTGCCATTCTGCGGTCAGTGTGCGTTATTCCTCTTTGCGCGATATTGGACTGACTGATCAGCAGATCAAAGACAATTTGATTTTGAATGGCGCCAAAGTGGGTGATGTCATGACGGTATCGATGTCACCGAAGGATGCCAAAGCCTGGTTTGGTAAAGTGCCGCCCGATTTATCGGTTGAAGCACGTGCCCGTGGCACCGATTGGATTTACACCTATCTCCGCACCTACTACCAAGATGACTCTACGCCAACTGGCTGGAATAACTTGGTATACCCCAACGTTGGTATGCCCCATGCCCTTTGGCAGTTGCAGGGCATTCGTACTGCGAACTTTGAGCAGCGTAAAGATCCAAAGGATCCAACGCGCATGGAAAAAGTATTTGTGGGTTACGAGCAAGTCACTCCAGGAACCATGAAGCCACAAGAATACGATGACAACATCGCTGACTTGGTGTCTTTCATGTCGTGGATGGCTGAGCCAATGCAGTTGCAGCGTAAGCGCATTGGTGTAGTTGTGCTCTTGTTTTTAGCGATCTTTACATTTGTTGCATGGCGCTTAAACAAAGCCTATTGGAAAGATGTGAAGTAAGCGTTTTGCTGTGGCATCAATGAAGTACATTTTTAAGGATCTTTGCATATGATGGTGTTGTACTCGGGCACAAACTGCCCATTCTCGCAACGCTGCCGCCTGGTGCTTTTTGAAAAAGGCATGGATTTTGAAATCCGCGATGTTG
>JBIJAM010000082.1:0-2579 GCA_044345755.1 Polynucleobacter sp. | reverse complement strand
TTATCGGATGCCGATAACAAAGCATTGGTGGAATGGATGCTGACAGGCAAGTAAAAGTGGGTAGAATCAGTGTTAAATAATGTATTAATGTAATTTCAATAATTAGTAATGAAACAGATGAATAAAGGAGTTTTTATGAATCAGCAACGCCGTAGTCTTTTAAAGTATTCCGCGGTCTTTGGCCTCATGGCTTCAGCCGGTTTAATTTCTGAAGCCCAAGCGCAAGAGTGGAATAAAGCTGCTTTTGAAGGCAAGAGCCTGGATGATGTATTCAAGGCTCTCAATGCAGGTAAGCCAAGCAGCTCGACTGCAGTGACTTTAGTTGCGCCTGATATTGCAGAAAATGGTGCGGTTGTACCTGTTGGCATTTCCAGCACATTAAAAGCCGAGCAAATGGCTATTTTGGTTGAGAAAAACCCCAGCGCACTCGCAGCCCAGTTTTATATTCCTGCTGGCACCGATGCATTTGTTACGACCCGCGTGAAGATGGGTCAAACATCGAACGTTTACGCTGTTGTCAAGGCCGATGGCAAGTGGTTCATGTCAATGAAAGAAGTCAAGGTTACCTTGGGTGGTTGCGGCGGCTAATGCCGACTCGGAACACAGGTAATCGTATACACATAGATAATTAGAGAGGAAGCAAAATGGCTGATCCAATGCGCGTTAGAGCAACTGAAGCAGGTGGTGTAGTTGATGTAAAGATTTTGATGAAGCACGATATGGAAGCTGGTCAGCGTAAAGACGCATCGGGCAAAACCATACCTCAGTGGTTTATCAGCACCGTTACTGTTCAAGCCCAAGGTAAAAATGTATTCATGGGTGAGTTTGGCCCAGCGGTTTCCAAAGACCCATTCTTGAATTTCAAATACAAGGGCGCTAAAGGCGAAAAGGTTACGGTAACGTGGGTTGATAACCGCGGTGCTAAGCGTACCGATGAGGCAACGGTTTCGTAAACCATTTTTTCACTGATAGATTCGCATAAAGACGAAGGGGTTACCATGGATAAGCGCATTGCTTACGGAGTTGTTATTGCATCATTCGCTTTTTTGCAGGCTTGTACCAGCCCGACAAAGAGTGAGGCGCCCAAAGCGGCTGCACCTGCGGCCGCTCCTGCAGCCCCAAGCGGCTCTGCTACCGATGAAATAGCGCGCTATCGTGCCATGATTGCCGATGGTAATCCTGCCGACTTATATGAGATGGCCGGTGAAGAAATTTGGAAAAAGCCCATGGGGCCCAAAAACGTCAGCCTACAAAAGTGTGACTTAGGCAAGGGACCTGGAGTCGTGAAGGGCGCTTCCGCTGAATTGCCGCGCTACTTTAAAGATACCAATAAGGTACAGGACCTCGAATCGCGTTTGGTAACTTGCATGGTTCGCTTGCAAGGTTACGATGCAAACGAAATCATTACTGCTGGCTTTGAAAAAGGCAAACGTAAAGACGTAGAGGCGGTTGTAGCTTATGTGGTTGCGAATTCTAAAGGAATGCCGATCAAAGTATCGATTAAGCATCCTAAAGAAAAAGAAATGTTTGAGCTGGGTAAGAAATCATTCTTCTTCCAGGGCGGTCCAATGGACTTCTCCTGCGCCTCATGCCACGCAGAAAATGGCAAACGCATTCGTCTGCAAGACTTGCCTAACATTACCGAGCCGAAAGGTGCTGCGATGGGTTGGGGTTACTGGCCAGCATACCGCGTATCTAGCGGTAACTTTTGGACTATGCAGCGTCGCTTAAACGATTGCTATCGTCAGCAGCGCTTCCCAGAGCCAGTCTATATTTCCGACAACACGATTGCGCTGTCGATGTATATGGCCTTTACCGGCAATGGCGGCACTATCGAAACACCAGGACTGAAGCGTTAATTCGCCGGAGAATATGAAAATGAAAAAAACAATACTTATTTCTGCAGCCCTCTTGGCCGTTCCGTTCGCTAATGTGCAAGCACAAAGCGCCTATGACAAGATGATGAAGGCCGGTTTTGAGGCCAAAGGCCAAGCCGGTTTGGATCGTATCAATCAGGATGCAACCCAGAAGTTTTGCTCGGATGCGAAAAATTTAACTGATGAAAAATCGGGTGCAAAACGCGCTGAGATTGAAAAGATCAATATGGCTACCATCAAGCAACCATCCGATGGCAAATACATCGGTGATTGGAAGAGCGGTGAGCGCATAGCGCAAAGTGGCCGTGGTGCCACTTGGACTGATAAAGCGGGTACTCCGGTCGGCGGCGGCTGTTATAACTGCCATCAAATCAATAAAGCCGAAATTTCCCATGGCAACATTGGTCCAAGTCTGTGGAATTACGGCAAGATGCGCGGTTACTCCAAAGAGGTTGTGGAATACACCTGGGGTCGCATTAGCAATTCTAAGGCTTACAACGCTTGTAGCAATATGCCCCGTTTTGCGCATTTCAAACTCTTAGATGAAAAGCAAATGCAAGACGTAATGGCCTTGCTGCTAGACCCTAAATCGCCCGTAAATCAATAAATAAAACAAGACAGGCCGAAAGGCCTGTTTTAGTAATAGGAAAAAGAAATGTCATTGAATCGCCGTGAGTTTATGCAAGCATTGGCTTTTGCCTC
>JBIJAM010000024.1:0-30095 GCA_044345755.1 Polynucleobacter sp. | reverse complement strand
TGCCGGTGCCGGTTCGATCGGATTTTTTAACGCCCTGGCTTAGGACATGCTGCATAAGTTCGTGGTATTGATGCATTCGTTTAGGTATTCGATCAAATGGGAATAGGTAGAGATTAACCCAATATTAGGCAGGCTTCTGCAGACCAAGTAATTGCTGCAATTTGGGTGAGGTAGTGGTGTACTGCAGTTGCACTGGCCGTTCCGGAAAAATCACCTCGGCGGCCGCAAAAGCCGCCAATGCCGCTTCATGAAAGCCCGATAGAATCAATTTCTTCTTACCGGGATAGGTATTGATATCACCGACTGCAAAAATCCCAGGAATACTGCTTTCAAAGCGGGCGGTATCCACCACAATTTGCCTACGGCTTAGTGCGAGGCCCCAATCGGTAATGGGTCCTAATTTGGGGGAGAGGCCAAAAAAGACGAGCAACGCATCCAGTGGGAGAGTTTGGCTATGGCCATCTAGATCCTCGACTTCAAGCGCCGTTAGCTGACCGTCTTTACTTTCGTAGCCAGTGGCTTGCCCAACACAAAGGGTGATTTTTCCAGCAGTGCGTAGACCATGAAAGCGACCGAGAATATCTTTTTCGGCCTTAAATTCATTGCGACGATGTACTAGGGTGACGTGCTTGGCAGTGGACGCAAACTGAATCGCCCATTCCAAAGCAGTCTCGTCGCCACCACAAATGACGATGGCGCGCTGATTAAATTGCTCGGGCTCCTCAAAGTGATAGAAGAGTTGCTTGTTTTCAAACTCAGCAATGCCATCGAGCGCTAACTTACGCGCTTGAAACGCCCCCACTCCAGCTGCAATAAAAATAGTTTTGCTGAGAAATGATTGGTCTGCAGTGGTGCGAATAAAAAAACGCGAATCCTGTTCTTGCCGCAGCTCCATTACCGCTTGACTCAGGTGCATCGGCGGATGAAAGGGGGCAATTTGCTTAAGGAGGTTGGTGGTTAGTTCACGACCGGTACAAACGGGTATGCCTGGAATATCGTAAATGGGTTTATTGGGGTAGAGCGCCATGCACTGCCCGCCGGCTTCAGGCAATGCATCAATGATGTGCGACTGAATTTCGAGTAAACCCAGCTCAAATGCTTGAAACAAACCGACGGGGCCGGCGCCAATAATGACCGCATCGGTTTCAATTGCCTGCACACTGCCTCCGTTTGGATTGATGGCAATCCATCGAGCTAGTTAACCTACTTAACGAGCTGGTCTAATTTAGCAGTGACGTCTTTCCATTCGTCTGCATCGGGAAGGGCGCCCTTGGATTTGGTAATCGATGGCCAGCCTCGGGCAAGATCTAAATTCATTTTGATAAACGCTTGCTGGTCGCCGGGCACATCGTCTTCTGCATAAATTGCGTTGACTGGGCACTCCGGAACGCATACCGCGCAATCGATGCACTCATCGGGATCAATTACTAAAAAGTTAGGTCCTTCGCGAAAGCAATCAACTGGACAGACATCAACGCAGTCGGTATATTTGCAGCGAATACAGGCTTCAGTAACAACGTAGGTCATGGCATTTAACGGGTTGGATTGCTAAAAGGACCAGAAGCTAGCGGCCAACAGGGGATGGCATAGCAACCAGCGGATGAAACCATTTTAGCCGAATTACCCCTATTTCCAAGAAAGCTGAATTTGGCTTGGTGTAAAGTGCCAAGGATGAATACCACCTCAAAACCCAAAATCCTTGTCTCCAGAGCCATTTTTCCTGAGGCCCTGGCTGAGTTAGAACAATCCTTTGAGGTTGTCTCCAATCAGGCGGATGTTGTTATGACCCCAGAAGCCCTTGCTTCCCAGCTGGCTGGGGTTTCTGCTGCACTGGTAACGGGCAGTGAGCGCATTGATGCCAAAGCCCTAGCGCAGGCCAAGGGCCTGAAGATTGTTGCTAATATTTCGGTGGGGTATAACAATTTTGATGTGCCTGCGATGACGGCTGCCGGGGTGATGGCAACGAATACCCCTGATGTGCTCACGGATACAACCGCGGACTTTGGCTTTGCCTTGCTAATGGCGACAGCGCGTCGCGTGACTGAATCTGAGCGATGGATTCGGGATGGTAATTGGAAGCAGTGGTCGATTATCACCAACCCCTTGGGGATGGATATCCACCACACTACGCTTGGCATTATTGGTATGGGTCGCATCGGCCAGGGCATTGCGAAGCGCGCCTTGGGGTTTGGCATGAATGTGATTTATCACAATCGCAGTCGTTTGCCCGAGGCGGATGAAAAGGTCTGCCAAGCACGCTACGTGGATAAAGAAACCTTGCTCAAGGAAGCCGATCACGTTATTTTGGTGCTGCCCTATTCGGCCGAGAGTCACCACACGATTGGTGCAAAGGAAATTGCACTGATGAAACCTACTGCCACCTTGGTTAATATCGCACGCGGCGGAATTGTGGACGATGTGGCGCTAGCTGCGGCACTGAAAGCCAAGACCATCTTTGCCGCTGGCCTCGATGTATTTGAGGGTGAGCCCAAAGTGCATCCAGATTTATTGGCCTGTTCGAATATCGTGTTGGCACCCCATATTGCCAGTGCAAGTGAGAAAACCCGTAGGGCCATGATTGAACTTGCTGTTCGTAATGTTCGGGCCGCACTGGCTGGTGATAAACCACCAAGCCTCATTAATGCAGAGGTGTTTGCGAAGTAATACGGCGCTGTTGCTACTAACGCCGTACCAAAGCCAACTTAATCGGTTTCGATTTCGTCGGGTAAATCACGCAGGGCGAGTTCAATGCCGCCGAACTTGTCGGCCACCCAGTTGTAGACTTTGCAGGCAATCCAAAGCAAACCAAAGCCGAGCAGGGCATTCAGAATTAAAGCCGATACCACGGTAAATCCCGGAATGGACCCGTCGCGCACAAATGCCACAAACAAAGCCAATAAAACGATCGGAACCGAGAAGCAAAGGTAAACCAAAACCAAGGTTTTAGCGGTGTGCAGGGGGTCTAAATAGACAATTTCTTTTTTCGTGAATTTCATAATTGCTGCAATCTTAAAGCAGTCCCTCAAAAAGCACCACATTTACTAATTCGCCTGCCGCAACATTGCCTTGCTCGTGGCCCAAAACAATGAAGCAGTTGGCCTCACTCATCGAGCGCAAGATTCCCGCGCCTTGGCTGCCGGTTACCCGAACCTGTACCCTGCCATCCGGACCGATTTCTAAAATTCCCCGCTGGTATTCGGTTCTGCCGGGCTTCTTACGAATGGCTGCCGATGCGATTGCTTGGGTCAGCGGCGGCCTAAGCTGCGTTGCGCCGCCGAGCTGCAACAGTGCCGATTGAACAAATTGATAGAAGGTCACCATGACCGCAACGGGATTGCCGGGCAAACCAAAAAAGAGGGTGCTACGCGGGGGATCTTGATTGGGAACCGGTTTGAGGGTGCCAAACGCCATTGGTCGCCCAGGGCGCATGGCAATTTTCCAAAAGCCAATGTCGCCTAATTCCTGCATGACTTGCTTGGTGAAGTCGGCTTCGCCAACCGAGACGCCTCCCGAAGAAATGATGACATCCGCGGTTGATGCTGCTTTTGAAAAAGCAGTCTTTAACGCAACTGGATCATCTTGAATGATCCCGCAATCCAGTACATCGAGGCCTAGGCGATTGAGCAGCCCCATCAGGCTATAGCGATTGCTGTCATAAATGCTGCCGGAATCCAATGGCACCCCAAGGGGGCGCAACTCATTACCCGATGAGAGGATTGCCACCCGCAACTTGCGTTTGACCGTCAGCGTATTGATGCCGAGCGATGCCGCTAAACCCAAGTCCGACGGCCGTAGCATGCGTCCCGCTGCAATGGCCACAGAGCCTAGCGCTAAATCCTCACCGCGCAAGCGGCGATTCTCCCCACTTGAAACGGCATTCGACTCAAATTGAATGCGCTCAAGTCCATCGGTTTCGATGGGCAGTTTCTGCGTTATTTCCTGGGGTATCACGGTATTGCATTGCTCGGGCATCAATGCCCCCGTCATGATCTTGAGGCATTGGCCTGATGCCAGCGAACCGGTAAATGGAGTGCCAGCAAAAACGGTACCTACCACTATCAACTGAGTGAGGGGTGCACTACTGAGTTCTATCCCCCGAAAGGCAAAGCCATCCATCGCTGAATTGTCAGCAGCGGGAACGTCAATCGGCGACAGTACGTCGCTAGCCAAAATGCGATTAAGGCCTTGGTCGAGCACAACCGATTCGGTCTCGGCAACTGCGCCAGAGTCGAGCAATTGATTAACGAGGCTAGAAATGGCCGCGCGTGTTTCTTCAACTGTTAGTCCAGCGTTGATTAAGTGGGGTGCATTGGGTGAGAGGGGTGGCGAGCGCATCGTGGGTAATCCTAAAATAGAATTTAGTTTGAACCTTTTAGGGTCTGCTCAAGGGCGCGCAGTTCTTCCGGCGTATTGGTATTGGCAAAAGCAGCTTCATCAGTAAAGATAACGGTACTCGAAGGTAGCGTTTCAAACCAGCGATCAATCTTGCGCCCTTCGTGTCCTAAAAATTTTTGGAGGGATTGTTTAACGCCACGCCGCATGAGGCAAAAAACCGGCTGCGTCCAGATTGCGCCCGATGGGTCTGTGCTAGAGGCATACACGACATCGGACTGTGCATTGATCATGGTCTCCAGCATCTGCTCACTTAAATCTAGAGGAAAGACTGGCGAATCGCAGGGCACTGAAAGGAGGTATTCGGTCTTGCAGTGCTCGAGGCCAGCCGCGAAGCCCGCAAGTGGGCCAGCGAAATCGGGGTGCTGATCGGCTATTACAGCATGCCCATATTGCGCGTAGTGATCTTGGTTGCGATTGGCATTAATCAGGATGGTCGTCACTTGGGGATTGAGCCGCTCAATTGCATGCTCAATTAAGGGCTTTCCCATGAAGGGGACTAAGCCCTTATCGATGCCACCCATTCGCTGGGCGCGACCGCCCGCCAAAATGAGGCCAGTAATCTCAGCACGCGCAGTCATTAACCACCGATATACGACATCTCTACTTTGTTTGCCGAATGCCCAAGCCCTGCCGTTGCTTGGCCGCGGATTTCAGAGTAGTTATCGTTGCGCACGGACCAAGTGCTCATGATGGCATTGGCGATTTCCAAATCGCTGCAGCCAGAGCGCAACATGGTCTTGAAGTCATAGCCTTGGCTGGCAAATAAACACAGATAGAGTTGCCCATCGGTCGAGATGCGGGCGCGACTGCACTCATGGCAGAAGGTTTGGGTCACACTGGAAATAACGCCGATTTCACCGGATCCATCGCGGTAGCGCCAACGCTGCGCCACTTCACCGGCATAGTTGGCTTCAATTGGTTCCAGGGGATGGATCGCATGAATGCGCTCAATCACTTCTTTGGATGGTAGGACCTCTTTCATATCCCAGCCATTTGAACTTCCGACATCCATAAACTCAATGAAGCGCAATGTGACGCCGGTGTTTCGGAAGTGGCTTGCCATCGGAATGATCTCTTGATCATTCGTACCTTTTTTCACCACCATATTCACTTTGATCGACTCAAAACCGGCCTCTTGAGCTGCAGCAATACCGTCCAGCACATCACTGACCGGAAAATCTGCGTCGTTCATTTGTTTAAAGATGGCATCGTTTAAGCCATCCAGGCTAATGGTGAGGCGATGCAAGCCAGCCGCTTTGAGTTGTGCTGCCTTTTTTCGTAAAAGGCTACCGTTGGTGGTGAGGGTTAACTCAAGGAGTTTGCCATCTGGTTTTTTTATCTCTGCCAGCATGGAGATCAAGCCTTCTACATTCTTACGAAGTAATGGCTCGCCACCCGTTAAGCGAATTTTTTCAATCCCAAGCGACGCAAAAATTGCCGTAAGGCGTGTCATTTCTTCGAAGCTCAGCAGGGCACTTTGTGACAGATAGGGATAGTTCTGATCAAACACTTCTTTGGGCATGCAGTAGGTGCAGCGGAAGTTACAACGGTCCGTTACTGAAATACGTAAATCACGTAAAGGGCGTCCACGTAAATCAACCGACCCGATCGTGGGGGCGATCAGGGTGGATGGCATTACAGGGGCAAGGCCCTTGCCTTCATCGATGCGAATAGGGATTACGCGTTCAACCATGACTCAATTATGGCGTTGATTGGAATAGGATGCTGAGTTAAACAAAACCCCAATAAAGGGGTTTTGTTTGGCTTAGATTTCTTTCGGTACCGATTTTTCCTGCCCACCGGTTTCGATCAGGACCATGGGGCCCTGCGGAAGTGCTGCTGGCGGCTTGGGCTCCCGGGAAATCCGAACTGGGGCTGGCTCAGACTGTATCTGGGTTTGAACTTCAGCCAATTTAGCGGTGTCTGTCCCAACCCAGACCATGCCTGCCGATTCGAGCACTTGCTGCAATGGCTTCTCTTCGAGCGGGGCAAAGGCCACCTTCGGTAACTCAGGCGCTGGCGCCAACGCTACCGGCGCTACTGCCACAGGCTTTGCCGGTGCAGTTGCCGCTGGCACGAAACTCGCTGCGGCTGATTCCGAGGGCTGCTGGACTGCGCCGTTACTACGCTCACCACTAGTACGCTCGCTCTGATTCGAGCGTGGTGGGCGAGATCCACGACCACCCGATTGTGAACTTGGCTTGCGCGCGCTAAAGCTGGCAGTTAGTTCGCTAGTGGGAATGGTTGCCGATGAGCCAGCCATACCAGATGGCGGCCATGTGCCACCAGCGGAGTAGCTCGTGATCACCGTTGCATTTGCTTCTCCCGCACCTTCACTACGCTCAGTACGCCCACCACGACCACGACCACGGCGATTGCGACCACGACCGCGGCGCTCATCACTACCCTCCGCTGCTGAATTGCTATCAGCGGTGGATGGAGCATCGTTTGGCTTCGCGCTTACTGCGTCTGCATCGGTGCGCGCGCCTTCAGGGCGCTCGGTGCGACCATTGCGATTGCGACCACGGCCTTCTTGACGGGGCTTAGTTTCGCGGGTGCCTTCTGCGTTCGACGCAGCATCGGAGCTTGTGCCTGCTGGTCGCTCGGTTCGTTCACTCCGTTCGCTGCGTTCACCGCGACGTCCACGATTGCGTCCACGATCACCGCCATTGCGATTACCATCGCGGCTTTGGGCATTGCGGCCGCGTGGGGAAGCGGGTGCTGGTTTGACTTCAGGCTCGCTTGATGAGAACAGTTTTTTGATGAAGCCAAAGAGACCGCCTGAGCTGGATTGCGTATCGGTACTCGAGCTGCGCGCTGGCCGTGGCTGGGCAACCGGGGCAGGCTGGCTTGGAGTAATGCCCTTTACGGCTGCCTCAGGGCGGGCTTTAATATCACCTTCTTTGCGGCTCACCACGGTATCGGCTTCTAATTCGCGCGCGGCTTCTTCGGCCATGACATAGCTGGCTTTTTGATCGTCGAGGCGAACATCATCATGACGCAAGCGCTCAAGTTTGTAATGCGGTGTTTCCAAATGCTTATTTGGAATCATCAAGACATTGACTTTGAAACGGCTTTCGATCTTAATCACTTCAGCACGCTTTTCATTCAGGAGGAAGGCAGCGACTTCAACAGGAACCTGCGTATGAATAGCGGCCGTATTATCTTTCATGGCCTCTTCTTGAATAATCCGCAAGACTTGCAATGCAGACGATTCGGTATCGCGAATGTGCCCGGTGCCATTACAGCGTGGGCAGGCAACGTGGCTACCTTCCGATAAAGCAGGGCGCAAACGTTGACGTGACATTTCCATCAGGCCAAATTTAGAAATCTTGCCCATCTGAACCCGAGCACGATCGTGGCGCAGGGCATCACGCAAGCGATTTTCTACATCTTTTTGGCTCTTGCTTGACTCCATATCAATGAAGTCAATCACAATCAGACCACCAAGGTCACGTAAGCGAGCTTGACGTGCAATCTCGTCTGCTGCTTCTAAGTTAGTGCGGGTAGCGGTCTCTTCAATATCGGATCCACGGGTAGCGCGAGCCGAGTTGACGTCGACTGAAACCAAGGCTTCCGTATGGTCAATCACAATCGCGCCGCCCGATGGCAGTGGAACGGTACGGGAGTACGCGGTCTCGATTTGATGCTCAATCTGGAAACGCGAAAAGAGCGGAACATCGTCTTGGTAGCGTTTGACGCGCGGCAAGTTATCCGGCATGACGACCGACATAAAGGCCTGCGCCTGCTCAAAAATGTCATCGGTATCGATCAGGATTTCGCCAATATCGGGCTGGAAATAATCACGAATCGCACGAATAACCAGACTGGACTCTAAATAAATTAAGAGTGGTGCGGAATTGCCTTGGGCTGCTTCATCAATTGCCTTCCATAACTGCATGAGGTAACTTAAGTCCCATTGCAATTCGACGGCGTCGCGTCCAATGCCGGCAGTACGGGCAATGATGCTCATGCCATCCGGTATTTCAAGTTGACCCATGGCCTCACGAAGCTCTTGCCGATCCTCACCCTCAATGCGGCGTGATACGCCACCACCGCGGGGGTTATTCGGCATCAAGACCAAGTAACGGCCAGCTAAGGAGACAAAAGAGGTGAGTGCGGCGCCTTTTTGGCCGCGCTCTTCTTTTTCTACCTGAACGATGATTTCTTGGCCTTCGCGTAAGGCTTCTTTAATGGTGGCACTGCGGACATCAACACCATCTTTAAAATAGGTTCGAGCAACTTCTTTAAATGGCAGGAAGCCGTGGCGCTCTTCGCCGTAGTTGACAAAACAGGCTTCAAGCGAAGGCTCAATGCGCGTAATGACGCCTTTGTAAATATTGCCTTTGCGTTGTTCGCGACCGGCAGCTTCAATATCAATATCGATTAATTTTTGACCATCAACGATGGCGACTCTCAACTCTTCTTGTTGAGTTGCATTAAATAACATGCGTTTCATAACACTCTCCTATGGGGGAGGATGTCGTTGCGCGGTGCGGTAGGGGACAGATTGGCGCCATCATGGGGATGTATTCCCAAGTGGCTTTACGAGTGTGGAACAAGCTTTTGCCTAGCACTGAGCTGGGCTTAAACCGATCTAAAGGGTATGAAGGTCGGTGCCACACTGGACACTCGCCGCAGAGACCTCCTTAAGGCCATCAATGCAGGCGCATGCCTGAAAACTGTCTTCTAATCGCGGGTCGCGGCAAACGGCACACCAACCCTGCGCCTCATTAAAACGGGAGAGGGGCAACCCCGGGAGTCTTTTTAAGGGCGACTCCAAGCTCCACGATGAATTTCTGCATCGGGCCAATTAATTGGCTAGTGCCTTGATTATACGGTAGAAGTGGATTGACAATAAGGGTATTCTTAGTTTCTTTGCTATTTTGGCGAAGAAAAGCGCCCCTTCATGAAATCCGACCCTACTCCTAGCCCAAGCCCTAGCCCAAGCGCTCCAAAAGCTGCCGCACAAGTCCTGTTTCAGACGATTGGGCCGGAAGAGGCCGGGCAGCGCTTGGATAATTACCTCCTTAAATGGGCTAAAGGGGTACCCAAGAGTCACCTCTACCGGATTATTCGCTCTGGTGAGGTTCGGGTAAACAAGAAGCGCGCAGAACCAACTACCCGCCTCATGGAAGGCGATCTGATTCGCATTCCACCGGTGCGATTGGCTGCTCCTGATCGCGGACCTGCTGAAAATGCGTTTAAAGACCAATCGCGTGCCCAATTGTATTCCGCCAAAATGCCGATTTTGTTTGAAGATGAGGCTTTGCTGATTGTGGATAAGCCATCCGGCCTTGCAGTTCATGGTGGTTCTGGCATTTCCCTGGGTGTGATTGAGACCCTGCGCATCACACGGCCCGAGTTGCATTTCCTGGAGCTCGTGCACCGACTCGATCGCGATACCTCGGGGGTGCTGCTGCTAGCGAAAAAGCGCAGCGCCCTAGTTGAGTTGCATCGGCAGATTCGAGAGGGCCTTACCGATAAGCGCTATTACTTGGTAACGCATGGGAAGATCACACTAGCAAGCCCAACCGTTCAATTGAAGTTCCCCTTGCATAAATACCTATTGGCTAATGGTGAGCGCCGAGTCAAAGTCGATCCGCAAGGATTGCCGAGCCATACTTCGCTGCGCGTGACCCAGGCGTATGAGCGGGGCGAAGACCGGGTGAGCATGGCAGAGGCCCAATTAAAAACCGGCCGCACTCACCAAATTCGAGTGCACTTGCAAAAAATAGGGCATCCGATTCTGGGGGATGATAAATACGGCATCGATGATGAGGATCGCCGGCTAAAGCCTAAACGACTTCTATTGCATGCCCACCTTGCCGGATTTATCCATCCGCGCAGCGGAGAAAAGATGCGGATTGAGTCTCCGTTGCCGCCGGACTTCGCCGCCTTTCTGAAGGGCTTTCACCCAATTGAGCCAGAAACGGTATAGTGGTTTCTCAAAATTCAGCAAGGTCCTTAGCAATGCCGCAAGCCCATTCCCCTCTCTACGCAAGCCATGGCAAAGACCAAGAGCGGCGCTATGAGGTGATTGTGTGGGACTGGGATGGGACCATTATCGATTCCACGCCGACGATCGTGTTTTGCATTCAGCAGGCTTGCCGCGATCTTGGCTTTCCGGAGCCGGATGACTCCTTAGCGAGTTCGGTCATCGGATTAGGCATTCAGGATTCATTGCGTCGGGCAGTGCCATGGATTGAGCCTGCGCATTTCCCAAAAATGGTGGATCGCTTTCGCCACCATTATTTAGCACGCGATCATGATCTGCATTTATTTGACGGTATTCGAGAACTGCTCGAAGAGCTTCGCGCCTCCGGATTTCGCTTGGGGGTTGCAACCGGTAAGTCGCGTGTTGGCTTGGATCGCTCTTTGGCGCATCATGGCCTCGGCCATGTATTTGAAGAGACCCGCACTGCAGATGAGTCGTTTTCAAAGCCGCATCCCGGTATGTTGCTCGAACTCTCGGATGTGCTGCAAGTGCCGGTACGTCGGATGCTGATGGTAGGTGATACCACCCATGATTTGCAAATGGCGATCAATGCTGGTGTAGATGGGGTTGCTGTCACCTACGGCGCTCATCCGCTAGATACCTTACAAACAACCAATTCGCTGGGCTATGTACACAGCGTACCGGAGCTGAGTAACTGGCTTAAACAGAATACCTACATTGATTTAGCTACTGTAAAACCCGCTTAAGGATTGCACATGGAACAAGAAAAAAATTGGGAGCGTCAAGCACTGGAGCACCTGCTTTTAGAAAATCTAAAAGAGACTCGCAAGGCGCGGCGTTGGAAAACCGTATTGCGCGTTCTGTCCCTCATCCTGATTGTTGGTTTCATTGTGCAAGTATTGGATCTGCGGCCTTTTGGTGGCAGCTTTGGTGCCGAGCGCCATACGGCGATGGTCAGTATCGAAGGTGAAATTAGTTCTAACGCCATCGCTAATGCCTTGGATATTGGATCGGCCTTGCAAGCTGCCTTTGAAAACGACAATAGCGTGGGTGTGATTTTGCGCATTAATAGTCCGGGCGGATCGCCAGTGCAATCGGGGATTATTAATGATGAGATTCGGCGCTTACGCGCGCTGTACCCCAACAAGCCACTGCATGTCGTGGTGGAAGACATCTGCGCCTCGGGCGGGTATTACATTGCGGTTGCGGGCGATCAAATTCTAGTCGATAAAGCCAGCATCGTAGGTTCGATTGGCGTGGTGATGGATAGTTTTGGCTTTACTGGATTAATGGATAAGCTAGGCATTTCACGGCGCATGATTACAGCGGGCTCAAACAAGGGCATGCTCGACCCGTTTAGCAAGGAAGATCCAAAGCAAGTCGAAATGGTACAGACCATGCTCAATGAAATTCACCAGCAATTTATTACGGTGGTGAAAGAAGGGCGTGGTGAGCGCCTGAAAGAAACCCCCGATTTATTTACTGGTCGCGTATGGAATGGCGAGCAAGCGGTAAAAATGGGACTAGCCGATGGTTTTGGTACGGTCGATACGGTGGCGCGGGATGTCTTTAAAGCGCCCAACATCCTCGACTACACCATGAAAGAAAACTTTGCCGAACGGGTTGCGAAGCGCTTTGGTGCCGAGGTAGGTTCGGCCGCCGGTAAAGCATTGGTGCGATCAGGAGATATCAAATAAGGTTTAGTACGCCAGCAATAAAAAAACGCATGGCCGATTTTGTAAGGCAGCACAGGCTGCCTCGCCAGCAAATGTTTTCTTCCATTCTGCAACTGCCATGCTTCTGATCTCTTCAGTTGGTAGACTTAAGTCAAGCGCTAGGCATACATGCGTTTGTGGCGCGAGGGCTTGCAGGCAGCTCGCCATCATGGCTGCATTGCGATAGGGCGTCTCAATCCACAGCTGCGTTTGCTGTAGCTTGCGCGATTCGGCCTCCAATTGCTTTAAGCGCGCAGTTCGTTCGCCGCCATCCTGAGGTAAGTAACCCTGAAACGCGAAACGTTGCCCATTAAGCCCGCTGGCCATTAAAGCTAAGAGCAGTGAGCTTGGACCAACCAGCGGCTTCACTTTGGCCCCGAGGCGATGTGCCGCCAATACGAGCTCAGCCCCAGGATCGGCTACGCCAGGCACGCCCGCCTCAGACATCAGGCCAATATCGATGCCACGTAGCAGGGGTTCTAGGAGCGTTTCTGGTTTGATCGTATCGCCGTACTTGGCATTGCGCTCGGCGCCCCGCCACTCGGTCATCTGCATTTCTTGAATGGGACACACTAAGGGGGTGAGGGTATCAATCGACTTTAATAAGGCGCGCGCCGTTTTAGCATCCTCGACAATCCAATGCGTGAGTTGCGATGCGCAGCGCATCGTTTCGATTGGCATGACGTGGGGAAGTTGTGCGAAGCGCGCATCATCGCCCAAGGTGTTGGGCACTAAATACAAGCTGCCTAATTTAGATGCAGTCATCGGCGGAGATCGTTTCTAGAAAGGGGAATTTCAAAACCAGCATTTCGTAGTAGGGTACTCAATGCAATCAAGGGTAGGCCGATGAGCGCAGTCGGATCGTCCGAGCGAATGGATTCCAGCAAGGCAATACCCATGCCTTCGCATTTAGCACTTCCAGCACAGTCATAGGGCTGCTCTGTCTCTAGATAATCAATCAGAGTGGCATCGGGCAAGTCCCGAAATTGAACCTCGGTTGTTACATTCATTGCAACAGAATAATCGGCTCGCATTAAGCAGACAGCAGTATGAAAGAAGACAGTCTGACCACGCATGCGTTGTAACTGCACAAGCGCATTCTCAAAATTTCCTGGCTTGCCAATCGCTTCACCGTGGAGATCAGCCGCTTGATCCGAGCCGATGATCCACGCATCAGGACGGGTCTTTGCGATGGTTGCTGCTTTGACGGTAGCAAGGCGCAGCGCCATGGCGGCAACCCCTTCATCTGGGAGGGCGCGTTCATCCACTTGGGGAGCAATCACCTCAAAAGAAAGGCCTAATCGCGTCAAAAGGTCGCGACGGTAAATGGAGCTCGATGCCAAAATGAGCGGCTGTGTTTGTAAGTTACCCATGCAGCAAGCGTACCTTCATTTAGACTAAGACCATGAATCGTAATCCCGTTTTGCCTTCCCTGACCCTGCCCACCGAGCCTAAGGCGCTGCGCTCCGTTGATCTGCTGGTGTCACAAACCTACTCTGGGAAGGGATTCTTAGCGCTGGATGCATTGCCGCGAGTTGCTTTAGAGGCCGCCGCATGTGGCGCAGACGATGGCTTTTCGTGGTCAGTCAATACCTTCTTTGATGGGGTCACGGGCGGCGAGCCCCGCCTCAAAATGAATTTAAGCCTGAAGGGTCAGATGCACCTCATTTGCCAGCGTTGCATGCAGCCTTGCCTGGTTCAGATTGAGGAGTCGCGGCAGTTCGTGTTTTTGGCGAATGAGGCGCTGGCAGACGCCTTTCCAATGGAGGATGATGCGCTCGAGCCCCTAGTAATTAGTTCGCAGTTTGATCTGCTGGGGACGATCGAGGATGAGATTTTGCTCTCCCTACCCTTGATTCCAAAGCACTCTGAGGGTGTATGTGAGCCTGCCGCCCTACGGTCCGGGGTAGACGACCCCCTGAACCACGGCGAAACAGCCAAAAAACCAGATAATCCCTTCAACATATTGAAAAATATGAAGAAAAAAGAGTAGATCGGCTCACCATATCGCCCCCTTAACTGCGTTAATTCCACTGGGGAAGCCTGGTTTTTGGCTGTTTCTATGCTAGAATCTTGCATTGCTTAGGAGTTCAACATGGCCGTCCAACAAAACAAAAAATCCCCTTCCAAGCGTGGCATGCACCGTGCCCACGACTTTTTAACTGCACCTGCTACTGCTGTTGAGGCGACTACTGGTGAGGCGCATTTGCGTCACCACATTTCCCCAAACGGCTACTACCGTGGCCGCAAAGTGGTTAAAACCAAGAACGATTAATTCTTCAAATCATCTGATCGAAGCGGCTCTAATCTAATTAAGCCGCTTTTTTCTTAAAACCGATTTGCTGCAATGACCGAACCCAAGAGTGTGACTCTCGCAGTCGATGCCATGGGCGGAGACTACGGTATCTCAATCACCGTTCCCGCGAGCTGTGCTTTTTTAGTCAGCCATGCAGATGCCAATATCACCTTAGTTGGAAATGTCGACGCGATTGAACTTGCCTTAGGCGAGCTCAGTGATGTTCCGCGTGACCGCATTCACCTTATTGCAGCCACCGAAGTGGTGTTGATGGACGACTCCATTGAAGTCGCCTTGCGTCGTAAAAAAGATTCATCGATGCGGGTTGCGATTGAGCAAGTTAGGGATCAAAAAGCCGATGCCATTATTTCTTCAGGCAATACGGGCGCCTTGATGGCCATCTCGCGATATATCCTCAAAACCCTGGATGGCATCGACCGTCCAGCGATTGCAACGGGCATGCCCAATGAATTGGGTGGAGCCACCACTGTTTTGGATCTGGGTGCTAACGCCGATTGCGAACCCCTGCACTTGATGCAATTTGCGCAAATGGCAGACGTGATGGTGCGGGTAGTCGAGGGAAAGCCAAGCCCGACGATTGGCTTACTCAATATTGGCGAGGAAGTGATTAAGGGCAACGAAGTTGTCAAGCTCACCGGCGAATTACTGCGCGCTAGCAATCTCAACTTTTATGGCAATGTTGAAGGCAACGATATTTTTAAGGGCACGACAGACATTGTGGTGTGCGATGGTTTTGTGGGCAATGTGCTTTTGAAGGCCAGTGAAGGATTAGCCAAAATGATGAGTGGCTTGATTCGTCAGGAATTCAATCGCTCGTGGTTAACCAAGGCCATGGCGATGTGCGCCATGCTGCCACTGCTGCGCGTGCGCAAGCGGGTTGACCACCGGCGTTACAACGGCGCCGTCTTATTGGGTCTGCGCGGATGTGTGATTAAAAGCCACGGTTCTGCGGATAGTTTCAGTTTTGGCTTTGCTTTGGAGCGCGCATATGAAGCAGCTAAAGGCAATATGGTTGAGCGCATTGCCGAGGCATTTGCATCGAGGGCGCCAGCATGACAATCCATTCTCGTATTGCCGGTACCGGCAGTTATTTACCCGCGCTGCGCTTAAGCAATGATGATCTCGTCGCGCGTCTGGCAAAGTCGGGCCTGGAGACCAGTGACGAGTGGATTAAAACGCGTAGTGGTATCGAGGCACGCCACTTTGCAAGCGATAGCGAGCTCACCAGCGACCTTGGTATGAAAGCAGCCCTAGCGGCAATGGCAAGCGCCAATTGCACTGCTGGCGATCTGGATCTGATTATTTTGGCCACCTCTACACCAGACCATTTAGGCGGCTTTCCCAGTACAGCCTGCGTAATTCAGGATAAGTTGGGCGCCCACAATGGCTGCGCTGCTTTTGATGTGCAAGCCGTATGCGCCGGTTTTATGTATGCCATGTCGGTTGCCGATGCCATGATTCGAACAGGCACCTATCGCAAGGTCTTGGTGATTGGCGCGGAAGTGTTTTCCCGCATTTTGGATTTTCAAGACCGCACCACCTGCGTCTTGTTTGGTGATGGCGCAGGCGCAGTTATTTTGGAAGCCAGCAGTGAGCCCGGTATCTTAGCCAGTGCCTTGCATGCCGATGGCAGCCAGCGCGGTATTTTGTGTGTTCCTGGCCGGGCCGTCAGCGGCGGAATCACAGGATCGCCGTTCATGACCATGGATGGTCAGGCTGTATTTAAATTGGCCGTCAAAGTACTCGAGCAAGTTGCCCATGAGGTACTCGATCAGGCGAACCTAAAACCTGAACAAATTGATTGGCTCGTGCCACACCAAGCCAACATTCGGATCATGGAGGGCACAGCCCGCAAGATGGGTATGTCGATGGATAAGGTGATTGTGACGGTTTCAGAACATGGCAATACATCCGCTGCATCGATTCCGTTAGCGCTCGATGCTGGCGTGCAATCGGGGCAAATCCAGCGCGGTCAACACCTCTTATTAGAAGGTGTGGGTGGCGGTTTTGCCTGGGGCGCGGTCGTCCTAAAATATTAATTCAGCAATTCTTTGGAATTTTTCATATGACATTTGCATTTGTTTTTCCGGGTCAAGGCTCCCAGTCAGTCGGAATGCTCAATACCATTGCGGATCGCCCTGAAGTGCGCGCCACCATTCAAGAGGCGTCTGATGCCTTGGGTGAGGACATCGGGAAGTTAATTGCCGAAGGACCTGCCGAAGCCTTATCGCTTACCACCAATACACAACCCGTGATGCTCACGGCCGGGGTTGCCTTTTATCGCGCTTGGTTAGCCGCCGGCGGACCCAAGCCTGCACTGATGGCTGGACATAGCTTAGGCGAGTACTCCGCCTTGGTGGCATCCAATGCATTGGCATTTAAAGACGCAATGCCTTTAGTGCGCTTTCGTGCGGAAGCGATGCAAAGTGCAGTCCCCGTTGGTACCGGCGGCATGGCAGCCATCTTGGGTTTGGATGATACGACTGTAGTTGAGGTTTGCCGCGCAGCAACTCAAGCTGCAGGTGCAGTAGTAGAGGCAGTGAATTTTAATGCGCCTGGGCAGGTGGTGATTGCAGGTGCGAATTCCGCAGTGACCAAGGCCTGTGAGTTGCTAAAGGAGGCTGGCGCTAAGCGGGCTTTACCCTTGCCAGTCTCGGCGCCATTTCATTCATCGCTCTTGCAGCCCGCCTCAGAAAAGCTGAAAACGTATTTTGAAAACCTGGTGTTAGTTACACCAGAAATTCCGGTGATTAACAATGTGGATGTCACCATCCTCAGTACGCCGGCGGAGATTAAAGAGTCTCTGGTGCGCCAGGCTGCCAAACCCGTGCGCTGGCAAGAAATCATTCATGCCATGGCAGGGCAGGGCGTTACCCAGGTATATGAATGTGGTCCTGGCAAAGTGCTAGCAGGCTTAACCAAGCGCATTCATGAGGGCGTGATCGGCCTGCCGATTTTTGATGCGGTGAGCTTGAATGAAGCCTTAGAAGCAGTCAAGCAACAATAAGGACAAGGAAGAAAGATGAATCTGGATTTAACAGGACAAATCGCGCTGGTGACCGGCGCCTCGCGCGGCATTGGGCAAGCCATTGCCGATGCCTTAATGCAAGCTGGCGCCAAGGTGATTGGCACTGCAACAACTGCGGATGGTGCTGCTGCCATTGACGCGCGTTTAAAGGCCAATGGCGGCCGTGGAGTCGCGCTGAACGTGACAGACCCAAAGGCATGCGAAGGCATTATCGATTTAATTGTGAAGGACTTTGGCGGCATTCAGATTTTGGTCAACAATGCCGGCATCACGCGCGATCAACTCGCAATGCGTATGAAATCGGAAGAATGGACCGATGTAATCGATACCAATTTAAGCGCGGTGTTTCGTTTGTCGCAGGCGGTATTGCGTCCAATGATGAAGGCACGCTCCGGTCGCATCATTAACATCACCTCGATTGTTGGCCATATGGGAAATCCAGGTCAAGCCAACTATGCGGCTGCAAAGGCTGGGGTATCTGGAATGACCCGGGCGTTGGCTCGCGAGATTGGCAGCCGCAACATTACCGTCAATTGCGTTGCCCCCGGTTTTATTGATACCGATATGACCCGCGCTTTAAGCGAAGAGCAGCAAAATGCGCTCAAGGCCAATATCCCATTGGCCCGCTTGGGTACCCCCGAAGATGTGGCTCAGGCGGTCGCTTTTTTAGCCTCCCCCGCGGCCGCCTACATCACTGGAAACACCCTCCACGTCAATGGTGGCCTGTACTTAGCCTAATTTTACTTACCTGGAAATAGGCAGTTCTGCCCTCGATTGCGCCAAACTGCTAAAATCCTTAAATCGTTTTTTTACAACCCCTGGGGGACTTAATGGATAACATCGAACAACGCGTTAAGAAGATCGTCGCTGAGCAATTAGGCGTAGCAGAAGGAGACATCAAAAATGAATCCTCTTTTGTTAACGACTTAGGCGCTGACTCGCTTGACACAGTTGAATTGGTTATGGCTTTGGAAGATGAGTTTGGTATTGAAATTCCAGACGAAGAAGCTGAAAAAATTACGACCGTTCAACTCGCAATCGATTTTGCTAAATCAAAAGCCCAGGGTTAATTCCTGAGCTAGGCCCAAGGCTGTGTCCGCAATGAAAAACCAGCGCCGTGTGGTTGTCACCGGCCTGGGGATTATTTCCCCAGTAGGCAATTCAGTTGACACTGCATGGGCTAGCGTGATGAGTGGCAAAAGCGGTATTGCCACCATTACTAAGTTTGATCACACTCCGCTCAGCGTTCATTTTGCCGGCGAAGTAAAAGACTTCAATGTGGAAGAGTACGTCTCGGCCAAAGAAGCGCGCCACATGGATACCTTTATCCATTACGGTATCGCGGCTGGCACACAGGCGATTCGAGACAGCGGTATTGAAATCACTGAAGACAATGCCGAGCGTATTGGCGTTATGGTGGGTTCTGGCATTGGCGGTCTACCCATGATTGAAGACACGGGAGCCGAACTGCTTGCCCGTGGCCCACGCCGAATTTCCCCCTTCTTTGTTCCTGGCTCCATCATTAATATGATTTCGGGGCATTTGAGCATTCTGTTTAACCTCAAAGGTCCTAATGTGGCTGCGGTGACTGCCTGTACAACCGGCTTGCACAGCATTGGCCTAGCCGCACGCTTAATTCAGTATGGCGATGCCGATGTGATGGTCGCTGGCGGTGCAGAGTCCACTATTTCTGCCTTGGGTGTTGGCGGCTTTGCTGCGGCCCGAGCGCTATCAACTCGCAACGATGATCCTGCTACCGCATCCCGTCCTTGGGATAAGGACCGCGATGGCTTTGTATTGGGTGAGGGCGCTGGCGTTGTCGTGTTGGAGGAGTATGAACATGCGCGTGCGCGTGGCGCAACCATTTACTGCGAACTACTCGGTTTTGGCATGAGCGGAGACGCGTATCACATGACCGCCCCGAATATGGATGGCCCCAAGCGTTGCATGCAAAACGCGATGCGTGATGCGGGTCTCAATTCAGATCAAATTCAGTACG
Organism: Polynucleobacter sp.; assembly: GCA_044345755.1. Taxonomy (GTDB): domain Bacteria; phylum Pseudomonadota; class Gammaproteobacteria; order Burkholderiales; family Burkholderiaceae; genus Polynucleobacter. The sequence continues at coordinate 10,682 of JBIJAM010000024.1, read as the reverse complement.
TCAATGCGCATGGCACCTCAACGCCACTCGGCGATAAGAATGAGACTGAAGCTATTAAAGCGGCTTTGGGTGATCATGCCAAAAAGGTGGTGGTCAATTCAACCAAGTCCATGACAGGTCATTTATTGGGCGGCGCTGGCGGCCTTGAATCCGTGTTTACCATCTTGGCCCTGCATCACCAGAAATCACCGCCGACGATCAATATCTTTAACCAAGATCCAGAGTGCGACTTGGATTACTGCGCAAATACAGCGCGCGACATGAAAATCGACCATGCCATCAAAAACAACTTTGGCTTTGGGGGTACTAACGGTACCTTGATTTTTGGTAAGTTGACCTAATATCTAGTCATCTACCCCTTTTGAGGCCCACAGGGCTGCACACAATATGAAAAAGACTTTTTTAGCGGTATTAACTGCCTTGAGCTTGGGCCAACTTGCGTTTATGCCGGCTTCTATGGCGCAGTCAGCACGGGTATCTGTACCTGATTTTGCCGATTTGGTCGAAAAGGCCAGTCCCGCCGTAGTCAATATTCGAACAACAGAACAGCGTGCTGCACCCCAGCAGGCCCAAGGCGGACTCCCCCCTGGTATTCCGGAAGAACAGGCGGAGTTTTTTCGGCGCTTCTTTGGCGTACCGCCCCCTGGCGCCCCTAAATCCGGACCATCAACACCCGGGCAACCGCGCGAAGCGGAGCGTGGTGTTGGCTCCGGTTTCATTATCGAGTCCAATGGCTTGGTTTTAACCAACGCCCACGTAGTCGAAGGTGCCGATAAGATCTACGTCACCTTAACGGACAAGCGGGAATTTACGGCTAAGTTACTGGGCGCAGATAAGCGTACGGATGTTGCTGTTCTCAAGATTGAGGCCACTGGTTTACCAAAACTCCCGTTGGGCGACTCCTCTAAGTTGCGGGTCGGTGAGTGGGTCTTGGCGATTGGCTCTCCATTTGGTTTAGAGAACACCGTTACCGCTGGAATTGTGTCAGCCAAAAGCCGTGACACTGGCGACTATTTGCCGTTTATCCAAACCGATGTGGCCGTTAACCCAGGCAATTCGGGCGGCCCCTTAATTAATACTGCCGGTCAAGTCATCGGCATTAACTCTCAAATCTTTAGTCGCTCGGGTGGCTATATGGGAATTTCGTTTGCCATTCCGATTGATGAGGCGATGCGGGTTGCGGATCAATTGCGCACTACTGGTAAGTTGGTGCGTGGCCGGATTGGCGTTGCCTTAGGTGACCTAAGCAAAGAAATGGCGGAGACCTTGGGTCTTGGGCGTCCCCGCGGCGCATACGTACGCAATGTCGAACCCAATGGTCCGGCAGCGACTGGCGGAATCGAGGCTGGCGATGTTATTTTGGCATTCAATGGCCGCGACATTAGCAAATCAAGCGATCTCCCGCGCATCGTTGGCGAAACCAAGCCGGGCATGAAGGCAACGGTCCAGGTTTGGCGTAAAGGGTCGGCGCGCGATCTTTCTGTCGTGGTGGCCGATGCGGAGGCAAGCACAAAAACCGCTGCGGCTAAAAAGCCAGATAGCCCGGCATCCGCAGCAACCAGCAACAACCCATTTGGACTTGGCATAACCGAATTGTCGGATGCCAAAAAACGGGAACTAAACGTCAAGTCTGGGGTTGAAATTACAAGCCTAGGGGAAGGGGCTGCTGCGAGGTCCGGAATCCGCGTCGGCGATGTGATTGTGCGCCTTGGTGACAGCGATGTGACGAGCGTAAAGCAATTTGAGGGGCTCACCAAAGGTTTGGATGCCAATCGGGCTGTGGCCCTATTTGTACGCCGAGCAGACAGCACCCTGATTGTCCCGTTGAGGCCCAAAGCGCCCTAATTTGAGGCTAATCCCCCAAAAAAGCCTAAAACCAATGGGTTTTAGGCTCAGCCAGTACAATTAATCCAAGACAACTTATTGCAGCGCATCATCCTGTGCGCTGCGACAAGGTGTTTTTGCCAATCTAGATAAAACACCATGGATTTAATCCGCAACTTTTCTATCATCGCCCATATTGACCATGGCAAATCGACCCTTGCGGATCGAATTATTCAGCTGTGTGGCGGCTTATCCGATCGTGAGATGGAAGCCCAGGTTTTGGACTCAATGGACATTGAGCGGGAGCGCGGAATCACCATTAAAGCCCAAACCGCAGCCCTGAGCTACAAAGCGAAGGATGGCAAAACATACAATCTGAATCTGATCGATACCCCTGGGCACGTTGACTTTTCCTATGAGGTGAGTCGATCCCTTTCGGCGTGCGAGGGCGCACTGCTGGTCGTCGATGCCAGCCAAGGCGTTGAGGCGCAAACCGTCGCCAATTGCTACACCGCCATCGAATTGGGTGTCGAGGTGGTACCCGTCTTAAATAAAATAGATTTGCCAAGTGCCGATCCTGAGCGTGCCAAACAAGAGATTGAAGATGTGATTGGCATCGACGCAACCGATGCATTGACTTGCTCTGCCAAAACCGGCCTTGGTGTTGCAGACGTGCTGGAAGAAATGATCCGGCGCGTGCCTGCGCCCAAGGGCAGCGTTACAGACCCTTTGCAGGCTTTGATTATTGATTCCTGGTTTGATAACTACGTTGGCGTAGTCATGCTGGTACGGGTTGTGAACGGCGTTCTCAAACCCAAAGACAAGATTACGTTGATGGCAAATGGCTCAACCCATTTAGTAGAGCATGTGGGCGTCTTTAGTCCGAAGTCGGTTGATCGCCCCGACCTCAGCGCAGGGCAAGTGGGTTTTATTATTGCCGGCATTAAAGAGTTAAAGGCGGCTAAAGTAGGCGATACCGTAACGCATGCAACGGGGCAGCAGGGCCGCATTCCAGCGAGTGCGCCGTTGCCCGGATTTAAAGAAGTGAAGTCCCAGGTGTTTGCAGGCCTTTATCCCGTAGAGGCCAATGAGTACGACCAGCTGCGTGAGTCGCTTGAAAAACTCAAGTTAAATGATGCATCGCTGCTCTATGAGCCCGAAGTATCCCAAGCATTGGGATTTGGATTTCGCTGCGGATTCTTAGGCTTACTGCACATGGAAATTGTGCAAGAGCGTTTAGAGCGCCAATACGACATGAACTTGATTACCACTGCGCCTACGGTGGTCTATCAAGTGCAGCAGCGCGATGGAACATTATTGGTAGTTGATAACCCATCGAAAATGCCAGATCCATCGAAGATCGAGGCCATCCTTGAGCCGATCGTTACCGTTAATTTATACATGCCACAAGAGTATGTTGGCTCAGTCATTACGCTCTGTACCGGTAAGCGCGGCGTGCAGACCAATATGAACTACTTGGGCAGACAGGTGCAATTGACCTATGAAATTCCGATGGCAGAAATCGTACTGGATTTCTTTGATCGTCTGAAGTCAGTCTCACGCGGCTATGCCTCGATGGATTATGAGTTTAAGGAGTACCGTGTAGCGGATGTAGTCAAAGTCGATATTTTGATTAACAGCGAAAAAGTCGACGCACTATCGATCATCGTGCACCGCAGTAATAGCCAATCACGCGGCCGGGATGTCGTTACTAAGATGCGCGGCCTTATTCCGCGGCAGATGTTTGATGTGGCGATTCAGGCGGCAATCGGCAGCGGCATTGTCGCGCGCGAAAACGTCAAAGCCTTGCGTAAAAATGTACTGGCTAAATGCTATGGTGGCGATATTTCGCGTAAACGCAAATTACTTGAAAAGCAAAAAGAAGGTAAGAAGCGTATGAAGCAAGTGGGTAACGTTGAAATCCCACAAGAAGCATTCCTGGCGATTTTACAGGTGGACAATTAATGAACTTCGCACTCATCCTATTCATCCTTGTTGTGGTTACTGGCGTCGCTTGGGTAGCAGATAAGCTCCTATTTGCGCCGCAACGAAAAGCAGCTGGCATTACCCGTATGCCCTTGTGGCTTGAATATTCAGCCAGTTTTTTCCCGGTCATTTGTGCGGTATTTTTCCTGCGCTCATTTTTGATCGAGCCATTTAAGATTCCATCGGGATCAATGATCCCAACGCTGCAAATTGGCGATTTTATTTTGGTGAATAAATTCACCTACGGTATTCGTTTGCCGGTAGTCAATAAAAAGATAGTCGACTTGGGGGATCCCAAACGCGGTGATGTCGTTGTATTTCGCTATCCACTCGATCAGTCGGTCGACTACATCAAGCGCGTGGTTGCAGTTCCCGGCGATACGATTACCTATCAAGATAAGCGCATTACGGTCAATGGCCAGCCCTTGCAATATGCCGGTGGGGAAAACTATTTAGATCAAGAGAGCATGCGCTACGCCAAGCTCTATACCGAAACCTTTCCGGCTGATTTAGGTGGCAATCACCATGGCATTTTGAATGACCCTGATCGCCCATCGGGCATGTTTATGCCAGAGCGTTTTCCTGGAATTGAGAATTGCCAATTCTTGCCGAACAGCATGACGTGTACCGTTCCAGCTGGGCACTATTTCACCATGGGTGATAACCGCGATAACAGTGCCGATTCGCGCTTTTGGGGTTTTGTGCCCGATCAAAATCTGGTGGGTCGGGCTTTCTTCGTCTGGCTCAATCTCGGCTCCCTGAGCCGCATTGGTGGATTTCAATAAGCATGAATGCGCGCGCTGCGATTGACTTAGGGCCGCTACAAGAGCGCTTGGGTTATGTGTTTAAAAAGCCAGAGCTGTTGCAACAAGCATTAACGCATCGTAGCCATAGCAAGAAAAACAATGAGCGATTGGAGTTTTTGGGTGACTCCATTTTAAATTGCGTCGTCGCTGAATTACTCTACGAGCGTTACGCCGATTTGGATGAAGGTGATTTATCCCGTGTCCGCGCTAATTTGGTCAAGCAACAGGCTTTATATGAGATAGCGCAGCTTTTGTCCTTATCGGATTACTTGCGCTTGGGTGAGGGTGAGCTTAAAAGTGGTGGCTTTCGGCGCCCATCCATTTTGGCCGATACATTAGAGGCAGTTGCCGGCGCAGTTTTCCTGGACGGTGGTTTTGATGCGGCTAAATCGAGTTTACGCAAACTCTACTCTGTGATTTTGGCGCAAGTGGATCCCAAGACCTTGGGCAAAGATGATAAGACCTTACTGCAAGAGTACTTGCAAGGTTTTCAGATGCCCCTACCTGGCTATACCGTAACCGCTACAACAGGCGCAGCCCACAATCAGCAGTTTGAGGTTGAGTGCGTCATCCAGAGTCTGAAAATCAAGGTGAAGGGATTTGGGGCGTCGCGCCGGGCGGCCGAGCAAGGAGCCGCGAAGTTGGCCTTACTTGCAATTACTAAAGCCTTGCCGCAAGAGACGCGCAAACCTAAAAAGACCCGCTCTGCAAAGAAGAAAGCAGCAAAGTCCGATACCGCAGATGAACAACTGAATTTAAAGCTAAAGGCATGAGCGTGGAAACAGGTACTCCGTTTCGGTGTGGAACGATTGCGATTGTAGGCAGGCCCAATATGGGTAAATCAACGCTGCTCAATGCTTTAGTTGGTCAAAAGATTAGCATCACGTCGCGCAAGGCGCAGACAACCCGTCACCGTATTTTGGGGATTCAGACACGCGAACACGCGCAGTTTATTTTTAGTGATACGCCGGGATTTCAGACGCGCAAAATGAATACCCTGAACCAAGCCCTGAATCGCTCGGTGACCGGCGCCTTGCAGGATGTCGATGTAGCCTGTTTTATTGTCGAGGCAGGCTATTTTGGTGAGGACGATGCCAAAGTACTCCGTCTTCTGCCCAAGGGCCTTCCGGTTATTTTGGTCTTAAACAAATTGGATTTGTTTGCCAGCCGTTTTGAATTACCAGCCGATCGCGATGTGGCTTTGTTGGATTTCATGAAAAAAATGGGCCAGGCTTGGAGCGAGATCGGTGGAAGACCCGACCAATCCGAGCAGCACTTTGCCGAAATTATTCCGATGAGCGGTAAGAATCCGACGGATGTGCAGCGTTTGCTCGATGTACTGGAAGAATATTTGCCGGAAGGTGAGGCGCGCTACGATGCGGACACCTTGACGGATCGCAGCGAACGTTTTCTGGCTGCTGAAATTCTGCGCGAGAAGGTCTTTCGCTTTACCGGCGAAGAATTGCCATATGCAAGTTCGGTGGTGATTGATCAGTTCAAGATGGATGGCACCATGCGGCGGATTGCGGCGACCATTTTGGTGGATCGGGATAATCACAAGGCCATGATCATCGGGGACAAGGGCGAGCGCCTCAAAAAGATTTCCACTGAAGCACGCCTCGATATGGAAAAGCTGTTTGATGGCAAGGTCTTTCTAGAGACCTGGGTCAAAGTCAAACGCGGCTGGGCAGATGATCGCGCTGAATTACGGGCGCAAGGCTTGGAATAAATGGCATCCATTCGCGTAGCCGATGAGCCTGCTTTTGTTCTGCACAGCATTCCCTATAAAGAAACGAGCCTGATACTGGATGTATTTACTCGGCAGTACGGGCGGATGGCGCTCATTGCAAAGGGTGCCAAGCGTCCCCATTCCGTATTAAGACCCGTACTGCAGCGCTTTCAGCCACTCCTGGTTTCATGGAGTGGCAAGTCCGAGCTGCGCACCTTGACTAAGTCTGAGTGGGTTGGTGGCACTCCCGCACTGGTCGGTGATGCACTGCTCTGCGGCTTCTATCTCAATGAATTGCTGGTCAAATTCTTGGCTCGCGAAGATGAATACGAGACCCTGTACGACCATTACATGGCAACCATTTCAGCCTTATCGGAGATGGATGCAGAAAGCGGTGGTTTGGAGCAAATCTTAAGACCATTTGAATTGGCTTTGCTGCAGGAGACAGGCTATGCTGCTGCCCTGGATTATTGCGTTGAAAGCAATGCCGCTCCAATCGAGGCAGAGAAATACGTTTATCAGCCAGAGCGGGGTATTCGTCCATGTCAATCCGACGACCCTGGGCATTGGCCGATTTTAAGCGGCCGCTCCTTATTGGAAATAGCCTCAGGCAACTTTGCGGATGCCGATACCCTCATGGAGAGCAAGCAGTTGATGCGCTTTTTGCTCGGCTTGCATTTGCAAGATCAGGTTTTGACAACCCGTCAAATCCTCATTGATCTCAAGAAAATCTAGTACCCTACATCAATGAATACCCTTGAGCTCGGCATCAACATTGATCATGTCGCAACCTTGCGCAATGCACGCGGTACCGCCTATCCCGACCCCATTCGGGCTGCGCGTCTGGCCGAAGAGGCGGGGGCGGACTTAATTACATTGCATTTGCGCGAAGATCGACGTCATATTAAAGATGCGGATTTAATCGCGCTGCGCCCCTTAATTAAGACCCGCATGAACCTCGAGTGTGCCGTCACCCCGGAAATGATTGCGATTGCGTGCCAGATCAAGCCCCATGATGTTTGCCTTGTTCCAGAGAAGCGCGAAGAGGTAACGACCGAAGGAGGCCTCGACGTCCTTACTCATTTTGAGGTAGTCAAACAGGCCACGACTCAACTCATCAATGCAGGTATTCGGGTATCCCTATTTATTGATCCTGAAGAAAAGCAAATCATGGCCGCCAGCAAAGCAGGCGCCACCGTGATTGAATTGCATACTGGGCGCTATGCTGACTTGGCTGGCGATGCGCAGATACGCGAGTTGGAGCGCATTCGTAGTGCTGCGCAATACGGAAAAAAACTCGGCCTACGCGTCAATGCGGGCCATGGTTTGAATGAGGGTAATGTGAGTCCCATCGCCACCATTGCCGAGTTATCCGAACTCAACATTGGGCACGCAATTGTGGCCGAGGCCCTATTTAAAGGTTGGCAAAAAGCCATTCTGGATATGAAGGCCTTAATGGTGCAGGCCCGGACTTCTTCAACATAGGTTAGTACTATGATCATCGGCATCGGTACGGATATTTTGCAAATGGAGCGCTTGATTGCCGCTTATGAGCGGACTCAAGGTCGATTGGCTGAGCGTATTTTAGGTAAAGATGAATTGGTGGTCTTTCATCAGCGTTTAGCGCGCAATCAAAAGCGAGGCATGGCCTACTTAGCGACGCGATTTGCTGCCAAAGAGGCATTCTCAAAGGCGATTGGTTTAGGCATGCGCATGCCGATGGCCTGGCGCTTACTGCAAACCTTAAATGAACCGAGTGGTAAGCCGGTCACCCATTATTCGGGGCCTCTCGCCGACTTTATGCTCGAGCGCAACTGGCATGCTGAAGTGACCGTAAGCGACGAGCAAGATATGGCAATTGCATTTGTCGTAGTGAGCCATGGCACACCCGTTATTACCAGTCACGATCCTAGTAATTACATTGGTTAGTGAATGCAATCAATGCAGTGAATAATTTATTTATATAAAACGTATCCTTATCCATTTTTTATCTAGAGGAAATTAACGGTGGCATCCACTCATCAACCTGGCCCCATTACCTTAGATGTCGTTGGTTTAGAGCTCACTCTAGAGGACTGCCGCCGCATTGAGCACCCCTCCACTGGGGGCGTCATTTTATTTGGCAGAAACTTTACCAATCGCCAGCAGCTCACTGCGCTGACGCGCAGTATTAAAGCCATACGGCCGGATGTCTTGATATCAATTGATCATGAAGGTGGCCGCGTGCAGCGTTGCAGGACGGATGGATTTACGCATTTACCTGCAATGCGCAAATTAGGCGAACTGTGGATGCAAGCTCCCAAGAAAAGCAAAGCTACCTATGGCTCGGAGTCTGCGATTGCAGCAATGGCTGCAGCAACTGCCTGTGGCTATATTTTGGCGGCAGAGCTACGCGCGTGCGGTGTTGACTTTAGTTTTACGCCAGTACTGGATCTCGACTTTGGTCGAAGCGGCGTGATTGGCGATCGCTCATTTAGCTCGGACCCGCAGATTGTGTATGCCCTTGCCAAGGCACTGAACTCTGGATTGCAACTGGCTGGAATGGCCAACTGCGGTAAGCATTTTCCTGGGCATGGCTGGGCAGAGGCGGATTCGCATGTAGCGATTCCAGTAGACGATCGCCCTTTAAATGCAATCTTGCAATGCGATGCAAAGCCCTACGAGTGGCTTGACCTAAGCCTCGCTGCCGTGATGCCAGCCCATGTGATTTACCCCAAAGTGGATAGTCTTCCTGCAGGTTTTTCTAAGACTTGGTTGCAAACCATCTTGCGCCAACGATTGGCATTTGAAGGCGTGATCTTTAGCGATGATTTATCGATGGAAGGCGCTAGTGTGGCTGGTGATGTGGTAAAGGGCGCAGAGTTAGCCTTATCCGCCGGATGCGATGCAGTGTTAATTTGCAATCGCCCCGACTTAGCCGATCGCTTACTCTCTGAGCTGCTGGTATCGAAAGCAAAAAAGGCAGAGTCAGCGCAGCGCCAAAAAAAGCTAATGCCATCCGTTCCATTTATGAATTGGACCGAACTGCAGGCCCATGCGGAATATCGGCATGCCCAACACGTTCTTCGAAAGCACAAGTTAGTGAATTAGATTTAGAAAATCAATTGCTTTAAATAACCAAACATGTTGGGTTATAATGTGGGGTGCCTAGTATTCGTTATCAGCAACTTCGGTTGGTCATTTACCCCAATGATCACCCGCCGCCCCATACCCACATCATTGGGCCTGGATGGGAAATGCGCATTAGATTGACAAAGCCACCCTCTTTGATTTCAATCTATGGAGATCCAAAGCAAAATGAAATTAGCAAGGCACTGAGAGCAACAAATGAAAATTTGCATACGCTAAATCAGTATTGGAGCAATCTATATGGGTAAGGGTAATAAAGCAGAACAAGCACAAGAAGATTGGTTGATCGCAGCATTAAAAAAGACCGATAGAGCAAAAATGCGCGGCAAGATCGAGCGCGTAACAAAGCTCTATGCCATCAGCGCACAATTTGATTCAAAAAAGAAAGTAATCACCATTGAGCTAGCTAATGGCCTATCATTTTCATTCCCTCCCAAACTCGTCGAAGGATTGTCGAGGCGCTCTGCAGACTCGTTATCAAGTATTGAAATTTCTCCTATGGGTACGGGATTGTATTGGCCAAAACTCGATGTGGACTTGACGGTTGAGGGCTTGTTATCCGGGATGTTTGGTAGCGAGAAATGGATGCTACGCCAGCATTTGGCAAAGGCAGGTAGCGTAAAGAGTGCCATCAAATCAAAAGCGTCCCGAGAAAACGGAGCAAAAGGCGGTAGACCTAAAAAAGAAGAGCGAGTGCCTTCAAATTAAAAAGCCAGGACCTTATTCAGATCCTGGCTTTTATTTAAACAAAGTCTAGTTTAGTTAGCGCGACTACGGTACTCGCCGGTGCGGGTATCAATCTCAATCTTGTCGCCCGTATTGCAAAAGAGGGGAACTTGCAATTCATAACCGGTGGCCAACTTGGCGGTCTTTAATACTTTGCCAGAGCTGGTATCACCCTTGACAGCAGGCTCGGTGTAGATAATTTCACGCACCAAGGAGGTGGGCATTGCAACGGAAAGTGCTTTGCCTTCGTAGAATACGACCTCAACCGGCATTGCCTCTTCGAGGTAGTTAAGGGCATCGCCCATAAACTCGGCCTCTACTTCATATTGGTTGTAGTCGCCATCCATGAAGCAATACATTGGGTCAGCAAAATAGGAATAGGTACATTCTTTTTTGTCCAGAATGACGATATCAAATTTGTCGTCGGCTTTATAAACACCCTCGTTTGGTGCGCCGGTTAACAGATTCTTAAATTTCATTTT
>JBIJAM010000081.1:0-2731 GCA_044345755.1 Polynucleobacter sp. | reverse complement strand
TGTTGGGACGCTGCTCCAGGCCGCGGTTGAGCTGTGACAGTGCAACTACGGGGCACTGCAACTCTTTGGCAAGTGATTTTAATGAGCGCGAGATTTCCGAGATTTCAGTAGCGCGGTTTTCAGAGCTGGATCCGCCGCTACCACTCATGAGTTGCAAGTAATCGATCACGACCAAGCCCAGCGTGCCACCAAAATTACGGGCAATGCGCCGTGCGCGTGCACGAAGCTCTAGACTGGATAGCGACCCGGTCTCGTCAATCAAAATTTGGGTATTACTTAGGCGTGCAATCGCATCCGTTACACGTGGCCACTCATCATCATTGAGTTTGCCGGTACGCATTCTGGATTGATCAACGCGTCCGACCGAACCCAATAAACGCGATGCCAATTGTGAGCCCGACATCTCCATGGAGAACACGACTACTGGCAGCCCTTCAGCCAGCGCCACGTTCTCGGCGATGTTTAATGCGAATGCGGTGTTGTGCGTCACGACGTAGTCATTGGTGACATAGGTTCGCGATGGATGGCTAACCGATATGCATTGCGCTTGTGCAATTCGGGATGGCTTGATCGATTGAAACGTCAGCCTACGTTGTCGATCCCAGCTACCTCTTAGTCGATCTTTTTTCTCAGGCAATGTAAACGCTTCAAAGCCTGCCGCAAAGCTCATGTTTAAAACATATGCCAAGCGACCCTGCTTTTTTTCACCCTTATAGGTGTAATTACTTTGCTTGCTGGCAACCGAGCAGAACCCGCCCAAGGATCGGGCTAGTGCGGTTACATCATCAGCCAACTGCTTACTGACGGTACAGAATCGAATAGATCCCCACTTCTCGATCCAGCCATCGGTGTCCATCAGGCCCTGAAATAAAGCAAGGCGCGCTGATTTATTGGCTTCCAGATATAAAGCAGGAATGTGCTTATCAAAACTTCTAGACCCCAAAATGCCAAGGTCATTGAGGGCTGATCTGAAGTAATTCGTTTTAACAGCAACCCGCTGTCCGTTCACTGCAAGCCGCTCTTTTGAAACCAGACGCCAATCGTATGCTCCAGCATGAACCAACTCCATCTCGTAACCCGCAAGCGCATTCATGCGCTCAATCAGCTCAGGGGATTTAGTCGAAAACATGACGCTACCATGAGACAAGGCTAACGTACCATCACCCAAAAGCGCGCCCAGAACCCAAGGATGGATAGGCAATTCCTCTGCATGCCCAAAGTCGCCGGACACTGGCTCAATCCACAGGCGATTACGATAGCGCACGCACGCAAGCATTTCGATTAAACGTGCAGTAGATAGAACGCGAGGCTCTGCCCAGTCACGGTACATCACGCGCCACAGGTGTTCGTCACAGCATTCCGCTTGACGGCCATCTGAAAACATCACTTGGTAAATTTGTTTTTGACCTTGCGGATAAACGCCGGTAACAAATGAACTTGATCCATCAATTGATGCAAGTCGGTCTCCAAAACGCAGATCGCCCATGGACTTCCAGCCATCTGGAGTCTTTATCTTGGCATCTAAAGGCTGGGCCTTACCCATCGAGGGTCTTCCGGCCACAATGACTAAGTCGCCCTTTTGCAAACCACTGGTTTGCTTATCTAAGTCGATAAAGCCTGTTGCAATACCGGTGATATCGCTGCCACCTTGGCGGTTGTAGAGCTCATCAATGCGCGCAACGACTTCGCGCAGCAAGGGTTCGATTTCGAGGTAATCGGCTTTGCGATTGCCCTCTTCACCGATTTGTAAAATGCGGGATTCTGCCTCATCTAAAAGGGTTCGTACCGAACGGCCCTCGGGGACAAAAGCCGAATTAACAATGTTGTCAGATACTTCAATGAGGCGGCGCAAAATACTGCGGTCGCGCACAATTTCAGCATAGCCTTTGATGTTGGCAGCACTGGGCGTACTTTGTGCCAATGAGTTGAGGTAATCAATACCAACGAGATCGCCACCCTGCTCCGATTTAATGGCCTCATGAACCGTGATGACGTCTGCTGGATGATTATCTCCAACGAGGCGCTGAATGACTTTATAAATTAATGCGTGCTCAGGACGATAAAAATCTTTGTCCGACAGCGCTGCGCCCAGGCGATCCCAGGCGGTGTTATCCAGCAGCAATCCACCAAGCAGTGATTGCTCGGCCTCAACTGAATGGGGAGGAACTTTGAGGGCCTGCACGGCTGCATCCCCAGATCCCGCCATGCCAGGATTTAGCGTAACGGAACGGGGACGTTGATCAGCCATGAGGCGACTCGATTAAAACTTAGGCCTGCTCACCAACAACACGAATGTTGATATCGACTACGACATCGGTGTGCACTGCCACTGCAACGGGATGATCGCCGACCATTTTTAATGGGCCAGTTGGCATACGTACAGAGGCCTTCTCAATCACAAAGCCCTTGGCTTTCATGGCATCTGCGATGTCGTGGTTGGTTACAGAACCAAACAAGCGACCATCAACACCGGCCTTTTGACCGATTTCCAATACCAAGCCAGCCAGCTTTTGACCAATTGCTTGGGCAGCAGCTAATTTCTCAGCGGCCACTTTCTCGAGCTCAGCACGGCGTGTAGCAAAGTCAGCAATTGCTGCTTCAGTAGCACGACGGGCTTTGCGTTGTGGGATTAAGAAGTTGCGAGCGTAACCGTCTTTAACGCGAACAACGTCGCCTAGATTGCCCAGATTGATAACTTTTTCTAAAAGGATAATTTGCATTGAGGGCTCCT
>JBIJAM010000052.1:0-9554 GCA_044345755.1 Polynucleobacter sp. | reverse complement strand
CCGGTGCTGGTAAAAACGCAGGCGGGTTTGCCACTCAATGCGCCGCTCAGCCACTGTGCGCTACTGCCATCCCAAAAGTATTTCATGGGGGCGGCCATATTGCCAAAGCGGGTGGGTGATCCCAGCGCCAAACCAATGCATTCTTCTAAGTCGCTGTATTCCGCATAAGGGGCTCCATCCGCCGGAACGGAGGGTTCGGTGGCTTCGCAGACGCTTGAGACCGCCGGTACGCAGCGCAGCCGAGCACTTGCGCCAGGAACGGATTCAATGCCTTCCGCAATCAGCCTAGCCAAATCGCGGGTGGCGCCATAGCGGGAGTAAAACAGCACCAATATGTCAGCGGTATTCATAAAACAAACCCCATTCTTCTTTTCTTGTTTCGTTCAATCCTGGCCGCATGCCTTTGTAATCTCTTATGATACGGCGATGCAGCTCATTCGTAATCCCCAATTATGGCTTGCTTTGGCCCGTGAGTTAGGTCAGCGCAATCGCCACCTGCTGCTAAATCAAGTGGCGGGCAGCCTGGCCTTTACGACAACACTGGCTCTGGTACCAATGTTTACGGTCGGATCGATCCTGATTGGTTACGTGCCACAGGTTATCGAGATGAAATACGCCCTGCAAGAATGGATATTGAATACCTATTTGCCTGGTGGCATTAACCAGCCGATTTTGCGTTACATCGATCAGTTTTCTGAAAAAGCCAAGGGCTTAACCTTATTTGGTTTGGCAGGCCTATTTGTGACTACCGTACTTACCATGGCAGTGATCGAGAAAGCCTTTAATCAAATCTGGCAGATTAAAGCGAAGCGGCCTTTTTTGAAGCGCGTGGCAATCTATTTATCGGCGACGGTTTTAGGTCCCTTGGTATTAGGCGTTGGGATCTACCTCAGCGGTTGGTTATTGACCGAAACTCAGGGCTTAACTGAAGCAGTCTCGATTCGGTTTGAGGTATTTGCTCTCATTATTCCACTTCTCCTCACCATCAGTTTATTTGCGGTGGTCTACAAAGTATTGCCATTCACCTTGGTTGCCTGGCGCGACGCCCTTATCGGTGCCTTGTTCGCTGCGATCGTGTTTGAATTAATGAAATACGGTTTCGGCTTTTTTGTGACGAAAGTGCCGTTTTATAAAACCGTCTACGGCACCTTTGCCATCCTCCCATTAGCCCTCATTTGGATTTATGTGACGTGGTGGGTGACCTTAGCTGGTGCATTGCTCGTCGCCAATATGCCCTTGATTCGATCTGGCTTCTTGCAGATTCAGCGCTAGAAGTAAGGGAGATTCCGCCTTGCAAGCCCGTGCGCTTAGGGCTATATTGGAATCAGTTTCGCGGCTTTATTTGGCCGCATCGATCGAGGAGCAATCATGAAAGTCAGTGATATTTTGCAGGTGAAGGGCAGCGCGCTTTACACCGTAGCCCCGGATGCTCCTTTGCAAACCGCCATCCTGGTGATGAGCGAGCACGACATTGGCTCTTTGGTAGTGATGGACTATGAGAAGCTGATTGGGATATTGACCTTTCGTGAGGTGATTAAAACCTTGGCGTTGCATCGCGGCACCGTCGATGGGCTTACCGTTCGAACAGTAATGAGTGCGCAGCCCTTAACCTGC
The DNA here is from genome assembly GCA_044345755.1 of Polynucleobacter sp. Lineage (GTDB taxonomy): Bacteria > Pseudomonadota > Gammaproteobacteria > Burkholderiales > Burkholderiaceae > Polynucleobacter. The sequence continues at coordinate 7,940 of JBIJAM010000052.1, read as the reverse complement.
TCGATGGATACGGATCTCGATGAGGTCCGCCGCATTATGCTCACCCAGCACGCACGCTATTTGCCGGTAGTGGACCAGCAGGTCTTGATGGGGGTGATTTCCTTTTACGACGTAGCAAAGGCCGTGGTCGAAGCCCAGGACTTTGAAAACACCATGCTCAAGGCTTACATTCGGGATTGGCCTAGCGATGAAACGGAAAAAACCGCAAACTAAGCCCCCAATGCTAGCAATGCCATAATGGTGGTATGTCTGGAAATACCTTAGGCCTCCTCTTTAGCGTGACTACCTTCGGGGAGTCCCACGGCCCTGCCATTGGCGCGGTGGTTGACGGCTGCCCACCCGGAATGCTGCTCTCGGAAGCTGATTTACAGCACGACTTGGATCGACGCAAGCCAGGTACATCGCGTCATGTAACCCAGCGCAAAGAAGAAGACCGGGTAGAAATTCTGTCGGGCGTATTCGAGGGCAAAACAACTGGAACACCGATCGCACTGTTGATTCGCAATACGGACCAGCGCAGCCAGGATTACGGTAACATTTTGCAAACCTTTAGGCCCGGCCATGCCGACTATGCCTATCACCACAAGTATGGCTTGCGAGATCCGCGTGGCGGTGGCCGCTCTTCTGCCCGTTTGACGGCGCCGGTGGTGGCCGCGGCAGCGATTGCCAAAAAATGGCTACATGAACAGTATGGCACTCGGATTTACGGTTACATGAGCCAATTGGGTGAACTTGCTGTGCCCTTTGAAGATGCCGAGCACATCGAGCGCAATCCCTTCTTTGTGGCCAACAATTCCATGTTGCCTCAGCTCGAAGACTATATGGATGCCTTGCGCAAGGCAGGGGATTCTTGCGGCGCTAAGATTGAAGTGCGCGCAACCCATGTGCCCATGGGTTTAGGCGAGCCTCTGTTTGATAAGCTCGATGCTGATATTGCCCATGCCATGATGGGTATCAATGCCGTGAAGGGCGTTGAGATTGGCGCTGGCTTTGCGGCAGTAACGCAGCGTGGCAGCGAGCATGGCGATGAGTTGCATCCCGATGGCTTTGCAAGCAATCACTCGGGCGGCACATTGGGCGGCATTAGTACCGGACAAGACTTGCGCGTTGCGATTGCGATCAAGCCAACCTCCAGCATCATGAGTCCAAAAGAATCGATTGGCCTGGATGGCAAGCCGATGACGGTGCAAACCAAAGGGCGCCATGACCCCTGCGTCGGTATTCGGGCAACCCCGATTGCCGAGGCCATGCTGGCCTTAGTTTTAATGGACCATGCTTTGCGTCATCGCGCTCAGTGCGCTGATGTTCAGGTAGCCATGACCGCAATTCCAGGCGCTCGTCCTGGTGCGCAGTCTTCCTAAAGCAACACTACGCATGACGCTATCGGTACGCTGGGCCTTCGGGTCCTTTTTCTTTTTGTACTTCGCCTACGTCGGACTCATCTCGCCGTTTGCCAGCCTGTATTTTTTGGATAAGGGATTTAGTGCGATTGAGATTGCAGTACTGATGTCGATGCTGCAGGTAACGCGTATCTTAGGGCCGTTTTCGTGGGGCTGGTTATCGGACTATCTTTCGAATCGGATTGGCATTATTCGTTTCTGTGCGGCGCTCGCAAGCCTCGTGTTCTTGTGCATCTTTTTCCTCGAAAGTTACATCGCGTTTTTTGTGTGGATGTTTATCTTGCATACGATCTTAAGTAGCCTAACGCCGCTCGGTGAGGCAGCTACCGTGCATGCTTTATTTAAAGACAACTCCTTTGATAAGCGCTATGGGCGACTGCGTTTATGGGGCTCCATTGGCTTTATTTGCATGGTGCTTTTGGCCGGTGAATTTTTTGATCGCCACGGCATTGCTTGGTTTCCGTGGATTGGCGCTGCCGTTCTCTTTTTGCTGGCAATCGATACCTGGTGCATGCGTGAACCGAAGCTCGATCGACGTCCCATGGTGCGTGGCGAGTTGCGAAGTGTTTTAGTGAACCCCGATGTCCGTTGGTTTTTGGTCTCGGGTTTTTTTATGATCTTTGCGCATGCCGCCTTGTATGTTTTTTTCTCCTTGTACCTCGTTAGCCTGGGATACGATAAATGGGAGATTGGTCTCTTTTGGGCATTAGGCGTTTTTGCTGAAGTGGTTTTCTTTTACTTTCAGAGTAGGGTGCTCAGTAAACTTGATCCGGAAGTCGTGTTGCAAGCGACGTTTGGCATGGGGGTTGTGCGCTTCATGCTGATCGCCTTGTATCCGACGACTGCAGTATTGATTCTGGCTCAGGTATTGCATGCCGGCACCTTTGCAGCGCACCACAGTGCCAGCGTCAAACTGATTCAGCGCTGGTTCTCAGGCCCCTTGCAAGCCCGTGGTCAGGCGCTGTTCACTACGGTGTCGTATGGTCTAGGCGGTACGCTTGGCGGCCTTAGTGCTGGTTGGGTTTGGGAATCATTACAGCCACGGGATGTATTTGTAATGTCGGCCTTGGCTTGCGGCCTTGCGGGCCTAGCGATTCAGAAACTACGTCCTCGCCGTACTTAGTGTGAAGAAAGCTCCACACAAGGATCCTGCAATTACATGGATGAATAGTTTGGACCGCCGCCGCCTTCGGGTGTAATCCAAATAATGTTTTGCGTAGGGTCCTTGATGTCACAACTCTTGCAGTGTACGCAGTTTTGCGCATTGATTTGCAATTGCGATTCACCATTCTTCTCAACGTATTCGTATACGCCAGCGGGGCAATAGCGTTGCTCTGGGCCGGCATAGGTTTTTAAGTTGACCTGCACCGGTACCGTTGCGTCCTTTAGTGTGAGGTGGGCTGGCTGATCTTCCGCATGATTGGTATTGGAGATAAACACCGAAGAGAGGCGATCAAAGGTAATCTTGCCATCGGGCTTGGGGTAATCGATCGGCTGGTGCTGCGATGCTGGCTCCAGGCATTCGTGATCGGCGCGGCGGTTATGAATTGTCCATGGGGGATTGCCACCCAATAGCTTTTGCTCAAGGCCAACCATGGCCGTCCCTAAGTAGAGTCCCTTAGCCATCCATGGCTTAAAGTTTCGGGCTTGATTTAACTCGGTATGCAACCAGCTGTTTTCAAACGCACTGGGGTAAGCCGATAAGATGTCGTTGGAGCGATTCTCGGTAATTGCATTTACGGCAGCATCGGCAGCTAACATTCCTGTTTTGATTGCAGCATGACTGCCTTTAATGCGCGATGCATTGAGGTAGCCCGCATCGCAACCAATCAGGGCGCCACCCGGAAAAACCGTTTGGGGTAAGCTATTTAATCCGCCCGCAGCAATGGCTCTAGCGCCGTACTCCAGGCGCTTACCGCCTTCAAAGGTGGGCCGAATGGCAGGGTGCAATTTGTAGCGCTGAAATTCTTCAAATGGACTCAAGTACGGATTTTTGTACGAGAGACCAACTACCAGACCCACTGCTACCAAATTAGTCCCAAAGTGATAGAGGAATGATCCGCCATAGGTTTGCGCATCCAGCGGCCAACCTGCGGTGTGAACCACTAGACCAGGGTGGTGTTGCTCGGGTTTGACTTCCCAGAGTTCCTTAATGCCAAGACCATAACTCTGTGGGTCGCGGTCCCGGTTTAAATCAAAGCGCTGCATCAGCTCTTTGCCTAAGTGGCCTCGGGCTCCCTCGGCAAAGAGGGTGTACTTCGCAAGCAGTTCCATGCCAAGCTGAAAGTGATCGCTGTGCTCACCCGATTTGGTAATGCCCATTGAGCCCGTCGCAACGCCTCGAACTGCGCCGTGTTCGTTGTACAAAATCTCGGCTGCGGCAAAACCCGGAAAAACATCCACGCCGAGCGCTTCGGCTTGCTCGCCGAGCCAACGGGTGAGGTGAGTCAGGCTAATGATGTAATTGCCCTCGTTTTTGAAGCACTCCGGCAAAATCCAATTGGGGAATCGGTAGGATTTTTCCTCGGTTAAAAAGAGAAATTGATCTGCGCTGACGGGCGTATTTAATGGTGCCCCCCGTTCTTGCCAGTCTGGAAACAACTCGGTGAGGGCTCTAGGGTCCATGACGGCCCCCGACAGAATATGGGCACCGATTTCAGAGCCTTTTTCCAAAACGCAAACGCTGATCTCGCGATTGCGGCTAGCGGCGAGCTGTTTTGCGTGAATTGCGGCCGATAGCCCAGCCGGGCCGCCGCCGACTATCACCAGGTCGTATTCCATTGCCTCGCGGACGGCGCTGTTATTGGTGGCAAATTCAGTCATGGCATTAGTTTAGTTCCATTTGGCGCTTCTATTTGGGGATTGGAGGTATTTGCCTTCAAGAGCGCCTGAAATGAACAGACCTCTCTCTAAGGGCTTAAGGGGGCTCTAAGGGTATGATTGTGTTTTTCCACTTTTGCATACTTTTTAGGACAAAAGCCCATGAATAAGACGTACCCATCGGCAATCGAGGCATTGCGCGGTGTATTAAAAGATGGCCAGACCATTGGTGTTGGCGGCTTCGGTCTCTGCGGTATTCCCGAGGCATTGATCGCTGCAGTCCGTGAGCTGGGCGTACAAAACCTGTCGGCCATTTCCAACAATGCCGGTGTCGACGGATTTGGCCTTGGCTTGTTATTGGAGTCGCGTCAGGTCAAAAAAATGATCGCATCCTATGTGGGCGAGAACAAAGAATTTGAGCGCCAGTTTTTGGCAGGCGAATTGGAGTTGGAATTTACACCCCAAGGCACCCTTGCTGAAAGGTTGCGGGCAGGGGGTTGTGGTATTCCTGGATTCTTTACCAAGACGGGCGTGGGCACGCTGGTTGCCGAAGGCAAGGATGTGCGCTCGTTTGACGGTGAAGATTACATTTTAGAGCGCGCATTGATTCCCGATGTTTCCTTAGTGAAGGCATGGAAGGCCGATCGTGCGGGTAATTTAGTCTACCGCTACACCGCGCGCAATTTCAATCCAGTGGTTGCGATGGCTGGCAAAGTAACGATTGCGGAAGTGGAAGAGATTGTGGAAAACGGCGAGCTCGATCCAGACCAAATTCATACTCCCAGTATTTATGTGACTCGCCTGGTGCTCAATGCCAATCCCGAAAAGCGGATTGAGCAACGCACATTGACACAAGCCGCTTAAAGGAAAAGAAGATGCCGTGGAATAGAGATGAAATGGCAGCGCGCGCTGCCAAAGAATTGCAAGATGGTTTTTACGTCAACCTCGGAATTGGGATGCCAACCCTGGTTGCCAATCACGTTCCCAAAGACATGGAAGTTTGGTTGCAGTCGGAGAATGGTTTATTGGGCATTGGCCCATTTCCGACCGAAGCAGAGGTGGACGCCGATGTGATTAATGCAGGCAAGCAAACCATTACCTTGATACCGGGCTCTGCCATTTTTTCTTCGGCAGATTCCTTTGGGATGATTCGGGGCGGAAAGATCAACATTGCTATTTTAGGTGCGATGCAAGTGAGCGAGCATGGCGATTTAGCCAACTGGATGATTCCGGGCAAGATGGTTAAGGGCATGGGTGGCGCGATGGATTTAGTCGCCGGCGTTAAGCATGTCGTGGTCTTGATGGAGCACGTTGCCAAGAAAAAAGACGGCACCGAAGAGATCAAGATTTTGCCTAAATGCACATTGCCCCTGACCGGATTGAGTGTAATTAATCGCATCATCACCGATTTAGGCGTGCTGGACATCACTCCGAAGGGTTTAAAGCTAGTGGAGTTGGCCCCTGGCGTGACGAAAGAAGAGATCATTGCCAAAACAGGCGCCCCGGTTGACGTTACAGGGTTTTGATTTAATGAAATAATGGGATCAACCATGGTTGATCCCCGTTCTCCCCCTCCTCAAGCAGCACCAGCAAGCGACGCTGATCAGTACAGTCTGTTGCACATCCATAAGCGCGGCGATGCCGCGCATTCCCATCGCCGCGAGACTTCCAACGCATCCCTGCTCGCAATAGCGCTGGCGATTACCTTTTCGTTTGCGATTGTTGAGGCGATTGCAGGGTACCTCGCTGGGTCGCTTGCCTTGCTATCCGATGCGGCGCACATGGTGACCGATGCCGCCGCGCTCGGTCTTGCCCTCTTTGCGCAAATTATTTCTCGACGCCCGCCATCGGCACGCCACTCATTTGGCTTTGGTCGGGCCGAGGCATTAGCGGCGTTTGTGAATGCGATTGCAATGCTGGCCCTCGTCGCTTGGATTGTGGGCGAGGCGATTACGCGTTTTTATACGCCACACATCGTCGATGGAATGACGGTAGCCATTGTTGCTGCAATTGGTCTCGTGATGAATGTGATTGTGGCAACGATATTGTCGCGTGATAAAAAAAGCGTCAATACACGCGCTGCCTTGGTGCACGTCATGGGCGATCTACTCGGATCGATTGCTGCTCTGGTGTCTGGTGTCGTTATTTATTTTTCAGGCTGGATGGAAATCGATGCGTGGCTCTCGATCTTAGTGGCCTTGCTGATTCTGAAATCAACCATTGCGATTCTTAAAGAGTCTTACCACTTTTTGATGGAAGGCGTGCCACTCAGCATTGACTACATTGCGGTTGGCAAAGACCTCAATGCCATCAAAGGCGTTCGTGCGGTTCATGATTTGCATGTGTGGGAGATGTCGCCCAATCAGCCCGCCTTAATTGGACACATTGAAGTGGATTCACTGCGCCAATGGCCTGCGCTGATGCGACGCATTAATGCGATGTTATTAGAGCGGCATGGCATTGATCATGTGACCTTGCAGCCTGAGCTGGTGTCCGATCTACAGGATGACGACAATGCCGCCAGCAATTCAGCGCCAAGTTCATCACCAGGAGCAGCACCAAAACCGTTTCATCACGGTGAGCGCTTTTATGTTGAGTGCGCCAGTAGCAATGCCAGCGGCCTGCATCGCATGGCGTACCACACCTGGGGTGATCCATCCAGTCCCCGGGTGCTGATTTGCGTCCATGGATTGACGCGCCGGGGCAGTGACTTTAGAACCCTGGCTGAGGTGATGTGCAAGGACTATTACGTGGTCTGCCCAGATGTAGTGGGGCGGGGTGATTCGGATTTTTTAGAAAACCCCATGCTCTACGGCATTCCTCAATACGTTGCTGACATGACAACCTTAGTTGCACGCTTAAATATCAACTCGGTAGACTGGTTTGGTACCTCGATGGGCGGCTTGATTGGTATGGTGTATGCCGGTATGCCGGATTCACCGATACGCCGCATTTTGATTAATGACGTTGGCCCGCGGATTGAGCCTGAATCACTTAAGCGTTTAAGTTCGTATGTGGGGCAACCCTTTTCTTATGCTAATCGCGCTGAGGCCCTAACTGTATTAAATCGGATCTGTTCCAGCTTTGGCTCCCATACCCCAGAAGAGTGGGAGCGCTTAAATGGCCCTCTCTTGCAAGAAGTAAATGACGTCTGGTCACTGCATTACGACCCCAAGATCGTGATTCCGTTTGCGGCAGTGAATCCCGTCTTGGCAAAGGCCGGAGAGATGGCATTGTGGAATCACTTCGATGCGATTACGGCGCCCATCTTGATTGTGCGGGGCGGTGATTCGGATTTATTGTCGAGCGCCACCGTCGACGAGATGCTGAGGCGCAATCCGCATGCACGCAGTATTACGGTTCCCGGGGTTGGTCATGCACCTGCTTTTTTAAAGCCCGAGCAAATTGCCCTTGCTGCTGAATTCTTTTCATGAGCACAAAGAAGGACCTGCCTTCTGCTGAGGTTCAAACGCAGTCGGCTTTAGTGCATTCATGGCAAGGCGAGCCGCCGGAGCAGCATCAAACTGGCGTTCTCAGCATCTTGCAATTACTGCACTTGGATGAGCCTAGCTTGCTGGCTGCAGGTCATCTTGATAGTGCATTGGGCAAAGAGGCGCTCAGTAAAAAACTGGGCGATGAGTCAGCACGCTTGCTTAGTGGTTATCGCAGTCTGCGCCAAGCCCAAGCCAAAATAGTCAAAGCCGATGGTGGTATCAGCGT
>JBIJAM010000051.1:0-9752 GCA_044345755.1 Polynucleobacter sp. | reverse complement strand
GTCTTGGGTGTCTGGGGCTAAATACCCATAGAATAATGAACTTATGGCATTTTCTCTTATCGGCGACGACACCTGTCAATTTATAGCCCCTACCCCCCTCCCTGACCCCTATTGGATTGCGGTCTCAACAGAGGCAGCTGAGCTCGTTGGCATTTCCTTGGACCCCAACCATTTGCCGCAGGATCCAGATTGGCTCGCAGTATTGGCAGGAAATGCATCGGATTTAGGTAGTCGTTTATTTCCAAAGCCCATGGCTACTGCCTATAGCGGACATCAGTTTGGCCATTGGGCTGGGCAGTTGGGCGATGGCCGAGCCATTTTGTTGGGAGAACTAAACCACCAAGAGCTACAACTAAAGGGTGCGGGCATGACCCGCTACTCGCGCATGGGCGATGGCCGTGCGGTTCTGCGCTCATCCATTCGCGAGTTTTTATGCAGTGAAGCCATGCATGCCTTAGGCATTCCGACCACGCGCGCATTATCTCTGGTGGGCTCCAAACAAGCAGTACGGCGCGAAACAATGGAGACGGCAGCCGTTTGCTCACGCCTTGCACCCAGCTTTATTCGAATCGGCCACTTTGAGCACTATGCCGCCAATGGCTTGCATGCGCGATTGCAGGAATTAGCGGCCTATTTAATTGAAGCCCACTACCCCGAGTGCCAATCTAGTCCTACTCCATACCTTGCCTTATTTAAGGCGATATCAGCGCGCAATGCCAGATGCGTTGCGCAGTGGCAGGCAGTGGGTTTTTGCCATGGGGTACTGAATAGTGACAACATCAGCGCGCTTGGCCTCACCATGGATTACGGCCCTTTTGGTTTTTTAGATCACACCGCCTTAGACCACATTTGCAACCACACCGATAGCGGCGGTCGTTACGCCTACCACCGCCAACCTAAAATCATGCACTGGAATATGGCTTGCCTTGCCAATGCCATGGTTCCACTCGTGGAAATGGAGAGTCCAGGTGAGGATGCTGCCGATATCTTGCGCGCAGCCTTGAGTGCTTTTCCGCAGGAGTATGAGGCTAAATGGTTAGGGCTATTTCGGGGGAAGTTGGGCCTGCAGACAGATGTACTAGAGGATATGGAGATAATCGAAGCCTTATTGCAACTCATGCATACTAACCGGGCCGATTTTACCAATACCTTCCGTAGCCTCTCTACTGTACAAAAAAAAGATGTTCAGTCTAATTGGCGAGATCAGTTTTTAGATCGGGATGCTGCCGATGCCTGGTTAACGCAATACCGCAAGCGTTTGATGCAAGAATCGATTTCGGATACAGAGCGTGCAGCGCAAATGAATCGCGTTAACCCTAAATTTATACTCCGAAACCATTTGGCCCAACGCGCCATCGAGATGGCGCAAGAGGATGACTTTAGTGAGGTCAATCGATTGCAGCGTATTTTAAGTCGGCCATTTGATGAGCAACCAGCCTTTGAGCAATATGCATTAGCGCCATTACCCGATGAGGTGGTAACGGATCTCAGTTGCTCATCTTAAATAAAAATGCATCAGTCCACAATAAAGAGTGAGAGGCAATGAAAAAAACCAATGACGAGTACCGCGCTACATTAAGCGACATCGAATACCGCGTGACACGCGAGGCCGATACTGAGCGCCCCTTTACCGGAAAGTATTGGGATCATTGGGAAAGCGGCAAGTACCAGTGCGTCTGTTGTGGCACCCCACTGTTTGAGTCGGGGACCAAATTCGATGCAGGCTGTGGCTGGCCCAGTTACCACACTCCACTCAATCCAGATGCCATATCGGAGCATCAAGATGGCGCCTTTGGCATGGTGCGCACCGAAGTGCGCTGTAGTCATTGCGATGCCCACCTTGGGCACGTCTTTAACGACGGTCCCAAGCCAACAGGCCTGCGCTATTGCATTAACTCGGCATCCCTGCGCTTTGAGCCCAGTAAAAATGTGGAATCGGGTCAATAAAAGCGATAATCACCCCATGAAATTTTTATTCGATCTTTTTCCGGTCATTCTGTTCTTTGTCGCATTCAAGTTTGCTGACATCTACACCGCCACCATCGTGGCAATGATTGCCACCATTGCTCAAATTTTATGGGTGTATTACCGCCATCGCAAAATCGATGCTACCCAATGGACAAGCCTGGTGTTGATTGTCGTTTTAGGTGCATTGACCATCTTCCTGCAAGACAAAACATTTATCCAGCTTAAACCAACTGCGCTTTACTGGTTTTTTGCTGCTGGCCTTTTTATCAGTGCTCAATTTTTTAATAAGAATTGGATTCAGGTGCTGATGGGAAAGCAAGTCACCCTAAAAGAAAATACCGCACGCAATACCTGGAGCCAGCTGAATTTAGCCTGGTCAATCTTCTTTTTCATGATGGGCGCACTGAATCTGTATGTCGCCTTTCAGTTTTCGGAAGATACCTGGGTTAATTTTAAGCTCTTTGGAACAACCGCCCTGCTCATTGTCTTTGTCATCGCACAAGGATTTTGGCTAAGTAAACACATGGAAGAGGAAACACCCTCATGAGCAAAAACCAAGAACGCATTGCTTTATTTTTGGTCGACCTCAAAGCCGCTCTGCCGATTGACAAGATTGCAATTGAAGATGAAAGCCATTTGCATGCCGGGCATGCTGGCGCTGCTAGCGGTGGTGGCCACTTCAAACTGACCCTGATTTCATCTGCCTTTGATGGCCTTAATCGGGTCGCTCGCCATCGCTTGATCTATGCCGCCCTGAACCGCCATATTCCCGACGAGATACACGCGCTGACCATTGAAGCGCACAGCCCTGCCGAGGCCCTTTTGCTGAAATAAGCTGAGCAGAATTTAAACCAGCAAAATAAACCCATTACTATTAGCAACTACTTTTATTACTTACCTTTACTATGAAACTACTCCCCCAATTTGTCCTTTCTGCCGCCTGTGCAGCTCTACTCATTAGCCCAATGGCATCGGCACAAAATGCCGCAATTGTGAATGGCAAAGCAATACCCAAAGCCCAATTAGACCGCCTAGTGCAAAAATCAGGGCAGCCCACAAATGATCCTCAGGTTCGTGAAAAGGCGCGTGAGGTATTAATTACCCGTGAATTAATTATTCAGGAGGCCAATAACCGTGGCCTTACGCAAAAAGAGGCAATTAAAGACAGGATTGAGCAAGCGCGAGTTGGTGTCTTGGTGGCCGCAGTATTTGAAGACTTTGTTGAACGTGAAGGCGTAACCGAAGCCGAGCTCAAAGCCGCTTATGCCTCCATTCAGGCGGATTACACCGGCAAAGAGTATCAAGTGAAGCACATTTTGGTAGAAAAAGAGGCAGATGCGAATGCCTTAATTGCCAAGATCAAGGCTGGTGCTAGCTTTGCTGATCTAGCGAAACAGAACTCCAAAGACCCAGGCTCTGCACCCAATGGCGGCGATCTAGGTTGGGTTAGTGATAAGTCATTGGTGCCCGAGTTTTCAAAAGCGATGGTTTCCTTAAATAAAGGTCAGATGACCGATAAGCCAGTCAAAAGCCAATTCGGTTGGCATATTATTCGCGTGGACGATGTACGCGATGCCAAAGCCCCTCCCATGGACGACATCAAAGCGGAGCTTAAGCAAATCTTGACTGCCGATGAAAACTGGCAAAAAGCGAAGTTCTCTGAAATGATGCAAAAACTGCGTGCTAAGGCTAAGGTTCAATAAACATGATGCTATTGCATACCATGCTGCGGGTAGGCGACCTGAGCCGCTCAATTGATTTCTACACCCGCGTTTTAGGTATGAATCTATTGCGCACTACCGAACGCGCTGAGCAAAAGTATTCCTTGGCCTTTGTTGGCTTTGGCAAGGGCAATGCCGATGGCCAAGCGGAGATTGAGCTCACCTTCAATCATGGCGTCCATCAATATGAGCTAGGTACAGCTTATGGTCACATCGCCTTAGGCGTCCCCGATGCCTATGCCACCTGCGCTGCAATTAAGGCTGCGGGTGGTCAGGTGACTCGGGAGGCTGGCCCGGTTCTGGGCGGCGATACCATCATCGCCTTTGTCACGGACCCAGATGGATACAAGATCGAGCTCATTCAGCGCTGAGCAATGTGGTACTAAATAGCCCAATCGAACTTCGCGTTCTGGATCGCATTGAGGCGATCTCGGCTGAACATTGGGACAGCTTATTAGCAGCAGATTCAACTCCATTTTTACGCTATGCCTTTCTTGCGGCAATTGAGGAGCACGGCTGCGTTGGCGGCAATACCGGCTGGCAAGTAGCCCACTTGGCCATTTACCCAACAAATTCAGATAAGCCAATTGGGCTGATGCCGCTTTATTTAAAAAGCCACTCCTATGGCGAGTACGTATTTGATTGGTCATGGGCAGAAGCCTATTCCCAGCATGGCATGCAGTACTACCCCAAAGCCTTATGCGCGATTCCATTTACGCCAGTGCAAGGATCGCGCATGCTGCTAGATCAAGAGTGCGATCCAGAACGAACCCAGCAGTGGCTAATACAAGGGCTTAAACAACTTTTAATTCAGAATGGGCTTTCTTCGGCCCACGTTTTATTTGCTGAACAAAAAACCCAAGATGCCCTTCTAGCACAGGGTTTTATGGCGCGCGATGCTGTGCAGTTTCACTGGAATAACCAATCGTATGCAACGATGGATGCATTCCTAGACCAGCTCAATATGAAACGCCGCAAAAATATTCGGCGCGAACGCAAACAAGTAATGGATGCAGATGTGAAATTTCGGCATACGCCAGGAACCCTTGCAAGTCCGGCAGATTGGGCATTCTTTTATCAATGCTATGCCAATACCTACCTCGAACACCATTCAACACCCTACCTGAATGAAGCCTTCTTTCAGGATTGGGGCCAGCAGATGCCGGAATGCCTGCACCTGATCATCGCCGAAAAAGAAAATCGCCCGATAGCCGCGTCCCTATTGGTGGTCGACAAAAAAGCACCGATACCAACAGCGTATGGACGTTACTGGGGCTCGATTGAATACATTCCTTGCCTGCATTTTGAAACTGCCTACTATCAAGCCATTGAATATTGCATTCAAGAAAAAATTCAAGTGTTTGAAGGTGGCGCCCAAGGCCAACACAAAATGGCACGGGGGTTTTTACCGGTTACCGTACAGTCGGCGCACTGGATTAAAGACCCTGAATTTGCAACGGCAGTCGAGCGCTTCTTGAAACGGGAGCGCGCCGGTGTTGGTGCCTATGTCGATGAGCTGGCCGAGCATTCTCCGCTCAAATCGACTACAGTACTGGAATGAGCACTTCAAATACCAACTCACCCATTAGTGGCGCCAACTCCTTGTTAATTGGCGATGCCGAATCCGATACCCCTTGTATTGGCATTTGCTCTACTTTGTACGATGAAATCTGCAAAGGCTGTGGCCGTACTTTGATCGAAGTCAGTAATTGGGTCTTTATGACCCCGGAAGAGAAAGCGGCGGTCTGGAAACGCATCCAAGCAGAAGGTACAGCAATGCGTTTTCAGCGCAATAAAGCAGACTAAAATTACCCCGCTAGAGACTGACTACGCAGATATTCTTCGTAGGTTCCAGAGTAATCGACCACACTACCATCCATCTTGACTTCCAAAATACGGTTGGCCAGTGCCGATACAAACTCACGGTCATGGGAAACAAACAGCAAAGTGCCTTCAAATTTCTCAAGGGCAATTTGCAAGCTTTCAATGGATTCCATATCCATGTGATTGGTAGGCTCGTCCATTGCCAAGACGTTGTGCTTTTGCAGCATCAACTTACCCCAAATCATGCGGCCTTTTTCACCGCCCGATAATACTTTGACCGACTTACTAATGTCATCGCCAGAAAACAGAAGGCGCCCTAATGTTCCGCGAATAACTTGATCATCGTCGCCGGTATTGCGCCACTGAGTCATCCAGTCCATCAGTAAATCGTTATCGGGGAAAAGCTCGGATGTGTCTTGGGGCATAACCCCCACATTGGCATTCTCGGCCCATTTCACATCACCACTATCTGCTGCAATACCACTAAAGCGTTTACTCAAAATCGTTTTGAGTAAGGTGGTCTTACCTGCACCATTTTGACCAATAATGGCAATCTTTTCACCAGCACGAATGCCAATTTTAAAGTTCTTAAAGATTGGGCGATCAAACGCTTTGGTTAAGGCATTGCATTCCACCGCCATGTTGTGCAGCTTCTTTTCGTAATCAAAGCGAATAAATGGATTTTGCCGTGAGGATGGCTTGATTTCGGTAATCTCGATCTTTTCCAGCTGGCGCTGGCGCGATGTCGCTTGGCGCGCCTTCGACGCATTGGCTGAGAAGCGACTTACGAAAGCCTGTAGTTCGGCAACCTTTTCTTTGGCCTTCACATTAGAGGCCAGTTGCTGCGCCCTCGCCTGCGTCGATGCCAACATATAGGAGTCGTAATTGCCTGGATAGACTTTCAAGGTACCAAAGTCCATGTCGGCCATATGCGTGCATACTTCGTTCAAGAAGTGCCGATCGTGCGAAATAATAATGATGGTGCTATTGAGTTGATTCAGAATTTCTTCAAGCCAATGAATCGAGTGAATATCCAAGTTATTGGTTGGCTCATCGAGTAACAACACGTCGGGATCTGAAAACAAGGCTTGTGCTAACAACACGCGCAGCTTCCAACCGGGTGCAACACTACTCATGAGGCCTTGGTGTTGCTCAATCGGAATACCAATACCCAGCAATAATTCCCCTGCTTTGGCTTCGGCGGTATAGCCGCCGTATTCGGCATACTTGCCTTCTAATTCGGCGGCGCGCATGTAATCTTCATCGTTGGCATCGGGATTAGCGTAAATGGCATCGCGATCGGCTGCAGCCTTCCACATCTCTTCATGCCCCATCATCACCACATCCAAGACGCGCACATCCTCAAAAGCAAACTGATCTTGGCGCAATTTACCCAAGCGAATATTAGGTTCTAGGCTAACGTTTCCGCTGCTGGGCTCTAAATCACCACCGAGGATTTTCATGAAAGTGGACTTGCCACAACCATTGGCGCCGATCAGTCCGTAGCGATTACCGCCGCCAAACTTGACAGAGATGTTTTCAAAAAGGGGTTTTGCCCCAAACTGCATGGTGATATTGGATGCGGACAACACGGGTATATTCTTACTTTCTTAGGGTCAAAGGCGCAATGTGCGCTGCAATACAAGTTTGCCGCTATTTTAACGGGGTTGTTGAGGCAATGCTTGATTTAGCCTGCGGTAAGCCTCCCAAGGGGCATCCGTAGGCCGTTTTGGCTCACCCCATCCAAATGCCATGCCACACAAGCAAATCCTATTTTTTGATCTGCACAAACTGCCGTATGAATGGCAAGCGAACTAGCAATAACACCACGATGACGCCTAAATAGATGGAGACCGTTTCATAATCGCTCTTACCGGCTTTATGCCACCAGTAATGCAGGATGGCCAGTACTGCAATGGCGTAAACCATGCGGTGCAGATGGCCCCAACGCCGACCGAGCATGCGCTGCGCCCAGCGATTGGAGCTCAATGCCAGCGGAATCAAAAGGACGAAGGCAAGAAAACCAAAGGTAATGTAAGGGCGCTCCAATACATCCTGCCACATGGTTGCTAGCGAAAAGTTATGGTCAAGCCACAACCAAATCAGAAAATGCACGGTGGCATAAAAGAAGCAAAACAATCCGAGCATACGCCTGAGGTGAATAAACCCAGCCCAGCCCGTCAGCATTCGCGCTGGCGTCATTGCCAAACTCAGGCATAAAAAAACCAAGGTCCAGGTCCCCATCGAGCGCGTAATGAACTCAATCGGATTGGCACCCAAATCCCCTGCACTACCAAGCCAAATGAGCCTGCCCAGTGGTAGCAAGGCAAGCAAAAAAACGATTGGCTTTACGTACTGCAATTAGTAATTCTTTTTGAGATCCATACCGGCATACAGGCTAGCCACTTGCGTACCGTAACCGTTAAACATCTCGGTTGGGATCTTGGGGGCAAAGATACCGCGGTTATCCCCAAGGCGACGCTCGGTAGCCTGACTCCAGCGCGGATGGTTCACGTTAGGATTGACGTTGGAATAAAAACCGTACTCGCGGGGCGCTGACTTAACCCAACTGGTCACGGGCATCTTCTCCGTTACCCGAATCGACACAATGGACTTCGCGCTTTTAAATCCGTATTTCCAAGGCACGACGATACGCACCGGAGCGCCATTTTGCTTTGGTAGTACTTCGCCATAGAGACCTAAAGTCAGCAAGGTAAGCGGATTCATTGCCTCATCCAGACGCAGTGCCTCGCGGTATGGCCAATCCAATATGGGGCGGGCTAAGCCGGGCATTTGCTGGGGGTCTGCAAGGGTCACGAACTCGATGAACTTGGCCGAACCCAAGGGCTCTACGACATTTAATAATTTAGACAGTGAATAGCCATTCCATGGAATCACCATGGACCAGCCCTCAACGCAGCGCATCCGATAAATGCGTTCCTCGATCGGCGCCAATTTAAGCAAAGCATCAATATCAATCGTCATCGGCTTTTTAACCAGGCCTTCGATCGTAACCGTCCAAGGACTAGTTTTCAGGGAGCCAGCACGGCGCGCAGGGTCACCTTTGTCCATGCCAAACTCATAGAAATTGTTATAGGTGGTCACTTCTTTGTATTCCGAGAGGGTCTCTTTAGTGGAATACGGCGACTCAATCACATTCTTAAACTTCACTGCATCGGGATTACTCGCAAATGCTTCTCGTGAAAACCAGGGCGCCAATGCCATGCCCATACCTCCTGCTGCAGCAAACCGGATTAACGAGCGGCGCTGCTCAAAAATAGACTTCGGTGTGATGTCACTGGCTTGAATAGTCGGATCGTGAAATACCTTCATGGTTAAACCTTTATCTTAAATGGCGTGAAATTAGTGTCAGTGTCGTAATAATCTTCGTTCTCTTTTTTCTTTAAAAATCCAACAACTGCATAGGTCAAAGGTGTTGCTAAAACCTCCCACAGGGTTTTTAGAACATACTGAGCCAGCGCCACTTGAATAATCTGACTGGTTGACCAAATGCCATAAAACGCAATCATATAAAAGAGGCTGGAATCAACGAGCTCCCCTACTGCGGTAGAGCCGATGGTGCGGGTCCATAAATACTTGCCTTGGGTCCAGATTTTCATCTTCGCCATGACGTAGCTATTAGATAAGCTACCGCACCAAAATGCAATCATTGATCCGAGCGCAATCCGCCAGGAATTTCCGAATACCGTCTCCAGTCCGCTCTGATAGCCGGCCATATACGACCCCGGTGCCACCGGCAGTGCAATCACCACTTGCGCCATGAGGGCGGCAAAAGCGAGGGCAGCAAATCCTGCCCATACTGCCCTGCGATCATGGGCATAACCATAGACTTCGGTCATGATGTCGCCAAAAAAATAGGCAATGGGGAAAAACAAAATACCGGCGCCAAAAATGACGGTGCCAAATAATGGCAAATCTAGCGTCGCTACCTTACCAGCGCCAATAAAATTGCTACAGAGCAGTACCACCACAAAAGCGGCAAGCAGCAAATCATAATAGCGGTGGCGGCGTTGCATGGGTTTTAGGTAGGCGCTAAAAGCAGGTTTAAGCCAAAAGTTGGATAATCAATAGGATAGCTGGATTTAACAAAAAACACAGGAAATGCCGATATATGAGTAAGCCGATTTTTCACTGGGAAGACCCTCTAATGTTGGACGCCCAGCTCAGTAGCGAAGAGCGCATGATTCGGGATGCAGCCTTTGAATATGCTCAAGGCAG
>JBIJAM010000050.1:0-9808 GCA_044345755.1 Polynucleobacter sp. | reverse complement strand
GTGGCAAATTGCGTCCTCTTGGAATTGCATCGGCTGAACGGTCGCCGCTAATGCCAACGGTACCGACACTGGCCCAGGCTGGCTTGATGAAATTTGATGTGGAGAATTTATTCGCCATTTACGTTCCAAAAGGAACGCCACCAAAGATCGTGAATCGATTGGAAACTGAATTACGCCGGATTATTACCAATCCCGATTTAAAGCAACGCGTTGCTAATCAAGGTATTTTTCTTCAGTTTGAAAATGCCGGCAGGTTAGCTGAAGTGACCAATGCCGAGCATGACAAGTGGAGCAAGATCGTTAATTCAGCCAATATCAAAATCGATTAATTCATGATGGATATCTCGCATCCTTACGGCCGTGGAAGAACCCCGGTCTTAGCCCGCAATGCGGTTGCTAGCTCTCAACCTTTAGCGACTCAAGCCGGATTAGAAGCCCTGCAACTGGGTGGTAATGCAGTGGATGCTGCACTGGCTACTGCAATTACATTGACCGTAGTTGAGCCCACCATGAATGGACTGGGCGGCGATGGATTTGCGCTGATTTGGGATGGCAAAAAACTACATGGTTTAAATGCATCGGGCCGAGCACCGGCCGCATGGACGCCTGAGTTCTTTGCAGGAAAGTCAGCAATGCCATTGATCGGCTGGGATACGGTAACGGTTCCTGGCATGGTATCGGGCTGGGTTGCGCTTTCTAAAAAGTTTGGCAAGTTACCATTTGCGTCATTATTTAAGCGCGCACTTGCGTATGCTGAGAATGGCTATCCCGTTTCGCCAGTCATTGCTCGGCAGTGGCGCGAGGCGGTTCCAATCCTTCAAGGTCAGCCGGGATTTTTAGAGTCTTTCACGACTAATGGCCGAGCCCCACTCGCCGGCGAAATCTGGCGCTTCCCAGAGCAAGCCAAGACCTTGCGTAGCATTGCTGACAGCACCGGAGAGTCATTTTATAAAGGCGAGATTGCGCAGGCCATTATCGATTTTTCAAAAAAGACGGGCGGGTCTTTTTCGCTCGCCGACTTTGCTGCGAATGAAGCGAACTGGGTTGAGCCGCTGGATTTCAAATACAAGGGCTATACCCTTTCTGAAATCCCACCCAACGGTACTGGAATCATTGCGCAGATGGCATTGGGAATCTTGGATGCATTAAATGCCACGCAGTATCCGCGCTATTCTGCGCAGCGCATCCACCTCCAAGTCGAGTCCATGCGGCTTGCCTTTGCAGATGCCTATGCGCATGTTGCGGATGCGGGCTCAATGCATTTAGATCCACGTGCACTGTTGGATCATAAGTACCTTGCTCGCCGGGCTGCATTAATTGACCACAATAAAGCCGGGCAATACACCAGTGGTGACCCGCATTCCGGTGGCACGGTATATTTGTGCGCCGCCGATGATTCCGGAATGATGGTGTCCTACATCCAATCCAACTTCAAAGGATTTGGCTCCGGCGTGGTTGCGCCAGGCGGTATTGCCCTCCATAACCGCGGGATGAGCTTTAGTCTTGTGCCAGGGCATCCCAATCAGGTAGCCCCAGGTAAGCGACCATTTCACACCATCATTCCCGCTTTTTTAAGCAAAGCAGATAAGCCGGTCATGGCTTTTGGTGTGATGGGTGGAAACATGCAGCCGCAAGGTCACCTGCAAATGCTCATGCATTTTGTTGACGATCAGCTCAATCCCCAAGCTTGCTCTGATTCACCGCGCTGGCGTATTGATGATGCGGGAAAACTCACCGTAGAGTCTTCCATGCCAGCTGATGTTGTGGATGGCCTTCGCCAACTCGGTCACGATGTCACGGTAATGCCGCATGACAGCCTTGATTTTGGAAGTGCTCAGGCAATTTCCCTGATTGGTGGGGATGCATCGGGTGGCTATATTGCGGGCAGCGATCACCGTCGCGATGGTATTGCTGCTGGGTTTTAATTACCTTAGCCCGAATCGCCCCAACAACTCGCTTTTTTTACCCAGGTTCACGGCTTAGCCCTACTGAGCTCCTTATTTTGCACTTATTTGGTGCAAAATAAGGAATCTTTCCATTGCTTATTCCCCATAATGACGCATCAATTAAAGGGATAGGCTATGGATTCGTTTAAGACCGGTAGTGATGCGTTATTTATTCTGATGGGCGCCATTATGGTGCTGGCCATGCACGCAGGCTTTGCTTTTTTAGAGCTGGGCACGGTGCGCAAGAAAAACCAAGTCAATGCACTCGTCAAAATCCTAGTTGATTTTGCGGTCTCCACCATTGCCTACTTCTTCATTGGCTACAGCATTGCTTACGGCGTCAACTTCTTTTCAGGCGCAGATGTCCTAGCCCAGAAAAACGGTTATGAACTGGTTAAGTTCTTTTTCTTGCTGACCTTTGCTGCAGCCATTCCAGCGATTGTTTCTGGCGGCATTGCCGAGCGCGCGAAGTTTAATCCCCAACTGATTGCAACTTTTTTACTCGTCGGTTTTATCTATCCCTTCTTTGAAGGCATTACTTGGAATCAACAGTTCGGCATCCAAGCGTGGATTAAAGAACTGACCGGCGAAGAGTTCCATGATTTTGCGGGCTCCATCGTAGTCCATGCCATGGGCGGTTGGATTGCTCTGCCGGCCATTCTGCTGCTTGGCGCGCGCCGTGGTCGCTATACCAAAGACGGTAACGTCTCCGCGCACCCACCTTCGAACATTCCGTTTTTAGCATTAGGCGCTTGGATTTTGGCGGTGGGTTGGTTTGGCTTTAATGTCATGAGCGCGCAAACCATTGATAAGATCAGCGGCCTCGTTGCCCTCAATTCTTTAATGGCCATGGTTGGCGGCACCTTGTCTGCGTGGCTCATTGGCAAAAACGATCCAGGCTTCTCGTACAACGGCCCCTTAGCTGGCTTAGTTGCAGTCTGCGCTGGCTCGGACTTGATGCACCCCTTGGGCTCCCTAGTCGTTGGCCTGGTTGCAGGCGCTTTATTTGTATATACCTTCACGCTCGCGCAAAACCGCTGGAAGATCGACGATGTGCTGGGGGTCTGGCCATTGCATGGCTTATGTGGTCTTTGGGGCGGCATCGCTGCCGGTATCTTTGGCACAACCGCAATGGGCGGACTGGGCGGTATTTCCCTTGCAGGGCAGCTGATTGGTAGTTTTCTGGGGGTCAGCGTTGCGCTAGTCGGTGGCTTTGTGGTGTATGGCCTACTTAAATTAGTGATGGGCCTACGCCTATCTCAAGAAGAAGAGTTTGATGGGGCGGATTTGAGCATTCACCGGATCTCCTCCACCCCCGATCGCGAATCCAGCTGGTAAGGGGTTTTATGGGCGACCTTTTGGTGGGTTTCTACGCATAGACTTTTAATCCACCCTGCACTAATCTGAACAATTAAACAGAGGGCCGTACTCTCATGACAACACGACTTATCCTTATTGCAGCTTTTGTTGGATTTTTAACTGGGTGTGCATCACCCAAAGTTATTGAGGCCACAAGACTCTCCGACCGTGATCTTTCTTGCGAGTCACTGAAAGATGAATACAAACAGGCAGAGCAAGCCAAAAAAGATGCCGAAGCGGTTAAGGGTGTAACTGGTACCAATACAGCGGCTGCTATATTTTTTCCGATTGGCATCATCGCAACGTATAGCAATGCTAATGAGGCCATAGCAGCAGCCGATACAAGAATGGTGCGGTTAGCTGATTTTATGGACAAGAAAAGCTGTAAATAGTCCATCAGGCTAAGCCCATGCTGGGCTTGGCTAAAGTCCGCTCTTGAGGCCTGCTCCATTCGATATCTATAATGGGGTATGGCTATTTATGAACTCGATGGTATTGCACCCCAATTAGGAGAAGGCGCTTTCGTAGCCGACAGCGCTGAAGTGATTGGGCATGTCTGCTTAGGCAAAAACGCCAGTGTCTGGTCAAAGACTGTGGTGCGCGGTGACAACGATCAAGTCACTATTGGCGACGAGAGCAACGTGCAAGATGCATCCGTACTTCACTCTGATCCTGGGTTTCCGCTCATCATTGGTAAGCGAGTCTCAATTGGCCACAAAGTCATGCTGCATGGTTGCACCATTGGCGACGGCACTTTAATTGGTATTGGCGCGATCGTGCTGAACGGCGCCAAGATTGGCAAGCACTGTTTGGTTGGTGCTGGCGCGCTTGTTACCGAAGGCAAAGAATTTCCGGATGGCTCGATGATTTTAGGTTCGCCCGCCAAGGCTGTTAAAACCTTGAGCCCTGAACACATCCAGAACATCGAGCGCATTGCGGATCACTACGTTGAGAACGCCGCGCGCTTTCGGGCCAGTTTAAAAAAGATCGGTTAAGTTACTTTGCTACCTGTTCTCAGCGTCGTTGTTCCGGTTTTTGCGCTGATATTGGCTGGCTTTATTGCCGGCAAAACCGGCAAGCTCGGCCCTAACGCCTCCACTGAAATCAACCGCTTTGTCGTCTGGTTAGCGCTACCCGCGCAGCTCTTTAATTTCACGGCCAATAGCGATTGGCAAACCCTGTGGCAACCCGGTTTCATCATTGCGTTTAGTGCAGGGTGTTTTGCGGTCTTCATCGCGCTGCTTCTGTACCGCTGGTATCACACGCGCGATTGGGCAGCAGCAAGCTTCACCGGTCTCAGTGGCTCGTACTCGAACACCGGCTATATGGGCATTCCGCTTTGCCTCTTGGCACTCGGCGATTCAGGCTTGGCGCCTGCAGTAATCGCCACCTTGGTGGTAGTCTGCGGCCTCTTTGCCCTTGCCATTGTCTTTATTGAGTTTGGCAAACAATCCCATAAGCCCTGGTACGAAATCATTGGCATTGTTTTGGGCTCATTAATAAAAAATCCCTTATTGGTTTCGCCGGTTGCAGGAGTAGCATGGTCTGCCAGTGGCCTGCAGATGATTGAACCTGCTCAGCAGTTTTTATCCTTTCTGGCAGCGGCTGCCAGCCCTTGCGCCCTGGTTTCGATTGGTCTCTTCCTGATGCAAAAAAGCGATGGCAAAGTGAGTGGGGTTTGGAGTCTGACCTTTATTAAATTGATCGTTCAACCCGGCGTAGCGTGGCTTGTAGCTGGTCCTATCCTGGGCTTACCTTTATTTTGGGTTCAGGCTGCGGTACTGATGAGCGCCCTACCCACTGGTACGGGGCCATTTATGCTGGCGCAGTATTACCAAGCGGATGGCTCTGCGATCTCACGCGTGGTTTTACAAACGACCTTAGGCTCGATCCTTACGCTTTCACTCATCATTTGGTGGATTAACCAAACAAGTTAAGCAGCGCGATTAAAAAGAAGGGTTGGGGCCTTCTGCATCGATTTGTTTTTCCCACGAGGCATCGATAAACGCCGGCACTTTCATGCATTCCTGAAAAATCGCCATCAAGCGCGGATAGAGTGCGACATCCATCTTGGCATCCAGTGCATTAAAGAGCTGTGGTACCAAACAGACATCCGCTAGTGTGACTTGATCACCGTAACAAAAACGGCCTGATCGTGAATCCTTGCTGATCTGCGCCTCAAGACCTGCAAGGCCGGTAGCAACCCAGTGCCGATACCACGTGCTACGCGCCTCTTCACTGACTTCCAATTGACGCACGAGGTAGCGTGATACCCGTAAATTATTAATCGGGTGAATATCTGCGGCTATATCGAGCGCAAGTGCCCGTACCCAAGCGCGATCGACTGCAGTGCTGGGCAGCAACGGTGGCTCGGGGTAGACCTCATCTAAGTAGTCGACGATGGCAAGCGATTGGTGAATGCGCACATCACCCTCTTCATACAGCGGAATGAGGCGATTGGGATTTTTCTCACCGTACTCGGGCTGCAGCTGATCGCCACCTTTTTTTGTGAGGTGCGTTGCGACGGTTTCGTAATCGACGCCCTTCAGGTTAAGTGCAATGCGCACCCGAAATGCGGCCGAGCTACGCCAAAAACTATAGAGGCGGGGTTTCATATCAGGTTGCTCATAAAAAGAGATAGGGAATTAACGTGAGCGCGTAATAAAGCGCTTAGGCACCCGCAAGTTCCAATAAATAGCGGCTGCTCTAAAACCAAAGATTAGCAGCATGCAGGCAATCGCACCTTGTGTTGTGTACGCAGGGGCATATTCCAAAATCAAGACGTACACAATGCAACCCAAGGAAACTGGGATGGCATAGAGCTCGTGCGACATTAAGAGATTTTTTCTGCCTGCCAGCATATCGCGAATCAGGCCGCCGCCAATCGCCGTAATTACACCGAGGATCACTGGGGTAAGCGGCAAACCGAAATCCATACTCCAGGCCTTATCGGCCCCCTGAATCCCAAACAAGGCTGCACCGAATCCATCCAAATACAGCATCCAGCGGTAAATCTGCGGTTGGGTAAAAAAGGCTTCCAAGTAAAAGGCAATCGCGCTAGCAGCCAAGGCGACCCACAAATAAATCGGTAGGCTAGACCAAAAAACCGGGGTTTCTAAAATCAGGTCGCGAACGGTACCGCCGCCAATTGCGGTGATTAATCCCAATACCATCACGCCAAATAAATCCACGCCCCGATCGGCAATGGCCAGCACGCCGGTGACTGCAAATGCAATCGTTGCAATGATGCCAATCCAAAAACTGAGGTTTTCCATAGGGTGCAGTCTAAAGCACTTCGTTACTACTTCCGATTTTTAGGCAATAAAAAACCCGCTCCGAAGAGCGGGTTAGTCAACTCCCAAGATTTCGCTTGGGGATCATACGAGCAAGTTAACTTGATTGCGTATTCATTGTGTCACCGCGTAACGTTGGGTAACGTACGTGATCGATCAGGTCTTGAATATCTTTACGTGGGGCTGGGGTTACCAAGCTCACCAAGATAATCGCAGCAAAACCGAGTGGCACGCCAAATACACCGGCGGAAATTGGCGCAATACCGTACCAAAGTTCAACTGGTGATGTAACGTTAAACACGCCACGCAACCATGGCTGAGTCATGATCATGTAGTACATGGTGATACCTAAACCAAGCACCATACCTACGCAAGCACCCGCTTTGTTTGCACGCTTCCAGAAAATACCAAGGGTAAGTGCTGGGAAGAACGATGCAGCAGCAAACGAGAACGCAGCGCCAACCAAGAACAAGATGTCAGCTGGTTTCTGAGCCGCAACATACGCTGCAGCTAGAGCCACAATCACCAACAATGCTTTGGAAATCGCAACACGACGGCTTGCAGGTGCATTTGGATCGATCATCTTGTAGTACAGGTCATGTGACAGTGCGTTAGCAATGGTCAACAGGAGTCCGTCAGCAGTCGACAGAGCCGCAGCCAAACCACCCGCTGCCACCATGCCGGAGATCACGTATGGCAAGCCACCGATTTCTGGGGTTGCCAGAACGATGATGTCGCCACCAATGGTCATTTCAGCCAACTGGAAAATACCGTCTTTATTCACGTCAGTAACGGACAATAAAGTGGCATCTACCTTAGCCCATGAAGCAATCCAGGCCGGCAATTGATCAAATGGAGTTCCGACCAGCACTGAGAAGATCTCGTACTTTACCAAGACTGCCAAAGCAGGCGCAGTGAAGTACAGCAAGAAGATGAAGAACAAGGACCATGTCACCGACTCACGCGCTTGTTTTACCGACGGAGTCGTGTAAAAACGCATCAGAATGTGTGGCAATGCCGCTGTACCCACCATCAAACAGAAGATCAAAGCTAAGAAGTTACGACGCGAGGTATCAAATGCAGCACGCGCTTTCTCGTCACCGTCTGGGTTGCCCGCAAACTGCTGAGCATGACGAGGCATGTTGGCAAGCTGGTTAGAGCGGTTAGTTGCTCCAGCTCGCTGTGCTGTCCACGCTTTTTTCGCTGCTTCTGCATCTTTTGGAACTGCAGCCAATGCTTTTTCAGCTGCTGCGATTTCAGGTGCAGGTGCATTTGCAGCCTTCAAATCAGCAACCTTTTGCTCAGCAGCCGCCTTATCAGCAGCCAATGCAGCAGGAACGTCTTTCAGCTTCTCGCCAAGAGCGTCAGCGCGTGCTTTGAAAATCGCACGAACTTCGAGCTCTTTTGGATCTTTGATCAATTCAGCTTCTTTGGCAGTCACTTTTTCAAGTTGTTGGCCATAGATTAACTGGGGAATTGGAACGCCAGTTTGCTTAACAGACAACCAAACAACAGGAATCATGTAAGCAATGATCAAGATGATGTACTGCGCAACTTGTGTCCAAGTAACCGCACGCATACCACCCAAGAACGAGCAAACCAAAATACCGGCCAAGCCTAAGAAAATACCGATCTCAAATGGCACGCCAGCCAAACGGGTTGTAATCAAACCAACGCCGTAAATCTGGGCAACCACGTATACAAACGAGACCAAGATCGCTGCAAGGATTCCAAGGAAACGAGGAAGGTTGCCGTCATAGCGCGCGCCCAAGAAGTCTGGGATTGTGAACTGACCGAACTTACGCAAGTAAGGGGCCAAGAACAACGCTACTAAACAGTAACCACCGGTCCAGCCCATGATGAAGGCCAAGCCGCCGTAACCGGTCAAGTACAAAGTACCTGCCATACCGATAAACGACGCGGCTGACATCCAGTCAGAACCCGTTGCCATACCGTTGTACATCGCAGGAACGCGACGACCAGCTACATAGTATTCCGCAGCGTCATTGGTACGACTCATTACGCCAATACCAGCGTAGAGCAAAACCGTTGCGCCTAAGAATACGTAACCAATCATTGCTCGGCCCATGCCCATTTGCTCCGCAATACCTAAAAGGAGAACAAACGTTAAAAAGCCGACGGTGTACCACGTGTAAATCTTGTTTAAGCCTTTTTTAAAGTCGGCATTACTTCCGCCGCCGCCAAACACACTGCCATCACTAGGTGTCATTCCAGCCATGATTAGTCCTCCTCCACTTCAGCGCAATCGTATTCTTTGTCTAAGTTGTTCATGTAGTGCGCGTAGTAGGCAATGATCAGAACATAAGTCACTAAAGCGCCTTGTGCACCGACCCAAAAACTAAACGGCCATCCAAAAAAATTAAAGCTTAAATCACGGGCGTAATAGCCCACAACAAAGGTCACGATGAACCATATGGCTAACAGAATTCCTGTCATCCGTACGTTTTTGGACCAATATTGCTTATGCGATTCTGTTAATTGCATAACAGTTTCTCCTTTAGTTAAAAAAATACATCTACTACTAATGCACTACTTAATACACACTACTAAAAAACCACTAAACACCTAAACCGGTTTCCCGCTCCAGCTGCTTAGCAAATTTGGGTTCAAATTCTTTGAGGTGACGAATAATTTTGGTGGCTTCTTCGGGCTGGTTGCGCTCGGCATACACCCGGGCTAACTGATACCAAGCATAGGGGCTCATCGGCTGCAATTTGGTATTTTTCTTGAGTGCCTTAATGGCCTCGTCAAAGCGCTGGAGCTGAATTAATACGAGCCCAAGTCCATACCAGGCTTGGTCTAAATTTTCATTGAGCTTAATGGCTTGGCGAAAGCTGTGTTCCGCATCCTGAATCTGGCCCATCTCTTCTTGTAAGAAACCGAGGTTGTACCAAATGGCTTCTGATACATCGGGCTTGAGCGTCAAGCGTTTGTAATCGGCAATCGCGCCCGCCTTATCCCCATGCTGGGTCTTCATATAGGCCAGGCTGGTAACGACATAGTCGTCGTGCGGGAAACGGCGATTCATTTCTTCGAACACATCCATCGCCTGATTTTTTAAACCAAACGTAATTAATGCGTTCGCACGCCATTTCATGAGATACCAATCGAGATTGCGTTTATTTACTGGCATATTTCAATCCCGATGGAGATGCAGTGCTCAATCTTAGCTAGGGTCACAGCGATATA
>JBIJAM010000049.1:0-9845 GCA_044345755.1 Polynucleobacter sp. | reverse complement strand
AGGATTCTTTAAGGATGCTGCGATCGACGGAGTTCAGCTGACCAATATCAATCGCATTGGGATTGCCATTGATCATTGCTTCGCCAATCTGCACCGCAAGGCGCTGGGTTTGCAAAAACTCGAATGCCGTAATCCACGCGGCGCTCTCTGTCTCAGGGACATTCAGCGCATGACCCACCGCTGCCAAACGCTCGCGTGTATTAATGGCTTCAATACCATGTGCCAAAGAGTAAATACGCGCGGCATCGACCATCAATGCAGTGCCTTGCAGTTTTAAGTCAATGATGTTTTGGCCATTGATCTCTGTCGGCTCAATCGCGCCAAACCAATTGAGCGGCACGCGTAAATTGAGGGCATTCTCTGCGAGCAATTTAATAAAGCGCGGAGTAGCGGCGGCATTCATGCGCACATACTCTTTTAGTGGCGTCAGTAAATCGGCATTGCCTGCAAGCGCGCGAAGATCAAAAAAGATGCTGGCTTTTAATAAGTCTTCTGGATTACCTTGATCGATCCAGCGGGCAAAGCGACTGAGCCACTCTTGTTGCGACAAACAAAGCTCCGGATTACTGGCCATGATGTTGCCTTTGCACAGCGGATACCCGCATGCATCGAGGGCTTCATTCACCTCCCGAGCGAACTGCAGGTAAATCAAGCGCTGCGCCTCATCCTCATCATCGGTATACACCAAGGCATTGTCTTGATCAGTAGCAATGGTTTGCTCGCTACGCCCCTCGGAGCCCAAGGCAATCCAAGCAAAGTGACTAGGGTTCAATTGATAGCGCTGGGCAGTCAGAGTAATCAGCCGCTCTGTCAACAGATCATTTAAATGGCTAATGAGTGCGGTTAATTGGCGTGCTTGTACACCCTGGCCTAACAAGTTGCGTGCAAAGGTCCGAATATCATCGGCGCATTTTTTCAAACCCTGCAGATCTTCGGTTCCTCGGATTGCCGTACTGATGTTGCTGAGCGATAAGCGCTGTAAAGAAAATAAATCCCGCTCAGAAATAATTCCAACGAGGCGACCGTTATCCAAAATTGGTAAGTGGCGAATATTAAAACGCGACATTAAGAGACCCGCCATCTCGGCGGT
The DNA here is from genome assembly GCA_044345755.1 of Polynucleobacter sp. Lineage (GTDB taxonomy): Bacteria > Pseudomonadota > Gammaproteobacteria > Burkholderiales > Burkholderiaceae > Polynucleobacter. Next base: position 8,755 of record JBIJAM010000049.1, on the reverse strand, counting down.
GTCATCAACGCTTAGAGTTTTTACTCCAGTCGACATCACGGCTGATATGGGCGTATCGAGATCAAGCTGGCTCAAAGTCACGCGTGATAACACGTCATACCGGGTCAAGATGCCAACGATGGTTTGATCATCCTTGCAAATTAAGATCGACCCGACTTTTTTCGCATTGATCAGGGTCAGTGCTTCGCGCAGGGACGTATTTGGGCTGGTTGTTAGCGGCCTCTTTAAACGCAAATCGCCCAGCCGACTTTCCAAGGATTGCTCTGCCAAAGCCTGTGAGGCAAAGGAATTGCGCAGGGCCGTACGGGACTCTTGCAGCAAGCCCCAAATGCGATTACTTAAAAAATCACTAAAGGGTTTGGACTGCGCTTGTAATTGGCGCATTGCTGCTACTGGAAAGAGTAAGCAAAAGCAATCGTCTACTGCACTATAGGTAGTAGAAACGGGCCGGTTTGCAAACGCCGAGCCAATCGAAAACAAGCTACCCGCATCCAATAGAAAAGCGGTTTCTTCTATTCCGGGAATATCGCGGCGACCCGATACGCGCCCTTGCCGAATTAGATAGAGGAATTGAGGGGGGCCATCGGCCGGCCCGAGAATGCGTTCTTTGGGTGCGAAGTAAGCCTCGCGGGATTGCTTCAGAAAAAAATCGACATCGGCTTCGGCCATTTTTGAAAATGGCAGGCTTTGCATGACCTGTTGCCGAAGGTTTTGCACCAGGCTATGGGAAGAAGAGGTGTGCTTAGTGCCTTGCCCTGTCATCGGTCAATTTATAGATAAATTAAGAATGCGTTTTATTGAAATAAGGGATGGGGGCGATCAAGCCATCAAATCCCTATGGTTCATCATATGTTCATTTGACTGACTTATCAATACAATGGAAGCACTTTGAAATAGCAAGGCACACACTATGAACCCCACCACCGTTAATATCGTCAGCAGCCTTCTATTTGGACTGGCTGTAATCCACACCTTCTCCACTAAGTTTTTTGAAGGCTTGGCGCACAAGCAGCCAAACCACGCAGGGGTATGGCATTTGCTTGGTGAGGTGGAAGTGGTTTTTGGATTTTGGGCCATGGTCTTGGTTTCCTTCTTTTTCATTCACACGGGATCCGATGCCACGATTGCCTATTTAGAGAAACTCAACTTTACCGAGCCACTCTTTGTATTCGTAATCATGATCATTGCAGCAAGCAAGCCAGTTTTGGAATTTTGCTTGTTCTTGGTATTGCGCGTCACTGCCATTCTGCCGGTTAAAAAGTCGGTGGGCTTTCTGTGGGTCACACTGACCCTCGTCCCACTGTTGGGCTCCTTTATTACAGAGCCGGCTGCCATGACGGTTGCTGCATTACTCCTGCGTGACTACTATTTTTCGAAACGTATTTCACCCAAGCTGATGTATGCGGGACTGGCGGTTCTTTTTGTCAACATCTCGATTGGCGGCGCCCTAACCCCCTATGCCGCACCCCCCATCTTGATGGTTGCTAGCACCTGGAACTGGGATCTGTGGTTCATGCTCGAAAACTTTGGCTGGCGCTCTGCTCTTGCAGTGAGTGCCAACTCTACCTTGCTGGCATTCTTGTTTTACAAAGAATTGCGTGGCTTCAATATCCAGCCCAATGAAAAGAAAATCGATGCCATTCCCGTGAGCGTCATTTGCATACACTTGGCCTTCTTAGTGGCAGTAGTCGTTTCAGTACACCACTCGGTTTTATTCATGGGATTATTTTTGTTCTTTGTGGGTTACACCGCCGCGTATGCACGTTATCAAAATAAGCTCATCATTCGCGAGAGCTTACTGGTTGCGTTTTTCTTGGCGGGACTTGTCGTCTTAGGCAGCCAACAAAAATGGTGGCTGCAACCGCTGCTCGTTAATCTCGATTCAACCACGGTTTACTATGGCGCTACTGTCCTTACGGCCATTACGGATAATGCAGCCCTGACCTACTTAGGTTCCTTGGTGGAAGGCTTGTCCGATGAATTTAAGTATTCGCTGGTAGCAGGCGCACTCACTGGTGGCGGTCTTACGGTCATCGCCAACGCGCCCAATCCAGCCGGGTACTCTATTTTGAAGTCCAGTTTTGATGAAGGCGCAATTAGTCCGCTGTATTTATTTCTATACGCCGTGCCGCCCACCATCATTGCCATCATCGCCTTCCGCTTTATTTAGAGCATCGCCCACATGCCCAAGCTGATTGCATTTGATGCCTATGGCACCCTCCTCGACGTCTATTCGATGGGGGTCTTGGCAGAAACGCTCTTTCCGGGTCATGGGCAGTCTTTAACTGTGCTGTGGCGCGATCGCCAAATTGAATACACTCGCCTGATTACGATGAGCGATCCTACGGGATCAAGGCACTATCAATCGTTCTGGGATCTCACTATTGCCGCGCTGCGTTTTTCCTGTAAGCGCTTAGCACTCCCACTAAGCCAAGATCAGGAAGCGCAACTGATGGGGCAATACGCCAAGTTAAGTGCCTTCCAAGAATGCCAATCAACGCTGAGTCAGATTAAGAAAGCAGGGATCGCTACGGCCGTGCTTTCTAATGGCAATCAGGCTATGCTTTCAGAAGCATTGCAAGCGAATCAACTTGATACCCTATTGGATCGAGTCATCTCTGTCGATGAGGTGCGTCAATTTAAAGTAAGCCCTGCAAGTTATGGTTTGTTAACAACCCATTTTGCTTGCGCCCCGAAGGACATTCTCTTTGTTTCAAGTAATGCCTGGGATGTGATTGGCGCCGGTTGGTTTGGGCTTACTACTTTTTGGGTTAATCGCCAAAATCTGCCTTTTGAAGAAATCGGGCCTAAGCCCACTTATACTGGGGCCAATTTAAACGACGTGCTGGCTACCTTGCCTGCGTAACGGATAGTCTCCTGCCAAAGGATTGCCTTGGAATTTTCATCCCTCATCGATTTATTTCTTCACCTCGATAAAAACTTAGCGATCGTTGCCAATGAGTGGGGTGTTTGGATTTATGTCCTGCTCTTTGCCATCATCTTTGTAGAGACTGGTTTTGTGGTGATGCCTTTTTTACCAGGCGACTCCTTGCTGTTTGTGGCAGGGGCGCTGTGCGCGGTCGGCGGCATGGATTTGTATGTGCTGATGGCATTACTCACCACGGCCGCTATATTAGGTGACGCTCTCAATTACTCCATCGGGCGATTTGTGGGTAATAAAGTCTTCTCCTGGGAAAACTCGCGCTGGTTTAATCGCAAAGCATTTGATCAGGCGCACGCCTTTTATGAAAAGTATGGCCCGATCACGATTGTTCTAGGTCGCTTTATGCCTTTCATCCGCACCTTTGCTCCCTTTGTGGCTGGCGTTGCGCACATGCGTTATCCCATTTTTGCCTTCTACAATATTTTCGGCGGCATTTTATGGGTCTGCAGCCTAACTGCATTGGGCTACTGGATTGGGGAACATCCCTGGGTGAAGGCTAACTTCTCTCTTGTAGCCCTGGCGATGATTATTATTCCTGGCCTGCCGGCACTGTGGATCTTTAGTAAAGAAGTATTCAAGAAGTTTCAGGCACGGCGCCGCTTGCCTTAATCAGCACAAAGGCTTGCCCTAATGGGGCGCAAAGCCCCATTTACATGCTTGGGCATAGTAAAAACCGTGTTGGGAAGCCTAGTGGGGAGAAATCAACCGAATTTGCTACAATTTAACGCTTGGCGATTTAGCTCAGTTGGTTAGAGCGATGGAATCATAATCCACAGGTCCGGGGTTCGAATCCCTGAATCGCCACCACATTTAGAAGCCACTGCAGCCCTGCAGTGGCTTTTTTCTTGGGGCACTAGTCCCATAAATCACGCTGCATGTCTCGCTTCGCAATTGATCGCACTTGATCAGCAATCGCCGTTTCTTGCCTTCCTGGTCGGTGGTTTATCGCGCTGCCAGCAATCAAGGTTCCGGGGGTGATGACCCGCATATACCAGCCGCAATGCCCCGATTGCAACATTGCTTTTGCTGCGCCTTTGTAGCCCATGCGCGCATTGAATTTGAAGCACGGCTCTCGCAGTTTGGTCACCACAAATTCCAGATCGCCAATCTGCAAGGTGTCGCCTACATATACATTCTCTTCCAACAAGCCGGTGCTGGTGAAGTTTTCTCCCATTGCGCCAGGCTGTAGATCCGTCGGTTTTTTTAGTTCGCGCGAGAGAAGTGCATTCCAAAATGGGTAGTGCTCGTGTGGATAAACATAAATGGCTTTCTCAATCCCACCATGCACGGTTAAGTCAGCCTGCTCGTCGCCAATCACGCCTAAGGAATTGATCTCAACTGGGCTTGGTTGATTGATGTGACTGATGCCGCTCTTTTTAATGCCGGACATCACCATTGCATGGTCTGGGTGCTGGTAAGTAAATAAGGGAGTCGCCTTACCACTATTGATTGAAATCAGTTTCATGGTTAATAACGGCAACGCGCCTCGCTTTTGTACTTGGTGAAATACACCACTAAATCCGCCTCAGATTTGTATTGAGTGTAATAAATGCGAGCCCTGGCATTGCTTTTGTATTTGGTAAAGAACCAAACTCCCGGATCATTCTCGCTTTGATAAGGCGTTTCAAACACAATGCAATTGGCCTCGGATTTGTATTGGGTCACAAACACCTTGGCATTGGCCTCGGACGGATAGCTGGTGATGTAAATCGGGGCTGCAACCGCCCGCACACCACTGCCAGCCAATAAAAGCAGTGCGCAAAGATGAAGGAGTCTTCTCATGGTTCATCTATCTTACGGGCAGTAGCTGTCTTTTTGCTAGCTAGCGGCTGATTTTCCGTAAATTTGCCGTAAAATTGTAAGTCGCCCCCAGTTATAAACCTGAAACGGCATATGAAAAAGCTCTATATCAAAACCTTTGGCTGTCAAATGAACGAGTACGACTCGGAAAAGATGGCCGACGTCTTGCATGCCAACGATGGCATGACTGCTACCAACGACCCCGCCGAAGCCGATGTCATTTTGCTCAATACCTGCTCAATTCGGGAAAAAGCCGAAGACAAGGTATTTTCAGACCTTGGTCGTTTGCGTGAGCTGAAAAAACTCAAACCCGAATTATTAATTGGTGTAGGCGGCTGCGTTGCCAGCCAAGAGGGACAGCAAATTATTAGCCGTGCGCCATATGTGGATGTGGTTTTTGGTCCGCAAACCCTGCATCGCTTGCCTGACTTAATTGCCAAGCGATTATCCAGCGGTGTATCTCAGGTGGATATTTCCTTTCCGGAAATTGAGAAGTTCGATCACTTGCCCGCATCACGGCAGACCCGTGGCTCTGCCTTTGTTTCTATCATGGAAGGCTGCTCAAAATACTGCAGCTATTGTGTTGTGCCTTACACCCGCGGCGAAGAAGTATCGCGCCCCTTTGATGATGTACTCACCGAAGTGGCTGGGCTTGCAACACAAGGCGTTAAAGAAATCGTATTGCTGGGACAAAACGTCAATGCCTATATTGGAAAAATGGGTGGCAGTAATGAGCTTGCCGATTTTGCTCTTTTAATCGAATACATCGCGGAAATACCCGGAGTCGAGCGCATTCGCTTTACTACTAGCCACCCTAAAGAATTTTCACAACGCCTCATTGATGCGTATGCAAAAGTACCTAAATTAGTGAGTCACCTGCATCTGCCGGTGCAGCACGCCTCTGATTCCGTTTTATCGGCGATGAAGCGCGGCTATACCGTATTGGAATTCAAGAGCATTATTCGACGCATGCGCGCGGTACGCCCCGACCTGTGCCTCTCAAGTGATTTTATTGTCGGCTTCCCTGGGGAAACCGATGCTGATTTTGAAAAGCTTTTAGCCTTAGTTGCCGAATTGCAATTCGATAACAGTTATTGCTTTATCTTCAGCCCCCGCCCTGGCACCCCAGCAGCCAATCTGGCAGACGATACCCCTTACGCAGTCAAACTAAAACGTCTGCAGACTTTATTGGCACTCATTGATTCACAAGCGGAACGCATCAGTAAGGCGATGTTGGGTAAAGAAGAGCGCGTACTGATTGAAGGCATCGCAAAAGACGGCATTAACTTACAAGGCCGTACTGAAAATAATCGCGTGATTCATATTCCAGCTGATCTTGAGGAAATGGACTCCTTGATTGGGACGATGATGGATATTCGCATCACGGAAGTGTTGGCGCATACCCTACGCGGTGAACGTGTCAACGCACTCGTTCATTAATCGGTATGCCTAGCAATAGCGCCTCATCCAAAGTGAAATCCTGCGCTGTAGAGATTCAATACGCAACTCCCGCACTCGAGAAAAAAGTGAGTGCATTGGCCTCCAGCACCCTCATCAAAAAATGGGTCTGCGCCAGTGTCAATCGCCCTGGCAATCTGACGGTACGTTTTGTTAATCGCACTGAAGGGCAGGCGCTCAATAGTCAATTTCGAACCAAGGCCTATGCTACGAATGTGCTTACCTTCACGTATGGGATTAGCAAGGGTGGGCTGGAAGCCGATATCGTGCTTTGCATGCCGGTTGTCACCAATGAAGCCCGCGACCAAGGTAAAGCAGTCAAGGCTCACCTGGCGCATCTGGTAGTACATGGCTGCCTCCACGCTGCCGGCCTTGATCACATGACGCAGGGCGATGCCAAGGTAATGGAGGCACGTGAAGTGGCTATTCTGAAAAACCTAGGCTTTTCAGACCCTTACGTCATAAATTAAGCCCACTTTTTCCGTTTACTTTCTACTACGCTATTCTATTTCGATGCCTGACCCCGATAAATCATTACTCGAACGCCTTGCCGAATTTCTAACGCCACAACCCACCAGCGCAACGGAGCGACGCCAAGAATTAATTGAAACCTTGCGCGCAGCCCAAACAGAGGGTTTCATTGATGCCGATGCCCTTTCCATGATTGAGGGGGTTTTTCAGGTCGGCGAGTTGTGTGCCAGAGATATCCTTGTACCGCGCGGGCAAATCGACTGGATTGATGTTGACTCCTCAGTTACCGAAGTCATTCAAACCGTTGTATCCGCAGCCCACTCGCGCTACCCTGTTTATGAAGGCAGTAAAGACACTGTTGTTGGTATCTTACTCGCCAAAGATTTGTTACGCCATGCCAGTGATGCAAACTTTCAACTGCGTGATTGGTTAAGACCTGCCGCCTTTATTCCAGAATCAAAGCGCCTGAGCGTCTTGTTGCGGGATTTTCGTGACAACCGCAATCATTTGGCCGTGGTGGTGGATGAGTACAGCAACGTAGCTGGCATCGTCACGATTGAAGATGTACTCGAGCAAATTGTTGGTGACATTGAGGATGAGCACGACATTGATGAAGATGCCGATAACGTTCTGCTCTTAGCAAATGGTGATACCCGCCTTAAAGGCATTACCGAACTCGAGCAACTCAATGCAGCCTTAGGCACGCAGTTTAATGACGATGAAGTAGAAACCGTAGCGGGTTTAATTACCCACCATTTAGGTCGCGTTCCCAAACTGGGTGAGCGTGTGCGGATTGAGGGCATCGAGTTTGAAGTGCAGCGCGCAGATCCAAGGCAAATTCATGTATTGCTAGCAAGGCGCTTGCCATCTGACGCGCCTGCATCAACGTAAGGCAAGGCTTGATTAGTCAGGACGCGCTCGGCGTTACTCGCTACACACACTGGCTCTGTTGCATTGCCCTTGGTATTGGCGTTTCGATTGCGGGCGAACTCCCTTGGGGTGGCTGGCTGCAAATACCCTTACTTAGCCTCTTGTGGTGGCGACTCTCCTTAATCAATACAACTCAATTTCTGCCGCACTTTTCCAGTGGTTTTTTGTTTGGCCTTGCTTATTTTATTGTTGGTCTGTGGTGGATTTACATTAGCTTGCATGACATCGGCGGCATGAATGCCGCCTTATCTGTTGCTGCTGTGGTTTTGCTATCGGCTTACATGGCACTCTTTTTTGGCTTGGCCAGCGCCTTGGGGAAAAAGCTACAGCACCAAAGCGTTCTCCTGAGCAGCGCCGTCATGGCAGCGGCTTGGGTTCTGATGGAATACCTCCGCGGCCAACTCTTTACTGGCTTTCCGTGGGTCGGCTTTGCTGATGCCCAAGTCAATGGCCCCTTTGCTGCAATTGCGCCACTGCTGGGCAGTTTGGGGTCTATTTTTTTGGTGGTGTGGGCATCGATGCAGTTAAGTGGATGGCGTCAATCGTTTGTGCGCATCAGCATTCCGATTGGATTGGCGCTGGTATTGATGCTGAGCCTCAACCAATTACGGTTTACCGAGGCGATTGGCAACCCCATCAGCGTTCGCTTGATACAGGGTAATTTTGAACAAAGCCTGAAGTGGAATCCGAGTGCGATCGCACAGCAAATTCGCTTTTATAGCGATGCGATCGTGGAGCAACGGTCCGATCTGATTGTGATTCCAGAAACCGGATTTCCCCTGCTCGAAAAAGACTTGCCAGACAATATATTGCCTAAGCTAAAAGAATTTTCGCAATCGAGTCACAGCAATATTCTTTTGGGCTTAATTGGGACTACACCTAGCTCCAATGGCCAACTGCAGTATTCCAACCGCGCACTGGGTATATCGCCATCCTCTACTGCGCCCTACTATTACGATAAATTTCACCTCGTCCCGTTTGGTGAATTTATTCCACCCGGATTCCAGTGGTTTGTAAATGCCTTCCGAATTCCGATGAGCGATTTTGCCCGGGGCAATTTGATGCAAGCCCCTTTTCAAATTGAGCGCGTAGGTCAAGACAGTATTGGTGCCGCCATCACCATCTGCTACGAAGACATCTTTGGTAATGAGT
>JBIJAM010000080.1:0-2882 GCA_044345755.1 Polynucleobacter sp. | reverse complement strand
ACTAAAAAAGGCATCGGCGCGTTTATGGGCTTTTACTTGCCCACGATTTTCATCGGTAACGCGGTAGGCAAAGGCAAGCTCGCCGACAATCGGGTCGCCGACGCTGCGCATCCAGATGGCGATTTCGCAATGGGCTTGGACCCCATCACCAAAAACTAAATTACCCAATGGTAAACAGGCCTCTAATATTTTGTTTGTATTGCCACCCACAATGCGGATGGGCGTCTTTTTTTCGAGGGATTCAATTTCCAGTTTCGGAAAAAACCGGGTAATGCCAGCAAAACTGCGATCAAAGATGTTGTCGAGTAATACCGCATCTAAAATCGCATTATGGGAATAAAGGGTGCGCGTACTACCTAATTTATCGCCCCGCAAAATCTCTTCTTTCAGTCGCAAGCGGTACTTCAAGCCTTTTTTGGGGCTGGGATCTACGGCGATGGCATCTTCAATGTCATGCGAGCGGTGCTTTAAGGTCACCTCACACCAATCATCGACCCAAATATTTTGACGGGACTCCCGTACCCGAAGAATAAGATTGTTTTGCCGAAAGTGCTCGCTAGCCGTATCGTAGAAATAAATATTCCGTAATGCAGTATTGGCATTGTCGAGATGAAAAAATCCCACTTTCTTTTTTTCACAAAAGAGCCGAATTTGCTCACTCAATTTAGTGACTCGACTTAATCGATCGAGGCCTTGCGGCTTAATCAAGAGCTTGAATTCGCGATTGGTAATGCGTTTGTTTGGCTTAGTCATGCAAAGTGGGTCTTTGGTGTGTGGATGCTTTCTATCCTAACGGTAATGCAATGATCGCCCGCAATCTTGGAATCACCCTAAAAATACGTATTTAATCAATTATTTATGCAAATTCGGGTATACGCTTACGCACCAAGATAGTGAATTGCATTGAAATGGTTTAGGCTTATAAATTGAGTGGGTACTCGTTCCCCCAGCATGGGGAGGCGCGCCTTCTGATTGTTCTAAGTATATGAGACCAGACCAATGTACACGAGTGAGGTGGAGACCCAAGCATTGACCCATGCCCAATCTATTGGTTTTGCCATCTCGCTTGCAGATCAGGTCGATTTAGAAAGGCGTCTGCACCAAGTGCAGCGCTGCTTGCGCTTGCTAGGCATTGATGACTTGCTTGATTGTGAAGTTCACAACGCTAGCAATCTGTCTTGGCTGCACCTTAGCGCAAACGATCAGCTTCAAGCTATTTGCCCGAATTTTGATACCGCCCCCATTCAAGCTTATTTGTCTGGACGCAGCCAAGATAGTGAGAGCCGAATGGTTGCCGAAATCCTTTTGGCCATGGCGCTCAGTCCGCAGACCATTCCGTTCAAGACCACGCGCGAGTTTAAAAGTGCGCTGCGGATGCGCCGTAATGCCGTTGACGTAGCCTCCCGAACCGAGTTGAGTTTCGATACGAATTCCATCACTAGGCCGCAGGCTTACTGGTTCTATACAAAAGAGAATGGCTTTTTGTTACGGCAAGGGGTTTCTTTAGCAGAGGGCTTGGAGCGTGCTTTGTGCCCCGATGTGAGTGGATCCACTTATGCGTTTTCATGTCAGCGTGCTTCTGAATATTTAATGCTGTACGCGGTTGTCCGTGAATTGTCCAAAGTGAATAAAGCGGGCTTGCATGCGGTTGAAGAGCAGTGGCGTAAACGTGCTTTGACCGGCGATGATTTTTTATTCCGTTTTTTAGAAGAGCGCGGCACCCGCGACAATCCCATGCCCATGGGGTATTACATCCCGGGTGATCGCATTTGGTTTAAGAACCCTGACGACCATTCTTCTAATATTGAAGGGTTCGAGGGATCATGGGTCATTTATTTAGGTGGAGGCCGCTTCTGTAATTTATGGGATCGCGAGCGCCCCTATACCCTCGAAGAAAAGTGCCTGGAGATTTACTATTGGAGCCAATGCGTTGAAGTAAGTCCCGCTGGTGTACCTTGGATGAACGAGGAGGTCGTAAAGGAGCGCGTTCAATTGGCTCTTAACGATCCAGCCATTAAACATCCGATATTGCAGAAGATGATGGTGTATCGTGATCCTGCAGGCGTTTATGCGGATGGCGGTTGTATTGACTTGAGCCGTGACTCCTTTAGCGCAGTACGCGGCTGAGCTACCTCTACATAGTTTGTAGTTTTTCAGTCTGAGCGCTACAGCCGCTCCTCTACTTCAAATCACGTACACTCGCTTGCTATGGCAAATAAACTCAATAGCCTGACTCGTTGGCTTCGCGATTACCACGTTCTTGCGCGGTACAGAACACAGTGGATCTTAGCGTGCCTTTTCTTACTGCTGGCCGCAGCAGCAACGTTGGCGGTACCGCTCGCCTTCCGAGGGGTGGTTGATACAGGCTTAACCAGTGATGCCATTGACCTGCAGTTCATTTACTTATTGCTATTGGCAGCTGTCTTGGCGGTAATGACTGCTAGCCGTTTTTATATGATGTCATGGCTAGGTGAGCGGGTCGTGGCTGACATTCGGCAGCGCGTCTTTGAAAACGTATTGCGTCAAAGCCCCCGCTATTTTGAAACCCTGCAAACGGGTGAAGTGTTATCGCGCTTAACGAGCGACACGACCTTAGTGCAAACCTTGGTGGGCTCGAGCATATCCATTGCACTTCGCAGCCTAGTCATGTTGATTGGTGGCATGACCATGATGCTGGTGACCAGCGCTTGGTTGGCCGGCATCATGATTGTGCTGCTTGCCGTGATTGTCTTGCCGCTCTGGGCGCTGGGTCGTCGCGTACGCAAAATGTCGCGCACCAGCCAAGACAAAGTTGCTGATACCAGTGCCATGGCCGGAGAGGTATTAAACGCCATCACGACGGTGCAAGCATTTACCCGTGAACCCCACGAACAGCAACGCTT
>JBIJAM010000048.1:0-9954 GCA_044345755.1 Polynucleobacter sp. | reverse complement strand
GGAAGTGCAGAGTCAATCGATAAGCCGGATTCTGTCGCCCAAACTCGCGTTTGGGGGCAACCATTCCTCTAGGCCGACAGTTACCTGGCGGCTCAAGCTCCCTACCCGCAGACTCAGCGGGCCGCCTCATCGTCTGCTTACTTGGGATTGCTCCGGGTGGAGGTTACCGCGTTTCACCGTAACTAAATACGCTCGTCTCTGTGGCCCTATTCCGCACGTCGCCGTGGATGGCTGTTAGCCAACACCCTGCCCTATGGAGTCCGGACTTTCCTCCCCTTTCTTACGAAAGCGGCGATTGCCTAATTGACTCTGCGCGGACAGTCTAACCGAGACTGCATGAATTCGCCGATAAATTACTCGGCCATCGACCATGCAATGGTTTCACCCGCGCGCAGCGGTACAACGACGGTCTCGGCCAATGGCAATTCCTCGGGTACCTTTTGCGCAACCTTGTGCAAGGTTATGGTCTTGGTATTGCGCGGCATCGCATAAAAATCCGGGCCATAAAAACTAGCAAAAGCCTCAAAGCGATCTAATTGATTGGCTGCCTCAAACACTTCAGCATATAAACCCAGGGCATTGAAGGCCGTGTAACAACCCGCACAACCGCAACTGTTTTCTTTTAGGCCTTTGGCATGCGGCGCACTATCCGTTCCCAAAAAGAATCGCGGGTTACCGCTGGTAGCGGCTTCAACTAAGGCCAAGCGATGCTCTTCGCGCTTCAATACAGGCAAGCAATAATTGTGTGGACGAATGCCGCCCGCAAAAATGGCATTGCGGTTCATCAGTAAGTGCTGCGGCGTAATAGTTGCTGCTAAGGTATTTCGATTGTTCGTGTGTGCATCGCGTACATAGTGGGCTGCTTGCCGCGTCGTGATGTGCTCAAACACAATCTTGAGCTCGGGGAAATCGCGCCGCAAAGGCTCGAGGATGGTATCGATGAAAACAGCTTCGCGATCAAACACATCAATCTCGGCATGCGTCACCTCGCCATGCATCAGCAAAGGCACACCTTCTTTTTGCATGGCTTCCAGCGTGCCATAACAGTGTTTGATATTCGTTACTCCGGCATCGCTATTGGTCGTTGCACCGGCTGGGTAGAGTTTAAATCCAGCAAGGCCTGCATCGCGGACCTTACGCACCTCTTCTGCTGGGGTATTGTCCGTCAGGTACAAGGTCATGAGCGGAGTGAAACCAGTAATGCCACTTGCTTTTAGTTGTGCCTCAATGCGGCCACGGTATGCATTGGCCAAAGCAACCGTCGTCACGGGCGGACGTAAATTGGGCATGATTATGGCCCGAGCAAACTGCTTGGCGGTATGGGGCAACACATACTTCAATACATCGCCATCGCGCACATGCAGATGCCAATCATCAGGCTGAGTTAGGGTGATACTTTTCACTGCGGTCATGGTTTTGCTCCCAATCCAGCGGGCAATAAAATAATGCGGAAATCATTCACATTCGTTAATGTTGGACCAGTCTCAACTAAGCCATCTAACTCACTAAAGAAGCCATAGCAATCGTGCGCTGCCAAATAATGTCCAGCCCGTTTATGCTCATCACGCGCCCGTTTGCGTGTTGCTGGAGTGAACCAGGCGCCTGCATTTTTCTCACTGCCATCAATGCCATCGGTATCAGCAGCCAGCGCGGCAATACCGTCGAGATCAGCCGTAGCTGCAAACAGCGAGAGTAAGAATTCACTGCAACGCCCGCCGCGGCCTTTTACGCCAACCGGCAAAGTCACTGTGCACTCCCCCCCTGAAATCAAGGCCATCGGTAGGGCGCCCCATTGCCCATGAGTCAAAGCCTCTCGGGCTAATCCCGCATGCACCAAGGCAACGTCTTTTGCTTCGCCTGTAATGGTGTCACCCAAAATAAATGGGGTGTAACCAAACTGCCGTACACACTCGGCAGCAGCCTCTAGGCTGCGGTGGGCTGTTGCGATCACGTGATTGCGAACCGGCTGGTTTACTAGATCGACCTCTTTTAGCGTTTCTGGAATAAGTCCGCTGCGCCCTTTTTCTAGGTGCACCAATACACTCGCAGGAATGACATCCGGTCCGAGATTGTATTTCGACAAAATTGCACAGGCATCTTCATAGGTGGAATAGTCTGCGGCACAAGGACCACTCGCAATATCGGCTGGTGAGTCGCCCGTAACATCCGAAATCAACAATGCCTCAATCCGTGCGCCGCGTACCAATGCAAGGCGCGCTACATTACCGCCCAAAATAGCAGACAGGTGCTTGCGTACGATGTTCATTTCTTCGATTGGTGCGCCGCTGCGCAATAGCGCTTCGGTGGTCTGGCGCATATCGTCAATCGTGATTCCAGCCTGCGGCAGCGTCAGTAAACTTGATCCACCACCCGAGACAAGGGCAATCAAGATGTCGCCCGCTTTGAGTTCGCCCACACGGCGCATCATCTGGGCGGCGCCATCCATTCCGGCCTGATCAGGAACGGGGTGACCCGCCTCAACGATCGTAATGTGTTGTGTGGGAGAGGCATGGCCATAGCGTGTCAGCACAATGCCCTCGAGCTGCGCATTCGGCCAATGGATCGCAGCATGCGACTCTAGTGCAGTAGCCATGGCTGCGCTGGCTTTGCCGGCACCAATAACCAAGCAGCGCCCCTTGGGCTCGCTACCCACTGGAAAAATACGTGCTAAGCATTCGGGGACGATGTGCTTTGGCTCTGCGACTGCTAGTGCAGCTGCAAAAGTATCTTTTAGTATTTTTTCTTCTGGGTGGGCCATGAATATGCTTTCAGTACCATTCTAATCAACTGCAGTCCGTTCTTGCATTTGCCACATTTCCGCATAGCGGCCATGGGCTTCCAGTAACTGGGCATGGGTACCACGCTCAATGATCTGGCCGTGATCCATCACCAAAATTTGATCGGCATGGGTAATGGTAGAGAGTCGGTGGGCAATAATCAAGGTAGTCCGATTGCGCGCTAAATTGAGCAGCTCTTCCTGAATTGCCCGCTCCGTCTTGGAATCGAGGGCTGACGTGGCTTCATCAAAAATCAACATGGCTGGTTTTTTAAGCAATGTTCGGGCAATGGCGACCCGCTGCTTCTCGCCGCCCGATAACTTCAATCCACGCTCACCCACTTGGGTGTTATACCCATCCGGCAATCGCTGAATGAAGCCATCAATTTGCGCCGCTCTTGCAGCGGCTTGTACTTCTTCCATCGAAGATCCGGGTTTGCCGTAGGCAATGTTGTAGCCGATGTTGTCATTAAATAAAACCGTATCTTGTGGCACGATGCCAATCGCACTGCGCAAACTCGCCTGCTGAACCGCATCAATGCTTTGTCCATCAATGTCGATACGGCCGCTTTGAATATCGTAGAACCGAAACAGCAAACGGGCTAAGGTGCTCTTACCAGCCCCACTTTGACCAACTACTGCTGTAATCGTCCCCGCCGGAATCGTAAAGCTAATGTCATGCAATATGGGCCGCTTTTTTTCATAATGAAACGACACATGCTCAAAGCAAACCCGAGGTCCCGTGTCGTAATTCGTGATATGCAGAGCTGGGGCATTGGGTTTGTCGGCAATCTCCCGATCGGTGTTCAATAGGCTAAACATGCGATCCATGTCGGTAATGGCTTGCTTAATTTCTCGGTAAATCACGCCCAAGAAATTTAGGGGGATGTACAGCTGAATCATCAGCGTGTTGACTAGCACTAGGTCACCTAAGGTCATGGTGCCATTACTGACACCAATGGTAGCGCGCCACAGAATTAAAACGAGGCCAATGGCAATGATGATTTGCTGGCCTAAGTTCAACACGGCCAATGACTTTTGCGACTGGATGGCTGCGGTTTGATAGCGCACTAAATTATCATCATAGCGACGCGATTCAAACTGCTCATTGCCGAAGTATTTAACCGTTTCAAAATTCAATAAAGAATCGATGGCTTTTTGATTTGCCTTCGAGTCCATGTCATTCATGGTCCTTCTAAAATGGGTTCGCCATTCTGTCACCATGACGGTAAAAATAATATAGAGGACTAATGCCACAAAGGTGATAACAGCAAACCAAACATCATATGCATACGCCAAGTAGCCCAGCACCAAACAAAACTCAATCAGGGTTGGGAGGATGCTGTAAAGCGAATATGAGATCAGCGACTGGATGCCGCGGGTGCCGCGCTCAATATCACGACTGACTCCGCCCGTTTGGCGCGCCAAATGAAAACTCAGCGCCAAGGAATGCAAATGATTAAATACCTGTAATGCCACTTTGCGTACGGCATTTTGAGTGACGCGTGCAAACAAGGCTTCACGCAATTCGTTAAACAGAGAAGCAGATACTCGCAAAGCCCCATATGCCAGAATCAAGCCCACCGGAATCAACATCAAGGCCTGCGCTGAATCCACTTTTACATTGAGTGTGTCAATCAAATCCTTCAAGAGGATCGGAATACCCAAGTTCGCAAATTTGGCGGCAATTAAGCAGGATAGCGCCAATGCCACGCGCACCTTATGCTCTAGCAAATAAGGCAGTAAATCTTGGATAACGCGCCAATCCCCGCGGGTAAATGCGTTTGCTTTTGGTGAACCGGTAGGGTCAGCTGCTGCGGGGTGGGAACTCGGTCTCATCAGGCTATCTTAGTGATGAATGGCCTACTTTGCTGCACAGGGAGGAGATATGCGCAGAATTGCCGCACTATTACTTGCGGAGAAACAGCGTTTTGCAGCATCGGCATAGGGCAGCCATTCAAAGGCGGTGTGCTCTCGTGGCGCTAAGCGCACCGGGGTATTTGTAGGGACCGCTAACGTGAACCAATGCTCGCGATTATGGGTAACGCCGGGTGCATAGCGATAACGCCAACCGGGGTAGATCTCATAATCAATGGCGTGCTGCATATCCTGCAGCGCATTAGACGGCAATGCAGTGACATCAATCCCCGTTTCCTCAAACACCTCGCGAATGGCAGCCTCACGCGTAGGCTCATCCGGAAAATCGAGACTGCCGGTCACCGACTGCCAAAATCCAGGGCGGTCGGCACGCTCAATCAATAAAACATCCCCATTCGCATTGTGAATCACAACCAATACTGAAATGGGGATTTTCAAGAGAGGCTATCGATCCTATTGCGCTGCGGGCGTTGCTTGACGCAAACGAATATGCAACTCGCGCAACTGGCGTTCGTCCACTGGACTGGGGGCCTGAGTTAAGAGGCATTGCGCACGCTGGGTTTTGGGGAAGGCAATCACATCGCGAATCGATTCCGAGCCCGTCATCATGGTGACGATGCGATCTAAACCAAAAGCGATACCGCCATGGGGAGGCGCGCCATACTGCAGCGCATCCAATAAGAAACCAAACTTAGCTTGCGCTTCTTCAGGGCCAATGTTCAAGGCGCGGAATACCTGACTCTGCACTGCCTCTTGATGAATTCGTACTGAGCCACCGCCGATTTCGCTGCCGTTGAGCACCATGTCATAGGCTTTGGCCAAACACTTGCCAGGGTCGGTTTCCAGAAACTGCAAGTGCTCATCTTTCGGGCTAGTGAATGGATGATGGCAAGCAACCCAGCGCCCTTCACCGTCGTCATAATCAAACATGGGAAAGTCAACGACCCACAATGGCTTCCATGCATCCGTGAAGAGGCCATGTGCTTTGCCCCACGTCGATAAACCAATGCGTAAACGCAGATTGCCGATGGCATCATTAACGACTTTGACCTTATCGGCACCAAAGAAAATGATGTCGCCATCTTGGGCATTGGTGCGTTTCAAAATACCGTCAATGGCAGCGTCGTGTAGATTCTTGACAATCGGTGACTGCAAACCATTGCGGCCTTCACTCACCGAGTTCACCTTAATCCACGCTAAACCCTTCGCGCCATAGATGGCAACGAACTGGGTGTAGTCGTCAATTTCACTACGGCTAATCTCAGCGCCGCCCGGAATACGCAAGGCCACAACACGGCCATCGTCTTGATTGGCTGGGCCAGAGAAGACTTTAAAGTCGACATCCTTCATCAAGTCCGTTACCTCGGTGAACTCCAGGTTCACGCGCAGATCTGGCTTGTCGGAACCAAAGCGCGCCATGCCTTCGGAGTAGGGCATGACTGGGAACGGGTTCGGCAAATCAACATTCATCACAGTCTTGAAAATATGACGCGTCATATTTTCAAACAGATCGCGGATCTCCAGCTCATTTAAGAAAGACGTTTCGCAATCGATCTGCGTAAACTCAGGCTGGCGATCGGCCCGCAAATCTTCATCACGGAAGCATTTGGTTATTTGGTAATAACGCTCAAAACCAGCAACCATCAATAACTGCTTAAACAGTTGAGGCGACTGGGGCAAGGCAAAGAATTGACCGTCGTGCACTCGGGATGGCACTAAGTAATCACGCGCTCCCTCTGGGGTACTCTTGGTCAACATCGGTGTTTCAATATCGATAAATCCAGCAGCGTCCAAGTAGCGGCGGGTTTCCATGGCGACGTTGTAACGCAGGCGCAAATTCTTTTGCATTTGCGGACGGCGTAAGTCCAATACGCGGTGGGTAAGGCGGGTGGTCTCAGACAGGTTCTCATCATCCAGCTGAAATGGTGGCGTAATCGATGCATTCAAGATCACGAGCTCATGGCACAAAATTTCGACCTTACCGCTCACTAGATCCGCATTTTCAGTACCAGCTGGGCGGGCACGCACGAGGCCCTTAATCTGAATGCAAAATTCATTGCGTACCTGCTCAGCAAGCGCAAACATCGCAGCACGATCGGGATCGCATACCACCTGCACAAAACCCTCGCGGTCGCGTAAGTCAATAAAGATAACTCCGCCATGGTCACGGCGGCGATTAACCCAGCCTGCCAATGTGACTTCTTTACCAATAAGTGTTTCCGTTACCTGACCGCAGGCATGGCTTCGCATCGACATAACTTTCCTATGAATCTATATTTTTTGTAAGTGTGGGGGCATTCATACGAACGCCTGGCGGCACAGAGCCCATTGAAACAATGTGCTTCAAGGCCTCTTCTACTGTCATGTCCAGCTCAATGACAGAAGACCGGGGAACAATCATGAAAAATCCCGACGTGGGGTTCGGGGTGGTAGGCAAGAATACATTGACGTAATCTTCGCCGACTTTGGAACTGATTTCTGCAGCAGGAGTACCCGTCTGAAATGCAATCGCCCACGAGTTGGGATGGGGGTAGCGGATTAACAAGGCTTTTCGAAAAGCCTGACCACTTCCAGAAAACAAAGTGGAGGAAACTTGTTTTACGCTCGAATAGATGGAGCGCACAATCGGAATGCGATTCACCTGCTTATCCCAGACACGCACCCACCACTGACCTGCAAAACTAATAGCAACAAGACCGGTGACCATGATGACGCCCACCACAATCAGCACGCCAATTGCTGGAATCTCACGGAAATGCTTTAAGTCGGGGGAGAACTCGCCAGGGGAAACGGTAATGATGGCCATCATGACCGAGCCAAAGATGCTATCGAGTACACCCAGGCCCCATGAGATCACCCAAACCGTGATCGCCACTGGAGCCCAAACTAGAATGCCTGCAATAAAGTATTTTTTCATAATTAATCTGCCTAGCCGGCATTTTAACGGCTAGAGAGCCCCAATGGGGTCTGGCCTAGAAAATACTGAGGGAAATCAGTACGGCGCCCGTGATAAAGCCGCCCGCAAACAGCAAAGCCCCGGTAATCAGGCGCCGCGTCTGGCGCTCTTCCTGGAGCAGGGTTTTGAGTAAGGCCAGTTCAGCGCCCTGCTCAGCTTTCGTTGACTGCGCCAAGCTTTCCGCCAGAAGGCGAGGCAAGGTGGGTAAAATTTTCGCCCAATTGGGCGCCTCTGTTTTGAGGCCCTCAACGAAGCCCCGCCAACCCAACTGCTCGCTAATCCACTTTTCCAGGATCGGTTTGGCGGTTTTCCACAAATCGAGATCAGGGTCCAGTTGCCGCGCCAAACCCTCCACATTCAATAGCGTCTTTTGCAATAGAGTCAGCTGGGGCTGGATCTCTACATTAAAGCGCCGCGAGGTCTGAAACAAACGCATCAGCACAATACCCAAGGAGATTTCTTTCAAGGGGCGATCAAAGTAGGGTTCACACACAGAACGTACTGCACCCTCTAATTCTTCTACACGCGTATCCGCAGGCACCCAGCCAGATTCAATGTGCAACTCTGCAACGCGGCGGTAATTGCGATTAAAGAAAGCTAGAAAGTTTTGCGCTAGGTAATTTTTATCCGTCTCACTCAGCGCGCCCACAATGCCAAAATCCAAGGAAATAAATCGCCCAAATCGCTCGGGCTCCAGACTGATCAGAATATTGCCTGGGTGCATGTCCGCATGAAAGAAGCCATACTGAAACACTTGGGTAAAAAAGATCTCAACGCCATCGGCTGCCAATTTTTTGAAATCAACCCCAGCGGCGCGTAATTCGTCAGTACGGCCAATGGAGATCCCATTCATGCGCTCCATCACAATTACGCTGGTGTGGCACAGATCCCAATACATTTCCGGAATCATCAACTTATCGGAATCGATAAAGTAGCGCCGCAACTGGCTGGCATTGGCTGCCTCGCGCATCAAGTCTAATTCGTCATGCAAGTAGACATCAAACTCGGCAACCACCTCGCGCGGCTTTAAACGCCGGCCATCGGCCGATACTTTTTCGACAATCTTCGCTAAGTCGTGCATCAATGCCAAGTCATCTTCAATCACCGGCAGAATGCCTGGACGTAAGACCTTGATTGCGACCTCACGCCCTTCCCATTCAGGGCGCTGCGGGCTGCCACGCAAAACACCAAAGTGGACCTGTGCTACTGAAGCACTAGCAACGGGAGTGGCGTCGAACTGAATAAAAACATCTTCAATCGGCTTGCCGAGTGCTGATTCAATTAAGGCACGTGACTCGGCATTTGAAAATGGCGGCACTTGATCTTGCAACTTGGCAAGTTCATCCGAAATATCATCCGGCAATAAGTCACGGCGGGTCGATAGGACTTGACCAAACTTAACAAAGATCGGGCCAAGCGCCTCGAGCGTTAGTCGTATCCGCACACCCCGCGGTAATGCATTCGGAGATGCAAAGCAAGCGACTGAAAGTAAGATCCGTTTTATACCCGGCTTGAGGTTGTCGCGCAGCAAGGGCAACAAACCAAAACGCCATGCCGTAAAAAAGATAAAGCAAAGTCGTGCAAAGCGAGCCATGCTTATTTGCTCCTTTGCTGCAGCAATGCAATGCGCTTGTCCAAACGCTCGACGCTATCGCGCAATTCCATAAGTTGGTTTTTGTGTATTGCAAAGTCACGCTGATTCAATAGGATCTTCTTTTCTTCACTGAGGTACTCGACGGTATTTTCAAGCAAATCGCGGCCAGCCGCTTTTCCAGCGCTCGCTATTTTCTTTCCTTGGGCCACAGCAAAATGAGCCGGTGCATCGCCAATGATTTTTGAGAGATCTTCTTCGTATTCCCAACGCAACTGCCCCGCTAAGCGACCCAATAGCTGAGCCAAGTCGGCATCGCCGGCAATCGTGACGGATTTAAATGCATTTTCCCGAATGGGACCACTGCTGGTCAGCAAGGTTGAAAGCGCTTGACTTGAAATCGTCAGCACCAGGGCTGTTCTGACTGGCGTTAGCACTTCTCCGTCAGGGTTTTGAGATGCCTCCGAATGGCGCGCAGCCTCCAATAAACCGTTTTTGTTAATTTCCACGGCAAATCGGCCAAACGGCATTTCTAAGGCAATGGCTTTGCCGGCATGCTTCACTAGTTCGGCGCTCGCCCAAGGCTCTCCCGCCAAGACATGATTAATCCCGTGGCAGATAGCTGCGCTGGTAACTGGCCGGGCGGATGTTGATACCGAATTCATGGGTGCAAAAAACCCGCACGAATGCGGGTTTTTCCGTGGGGAAAGCCTAAGCTTAAACCAACTGCTGAATCCCGGCTAGAACCCAACC
>JBIJAM010000047.1:0-10106 GCA_044345755.1 Polynucleobacter sp. | reverse complement strand
AGATGGCTCACACAATGGAACGCGAACGTAAATTGGACTTGGGTGGCAGAGAGTCAATTTATCAACCCGAAGATACGAGCTTAATTTACCCATACCAGCCTAAATTTAAGTCGTTTGCCGAAGAGCGACAGCATTTAAAAGAGCGCTTAGTGGCAGCGTGCAGGGCATTTGCATTGGAAAAGTTTGATTATGGTTTTGCCGGCCATTTAACCGTGCGTGATCCGGAGCATCGCAATCGGTACTGGACCAATCCCATGGCCGTGCACTTTGATCAAGTGAAAGTCTCGAATTTAATCTTGGCAGACCATGAAGGCAATGTGCTGGAAGGCAAGCATGCACTTAACCGCGCTGGCTTTGTATTGCACGCAGCAGTGCATGAGAAACACCAAGACATCGTCGCCATGTGTCACGCCCATACCGTGTATGGAACTGCATTTGCTGCGCTAGGCAGGCCACTCGATCCGATTTCGCAGGATGCGGCCGCATTTTTTGAAGACCACATGGTCTTGGCAGAACAAGCCGGGCAAGTGGCGGTTGAAGACAACGCCGGCTATAACGTGGCGGGTTCATTGAAAAAAGTCAAAGCCATTATTCATCGCAATCACGGTTTGTTAACAGTGAGTCGCCACAGCATTGAGGCTGCAGCATTTTGGTTTATTGCGCTCGAGCGTTGCTGCAAGCAGCAGATGCTCGTTGAGGCGACTGGTATTAAGCCAAACTTGTTAACGCCAGAGGTGGCGCGTTATAGCCGTGAGCACGTTGGTAGCGAGTACATTGGCTGGCTTCACTTTCAGCCGATTTGGGGCTACCTGAAAGAAAATCAGCCCGACATGTTTGCCTAAGTTGGGCGCGTAACAAATTGATTTACGACTGAACTGATATCGATTGAAAGGGCATGCAATGCCAAACAAGCAAGAGCAAGCGGATAAAAAGGTAGGCGCATCGGCCGGAACATCGGCCGGATCAACGGCTAAGCCTAAAAAGCTAATTCCTTATGGTGGCTATTACACCAATAAGATGTCCGGACATGATCCTGAGCTAACCGAGGTTGGACCTGGGACGCCCATGGGTGAATACATGCGCGGCTTTTGGCACCCGGTATGCATGTCCATCGAGTTAACCGATACACCAAGGTTTCTAACGATTTTGGGAGAAGAGTTAGTGGCATTTCGGGATGGCAGTGGCCGGGTCGGTGTATTGCATGCCCATTGCGTTCATCGTGGCGCCTCACTTGAATACGGACTGATTCAAGAGCGCGGCATTAAATGCTGCTATCACGGCATGGTGTTTGACGTTGACGGCACCTGCCTTAATGCCCCATTTCCAAAAGGCGAAGAAGCCGAAGCAGAAAAATACGCTTGCTCCATTCAGCAGGGCGCCTATAAGGCATTTGAGCGCAACGGTTTGGTATTTGCCTATATGGGGCCACCCGATAAAGAGCCGCCATTTCCCGAGTGGGAATCGGATTTCACCGTCGCCCCTGGCGATGAGCTAGTGCCCTACAGTAATTTTCAACATTGCAACTGGCTTCAGGTTCAAGACAATGCCGCCGACAACTTCCATACTGCCGAGTTGCATGCAGCCAAAAACGTTGTGGGCGGGCATTTTCAAGGGACCACATTTGATGAAGTGGGCGCCCCAACAATGGAAGTGCACCCTGATATGCAATTTGTACCCATTCATGGCGGCCGTGGCCTGGCATGTTCTGGTGCGCGCCGAGTCAACAACGATAAATTATTTATTCGCGTGCAACATCAAGTATTACCAAACTTAAGCCTGCACGCCTATACCTCCGAAGATGGCGCAAACAAAAAATTGTTTAGTCGCTTTCACATTATTCGCTGGACAGTGCCTGTGGATGATGTCAATAGCAAGATGATTGGCTGGCGCGTCATGGGTCCTGGTATTGACACCCGTGGGATTGGAAAAAAAGAATTGGTCGGCTACGAGTCGATCGATTTCTTAGACGGCCAAGTGGCATTGCGCAGAGCAGAGCGCTTTGACCAGCACAGTATTAAGGACATTGTGCCGATTCCGGCGGATCACAGGTCAAGGCCCAATTACAAAATGGCCCAATACGCGCCGGGGGACTATGAGGCCATTATTAGCCAAAGGCCGATTGCAATTCACGCCCTGGAAAATCCAACCAAGTTTGATGCGGGCCCCTATTTATTTAGAAAGATGCTCCGCGATGCGGTACGCGGTTCTAATCCAGCCGCAAGTGCAGAAGCATTTGCTGAGTGGCTCAAAGAGGTGAACGGCACGCCGAACAGTTACTGTTCTGGCAATGTGTTTCAGTTGCCGATTGGGGCAACGACAGAGGAAGAGGTGGCACAGCGGCGATTTATTGCCAAGGGAGTGATTAGTATCATCACCGAAAGCGAACAATACAAAGGAAAAGAGCGTACCGAGTTTGTACGCCAACAAATGGAAAAACTGGAACAAACGGCTTTAAGCCAATTTAAGCACTAAGTGATTCATGAAGAACGATGGACTGAATTTATAGTCCATCGACTTTTACGGAGATGGCAGTAATGGTAGAGAGTAGTGAACTGGAAGTGGTAATTCAGAGTACAGGCCAGCGAATCGTAGTCAGCCGATCGGAATCCCTGTGCGATGCATTGGCAAATTCCGGTATTGAGATTCCAACATCCTGCCAGTCCGGCTTATGCGGCACCTGCAAGACCCGCTACATTAGCGGCCAAGTAGTGCATAACGATTGCATCTTAAGTGATGCAGAGCACGCCGAATACCTCACCCCCTGTGTCTCCCATATACAGGGCGGAGTCTTGGTTCTAGATCTGTAGATCTCGGCATCCATGCCCATTTAGCAAAAGACTAAGGACTACTTTTTTTCTAAATCGTGGTATTTCAGCGATTGCCAGGGCTAAAATGGTTTCGTTCAATATGTGGAAACCAAATATGAAAATCGCCTCTAAATTCCTTGCATTTGCCTTCATCGCCCAATGTGGGTTTGCATTTTCTAAAGGCAATGCTGATACGATTTTTTATGGCGGTCCGGTAGTTACTGTTAATGCGAAGAATGAAGAAGTACAGGCGATTGCTGTGCAGGGCGGCAAGATTGTTGCGCTTGGTACAAAGGATGCCGTTACCAAGGAATGGCAATCCAAAAGTACGCAGCTGGTTGATCTGAAGGGCCAAACCCTGATGCCTGGTTTTGTAGAGCCACACGTTCACATCATGATCACTGCCGTATTTGAGGGCTTGGGATTAAACCTCAGTAACTTCACCTTGCCCTACGATACTAAGGAGACCCTCATTGCAAAAATGAAGGCGCATCTCAAGACAATCCCGCCAGGCGGTTGGTTGTTTGGTTTTGGTGTGGACCCATCCCGCACTAGCCCTTTTATGGCCGAGCTCACCGCAGATGATTTAGATAAGGTATCCAAAGACGTTCCCATTTTTCTCGTGAATCAGTCTGGTCATATTGGTTACGTTAATAACAAAGCAATTGAGCTTGCGGGCGTTACTAACAAAACACCCAATCCCGCTGGCGGTGGCATCTATGTAAAAGATGCACAAGGTAAGCTGACGGGTAAATTGGTTGAGCCTCCGAGTTACTTACCCTTTATGGCCAAAATGCCCAACCCAACAGAAGCCCAGTTATTTGGCGCGATTGAAGGGACCATGAAGAAGATGGCCTCTACTGGCGTAACTACCGCATCTGAGATGAGTCTTGGCGGCAATTTCGGTGTAGATAAGGAAGCAGCAATTTACAGAGCAATCTTTGCTAAGAAAGCATCCCCTATTCGAGTTCGGGGCTATTTATTTAGTCAAGCGATGCCAGCAGGGTACAAGACCATCAAGCCCAATGATGGCGATGACATGCTGCGCTTCATTGGAATTAAATACGTAGCAGACGGCTCGACTCAGGGCTTAACTGCAGCATTAAATGAGCCCTACAGTTACCCCAAGAACTCCAAATGGAGCGGCTCCCTCAATTACAAAGACGCCGATATCCAAGCCTCGATGAAGTCCTACTTTGATCAGGGCTGGCAAATTTCAACGCACTCCAATGGGGATAAGGCAATTGATCAAGCGCTTAATAGCTATGCCAAGCTGTTAGCTGGAAATAAACAGCCGCAAGACCGCCGTTTGCGGATTGAGCATTTCACAGTAAACAACGCATCCCAGGCCAAGAAAGCCGTGCAACTGGGCGTAGTGCCCAGCTTCACGATTGGTCATGTGCATTATTGGGGATCCGCATTTGATAATTTTATTATCGGGCCAGAACGCGCCAAGCGCATTGATCCCGCTGCTGAAATCAAGCGTTTAGGTGGAAAATTCACATTGCACAGCGATACGCCGGTGTCGAATGTGGGACCCCTCAATTACATAACGGAAGCAGTAACCCGGGTATGGCAGTTGCCGCCCAAAAAAGTATTGGGACCGGACCAAGTCATTAGCGTCGATGATGCCATTCGTGCCATCACCATTGATGCGGCTTATCAAATTTTTGCTGACAATAAGGTAGGTAGTTTGGAAGTGGGTAAGCAAGCCGACTTTGTCGTACTGGAAAAAAATCCACGCACGACCCCAGCAGCCGATATTCGGGATATTAAGGTTAAAGAAACCTGGGTAGACGGTAAGAAGCAGGCTTGGTAAGGTGCCGCAGAGATAGGCGCAGTTAAGTCAAATTAGCTGTGCGCTTCTACAATTTCTGGGATGTGCGCTTGTTATCCAAAGCGCACGTATGCCCAGCGCTATTGATCGAAATCCATCCAATTTAGTAGTAATGGTTAAATCTACCCCCTTGCGAATTACTGTTTAAAAGACTAAGCAATTCAAGTACTTGGCAACTTATAAAAAGATTGCAACACGCTTGTAAATTTCATCTCTGGCTAGGCAAAAACCCGAGTGCTTTTTGGGGTATTTCGGTTATGATTTCCGAAGTTACTTAAGAATGCCTACCGGCACAAGAATACGTCAAAAACAAGGAGACCCTTATGGCAAAGTTGACCATCAATGGAAAAGCACGCACGATCGATGTGGACCCCACTACCCCGTTACTTTGGGTCATTCGGGAGCAAGTTGGTTTAACGGGTACCAAATACGGTTGCGGTATTGCGCAATGCGGTTCGTGTACGGTTCTGCTCGATGGCGCTGCTGTGCGTTCTTGTGTTTTGCCGGTCAGCGCCGCTGAGGGTAAAAAAGTCGAGACGGTTGAGAGCCTCTCGGTAGGCGGCAAGTTAAGCAAAATTCAACAAGCCTGGGTCGAAAAACAAGCACCGCAGTGCGGCTATTGCCAAACCGGTATGGTCATGGCTGCTACCGCTCTTTTACGTAAGAACCCCAAACCCAGTGATGCAGATATCGATGCCGCAGTAACGAATATTTGCCGTTGCGGCACATTCCAAGAAGTACGTGCCGCAATCCATGCTGCAGCAAAGGCTTGAGGAGAAAACCATGAATGCACCCGTACCTAATTTATCCCGTCGCCACTTCATTGTTGGCTCATCCGCTATTACCGCTGGCCTTGCCATTGGCTTGGAGTTTCCAGGCGTCATTGGCACAGCGAATGCATCCACTGCAGCCAATGCCAGTGCCCCAGAAATCGGCGTTTGGGTTGTAATTCAGCCAAACGATACGGTGGTTATTCGTGTAGTTCGCTCCGAAATGGGCCAAGGCACGATTACCGGCTTAGCCCAATTGGTTGCCGAAGAGCTTGAGTGCAATTGGAGCAAAATTACGATCGATTACCCCACACCCGGTGAGAGTCTCAAGCGCAAAGGCGTTTGGGGATCGTTCTCCACTGGCGGTAGCCGCGGTATTCGGACATCGGAAGATTACGTCCGTAAAGGCGGCGCTGCAGCGCGCATCATGCTAGTTCAGGCTGCTGCAAATCAGTGGGGCGTATCGCCTGCTGAATGTTTGGCGGCCAATAGCATCATCACCCACCAAGCCAGCGGGCGCTCCGTTAGCTTTGGTAAGGTTGCTGCTGCGGCAGCGAAGTTGCCAGTACCGGATGCAAAAGGAATTGAACTCAAAGACCCCAAGCGCTGGAAAGTGATTGGCAAGCCGATGGATCGCCTCGACAGCTTGGCCGATAAGGTGACGGGCAAGCAAGTGTTTGCCATTGATTTGAAAATGCCAGGCATGCTGACGGCCACCATTAAAGAGAGTCCAGTTTTTGGCGGGAAACTAAAGAGTTTTGATGCCAGCAAAGTCGCAGGAATGAAGGGCGTCAAGAAAGTGGTTCAAGTTAGCGACACCGCAGTTGCGGTGGTTGCAGATACCTTCTGGCAAGCCAAGGTAGCGATGGATCAGTTGCCGATTGTTTGGGATGAAGGTCCCAATGCGTCAGTGCAGCAGGCCGATATTTTGAAGCGCTTGGAAGAGGGCCTCAAAGCAGATCAAACCTTTGTGGGCAATGCCAATGGCGACTTCAAAGTGGCGGCATCGAATTCTTCGAAAACTATTGAGGCGCAGTTTTTATATCCCTTCTTGAACCATGCACCGCTAGAGCCGATGAATGCAACGGCGGTCTGGAATCCAGACAGTTGCCGCGCGTGGGTTCCAACCCAAGACGGCGAAGCATCCTTGGCTGCAGTGATTGCCGCATCTGGACTTACCGCTGACAAGTGCGATGTGATTAAGGTCAATTTGGGTGGCGGCTTTGGTCGTCGCGGCGCATTCCAGGACTACACCACGCAGGTAGTCAATATTGCAAAGCAAATGCCTGGCACGCCCATCAAGTTAATTTGGACGCGTGAAGAGGACATGACGCAAGGTCGCTATCACCCGATCATGATGTGCAAAATGACTGGCACCTTTGATGACAAGAAGAATTTGACTGGCGTGCATATGCGCTTGTCGGGTCAATCAATTTTGTCCGCAGTGCGTCCAGCCGTAGTGGCACAAAACAAAGGCATGGATCCATTGGTGTTTCAGGGTGTAGCCAAGGGCGGCGAGCATGGCATTAGCTATGACTTTCCGAACTTGATGATTGACCACGCCATGCGCAATACCCACGTGCCACCAGGCTTCTGGCGTGGCGTTAACATCAATCAAAATGCGGTCTTTATGGAGTGCTTCATGGATGAACTGGCAGAATATGCCGGTGTTGATCCCGTGGAATTTAGACGCAAGTATTCCGCAAACTACCCGCGTAATCTAGCGGTACTCAATGCCGTTGCAGATCGTATTGGCTGGACTAAGCCAGCGCCTGCTGGCGTATTCCGTGGCATTGCTCAGCAAAAGTCGTTTGGTAGTTGGGTTGCTGCGGCGTGCGAGCTATCGGTTACCGATGGCAATAAGATCAAGATTCATAGGATTGTCGCGGCAACGGATCCAGGCTATGCCGTGAACCCAGCGCAAATTGAGCGCCAAGTATCAGGTTCATTTGTGTACGGCCTATCTGCTTTGTTTGAGGAGGAGTGCACCGTTAAGAATGGTCGAATTGAGCAAACCAATTTCGACACATTTGGTTCGATCCGCTTAAAACAAATGCCACCCGTAGAGACCATCATCATTCAGGGTGGCGGCAAAGAGTGGGGCGGTATTGGCGAGCCTACTATTTCTGTGGCGGCACCGGCTGTATTAAATGCGTTCTACAGGGCTACCGGTAAGCGTCTGCGCACCATCCCTCTGAAAAACAGCGGTATTACGCTGGTCTAAGGTATGCGATATGGGGCTGCGCTAGCGATCAGTACGCTGCTGGCGCTCCCCATCCCTTCTCACGCTCAAGTGGTTTGGACTGGCGATGCGGTGCAGACCGCATTAAGTCCGAATCCAGGCGATCCCATCAAGGGGCGCGCGATTGTGACCAGTCGCCAAACGGGCTTGTGCATTTTGTGCCACGCCGGCCCCTTTCCGGAGGAGCGGTTTCAGGGCAATCTGGCCCCTGATCTGCGATTAAGTGTTGCCAATCTCAGTGCGGGGCAATTGCGTGCCCGCCTCGTTGATCCATCGCAATCGAACCCCAACACCATCATGCCAGCCTACTTTAGAATAGATCACCTGCAGCGGGTTGCACCGCAATTTGCTGGGAAGACTGTGCTTACTGGGCAAGAGATTGAAGACGTACTTGCGTATTTATTGACGATTAAATCACCATGAATCAGCGCCGCCAATTTATTGTTTCAATGACTGCTTTATCCCTCTGCCCATGGCAGAGCGCGAGTGCTACGCCAAGTGAGGCCATGCAGGCAATGCAAGCCATTGTTGGTAAGAGTCCCGTTAATACCGGACGGGTATATTTTGAGCTTCCACCCCTAGTGGAAAGCGGCAATTTAGTTGCCATTAAATTTTCAGTCGATAGCCCAATGACGCAGGCGAATTATGTGCGCGCAATTCATATTATTTCCGAGGCCAATCCATCGCCCAATGTCGTGAGTTGCTATTTCACGCCCTTGTCGGGCAAGGCAGAAGCCAGTACGCGGATTCGCTTGGCTGACTCACAGCGGATGTGGGCCTTGGCGCAAATGAGCGACGGCTCATTTTGGCGAACCAGCGTCGATACTGTCGTCACGCTCTCGGCATGCACGGAGATGGTATGAGTCGATCTTCCAGGGCTGTTGTCACCATGCCTAAAACGGCAAAAAAGGGTGAAGTATTTTCCATTCGCGCGATCGTGCAACACGATATGGAATCTGGCTTTCGGCACACCGAGCAAGGTGTACGAGTGCCACGCGATATTATTCGAAGCTTTATTTGCACCTACAACGGCAATGAAGTCTTTAAAGCCGATTTGCATTCGGGGGTTGGCTCAAACCCCCTTTTTATCTTCTATGCCAAAGCAGACCAATCAGGCACTTTTGAATTCAGATGGCAAGGCGATAACAATTACCTCACGATAGTTAATCAAGCCATCACTGTTTCATGATTAAAAGGCAATTGGCCCAGATTGGTGTGCTGTGTTTTGTTTTCGCTGTAGCTATGCCATCCTATGCCGATCAGCGGCAATCGACTACCGCATTAATGACGCCCAGCAATCAGGCGATGCAAAAGGACATCAATTTAAATCCTGCATTGTTTTGGATTATGGATGGAGAAGCGCTTTGGGCTGATCGTAGCAATCCTGCTACTAAAGCATGCGCTGATTGCCATCAAGACCCAAAGCAGTCGATGAAAGGCATTGCAGCTACCTTTCCAAAACGGGTTCAGGGCAAGCTCCAGAATCTAGAGGGGCAAATCAATCAATGCCGCACAAGTCGCCAACAGTCTCTAGCCTTCGCCTATGAATCGAAACCCTTATTGGCACTCAGTACGCTGATTGCCTACCAATCTAGGGGGCTGCCGATTGCTGCATCGACCGATCCAGTCATTGAACCGGATTATAAAAAAGGCCAATCGCTGTACTTTCAGAGAATAGGCCAACTCAATCTTTCCTGCGCCCAGTGCCATGATGATCGGGCTGGACTGAAGCTGGCGAGTAGCACGATTCCGCAGGGCCATCCTACGGCGTATCCGATTTATCGCATCGAGTGGCAAGGGGTGGGTTCTTTGCAGCGCCGGTTGCGTAACTGTGTGTCGGCTGTAAGAGCAGAGCAATATGCCTACGGCTCACCAGAACTGATGGCATTAGAGCTTTACTTAATGCGTAGGGCTAATGGCATGCAGATTGAAAGTCCGGGAGTGCGACCTTAAATCACGGTTGCTTGCCGTATTTCACGGCAATGACTTCAGCCATCACGGAGACGGCTATTTCTGGCGGTGTTAAGGCGCCAATCGCTAAACCCACTGGACCATGTAGGCGCTCCAGCTGTTCGGTCGATACGTTAAATTCCAGTAAGCGCTCTTTACGCTTTAAGGTGTTAGTTAAGCTACCTAAGGCACCAATGTAAAACGCCTCGGACTGAAGCGCATCAATCAAGGCAAGATCATCAATCTTGGGATCGTGGGTGAGGGCCACAATCGCGGTGTGCGAATCGATTCCAAGCTCCTGCATCACATCGTCTGGCATACCTTTAATAAATTGAACGCCTGGAAGATCGAGGCCCTCAGCATACTCTTCGCGGGGATCAATCACAATCACATCAAAATCAGATGCAACCGCAAAGTTGGCAACGTAGAGCGATAACTGACCTGCGCCGATGACAAACATCCGCCAGCGTGGGCCATACGAGGTCTGCATCGCAGTGTCA
>JBIJAM010000053.1:0-8569 GCA_044345755.1 Polynucleobacter sp. | reverse complement strand
GTAACGCCGTGCGTAAATTAATTAATTTTGTTTTGTTCCAGCTTGGCTGGTTTGCCTGCATTTTGGGCGCGGCCCATGGCTATGTCACTGCCGCGGTTCTTTTTTGTGCAGCAGTTGCGACCTTTCACCTGTGGCAATCCCACAATCGCACCCAAGAGGGTGTGTTACTTCTAAAAATAGGCGTTCTGGGAATTGCTGCCGATACCCTGCTATTGCATACCGGCAGTTTGGTTTTTGAGTCCAAAGGGCTCTTGCCTAGCCTGTCACCCATTTGGATGTGGTCTTTATGGATTATCTTGGGTTGCACCCTGAATGAGTCGATGTCCTGGTTAAAGGGCCGTTTTATCTTGGCGGCGGTCTTGGGTGCCATTGCAGGCCCCTTGTCCTACTTAGCTGGGGTTAAATTGGGCGCTGCACAATGGGGTGATGAAACGCAAGCCCTTGTTTTACTTGGAATAATTTGGGCTATTGCAATGCCTTTGCTATTTTGGTGGGCGGGAAAAGTGCCTGCCAACAAGCCCCCTTTGACTGCCCAGTAGGCAAGAAAGCAAGCCGAAATAAACAGCGCTTGCAATAAGTACTGTTTTTATATACAGTAGATCCCAGATTGATACAGGCAGCAGAACAGTAGAGCAAAGAGGCGGGTTGTACCCCCAATTTACGGCAAAAGACAAAAAGGCGGAGAGCAAAAGATGGCAATGGACGATAAGAAAAAATCAGCATCATCGGAATTTGATGGCATGAGCGGCGATAAGCAAAAAGCCTTATCGGCGGCACTCGCGCAAATTGAAAAGCAGTTCGGCAAGGGCTCCATCATGCGATTGGGCGATGCTGAAATAAACCAAGATATTCAGGTGGTTTCAAGCGGTTCTTTGGGCTTGGACATTGCCCTTGGAGTCGGCGGTCTTGCGCGCGGTCGCGTGATTGAAATTTATGGCCCAGAGTCGTCTGGAAAAACAACCCTGACATTGCACGCAATTGCTGAAATGCAAAAGATTGGCGGCACCTGTGCATTTATCGATGCCGAGCATGCGCTGGATGTGCAATACGCCTCTCGCCTGGGTGTGGATGTGAATAACTTGCTGATTTCTCAGCCAGACACCGGTGAGCAAGCGCTCGAAATTGCAGATGCCCTAGTGCGGTCGGGTTCAATCGACTTAATCGTCATTGACTCGGTAGCAGCCTTGGTTCCCCGCGCCGAAATTGAAGGCGACATGGGCGATTCATTGCCTGGCTTGCAAGCGCGTTTGATGAGTCAAGCCTTACGCAAATTAACGGGCACAATCAAGCGGACCAATTCCATGGTGATCTTTATTAACCAGATTCGCATGAAGATTGGTGTGATGTTTGGCTCCCCCGAAACAACCACGGGTGGTAATGCATTGAAGTTCTATGCCACCATGCGTTTGGATATTCGCCGTATTGGTAGCATCAAAAAAGGCGATGAGGTGGTCGGCAATGAAACCCGTGTCAAGGTTGTTAAGAATAAGGTTTCACCGCCGTTCCGCGAAGCCATTTTTGACATCATGTACGGCGCAGGAATTTCACGTGAGGGTGAAATAATCGATATGGGTGTTGAAGCCGATATCGTCGAGAAGTCCGGTTCTTGGTATAGCTATAACGGCGACCGCATTGGTCAAGGTAAAGATAATGTTCGTGATTTCCTGAAGGAAAATCCTGAAATTGCGAAAGACATCGAAGCCAAGATTCGTGCCAAGCTGGGCGTTAAAGCAGGCGTTGCAATTACAGATGCAGTAGACGATACGGAGATTGAATCGGCTGATGCCTGATTCAGTTCGTTCTAAAAAACAAAGCCCGAGTCTCAAAGCTCGGGCTTTGCGCCTTTTATCGCAGCGTGAGCATAGCCGTGTCGAATTAGCAAAAAAGCTGGGTGATTACTTAAGCCTCCAAGCCAAGGTAGATCGCGCTAACAATGCACAGGATCGCGATCAAGAAAAGAGCCCAGCGGATACCCCGGCACTATCGCATGAGGTACAAATTGCCGCCGTATTGGATGACTTTGAAAAACGCGGCTGGCTATCCGACACCCGCTTTGCCGAGGCCTTGGTGCGACGGCGCAGTGAGCGCTATGGGATGCGCAGAATCAAGGACGAATTGCAGCGGGCCGGCGTGGCAAGCGATGCTTCTGCAGCGCTACTGGATGGACTCAAAAATACCGAATTTGAGCGAGCAAAAGAGCTGTTTGAACGGAAATTCGGCGAGATTGCGGAAGACCAGAAAATGCGGGCTAGGCAGTACCGGTTTTTGGTATCAAAAGGCTTTAATCCCGAAATCGTCGCTAAGGTCATAGGCGGGCGTCAAAAAAGGGCTGAATAGGACACAAAATGGCAAATGACGCACTGCAAAATGATAGACTTACCCACGTTTGCCAATAACCTAATTTTTTTAAGTTGACTGCGGTCAAATCAGTGAAATTAAGGCGAGGGGCAAAATAGACCTTAATTAACCATTGGCAGTACGCACAGACCGTTTCCGGAGTAACGATGAAAATTCACGAGTATCAGGGTAAGGCGCTGCTGCGCCAATTTAACGTACCAGTTCCGAACGGCATTCCGGCACATAGCGTGGCAGAGGCAATGGATGCGGCCGTAAAATTAGGCGGTCCAGTGTGGGTGGTTAAGGCTCAGATTCATGCGGGCGGTCGCGGTAAGGGTGGCGGCGTCAAGTTGGCCAAGAGCATGGATGAAGTCAAAAAATACGCCACTGAAATTATGGGCATGCAACTCAAAACCCATCAAACTGGTCCGGAAGGACAAAAAGTCCGCCGACTTCTGATTGAAGATGGCGCTGACATTAAAAAAGAGTATTACTTCAGTATCGTCACCGACCGTGGCTCACAGAAAAACGTCATCATGGCCTCCAGCGAAGGCGGCATGGACATTGAGGAGGTAGCAGAGCACTCCCCTGAAAAAATTATCAAGGTATTTGTTGATCCGCTGATTGGATTAACCGATGCCCAGTGCGACACCATTGCTCATGGTATTGGTGTGCCAGAAGGATCGGTTGCGAAGGCCCGCGAGGTCTTTAAGAACTTATACAAAACCTATTGGGAAACCGATGCTTCTCTAGTGGAAATCAATCCACTCATACTGGAAGGCAACGGCAACATCAAAGCCTTGGATGCTAAATTTAACTTTGATCCAAATGCCTTATTCCGCCATCCCGAGATCGTGGCGTATCGCGATGAGGATGAAGAGGATCCAGCTGAAATCGAAGCCTCTAAGTTTGACTTAGCGTACATCTCACTCGATGGCAACATCGGTTGCCTCGTCAATGGTGCCGGTCTTGCAATGGCCACCATGGATACGATCAAGCTGTTTGGTGGACAGCCAGCCAACTTCCTCGATGTAGGTGGCGGCGCGACTGCAGAAAAAGTGACGGAAGCATTTAAGATCATGCTCAAAAATAAGAGCGTGGAAGCCATTTTGGTCAACATCTTCGGCGGCATTATGCGTTGCGATGTGATTGCCGAAGGCGTGGTGACTGCCTGTAAAGCTGTGAATTTATCTGTGCCACTGGTGGTGCGCATGAAAGGTACGAACGAAGATTTAGGCAAAAAGATTTTGGCTGACTCTGGTTTACCGATCATCAGCGCCGACTCCATGGCGGAAGCAGCAACCAAAGTGGTTGCTGCCGCTAAAAAACAGAAATAATCAAGGAAATCACCATGTCAATTTTGATTAACAAAAATACAAAAGTAATTACGCAGGGCATTACCGGTAAGACCGGGCAGTTTCATACTGAAAAATGCCAGGAGTACGCTAACGGAAAAAATTGTTTCGTAGCGGGTGTGAATCCTAAAAAAGCTGGCGAATCCATTTTTAACATTCCGATTTACGGAACAGTAAAAGAAGCTGCTCAGCAAACCGGCGCAACCGCATCGGTTATTTATGTGCCGCCTCCTGGCGCGGCAGCAGCGATTTGGGAAGCGGTTGAAGCCGACTTGGATTTTGTGATCTGCATTACCGAAGGCATTCCAGTGC
Organism: Polynucleobacter sp.; assembly: GCA_044345755.1. GTDB lineage: Bacteria > Pseudomonadota > Gammaproteobacteria > Burkholderiales > Burkholderiaceae > Polynucleobacter. The sequence goes on along the minus strand of JBIJAM010000053.1, from coordinate 4,565 downwards.
GCGATATGCTGGAAGTGCGCAACAAGATGGCACAAAAAGAAGCAAAGGGCGGTAAGAAGACGTTATTGCTCGGCCCTAATTGCCCAGGCATTATCACTCCCGATGAAATCAAGATCGGCATCATGCCAGGCCACATTCACAAAAAGGGCCGCATTGGTGTTGTCAGTCGTTCCGGTACCTTGACCTATGAAGCCGTTGGCCAACTAAGCGCGATTGGCTTAGGTCAGTCGACTGCAGTGGGTATTGGTGGCGACCCCATTAATGGATTAAAGCACATCGACATCATGCGCATGTTCAATGACGATCCTGAAACCGATGCCGTCATCATGATTGGTGAAATCGGCGGACCAGATGAGGCCGAAGCGGCCCTCTGGTGCAAAGATAATATGAAAAAACCCATCGTTGGTTTCATTGCTGGCGTAACGGCCCCTCCTGGAAAGCGCATGGGTCATGCGGGTGCTTTGATTTCTGGTGGCGCGGATACCGCAGATGCCAAATTAGCAGTAATGGAGGAATGCGGCTTTAAGGTCACGCGTAATCCATCGGAGATGGCTAGCCTATTAAAGGCAATGATTTAGTTTTAAGCAGTTGTTTTATATGCAGTAGTTGTTCAACACACAATAATTATTAGAGGATGACATGGAATTTCTTGCAATGTTAGATTGGTCTGTCGTTTTGCAGATCATTTTGATTGATATTTTGCTGGGTGGTGACAATGCGGTGATCATTGCATTAGCCTGCCGTAACTTACACCCTAACCAGCGTCGCGCTGGTATTTTATGGGGTACGGCTGGCGCGATTATTTTACGTATTGTCTTGACGATATTCGCGGTGACGCTCTTGCAAATTCCCTATCTGAAGGTAGTTGGCGCTTTACTGCTACTCTGGATTGGTTACAAGCTGTTGGCAGATGCCGGCGGTCACGACGAGAATGACTTAGAAGCTCCAGATAAGTTATTTGCAGCGATAAAAACCATCATCGTTGCTGACTTGGTCATGAGCCTGGATAACGTCTTGGCGATTGCCGGCGCCGCAGGGCAAGTAGACGACCAGGCGCATCAATTTGGCTACATCGTCTTTGGCTTAATCGTTTCAGTACCTATCATTATTGCTGGTAGCCGCCTCGTGTTATTCCTGATCGATCGCTTCCCCATCATTGTCACGGCAGGCGCCGGATTGCTCGGCTGGATTGCGGGCGGCATGATGATGACCGATCCAGGCATGATCAAGCACTTTGGTGAGGGCATTCAAGACTACGGCTTAATTGCTGGCATTGTTGGTGCGCTGGGAGTCATGATTGTGGGCGAGCTTGCGAAGCGTAAAGCCAGTAAGGCGCACTAATAAGCAGTAAAGTCGTACACTAAAATCAGAGCAATCTGATGCGGTCAGTCCCCTAGTCAGTGGGCTCTTTGTTAGATCATCGAGCTCCATTCACTAGGGGATTTTTATTGATATGACACCACACAACGAGAACGCTATTAGCAACACAGAAAAAAACGGATTTACCCTCATCGAGGTCATGGTGGTTGTAGCCATTATCGGAATTTTGGTTGCCGTTGCAGTACCGCAGTACCAAGACTACATTGCGCGTAGTCGCGTTATTGAAGGCATGAATTTATCTTCCAGTGCCAAGTTGGCAGTTACAGAGGCATTTGCCAGTCGGGGCGTAGCGCCCATGAATGACGCAACGCAAGGGGCCTTTAGTTTTGCGCCAACACGCAGCGTCAAGGACATTGAGATTTTGCAGTCCGGCGCGATTGCGATTGATTTTCAGCCAACGGTTGCACGAGAAGGAAGCAATAGCCTGGTATTGATCCCAACCAATTATCCGGATGCCGCCATCCCGACACCAGTTGATTTGTCAAAGCCGGAGGGCGCAACGTGGTCCGGCGGCTGGTCATGCCGCTCGGCGATGAGCAACTTACCTCAACCCTTACTACCATCGGAATGCCGTACTTCGAAGTGAGGTAGTAATGCGAGGCGGCTTTTTCCGAAAAAGGAATTAGCCGCCACCTATAGGATCGAATTACTTTCGCCGCTTCTTCCAGGAATAATCCATTCCATCGGGGCACTTTCCATCTGTAACTCCGGTAGCACCAAAGACACCAACCACTTCTTTGCCATCGAACTGAATGGTGACAAATTCACCCAAGTCTTTAGCAAAGGCCATTGCTTCATCTAAGGAGTTGAATTGATGGGTTGCTAGATTATGTTTAACTAAAACCAAAGGATTGTTTTTAAAAAATAGAAAGCGTGACGGGCTAACTTACTTCGCAGCTACCCATGTGCCACTCTTCCCGCCACTCTTCTCAAGAAGCTTGATATCCCCCATCACCATGCCACGGTCGACTGCTTTGCACATGTCGTAGATTGTGAGTAGGGCGACTTGGACTGCGGTGAGGGCTTCCATTTCAAACGTTGTAACTTCAATCTTGGTCAAATCTTTAGGTTTACTTGGACAACATTTGGACAAAGGTTATCACAATGAGACAGGGGTACCCCATGTTGATTTCCCATTGTCCAGACCCCACCCACCCCCAACCCCCTAAATTGTCCCCTTTGTAATAGATCGCCATATGCATAGTGTTTTAGTCATAGGTCTTAGTCCGTAAAGAGATTATTATAATTCCTATATACATAGAAAATAAATTAGAACTAATTATGAAAAGAAAAAGCTTACTTAGAATCAAATTCGCTAGCGAAATAGTTTTTACAAAAACTCTTGCCCATTCTAGATTTAAGCTCTCTTTTTTTTAGGCTGATAAATTATGGCAAACATTGTTTCATATACGCCTATTGGGGTAGTAGCTAAAGCATTGTTTAATTTTGATGCTATTGGTCCAGGCCATTCTAATTTTAGGCTCACTGGCGACATCAATGTTTCGATTTCCCAGCCATTTATGTACACCCAGTACTTAAATGGCTACGGAAGTACAAAGACATGGACTCCTGATGTTGCTGCCGTATATTGGAATGCTACTCAGGTTAGCAACATTAATTCAATGTTGAGCATGTATGAAAGCTTCATCAATGTTTCTTTTTCTACGGTTATTGATAGTACGGCCTATTCGCCCTATGGCGCAGCTGTTTTAACTAATTCTGATATCAATATCTCCCTTATTTATCGGACAGATTTGTCATTTTCTGGCATGTCTTCGGTGAATCGAAACAATTTCAATTATGTTGGAAGCGAACTTGATCTAATTTTAAATATTAACGGATTTGGATCTGCAGGAGTTTTTAACGATACATCACTTTCTAATTCAAGCTTTGGCTTTCATACTCTTATGCATGAATTTGGCCATTCCTTGGGATTATCTCACCCACATACTTCTTACGTTAATGGTGTTGCAACATTAAGTAGTGATTTCAGCGCAACGACTTCTATTGGTTTTGATAGGCTAGGTTTTGTAATCTCCTCTAATCAGGATATGAATAAAGAGTATTTCAGCATCATGTCCTATGATGATGAGCGTCCTGTTAATGGGGCTAATACGTACGCCCAAACACCGATGATTCTTGATGTAATAGCCCTTCAAGGAGCCTATGGTGTCGGCGATGGAACGAGTGGAAATGGCGACGATGTAATTACTCCAGGCGGTAGCGGGGGCGTTAGTAGCTATCGCACTTACTTTGATTTGGGCGGCACGGATAAAGTGGATTTAAGAAATTATTCTACTGGCGCATATTTACATATGGGGGAATCAATTATTGGTGCCTCCCATTTGGTTGGGGTATCAATGAGCAGTTCTGATGCCCAGCTAATGATTGCAGGATCAGATCCTCAAAGTTTACGATGGTTTTATGGCGTCTTTGAGAATGCTTCAGGTAGCGCTGGAAACGATTACATAATTGGAAATAATTTTGCCAATATTATTGAAGGTGGTAATGGTGCCGATAGTATTGAAGGCAAAGGAGGCAATGACTCTCTCTATGGTGGTACTGGCATTGATACCGCCCTTTATTCTGGAAGCAGAGGCCAGTATCAAATTGTTTATAACGCCTCAACAAATACCTATACCGTAACGGATGCGATCGCCAATCGAGATGGCGTGGACGTGCTTGTCAATGTGGAATATCTTAAGTTCGGCACGGCCGCTGCACAGGCTATCAATCTAAATGCCTCTCCCACCTCCACCTTCGCCGCCACCTACCAAATCCCCGTCTCCTCGATCCAGTCGATTGGCCTGTCTCCCGATGGGCAGTTCTTGCTGATTAAAACAAGCACCGATCTGCAAAAAGTAGCGATTGGCTCAAGTATGAGTTTTAATGGCGCTACTGTCAGCACGAGTGATCTGACCCAAAGCATGGCTCCCATTCCGGTCTTTAAATCCTCTGGTGGCGTCGGTGGCTTTACGCTTCCCGAGCTCTTTACTGGTCCAGCCTCTTTAGGCCTAAAGTACCAACTCATCGAGACGGCAGACAATGCGGTGGTATATGGCTCAACTGACAATGACTTTATTAAGGTATCGAGTGCCAACTCGGTTGGTAAGGCAGTTAATGGCGGCGGCGGTAATGATGTGATTGACGGCGGGGTAGGCTCTACCTTTGTCACTGGTGGAGGC
>JBIJAM010000028.1:0-23632 GCA_044345755.1 Polynucleobacter sp. | reverse complement strand
TGGCTCAACTGACAATGACTTTATTAAGGTATCGAGTGCCAACTCGGTTGGTAAGGCAGTTAATGGCGGCGGCGGTAATGATGTGATTGACGGCGGGGTAGGCTCTACCTTTGTCACTGGTGGAGGCACCACAGCTAACTCCAGCACCTACTTCTTAGACGGCAGGGCGCCTGGCACCTCCTGGTCCACCATTACCGACTTTAAGCTCGACATTGATAAAGCCACCATCTGGGGCTTTGTGAAGGGCGTTAGCTCCGTCGATGCCTCGTTTACGAACTTTAATACTGCCGGAGCAGCAGGGTATGAGGGCCTGACCCTGCACTTTAAGAACTTACTCCCCAGTGGTCAAACCAGCGGTACCAATGCCAACCTGAACTCCATTACCTTGACCGGCAGAACCCTGCAAGAGTTTGGGGCTTCCTCCTTGGCTGAGCTTAATACTCAAATCAATAACCAAACCAACCCCAACTTCTTAGTCGGGGCTACCCAAGATAGCGCAGGCACTCATGGGTATTTGTTTATTAATTAAAATATAGGCTGTTGCAACCTTCGGAAGCCAGCCATGAAAACATATCTCACCAGAGAGCAGATTCAGGAGCGGATTCAAGCTCTCCCCAAGAAGTTCAAATACCTCTCTAGAGAAGAAATTAATCAGCGGATAAATCTTGCCTGTGAGCTTGGCTTATTCACTAAACATCCAACGGATCTCAAATATGCTGTGCGGGGCTAGAATACGCTCTGGAATGACCTGTAAAAATGCCCCCTTGCTTGGCGGAGTAGGGCAAAGATGCAAATTTCACGGAGGAATGTCTCTTACGGGAGCGGCACATCCAAACTGGAAACACGGTAAATGTACCAAGGAGGCACGACTGAGGAGCAAAGCGACAACGGCAGAGCTTAGGTTTCTCAAGTTATTGGCTATAGAGCTTGGAATGATTCGTTAGTAGGAATAGGGTATACCTGCTCAAATGATGACCACTTTGCAGATATTTCGCTAGCCCATGTAGAGGCTGTAAATACCCCTAGATAGTTTTTTGGCGTCCTTAGACCTACCGACATGCTTTTGAACAATATCGGTAGGTTTTTATCTCACTTCGCAACAGCAACACAGGATGTTGTTGTGGAAACTACTTTTTGGTTATGTCAGTAGTGGTGCGCATTATGCAATATTCCAAGTACATCTAAAAACGGCTCAGGACGTGATCTTACGGCTGACTGGAATGGTGGCCACAACTTGGATAACTTTTCACGATAGCCAAGCTTCTCGAGTTCCTGAATGGCCTTATCACTAGCTGCTTTCTTGGCAGCCCCCTTGAGATACATCGAATAGGAGAGTCCAAATTCCATGCCGACCTTTTCAAAAAGATCGTACGACCGCTCTTTACTGCATCCTTTGAAGCCCAGTACCTTGCTGGCGGGGAGATGTTTACCAACAATTGGCACCATGATCACATGCATGTGTGGAACATCTTCATCAAAATGGATGACAGCATGCGCTACTGGACAGCTCGGATATCTCTTTATTAACCAATCAAGGCAACTTAAATAAAGGTATTTGAAGTCGCACTCAAATCCAGGAGTTACTGAAAAAATCCACTCGATGGCAAAGCCCTTATCCAATCTTTTGAAGGTGCCTTTGGATGTGTTTATTCCAGCGCTGGTGATCATATCTAAAACTGTTGTTTTCAGAGTTTTAGATAGTGGTACAAGCTGCTGATTCAAATAGATTCTAGAAGGGTCAATTTTGTCCCTGGCATATAATTCGATTGGAATCTGCCTATTGTTATGGGCCTCGGCATGCTCAAGTGTTTGGGAAGTGCCATGGAGGTACAGAAGGCTTCCACGTAGATCAAGCTTAAACATTTTGACCTCCTTGATCGATAATCTTCTGGAGCTTCTTGGCCTGTTTTTCCCAATAATTACGACTTCCTATAGTTTGAGCTGCTTGATTTTGAAACCAGTTCCTGCTGTCAGTTAATGCTCGATTATTGATTTCCAGAAGTTCGTTAGCTTTTCTTAGTTCGTCCAATCTCTGGGCAATATCAATTCTTTCAATTTCTGTTGCATCAAATTGACCTACTGAGATCTTGTCCCTTAAAAGGGTGTTTTCCTCAAGTAATGATTGAATAGTGTCGGCAAGCTCTTGGAGCATGTCGTCTCTGGGGTCATACAGTTCTGCTGGGTTAGTAGTGCATTTTTTCATCTAGTCTCTCCGACTTTTTGAAATGCTGCACAGGCTCAATGGTCGTAAAAAAGCCTGCACAGCATTTCTGCTAATGCAAGCCGTAGATCCTCGGAGCAACTTGGATTTATTCTGCTCCCGCCTTATTTCCCGTAGGAAACCCTTAACTAGTAGCATTGTCCTCTGCTACTCAAAACATCTTTGGGGCTTACTTCCTCCGATGCCAGCTTGGTTAGAGCTGTCCTTGTACTCTTATTTCAATTCTATAGAAGTGTAGTGCAGTTATCAAGTGGTTTTCTGTCAAGCATTTTAGAAATAAATGCCTATCCAATTTTTTCCGCTAGCAATTGTGGGTTCGGATGGTAGTAGCGTTTAAGCATCGCTAGGCTCTTGTGACCAGTAACCGCTGATAGCTCAAGTAGGTTCGGTAGCTTCTCTGATAGTCTTGTTGCTGCTGTATGCCTGAGATCATGGATGCGTAAATCAGTTAATCCAGCACGGTCTCTGGCTCGTTTGAAGTTAGTTTCCACCGCTGCAAAGTTGATAGGTAGAACCCTTCCATCAATGCTTCTTGGTAGCGATTGAAGGGTCTCTATTGCTCTTGTGGACAACGGAACCCTTCGTGATTCACCGTTCTTGGTAAGAGCTAAATAGGCGGTTCTAGTTTGGTAATTGATGTCATCCCAGCGAAGGCTCAAAATCTCTCCTCTACGCATTGCGGTCTCAATAGCAAGAATTACAAATGGTCTTGTGTAGATATTACGGTTGGCTTTCGGAGTGCAAGCCTCCAGCAGAATCTTTTCCTCATCGTAAGTAAGCACCCGATTTCTACCTTGAGGTTGAGCTGGCTTTCTAACACCCAAAACGGGATTGGGAGTGTTCAAACCCCACTCTCTGCGAGCATGGTTAATGATGGAGGAAAAGTAGGCTAGCTCACGAACAACTGTACTGGGCTTGATCTCTTGTAAACGCTCATCACGGTACTTGGCAATCTTGGCAGATGTCAGTGTTGCCATATTCTCTTTAGCAATCGGTCTTCTCATGATTGCTTTGAGGCGGATAGTATCTGCACCAGCTCCACGCATCAGCGGTGTAACTTCTCTCAGGTAACGCTCGATGAGTTCGCCAAAGGTCGTCTTTTGAGCTTGGTGGATGTTTGTATATGTTCCCCTGTCCCATTCCACCTCAACGCTTCTTGCCCAGCGTTCTGCATCTTCTTTAGATTGGAATGTTTTTACTAGAGATTGTTCCCCTTTGCGAGAGACACGGGCTTGCCACTTGTTACTTCTAAATCGAATTGAAGCCATTTCTTATCCTTTATTTGGACAAGATTTGGACAAGACTCAAAGTTCCATACACTGAAGCAGAGTTAAGTTGGCGTTTACTTCCCCGCCTTCCAGCCCCCACTCTTCCCACCACTCTTCTCCAAGAGCTTCACATCCCCCATCACCATGCCACGGTCGACTGCTTTGCACATGTCATAGATTGTGAGGAGTGCGACTTGGACGGCGGTAAGGGCTTCCATTTCTACGCCGGTTGGGCCGGTGGTTTCGGCCTGCACTTGGCAGCGAATGCAGTGGTTAGTGCGGTCTAGTTCAAATTGCAGGCTAACGTGGCTCAGTGCCAATGGATGGCATAAGGGGATGAGATCGGAGGTCTTCTTGGATGCCTGAATGCCGGCAATACGGGCTATGCCTAAAACATCCCCCTTTTTGTGGTTACCGGCCTCAACCAAGTCAAAGGTGGCAGGCAGCATCGAAATACTGCCTGTAGCAATGGCTATGCGGTGCGTATTGGGCTTATCGCCAACATTGACCATGTGGGCCTGGCCTGAGGAATCAAAATGTGTCAGTGGGTTCATGAAATAGGTTTTACCATAGAGGGATGGGGATCGTAAAACCAGCTTATTTTAAGTGGATGCAAAAACCGGTGCTATTAGGCATTGGGCGGAAATGCGTGGCCCTGCAATTGATTTTTGCTATGGGCTTTGCGGGCGCCCAAACACCCTTGCCCAAGGCGCCAGCCTCTGAGGTGGTGGTTGAAGGCAATTCCGCGGCACTACAAAATCTGGGGCGAGCGGTTCAGTCGCAAGAGGCCCAATCCCCTTTTCTGCCCAATAAAAATACAGTACGTACGCAGCCTAATTTAGTTCTGCCCGATATGGGGGATCCAGGTGGCGACGCCTTAAGTCCAGTAGATGAGCGCCGCATTGGTGAGCGCATCATGCGGGAAATCCGCGCTGATCCCGATTACTCCAATGATTTGCCAATCTATGATTTTCTGAATCAAATGGATCGCCGCTTATTGCAGGCAGCAAAACGCTTGCAGTTAGGTGGAGCCAATGCCTTGGGTAGTGCCCAATATAACTTTGAGGTATTCGCCGTCAAAGAGCCGAGCATCAATGCGTTTGCATTGCCTGGTGGCTTTATTGGTTTTCATACGGGGCTCTTAGTTGCGGCTGAAACGGAGTCTGAGGTTGCCTCCGTTATGGGTCACGAAATCGGCCACGTACTGCAGCGGCATATTGCACGCTCGATGGACAAGCAGGCCATGAATACCATGATTGCCATCGCCGGTATGGTATTGGGTGCTTTAGCTGCTTCCAGTAATCCTTCGGCAGCGGTGGGTTTAATGCGAGGCGGTCAGGCTCTATCGGTTCAGAATCAATTGGCCTACTCACGCGACGCTGAGCGGGAAGCGGATCGCATTGGCTTTTTGATTCTGGAGGGCAGTGGTTACGACGTCAACGGTATGCCTGCTTTTTTTCAGCGCTTACAAAAAGCTAGCAGCATTATGGACAGTGGCGTGCCAGCTTATGTTCGAACCCATCCTCTTACCATTGACCGGATTGCAGACATGCAGGATCGGGTACGCATGGTGAATGCCAAGACCGTACCTAGTTCATTGGAGTTTTATTTAATCAAAGCGCGCGCTCGCCTTGATCAACAAAAGGGCTCTAGCGGCTTGTTTGATGCCCGTAATATTTTTGAGAGTTTTAGTAAGCAAGCCTCTCCCATAAAACAGATGGAAGGATTTTATGGACTGGCTTTAGTTGCGCAGCGCCAAGGCAAAGTGGATATAGCAGAGGGCTATTTGCAAAAAACCCGGCAGATGATGCAGGCCGCAGCAGCCCCAGGCTCACCTTTATTACGCCAGAGTGTATCGCTGGATACCACCGCATCGGAATTGGCTTTGGCCAAAGGTAAATCCCAAGAGGCACTGCAGATTGCGCACGCGACATTGCGTGCCTACCCTGAATCATTTGCCGCAGCAGTCGCCATGATTCAGGCGGAGCTCAAGCTGGGCAAAACCAATGAGGCAATTGCTTGGCTTCGAAGCCGTACTAAACAACAGCCAAGTGAAACCATTTGGTGGACTTTGTTAGCGGATGCCTATGACCAGAGCAATAACATCGCCTTACGACATTACGCCATGGGAGAAAAGTTTGCCCTGACCGGCGCTTGGCCTTCTGCAATTGAGCAGATGCGAATTGCGCGGGCTGCTGGCGGCAACAATTATTACCAAGGCTCAACGATTGATGCGCGCCTGCGGGAGTTTCAGAAAATGTACCAAGAAGAGCAGCGCGACGATGCCAAAAGCAGAGGGGGTTAAGTCCGCATCAAGTGCTTAGGGCTGTGGCTGAGCCTGAAACTGAAAGCGACTTTGCACTTCAGTAGCGGTAATGGGCTCCAGTTTTAAATCATGGCCATGCCATCGCCAGATTCCTTCCAATGCGCATGCGGTGTTGCTTAGTGAACTCAGTCCGGAAAAGATCTCAATGTCATGGTCGTGAAGCAAGGCAATGCTGAGGCGCTCTATTTCACTAAAGTGATCTGTGGCTGACCAAATAGTTTGCGTGAGCTTTCCCTCAATCAAGATATGCCCTGCTTCATCCATGAATGCGGCCGTAGGAGGGAATGGGCTTTCGCATTGCGTTTGAAATTGCCAAGGATCTCCTCCATTGCCAGTGGGCATCATGCGTACTACCCATGGCGTTGCATCTAAGTTCACGTAGACCCGCTGCGGCCCATTCTGAAAAAAGTAGCGCCCGTCGACATCGCTGGCGTAATTGCGGGCAATGAATGCATTAAGCGCTGCATGCTTAATGACATCCCCAGGTAATCCATGCGCTTGAGCGTAGTCGTCGCGCATGCGCCAAGCGCCGCGCCGATCGAGCGCTAGCCAGCCAAAACAGTGCGGCACCTTTGGCCACTTGACTAAAGACTGGGCAATACCTTGATCCATTGCGTTTAATGCAAGCCGTGCTGGGTGACGGGTGCGCTTGAGCTGACATCGGTGGAATGGCTAGCATGCAAGTGAGCAATACGCCACCCTTGGCTATCTTGCAACACAACCAAGGTGATATTGAGAAAGAAGGCCGATTCCACTTGGTCGGCGCGCAAATAAACTGCTTCAGTAGTGTCGTAGATTGCTGTGCCTAAGGTCGAATGCGAGATGCACGCAATCGGCTCCAGAAATAGAGCTTGGTTGGCGAGTAAGCGTTCCAGTCCGCCACGAATTTCAGCATGACCACTTAAGCGTTGGCCTTCGGGTAGAACGCAGGTAATGGAATCATCGTCTAGCCACAATGCCAAGGCGGCCGCAACATCGCGCCGCTTGAGCGCCTCGCGCCATGCATCGACTACTTCATCGGCATTGTGAAAGAGTCTGGCAAGGTTGGGCATGACTAAATTCCTTTGCGAATAAGAAGTAAGGCAGTGCGGTGTGGATTACTGAAGTGCAGCAAAGACGCGTTCGGGACTAATCTGATTTAAGCAGTTTAAATGGCCGAGCGGGCACTCGCGTTGATGGCAAGGGCTGCAGGGTAAATGCAAGGAGATGATGGTTGCTTTTGCGGAATTGGGTGGGGTGTGGTTTGGATCACTCGAACCAAAGATCGCCACCTGTGGAATCTGAAGCGCGGCGCCAATGTGCATGAGGCCCGAATCGTTACTCACCACCTTGCTGCACATACCAATGATGGTAATGGCCTCATCCAGCGATGTAGCGCCACACCAGTTGAACATGCGGCCATCAGAAGCGGTCGCAGAAACAATGGCATCGCCAATCGCGCGGTCCGATGGGCTGCCCAATAAAACCACCGAAGCAGTGGGCTTTGCTTTTAGGATCAATTGCGCCAGCGCTGCAAAGTGCGTAGCAGGCCAGCGTTTACTGGGACCGTATTCTGCGCCGGGGCAGAGCACAACGAGTGCATCCGTTTGAATGCCGGCCGCCTGTAATCGACTGCGCCCCGCCTCCAGTGCGGATGCAGTTGGGTTTAATTTCGGTAGGCGTATTGCCGCATCTGAATTGCGGGATGGCGCGCACAGATTGGCGTAGTGTTCCACCATGGGGATACGCTGCGTTTTGGGTGAATTGGCTTTGGTCTCGGTGAGCAAGAAACGACGTAGCTCACCTTGATAGCCAATGCGGACTGGAATATTTGCCAGCCAAGGAATGAGGGCTGACTTGAGGCTATTCGGTAGAACATAGCAGCTAGCGTAGCTGCGCTTTTCAATCTGAGTAGCGAGTGCGCGCCGCATACCCCACTGCAATTGCCCATGCCGAAGGTCAGCCTCAATTAATTCAGCTACTTCGCTGCAGGCCCGGTATACCGGTGCTACCCAAGGTGTGACTAAAACATCGATTGCTGCATTGGGATAGGAGGCTTTGATTGCCGCTAGCAGGGGCTGTGACATCACGGCATCGCCAATCCAGTTCGGGGCGATGACAAGAATACGATGCATTTGCAAGCCCCCGTCTCGGTTAATGGATGCGGGGATGGGGTGATTAATGGCCGTGGGGTTCCGTGCCAGGAATCAAGTGGTACTCGGTGCCGCAGTAAGGACACTTTGCTTGGCCAGTGTGGATGATATCCAAAAAAACACGGGGGTGTAAATTCCAGCTGGGCGTATCGCTCGTTGGGCAATGCAAGGGCAAATCAGCGCCATTCACCATAACGGAGGTCTGTGCTGCGGTGTCTGCTTGACTCATGACGGATCCTTTCGTGGGCTGTCTTACTTGACTGGGGTGAGCCAGTCACTGTAACGGTCATTCTTGCCGTACACCGTATCAAAAAACACATCTTGAATTTGCTTGGTAATCGGACCCTTCGCGCCATTGCCAATCATGCGGTCATCGAGTTCGCGAATCGGCGTTACTTCCGCTGCAGTACCAGTGAAGAAGGCTTCATCGGCGGTATAGACTTCGTCGCGCGTCAGTCGTTTTTCACGTACTTCAAATCCCAAGTCCTTGGCAATTTGAATAATCGAATCACGGGTAATGCCATCGAGGCACGATGCCAAATCCGGTGTGTAGACAATGCCATTGCGCACCATGAAGAGATTTTCGCCAGAACCTTCCGATACATAGCCTTCGGTATCGAGGAGTAAGGCTTCGTCGTAGCCGTTGGCCGTCACTTCTTGATTCGCCAGAATCGAATTAATGTAGTAGCCCGATGCCTTGGCACGCACTAAGGATGAATTAACAAAGTGCCGCGTGAAAGACGATGTCTTTACTCGAATGCCCTTATTGAGACCATCTTCACCAAGGTAGGCGCCCCACAACCAAGCCGCAATGATGGTATGAATCGTGTTGCCTTTGGGGGAGATGCCGAGTTTTTCTGAGCCAATGTAAATCAAGGGGCGGATGTAGCACGACTCCAATTGGTTCGCATTGACAACATCAATGATGGCTTGCCGGATTTCTGCTTCGGAATAAGGCAGTGTGATTTGGAAAATTTTAGTGCCATTGAGCAAGCGCTTGACGTGCTCATTCAGGCGAAAGATCGCAGTGCCTTTGGGTGTCTTGTAGGCCCGAATGCCCTCGAACACGCCCATGCCGTAATGCAAGCTGTGCGTTAGCACATGGGTTGTTGCTTCGCGCCATGGAATGAGTTTTCCATCGGACCAAATAAAACCATCGCGGTCTGACATCGACATGTTTTCTACCTTTTGCGTTGAATTAATCGGAGCCTTGCGCCCTGCAATCGACTTGCAAAACCAAGCTGCCTAACATGGGCTTTATTGTAGAGCAGGCGGAAGCGCTTCCTATAATGGGGGTTCTGATGCCTAAGCACCCTAAAGCCCCCCTTATTCTGTGCCATTTGCCGTATTTTGCTTGGCCGCGCGATGAGCAACTCGCCTTTCAGGATGGTTTGCGCACCATGTCAGCGTCCGTGGTGACGATTTTTACGTGGGCCTTGGTGACTGGTTTGGCCATGGGGAAATCAACTTTGACCCTCTGGCAGGCTGTCAGCATGAGCCTCTTGGTTTTTGCGGGCACAGCGCAATTGGCCGCACTACCCCTCATTGCGCTGGGTCTACCAATCTGGACCATCTTAATTACAGCGCTTGTAGTCAATTTGCGTTTCGTCATCTTTAGCATTGGGATGCAGGCGCATTTTTACTCCTTACCGCTTTGGCGCCGAGCCACTTTGGGTTATTTCACGGCCGATTTTGGTTATTTGATGTACACCTCGAGGTACCCTGAGGCCCATCCGCCAGAGGAAAGCGCTGCTGCCCGCCGATCGCGCATCGCTTTTATGTACGGGCTAACCTGCGGCAACTGGAGCATTTGGCAGCTGGGCTCTCTATTGGGTATTGCCCTTGCTGGGCAAATTCCGCAAAGCTGGGGACTTGAGTTTGCAGGCATCCTTGCCCTAATTGCGATTATTGTGCCCATGCTGGACCGCGCTGCAGCCCGCTGGGCTGCTGGCGTTGCGGCTTTAGTTGCCGTCCTTAGTATGGGCTTGCCCTATAAACTCAATATTGTTCTCGCGATTATTGCCGCAATTGTGGTGGGCATTATCAGCGATCGTCGCCCCAAAGATCCCCTAACCACGCCAGTTAGTGCGGGAGATTAAGCATGCCTAGCCTCACTTCCCTAGAAATCGGCATACTCTTTGTGGGCATGGGCCTAGTGACTCTCGGCACACGGAGCCTTTTTATGTTTTGGGGGGATCGGGTGCGGATGCCTGAAATCATTCTGCGCTCCATACGCTATGCCCCGCTGGCGGCGATTGTGGCGATTTTGGCCCCAGAACTCCTAATGCCAGCTGGCGCCACGCAAATTAGCCAGTTTAATTGGGCCCTACCGCAGATTTGGGCTGGTTTGGCTGCTTTCGTCACCTTTACCTGGCTGCGCACCATGCTGCCGACCCTGATTATCGGGATGCTGGTTTACAGCGTGTTGCGCTACTGGTTTTAGAATGGGGGATTGTTCTTTTACCGAATTGCATTTCCATGTCCGATACCCTTTTTAAAGTAAAACGCCTCCATGACTTAGCGCAGGCTGGACTGTTAAAAGGTAAGCGGGTTCTGATTCGCTCCGATCTGAATGTGCCACAGGATGAGGCTGGCAATATTACAGAAGACACCCGCATACGGGCATCCATTCCGGCCATTGAAATTTGCTTACAAGCGGGGGCTGCGGTGATGGTCACTTCCCACCTCGGTAGACCAACCGAAGGTGAATTTAAACCGGAAGATAGCTTGGCGCCGGTAGCACATCGCATTGCAGAAATCCTCAATCGCAAAGTACCTCTGATTAGCAATTGGGTCGATGGTGGTTTTGATCTTCAGCCCGGCGATCTCGTGCTGCTGGAAAACTGCCGCGTCAATGTGGGCGAAAAGAAAAACAGCGAAGCTCTGGCGAAAAAAATTGCCGCACTTTGTGATGTCTATGTCAATGATGCGTTCGGGACAGCGCATCGTGCAGAAGCCACTACCCACGGTGTAGCGCGTTTTGCACCAATTGCTTGTGCGGGCCCATTAATGGCCGCTGAGCTTGATGCCTTAAGCCGAGCCCTCGCCAATCCCAAGCGCCCCCTGATCGCGATCGTGGCAGGCTCAAAGGTTTCGAGCAAGCTCACCATTCTGAAAGCCCTTGCTGAAAAAGTGGATGAGTTGATTGTGGGCGGCGGTATTGCGAACACCTTCATGCTGGCAAAAGGTCTGCCGATCGGTAAGTCTTTAGCCGAACCCGACCTCGTTAACGAGGCCCTGGAAATCATGGCTCTGATGGAAAAGCGTGGCGCCCATGTGCCGATTCCAGAAGACGTGGTTGTGGCCAACGAGCTCTCGCCATTGGCGCGCGCCAATCGAGTGCCATCCAATGAGGTAGCCGAGGACGACATGATTTTGGATGTGGGCCCAAAGACGGCCGCACGCCTGTCTACCATGCTGGCCCATGCAGGCACGATTGTCTGGAACGGGCCTTTAGGCGTTTTTGAAATTGATCAATTCGGTGGTGGCACCAAAATGATTGCAGCAGCGATTGCCCATTCCCCAGCATTTTCGATTGCGGGTGGTGGCGATACCTTGGCGGCGATTGCCAAGTACGGCATAGAAAATCAAGTCGATTACATATCTACCGGCGGCGGCGCTTTCCTCGAGTTTCTGGAAGGTAAAACATTACCGGCTTTTGCAGTGTTGGTTGAGCGAGGAAGTGAATAAAAAGGAGCGTTTCATGTTACGAGCCACAAAGATTATTGCAACACTAGGACCTGCATCAGAGAAGCCAGAGGTTTTGCGAGACATGATCCGTGCCGGATTGGATGTGGTTCGATTGAACTTTTCGCATGGAACCGTTGAAGATCACCGCGCACGCCATGATTTAGTCCGATCGATTTGCGCCGAAGTAGGTCGCGAGCTCGGCATCATGGCCGACTTACAAGGACCCAAGATCCGGGTTGGTAAGTTTGCAGATGGCAAGGCCATGCTGAAGGAAGGCGCAAGCTTCATTTTGGATGTTGCCTGCAATCTGGGTAACGAAGAACGCGTTGGTCTCGACTACAAAAATTTACCCAATGATGTGCGCGCAGGCGATCGCTTGCTGCTCAATGACGGCTTGATTGTGTTGCGAGTGGAGTCGGTGAAGGGCGGCGAGATTCATACGCGGGTAGAGCTTGGCGGCGCACTCTCGAATAACAAAGGCATCAATCGCGCTGGCGGCGGCTTAACAGCCCCTGCCCTGACGGAGAAAGACATTCTCGATCTGGATGCTGCAATTGCAATGGGCGTGGACTTTGTTGCGATCAGCTTTCCAAAAGATGGTGCAGATATGGCCTACGCCCGCAAATTAGCCGATGCAGCGAGTGCAAAACATGGTGTTGCTAAAGTCAAATTGATTGCCAAAGTAGAGCGTGCCGAGGCAATCGAGCCTGATGCGCTTAATAGCATCATTGCGGAGAGCGACGGCATTATGGTCGCGCGCGGCGACCTCGCCATTGAGGTGGGTAACCCTGCTGTGCCAGCCTTGCAAAAGCGCATGATCAAACTGGCCCGCGAAGCCGATAAATTTACGATTACGGCCACGCAAATGATGGAGTCCATGATTAATGCCCCAGTGCCAACCCGCGCCGAGGTAAGTGACGTTGCTAATGCCGTTTTGGATGGCACCGATGCCGTCATGTTATCGGCGGAATCGGCTACGGGTATGTACCCTGTCAAGACCATTGAACAGATGTCAGAGATCTGCATCGAAGCAGAAAAATCAGAACAAGTTCGGCTGGATACCGACTTTTTGGATCAGACCTTCACCCGCATTGATCAGACCATTGCCTTGGGCGCCTTGTTTACTGCGCACCATTTGCACGCAACCGCAATTGCCGCATTAACGCAGTCGGGCTCTACCCCAATCTGGATGAGTCGCCATAACATTCATGTGCCAATTTTTGCCTTAACGCCGAACATTTCAACCCAGCGCGTATTGAGTACGTATCGCAATGTCACTCCCCTAGCTTTAGCGCTCAGTAACGATCGCGATACGGCATTGGCGCAGGTTGAGGCACGCCTTAAAGAGCTGGGCGCTGTTAAAACAGGCGATACGATTGTATTGACTATTGGCGCGCCGATGGGCTCCCCTGGTGGCACCAATACCTTAAAGATTGTCAACGTAAAATAAGACCCTGAATTCTTATCCTTTTAAATAGAAGAGACTGTTATGCCCCTTGTATCCATGCGCCAACTGTTAGACCATGCTGCTGAACACAGTTACGGATTACCTGCTTTTAATGTCAATAACTTAGAGCAGGTACAAGCCATCATGATGGCGGCCGATGAAGTCGGCGCGCCTGTCATCATGCAAGCATCGGCAGGGGCGCGAAAGTATGCGGGTGAAGCATTTTTGCGCCACTTGATTTCTGCAGCCATAGAGGAATATCCACACATTCCAGTAGTGATGCACCAAGACCATGGTCAAAGCCCAGCCGTATGCATGGCGGCGATCAAAAGCGGCTTCACCAGCGTGATGATGGACGGTTCACTCGAGGCCGATGGTAAGTCGGTTGCGAGCTACGACTACAACGTCGCCGTATCGCAAGAGGTGGTGAAGTTCTCCCACTCGATTGGCGTCACGGTAGAGGCGGAGCTAGGCGTTTTGGGTTCCCTTGAAACGATGATGGGTGACAAAGAGGATGGCCATGGCGCGGATGGCGCAATGACCCGCGAGCAGTTATTAACCGATGTAGAGCAGGCCGCTGATTTTGTGCGCGCGACGCAGTGCGATGCGCTGGCGATTGCGATTGGCACAAGCCATGGCGCATACAAATTTACCAAAAAGCCAACCGGCGATATTTTGGCCATCACCCGCATTAAAGAAATCAACCAGCGCATTCCCAACACCCACCTCGTGATGCACGGCTCCTCCAGTGTTCCGCAAGAGTTGCTTGCGGAGATTCGGGCGTTTGGTGGGGATATGAAAGAAACCTATGGCGTACCCGTAGAGGAAATACAAGAGGGCATCAAGCATGGTGTGCGTAAGATTAATATCGATACCGACATTCGTTTGGCCATGACCGCTGCAATTCGCCGTTATCTGTTTGAGAATCCTGGAAAATTTGATCCACGCGACTATCTCAAGCCAGCACGCGAAGCCGCCAAAGCCATTTGCGTTGCACGTTACACCGCATTTGGTTGCGCAGGTCAAGCGGCCAAGATTAAACCGATGTCCCTTGAAAAAATGGCCGAGCGTTATCGGGCAGGTCAGCTTGCGCAGATTGTGAAGTAACGCAATGAAAAAAGCATTGCACGTAACCTCGATTACCTCTTTGCCTTTGCTCTCTAAGGGTAAGGTACGCGACGTCTATGAAGTGGGTAGTGATCGTTTACTGATGATCACGACCGACCGTTTATCGGCCTTTGATGTAATTTTGTCGCAACCTATTCCTGAAAAAGGCATCATCCTCAATCAAATGGCGAATTTTTGGTTTGATAAATTAGCCCATGTGATTCCGAACCACCTCACTGGAATTGATCCGGCTAGCGTAGTGAAAGCAGATGAAGTCGAGCAGGTGCAAGGGCGCGCGGTGGTAGCAAAGCGACTCAAACCCATTTTGGTTGAAGCCGTAGTCCGCGGTTATTTGGCCGGCAGTGGCTGGAAAGACTACCAAGAAACCGGTAGTGTGTGTGGCGTTCCTTTACCGCCAGGCTTACAAAATGCCCAAAAATTAGATCAACCTATTTTTACGCCGGCTGCTAAATCGGCTGTAGGTGAGCACGATGAAAATATCTCCTTTGAAGAAGTAGTAAAGCGCATCGGCGCTCCCTTAGCCAATCAAATTCGTGATGTCAGCATTCGTTTGTATGAGGAAGCGTCTCGCTACGCTGCAACCCGCGGGATCATCATTGCCGATACCAAGTTTGAGTTTGGTTTGGACGAAGCCAATCAGCTTGTCCTCATGGATGAGATTCTGACGGCAGACTCTTCCCGTTTTTGGCCGGCAGAAACCTACCAGCTTGGTACCAACCCCCCGTCGTATGACAAACAATTTGTACGCGACTGGCTGGAGCAAGTGCGGATCGACGGTAAGCCATGGCCTAAAACCGCGCCAGCCCCCGATCTGCCCAATGAAGTGATCGAAAAGACCGCAGAAAAGTACCGCGAGGCGCTCATGCGGCTGAGTCAGGCAGGCTAATTGACTGCCATTCCGCTGGAGTCGCAGTCAAAAGGCTGGGATAATAGACCCTCTTTTCGTATCCAGCTTAAGTGGAGCAGGCCATGAGCACAGGTTCAAACGCAACAGCAGTCGTTGGCATTGTGATGGGTTCCAATTCCGATTGGGATGTCATGCAGCATGCTGCCCAGATGCTAGACCAGTTTGGCGTACCGTATGAGGCGCAGGTTTTATCTGCGCACCGCATGCCCGATGATATGTTTGCGTATGCAGAAGCGGCTCGCAGTCGTGGCCTCAGAGCGATTATTGCCGGCGCAGGAGGCGCTGCTCATTTGCCAGGGATGCTTGCCTCGAAAACCCTGGTTCCTGTTTTTGGCGTGCCGGTTCCCAGTAAGTATTTGCGTGGCGAAGACTCCTTATATTCGATAGTACAAATGCCCAAGGGCATTCCGGTAGCTACCTTTGCGATTGGCGAGGCAGGCGCTGCCAATGCGGCCTTGCATGTCATTGCTATTTTGGCCGCGCACGATGCTAATTTGATGACTGCCCTAGAATCCTTTCGCAGCAAACAAACGGCAGTAGCGCAGGCCATGGAATTAGCGCCAAAGTAATTGATGGGTATGAACGCATCTTCTTCAAGCATCTGTAAATCGCCGGCGTGGCTCGGTATTTTGGGCGGCGGTCAGCTTGGACGTATGTTTATTCATGAAGCGCAGTCCTTGGGATTTAAAGTCTGCGTACTGGATCCCGATCCACTCAGTCCGGGTGGCTCGGTTGCTGAAAAGCATTTATGTGCTGATTACCTTGATGAAGCCGCTCTCTCTGAAATGGCGGGCTTGTGTTCTGCGATTAGCACCGAGTTTGAAAACGTTCCGGCGCAAGCGCTTGATTTTTTCAAGGAACGTGGCATCTTTGTTGCTCCAGACAGCAGCTGCGTATCGATAGCCCAAGACCGCATTAAAGAAAAAGCATTTTTGGCGCAGTGCGCTCCTATCTCGGGCGTCGGTCCGGTACCGTATGGTGTGATTAACGGCGAGGCTGATTTAGCTTTGCTGGCAGACGACCTGTTCCCAGGTATTTTAAAAACAGTGCGCCTCGGTTATGACGGCAAAGGCCAAATTACAGTGCAGTCGCGCGATCAATTGGCAGCGGCTTGGGTTGATTTAGGCCAGGTTGCTTGTGTATTAGAAAAGCGCATGGCATTGGCTTTTGAAGTATCGGCAATTGTGGCGCGTGGCCATGATGGTGATGTGCGCTCATTCCCGCCCGCTGAAAACATCCATCGCCAAGGCATCTTGCATACCAGTACTGTGCCTTCACCATCGTTGCAGCAGCATCCTGCATTGCTCGAGCGGATTCAAAAAGCGACAAGTGCGATTGCGCAGGAAATGGGGTATGTCGGCGTACTGTGCGTTGAATACTTTGTACTTGCCGACGGCAGCATCGTTGCCAATGAAGTAGCGCCGCGTCCGCATAATTCAGGCCACTACACCATGGATGCCTGCGTTACCAGTCAGTTTCAGCAGCAGGTCAGGGCAATGGCTCGCTTGCCGCTGGGCGATACGCGTTTGCTTAGTCCCGTTGCCATGCTCAATATTTTAGGTGATGCGTGGTTTATCAAGGAAGGCAAGCAGCAAGCGACTGCAAGCGAGCCAGCGTGGGAGAGCGTCCTCAGTCATCCCGATGCAAAACTGCATTTGTATGGCAAGGCCTCCCCTTTACCCGGTCGCAAAATGGGCCACGTAAATTGCCTTGGCCAATCCCTGAATGAGGCGCAGCAGAATTGCTCTGCGGTTGCTGGCGATTTAGGCATTGCTCCTTAAGTGATGCCGTAGTAGTGAAAGCCGATCCGCAGCCCGCCATGAGCAGCCAAGAATTGCAGCAAGCAGTACAGCATGCAGTGCAGCGCCTCCAGCAGGGTGGCTTGGTTGCGATTCCGACAGAGACGGTTTACGGGCTTGCGGCAGATGCGAGCAATGAACAAGCGGTACAAAAGATATTCTCTGCCAAAGGCAGGCCTGCCGACCATCCCCTGATTGTGCATTTGGCAGCGCCATCCATGCTAGATGCATCCTTAGCGAATCGATCCGATGCTTGGTTTAAGTTAATTGCGCCTTGGGTACGTGATCTTCCAGAGGACGCAATGCGCTTGGTCGAGGCTTTCTGGCCTGGCCCCTTAACCTTAGTATTAAAAAAAGACAAACATGTACTGAGCGCAGTGACCGGCGGTCAAGATACCATTGCCTTGCGCTCGCCTGATCATCCAGTTGCTCAAGCCCTCTTGCAGGCCTTTGGCGGCGGCTTAGCAGCCCCATCGGCGAACCGGTTTGGCAAGGTGTCCCCCACCCGTGCTGCTGATGTCAGTGCTGAATTCAGTGACCAAGCCGATTTGTTGATCTTGGACGGCGGCGATTGCGCTGTAGGCATTGAGTCGACGATTGTGGATATGTCGTCTGGTGCGCCCATCTTGCTGCGCCCTGGTGCAATTACGCCAGAGCAGATTGCGCAGCAAACAGGAGTTCGCGTATTGCAAGCAGGCGCGCGTGCAGATTTAGGCCAAATTACTCCGCGTGTGTCGGGCAGCCTCAAAGCCCATTACGCACCCAATACACCATTGCGTTTGTATGCGGCAGGTACAGCGCTTGATTGCATTGCGCAATACACGGATACCAAATCCCAGGTAGCTCTGGTGGTATGGGAATCGGAGCAAATGCGTGACCCACAGGTATTGGGCGCATCGCACATCCAGCAAGTAACTATTCCCGAACAGAGTGGCTTATTTGCTAGTCGCCTATATCGATTATTACGGGATCTAGACGACCATTCTTGGGATTTAATCGTGATGCCCGAACCGCCAATCGGGCAAGAGTGGGACGGGGTGCGAGACCGACTTCAGCGGGCTTGCTTTGGTTCGGGGCCGCCCGTTAATAGCCACGTCAGCAATTGATCGTGGGCATCCATGCCACGAAAGGCATTGGGGTGATTAATGAATGAACTAACGGCATAAGTTTTACCGGACTGACTAATCACATAGCCCGATATCGTCCGCACTTCCGTAAGTGATCCGGTCTTAATGCGCGCTTCCGGTTTTGTCTTGAGGTGCAAGAATTGCCGCAACTGCTTAATCAGTCGATTTTTCATGGTGCCATCCGATCCGGCCAAGGGCAGTGACTGTACAAAGAGATCTCCCGATGGAAGTTGACGGGCAGTAATCAATAGATCATTGAGGTGACGCGCGCTAATAGCTTCATTGCGCGATAAGCCCGAACCATTTTCTAAAACCAATTCAGGAAAATGCAAGCCCCGCTGCTTGAGCCACGCTTGCATGACCCGATCGCTGGCCCCGATGGAGGCCGGCTTGCCTAAACGTTCTAGGCTCATTGTTAAAAAGAGTTGCCGGGCCATGACGTTATTGGAAAATTTATTGATGTCATTCACCGCATGAATCAATGGCCCACCCTGAAACTCCAACAAAGGCCTTGCAAACAGAGGAACCTCGCCGTTTTTGCCTTGCGGCTGCTTGACCCAAGAGCCGCCGGCCAATTCCCATGCCGCTGCAAATCCCAAGGTTAAAAAAGTATTGGCATCCAATGCCACGACATTGTAGGTAATGCTTTTACATGCGCTTGGTAACTCACCTGTAAATTGAGCACTTAATTGATCTGAATTTTTTGATTCCGAGCCGACATGCTTAATTAGCTCAAACTGCATCTTTCGTTGCCAGTCGTCGCAATTTTGCCTACTGATGCGCAGACGATTGTTGATCTTAAAATAGGCAAGCGCAGGGGTATACGAAATCGCAACACCATTGCTATTGTTGGTTTGATTCAGCTGAAATGATAATGTTCTAAAGGCATATAACAATGGATCGGGCGGCACGTTATAGGCCCGCATCGATTCCCCGTCAATGGTGGTGTGCTCCATCACCTCAGGGCTATAGGCGCTGCGGTCAAAAATCAAATTCCCATCAATGCGCTGAATGCCTAACGCACGCAGGCTTTTCATCATTTGCTCTAGCTCTTCCGGCACTAATTTAGGATCGCCACTGCCGCGCAGGTAAAGATTGCCTTTGAGGAGGCCATTTTTGATCTGGCCATCCGTATACAGATTGGTATTCCAGCGATACTGTGGACCCAGCAAATCAAGTGCAGCCAAGGTAGTAAGCAGCTTAATGGTGGAGGCGGGATTCATCGATTGTTTGGCGCGCCAATCCAGTATTTCACGCGCATTACCGTCAGCAGTGCTGGGCAACTCCAACACCGAGATACTGACTGCATCGCGCGGAATTTGATTCTTCGCGAGTGACTGCCACACAGCGGGCGGAACATCAACCGCAGCGCTGGGGGCAGATGCCCAAAGGGGCTGACTGCTAAGTCCGAAGAGCAGTAGCGCTAGGCATGCGAATGGCCAAATTGCATGCTGAAATGCAGTAAGGACTGTGGGGCGTGAAGTAGAAAAGAGTGGCACCGGCTTATGGTAAGCCAAAACAGCAAAAACACTAAAAATTGAGCTACTTACCTAATTCATCTTGAGCTAGGATCACGAGGCTACCATCGAACTCATTCAAATGAATCGCGATTTAAAAAAGCATCAATCACGCTATTTTGTTTTAGGAGTAATTCTTTCAGTAGGGCTGCCCGTTTTGGGGTGGAGTCAGTGCGGTTGGCGGCGAGGCTATCTAAGCGACTGGCAAAACGTAAGCCATTCATTAACAATGCCCCGCCTTTAATTCTATGAATCAGACTACCCAGGTCGGATAGGGATATGGTCCCAGTTGACAGTTCTGCAATCGCCTGGTGGTGTACCTCCATGATTTCATGGAGGATCAGTCTGCCGATTTGATTTTGATCGGAACTGCCTTTGCCCAGCTGCGGAAAGGCAATCGTGTCTTCTTCTGTATCGCAATCTACTTCTACGATGGTGAAGTGGCGTGCTAATTCATTTTCGAGGGTGGCTAAGTTAAGGGGCTTGATCAGAACGGCATTCATGCCCGAAGCAAGCAAGCGATGCCGAATTTCTAAGGCATAGATATCGGCAGTAACGCCAATAATGATTAGTTCCGAAAACCCATCGGCACGGATCGATTGCGATAAATCAGCGCCATGCATGCCAGGCATGGAGTGGTCGGTTAACATGACATCAAAATGCCGCTGCTTGAGGAGCGTTAATGCTTGCACGGCATTCTCGCAGACCGTGACCTGTGCTCCAAGGGCCTCTAATTGCAGGGACAGAACTTGACGGCTGGCAGGATGATCTTCGACAACCAAAGCGCAGACTTGCTTACCGTGGTGCTGCATGCGCTGCGCACAATGCAGGGCTGCCTCAGTGATCAATCGATTTGAAGCCACTTGGGTTGTTCTGGGGAAGGCCGCAGAAAAATAGACATTACTACCCATACCTGGCTCGCTATCAAAATACAAATGACTGTCCATTGATCGAATCAAATGGCTGGTAATGGTTAAACCGAGCCCAGTGCCTTGAGGGGTATTACTCGTGTGGTGTTGGGCTCGTACCTGCTCAAAGGGCTGAAGGGCAATGGCAATATCGGCGGGATTCATGCCAATGCCGGTATCAATCACTCGAAACTCAATTAATTGGCCTGCATGGTCATCCGCCAAGATGCGTACTGAAAAATGAATCGATCCCGCATTCGTAAACTTAATCGCATTACTCAGGATGTTGTTTAAAACTTGACGCAGTCGCAAGGAGTCCACCATTAGCACTTCTGCAATGCGCAGGTCTAAATGGGTGTGCATGCTCAATTGGCGATTCGATGCAAAGATCGAAAAAGCCGCATCAATCTCCTCGACTAGAGTCTTAAGGCAGCATGGCTCTGGGGTTAACGTCAGCTTACCTGCTTCAATCTTGGAAAGATCGAGGACTTGATTCAGCATGCCCAGGAGTGATTCCGCTGAGGCATGGGCGCTCTGCAACAATGGCTTCTCGCTCTCCGGCAAGCGTGGACTTTTCAGTAACAACTCCTGAACCCCCAAAATGGCATTCATCGGCGTTCGAATTTCATGGCTCATTTCAGCTAAAAAATTAGACTTGGCATTGTTGGCCCGCTCCGCAAGTTCTTTTTGCATCAATAGGGCGGCATTCTGCCGCGCATGCTGTTTTCGGTTGCGCTGCAAATGAATAATCCAAGTAAATCCGCCCAAGAGCATGGCGCATAAAAGGCCAAACAGAATATGGCGCTTCCACGGGGTGTGATGCTGGTGCATAAAGTCAAGGTCAGCACTACTAAAATCGCCTATTGGTTCGATACCAAAACCGGGGATGGAGAAAAGGGCGCGCGATGCTACCGGATCTAGTGCATGCAAGGTCTTTTCCAAGATGCCTTTGAGGTGCTGGGCATGGTTACCAATAAACCAGCGGTATGCAAGTGGCTCGCGACCATATAAACCATTGAGCTTTAAATGGGCTTGGTATTCTGCGTGCATAGCATACCGGGCAAGCCGAATCGGCATCACCACGGCGTCGTACTCGCGCTTCATGAGCGCAGCAAATAAATGGGCTACGGATTGGTGGTCGCGCTGGATGGAAGTTGTTTCAAAAAAAGCCATCTTTTGAGCGATAACTGAACTGTCGAGTAAGGTCTCGGCACGCGTTACCACCACCTTATGACCCCAAAACACGGGCTCTGACCAGATACCTGCCTGCATTTGCTTTTGAGAAGCTAGGGGCGGATCAATCACAAAGTCAATCGATTGCTTGCTAAGCAGGTTCGCTAAGTCTGCATCGTTGGTGCGCCAAATCGGTTGGTACTGCTGCTGTGTTTGCTGACTCAGTGCATCTATGAGTGATTGGTAAACCCCAGCTTGCCCATTCCTATCTTGTGGAGCAAGGTAGGGCGCGTGTTGCTCATGAATACTGAAATACACAACAGGCTTTGCTTTAATCCACGCTTGCTCTGCCGCAGTGAGTTTAATGTGGTGTGCAAACGCCGTACTGCAGAAAAGCAGTACGGCGCTACAAGCAAATTTACCGAATACAGTTATCTGCATCATCCCTCAATGATGTGGTTGTTACGGCAAAACATAATGAGGTCCGCAATATTGTTGATGCCCAGCTTTTCAAAAATGCGTGTTTTGTAGGTTGCTACGGTTTTATTGCTGATATGCAATAGGTCTGAAATGTGTTGATTGCTATTACCTTTGCCCAAATACTTCATCACTTGCAGTTCACGATCGGATATGAGGGCCAGTTTCTCCTGATCGCTAAGCGAGCTATGGCCATTGCGGGTATGCGAAAAACAAGCATAGCCTTGGGAGATGGCCACGCAGGCCGCCAAAATGACATCGGCCCCAGCCGTTTTGTTTATAAAACCATGGGCGCCTAGGGAGCGAACGCGTCCCCCGTACACATGCTCATCCAGACTCGATAAAACAAGCAAACGGATGTCTGGGTAAGTCAAACTAATCCGGCGAATCACATCAAACCCATCTGTCTTGGGCATATCGAGATCGAGAATCACAATATCGGGATTGATTTGCTTCACGCTTTGTAAGCATTCCTCCCCATTGCGGCACTGACCTACTACTTCAAACAGCAATTGGTCCTGCAGCATACTTTTGAGGGCCATCAACATGGCGGGATGATCATCTACCAACATGACACTTTTCTTCATTGCCTATCTCCGTTCTGGTTTGTACTTCCATGGGGTTTCACTGCAAAAATGGCTTTCGCAATTCGACTGTCGCTGATATGAAGAATTTGGTGCCTACTGACGGGCGACATCATTAAGCCGCCGTAGCAAAAATCCACCGGCAAGAGCCTGGCGTTTTCGAGGTCTTTAATTAAGGTAATCCCGTTGGCATATAACATCGCGCCCAGTTCCCTTGCTATTGCGAGGGCATCGAGTAATTGGGCTTGTTGGTTCGCTAGAGCAATGTCATCACTGCGCAGCTCTTGGATTGAAAAATGGATGCCATCGAATTTCATTTCTTCTAGCCACTGTGGCTGGATCGATTGCGGGGTGGCGTTCATCAGGTGCAGCAGTACGCCGATGCGACGTAGTCGCAATAGACCTTCTTTGCAATTGGCTCGAGGCGCATCGGCTGGGATTGCAGTAATGCCAATGTGAACAAGGCCAACGGGTAATCTGGAATTTAAAATCAGGTCGCATAGGGCATCAATGCGCTGTGGATTGGCAAGCACGCCCGGCGATAAAGGCAAGAGAATCTGAATGGGTCGATTACAGCAATGCCAGTAACTGGCTGCATCCAGTCCTTCCATGCTGTAGCGCAATACCTGGGAGTCGCTGGCTCCTAAGAGTGGCCTGAATAAGGCGGCTGACATGGCATTACCTGCTGCATTAAAAATGGGCTCATAGCTGACGGTTTGGCGTTTGGACCAGTTGGCATTGCTACCGCCATCCTGGGTTTCATGGGCTAGATTGGGGAGATGCGTGCCTTGGACATCCCGCAGCTCATGAAAAGGCTTGTTCTTCCATGCATGAACAAGCGTATACAGCCGAGATTTGGGACTCATATGGTGTTCTCCAGTCGATGACTGTCCAGTCTAGGCAGGACAGGTCCGGGAAGTAAGCAGGC
>JBIJAM010000079.1:0-3020 GCA_044345755.1 Polynucleobacter sp. | reverse complement strand
ACATCAATTTGATCGAGAACCCGCACCTCAAGGGATTAACCGGCAGTTCGCCATTCGACGAAGAGGGCGTCAAGACCCGCGCCCGCAGCGTGGTCTCAAAGGGAATTTTAGAGGGCTACTTCCTATCAAGCTATTCCGCCCGCAAGCTTGGCATGAAAACCACCGGCAATGCCGGGGGATCGCATCACCTGAATCTAAGCAGTTCAAGAACGCCCAAAGGCGGTTTACCGGCCCTATTGAAAGAAATGGGCACGGGCTTACTTGTCACTGAGCTAATGGGCCAGGGCGTGAACTACGTCACCGGCGATTACTCGCGTGGTGCTTTTGGCTACTGGGTCGAAGGCGGGGAAATACAATACCCCGTTGAAGAAATTACCATTGCCGGAAACTTGCGGGACATGCTGATGAACATTGAACTGATTGGGAGCGACGTTTTGGTTCGCGGCACCAAAGAGGTGGGCTCGATTCTGATTGGGTCGATGACCATTGGCGGTAAATAGGACCACTTCGCTTTAGTTAATCCATTCATTCATTACAGGCACGGAAGGAACCCTCATGGAACGCAGATCATTTCTAAAAAAAGCATCGATCGCAACTGGTGTTGGTGGCGCTACTTTAGCAGCGCCAGCCATTGCGCAGTCACAACCTACTCTCAATTGGCGCATCGTCTCGAGCTTTCCGAAGTCATTGGATAATTTGTTTGGTACGTCCGAAATTTTTGCAAACGCACTGCGTAAAGCAACCGATGGAAAGTTCAACATCAAGGTGTTTGCTGCCGGTGAAATTGTCCCGCCCTTGCAAGTGCTGGATGCGGTGCAAAATGGCACCGTCGAGGTAGGCCATACCGCAGGCTACTATTCCTTAGGGAAGGATAGTGCTTTTATATTTGATACTGCAGCACCCTTTGGCTTGACTGCGCGCCAGCAAAATGCGTGGATGCTCCATGGCAACGGCATGAAGCTCATGCGCGAGCTCTATGCCTCCTACAATATTGTGAACTTCATGGGCGGTCAAACCGGAACCCAAATGGGCGGTTGGTTTCGAAAGGAAATTAAAACGGTCGCCGATCTAAAGGGGCTTAAGTTTCGGATTGCCGGATTTGCTGGCAACATCCTTTCTAAATTAGGGGTTGTGCCGCAACAGCTGCCTGCTGGCGAGATTTACTCCGCCTTAGAAAAAGGTACCATCGACGCCGCTGAATTTGTTGGTCCCTACGACGATGAAAAACTCGGGCTCGCTAAGGTTGCCAAAAACTACTACTACCCTGCATGGTGGGAAGGTGGCGCATCACTGTCTTTTTTGGTGAATAAAAAGAAGTGGGATGAGTTGCCTCCTGCATATCAAGCCGCGTGGGAGGGGGCATGTTTTCAGGCGCACACCGAGATGTGTGCAAAGTACGATGCTTTAAATCCCCCAGCACTGCAGCGTTTACTGCAAAACGGGGCGGTGCTGCGCAAGTTCAATACGCAAATATTGGATGCGTGTTTTACGGCAACCCAAGAAGCATACGCTGAAGAATCTGCAAAGAACCCTCGATTTAAAGCAATTTACGAAGACTATCGGCGCTTTCGTAATATGGAGGCGCAGTGGTTCAATGTCGCTGAACAGGCATTTGCGCAATACAGCTTCAATAAAAAACTGTAGCAATTAATCGCAAGGCAATCTCAGTTTGACTTACGCTCCAAGGTAACAAAGTCAAACTGAATGTCACCCTCGTGTGCGGGGGTGCGCTCTAGTTCGCGCCATTGTTCAGGGTGGGGTACCGTAAAAAAGGTGTCCCCACCGTTAACTTCAATATCAATTTCTGTAATGTAGAGGCGGTCGGCTAAATCAAAAGCCTGAGTAAAGAGCTGTTCTCCGCCAATCACAAAGACCCGCTCCAGATCGCTCAATCGCTGCAGCGCATCGCCTAAGGAGTTAGCCACTTCCGCGCCAGTGAGTTGCAGATCCGGATTGCGGCTCACCACAATATTGCGCCTTCCGGGCAAGGGTCGCCCAATCGACTCCCAAGTCTTGCGACCCATGATGACGGGGTAGCCCATCGTGACCCGTTTAAAAAACTGCAGATCAGCCGATATTTTCCAGGGCATTTGATTGTCGCGGCCGATAACATCGTTACGGGCGCGGGCCACAATCATGGAGATAGCAGGTTGAGTCATAGTCAATCGAATTAGTTAAATGGCAACAGGCGCTTTGATGTGGGGATGGCATTCATAACCCACAATTTCAAAGTCTTCAAACGCATAGTCAAATAGCGAGGCAGGCTTACGTCCAATCACGAGCTTCGGAAGCAGGAAGTGCTTGCGTGAGAGCTGCAGTTCAACCTGCTCGAGGTGATTGCTGTACAAATGGCAATCGCCCCCCGTCCAAATAAACTCACCCGGCTCTAAGTCGCACTGCTGCGCAACCATGTGCGTCAGAAGGGCGTAGCTTGCAATGTTGAACGGTACCCCCAGAAAGATATCGGCACTGCGCTGATACAGCTGGCATGACAACTTGCCATCGGCAACATAGAACTGGAAAAAAGCATGGCATGGTGCGAGAGCCATGCGCGGAATATCAGCCACATTCCATGCAGAGACAATCAGTCTGCGGGAGTCGGGGTTGGTTTTGATGCTATTCACGACTTCGCTGATTTGATCGATGTGCTGGCCATTGGGAGCCGGCCATGAGCGCCATTGGTAGCCGTAAATGGGACCCAATTCACCATCGGGAGCTGCCCATTCATTCCAAATGGAAACGCCGCGCTCTTTAAGCCAATCATTATTCGTGCTGCCATTCAGAAACCAGAGTAATTCATAAATGATAGATTTGAGGTGTAACTTCTTCGTCGTCACCATCGGGAAACCATCGGCCAAATTAAAGCGCATTTGATGGCCAAAAACCGAGAGGGTGCCGGTGCCGGTTCGATCGGATTTTTTAACGCCCTGGCTTAGGACATGCTGCATAAGTTCGTGGTATTGATGCATTCGTTTAGGTATTCGATCAAATGGGAATAGGTAGAGATTAACCCAATATTA
>JBIJAM010000023.1:0-32823 GCA_044345755.1 Polynucleobacter sp. | reverse complement strand
ATCTGAAAGATGCCGAGTAGCTGCTGGCACCATTTGCGGATCGAGTGATGCCGCTGCCCTGTCTTAAGCCAGGGAAAAATGAGCAGCAAAATAAAACAGCCTTTGCAGACCTGCCCGATGATGCGCAGTATGGTAACAAAACGGCCAAAGATCATATTTAGTAAGAGGGATGCGACTGGGTTAAAGGATTAGGAATGCAATCAGAATACTAATCTAGTAAGTCATAAAAATGACATGAAATTGTCATGAAGCCTACACATAGCAATGGCTTAATACAATTCAATGACGCACTACCGAGCCATCTGGATTTCAGACGTGCACCTGGGTACAACCGGTTGCCAGGCGAACTACCTCCTCGATTTTTTGAAGCACAACGAAGCCGATACCTTTTACTTGGTTGGCGACATTATCGACGGATGGCGCCTCAAAAAATCCATCTACTGGCCACAAACACATAATGACGTGGTCCAAAAATTACTGCGCAAAGCCCGTAAAGGCGCAAATGTCTATTTTATTCCAGGCAACCACGATGAAAGCGCGCGCCAATACATCGGCATGTCCTTTGGCGACATTCAGGTGGTGGAAGAGATTATTCACACTACTAAGGATGGCAAAAAGCTCTGGGTTACCCACGGCGACCTGTTTGATGGCGTGATGCAATATGCCAAATGGCTTGCGTACGTCGGCGATAACTTGTATTCCCTGATTCTTTACATCAACCGCTACTTTAATTTAGTGCGCATCAAAATGGGCCTGCAATATTGGTCTCTTTCCCAGTTTTTAAAGCACCAAGTCAAAAATGCCGTGAGCTACATTGCCGATTTTGAGCACATCATGGCGCGCGAGGCCCGTATGCGCAATTGCGATGGCGTCGTTTGTGGGCACATTCACAAAGCTGAAATTCGGGAAATCGACGGCCTAATTTATTGCAACGATGGCGACTGGGTTGAAAGCCTGAGCGCCCTCGTTGAAACCACCGAAGGCGAGCTCAAACTGGTTTTTTGGAACACCATTTTGGGCGATCCTGCCCCAAGCATTGCCAATACGGAACTACTCCATATGGAAGTCGCTATTAGTAAATCACGTGAAGAGGCCTTAGCATGAAAATAATGATCGTAACGGACGCCTGGGAACCCCAAGTCAATGGGGTTGTTCGTACTTTAAAGCAAACCTGCCATGAACTTAAGCTAATGGGTCATGAGATTGAGATGATCACGCCCAATCAATTTAAAACCATTCCATGCCCAACCTATCCCGACATTTCCTTATCGCTATTTCCGGGTAAAGGCGTGGCACGCAAGATTAAGGATTTTGAGCCCGATGCGATTCACATTGCCACTGAAGGCCCCCTAGGTTTGTCTGCCAGAGCCTATGCGGTGCGCAATCGCCTGCCCTTCTCTACGGCTTACCATACTCGCTTTCCTGAATACGTTCATGCGCGTACGGGCATTCCCATTTCTTGGACCTATGCGTTTTTACGCTGGTTTCATGGCCCATCGATGGCCGTTATGGCACCAACCATTGTGGTCAAAAATGATCTAGAAAAATTTGGCTTTACGAATGTGGTGCTGTGGTCACGCGGTGTGGATACCGAGGTATTCAATATGCAAGAATCAAAAGTACTGAACTCAGCCCACCCGATCTTTCTGTACGTTGGCCGCGTTGCCGTTGAGAAGAACATCAACGCCTTTTTAGAAATTGATTTACCTGGCTCAAAATGGGTAGTAGGCGATGGTCCCGCCATGGCCAAAATCAAGCAGCAATACCCGAACGTCAATTACTTAGGAGTTTTACAGCAACCCGAGCTAGCCAAAGTCTATGCGGCCGCCGATGTCTTTGTGTTTCCGAGCAAGACGGATACCTTTGGCCTAGTCTTGCTAGAGGCCATGGCCTGCGGCACCCCAGTGGCAGCCTACCCCGTTACCGGCCCCATTGATGTGCTGGGCGACTCCCCCGCAGGCGCAATGAACGAGGATTTACGTACCGCTTGCCTCGCCGCCCTCAAGATCCCCCGCGAAGTGGCTAGAGCGCATGCGGAACGCTTTTCTTGGCGCGCCTCGACCGAACAGTTTGCACGGCATTTAAAGCCCGTACCTAGCCCTGCGGTACACCGCACTGCTTTGGCTTAAGAAACTCGGGTTTTTAATTGAAAGACACTTACCACATAGACCAAAATCCGCACAAAGGCAATCGCGGATTGGTTCGCGCATGGCATGCCGCCAAAAACTCATGGCATGGGCTGGTATTTGCATTTAAGGAAGAGAGTGCCTTTCGACAAGAACTGACTCTGTTTGTCCTAATGACGCCAATTGCCCTTGTATTGCCCGTATCCCTATTTGAAAAAGCAGTACTTATTAGCTCCCTAGTGCTCGTGATGGCGATTGAACTACTTAATTCGAGTGTGGAGGCAGCGATTGATCGCATCTCCTTTGAGCACCATGATTTATCCAAACGCGCCAAGGATTTTGGCTCTGCTGCCGTGATGCTGGCGCTGCTTATTTCCTTCATTTTATGGGTCTGTGTTTGTCTTCCTTTATTCATGAAACTGTCATAAACGCAATTTACAGTTAGGTTTACTTTTATAAGGTTTTTCTATGTCCGACATGCCAAATCCATTTGCTCCATTCGATGTGTTCTTTAAAAGCACGACGACAGTTGAGCACAAGAAAAAACTTCACAAAATCAAGAAATTACTTTCCAAAAAAACGGCAAAACGTTTATTTGGTAAGGCGTTTGCCCAGCGCACCCGGGCTGAATTGCAGTCCACTCCTGAAATTGATCGTCCCCTTATCAAATCAAAGCGCCCTGCACTGCAGGTATCGTGGGCTAAAGATGCCGGTGAAATTCAAGAGGCACAGCGCTTGCGCTTTAAGGTATTCGCAGAAGAAATGGGTGCTACGCTTTCGCCAAATGCAGAGGGCCTAGACGTTGATGAATTTGATGCTTATTGTGACCACCTGATCATTCGCGATCAAGATACCCTTCGTGTGGTTGGCACCTACCGTGTTCTACCGCCCCACAAGGCGCAAGAAATCGGCAAGCTCTATTCGGATTCCGAATTTGATCTATCGCGTTTAAATCATTTACGCCCCAAAATGGTGGAAGTGGGTCGCTCTTGTGTGCACCAAGACTACCGCTCTGGCGCAGTCATCATGGCCCTGTGGAGTGGCCTTGCGGAATACATGCTGAAAAACAATTACGAAATCATGTTGGGCTGCGCTAGCATCCCGATGTCGGATGGCGGCCACTTTGCTGCCAGCCTCTACAACGGCCTGAGCGCCGATCAAATTGCGCCAATTGAGTGCCATGGCTTTCCAAAAGTACCATTGCCACTCGCTCGCCTGAATGGCGGCCTCGAGGTTGAAGCGCCTCCATTGATTAAAGGTTACCTGAAGCTGGGTGCAAAAATTTGCAGCGCACCCGCTTGGGATCCGGACTTTAATACCGCTGACCTTTTGACGATGTTGCGCTTATCGGAAATCAATCCCCGCTACGCGAAGCATTTTTTGGGGAAATAAGCTGAGAGCAGCAACGAGCTAAATTAGATTAGCTCGATTCGGTAGGGTCTACCAATCCGCTCCCACTCTGCGGCTTCTTTGCGTAGGCTAAATTCAGTCAGTGGGTGGTGTTCTAACCAGCTCTGTTTAATGCTGACCGTGAAACCGGCGCCTGACTCGCTCACGCTCACTTCCGGTAATTGAGCATCGCTTCGACCACGGCAAAGCAATTGCGCGAGCCGTAAGGCAAACAACATGCGCCAATCTAAAAATTGGGTATTGCTAGCGAGCTTTCCAAGCTTGCCAGTGTGGCCCACGAGCAAGGTAGCCAGGCGCAGCTGATCATTTTTTGAGAACCCTGGCATGTCCGCATTGCCAGCAATATACGCTGAATGCTTGTGATAACTGTTGTGGGAAATTGATAAGCCGATTTCATGCAGGTTAGCAGCCCACTCAATTAAAACTAAGTTATTGGCTCTGGCTTCTTTATCCAAGACAGGCAACTGCGATAAGAAATTGCTCGCTAGATTACCCACCCGTTTGGCCTGCTGCCGATCAACCGAATACCGGCCCATAAACTGCTCTACCGTCACAAAACGCATATCGTGGTGCTGTGAACGACCTAGCAGGTCGTAGAGCACACCAACCCGAAGTGCCGCATCGGTGACTTCCATTAACTCAATCCCGAGCTCCTCAAATACCGCCAGCATGATTGCTAGGCCGCCTGGCCAGACAATGCGTCGATCGTCTTTCAGGCCAGGCACAGGAATCTGACTGGTGTGCTCATAACGTAGTAAATCGTGTTTCATGGCCTTCAAAGCCGGCTTGGTAATAAAGCCTTTAGGCGCATTGCCATAGCCCATTTGGGCAATGATGTCGGCTAAAGCGCGCGCAGTACCAGACGATCCAATCGCCTGCTTCCAGCCTTGCTTTACAAACGGCTCTGCAATCACTTGGATTTCACGGCGCGCTGTGAGCTCGGCCTCTTTGAACGCATGGGCATCAATCTCCCCTTTGGGGAAAAAACGCATGCTATGGGAAACGCAGCCGATGTAGAGGCTCTCCATCAATTGGGGCTTATAACCTTCGCCGATGATCAGCTCAGTTGAGCCGCCGCCAATGTCAACCACCAGTCGATTGCCTTGAATCGGCGATACCTCATGGGCGGCCCCTATGTAAATCAGGCGCGCCTCCTCAACCCCCGCAATCACCTCAATTGGAAAGCCCAAGGCCTTTTCGGCATCCTTTATAAAGTCAGCTGAATTACGCGCAACCCTTAGGGTATTCGTTGCCACGGCCCGCACCTGGGCCAAATCAAAGCCCCTCAAACGCTCGCCAAAGCGTCCAATCGCCGCTATGCCCCGCTCATAGGCTTCGTGACCCAACAACTTCTTGTCCGTGAGGCCGGCAGCAATCCGCACCGACTCCCTGAGGGTATCAATGGGACGGAGCTGCATGCCCGATGGCGTATTAACAACCTGTGCAATCAGCATCCGAAAGCTATTCGAGCCAAGATCAACGGCAGCAACATAGCCATCCGTCGGGGTCGTTAGGGTGCCTGCTTTCACGTGAATTGGGCTTTAAATGAAGGTATTTCCATAAACAGTTCAGGCCTATTGTATGCAATCTAAATGACACATTACTGAAATATAAAGGTGGCATAACATAGTCTATTCATGACAAAACTGGCCATTCCCCTTCTGAACCGAGAAATTGGTATTTTGGAATTCAATTCCCGAGTGCTCGCTCAGGCCGAAGACCCTAATAACCCTATCTTGGAGCGTTTACGCTTTTTGGGGATTGTGTCAAGCAATCTAGATGAATTCTTTGAGGTGCGCGTTGCCGGGCTCAAGGAGCAATTGCAAACGGATCCCAAGAAAATCGAAGCCGATGGCCTCAGTATTGTGGAGGCATACGACAAAGTAACGGAATATGCCCACACATTGGTTGCGCGCCAATATGCGGTGTTCAAAGACACCATCCAGCCGCAACTAGAGCTTGCCGGAATACGGTTTATGTTCGCTCAGGACTGGACGCCAGAGCAAGAAAAATGGGCGCATCGCATCTTTAATACTGAATTGCTCCCGCTACTAACGCCGATTGCGCTGGATCCAGCCCATCCATTTCCCAAAGTTGCCAATAAGAGCTTAAATTTTATTGTCTCCTTAGATGGCAAGGATGCGTTTGGCAGGCGGGCCCGCCTCGCTGTTGTGCAAGCGCCGCGCTCCTTGCCGCGGGTTGTTCATATGCCAAAACACCTTGCTAAGTCGGATTATGGCTTTGTACTTCTATCTTCATTTGTACAAAAATTTGTTGGCGATTTATTTCCTGGTCTCACGATAGTTGAGTGCCATCCGTTTCGCGTAACGCGTAATTCCGAATTGTTTGTGTCCGATGACGAAGTAACCGATCTGCGTAAAGCCCTGCAAGGCGAGCTACCAACCCGACACTTGGGTGATGCCGTGCGCCTCGAAACGTCGATCGACACCCCCCCTGCGCTGGTAGAGCGATTGCGTAAGGAAAATGGCCTGCAGCCACAAGACTGCTATCGAGTAGATGGGCCGGTCAATTTACTTCGCCTGTCTCAGGTACCCGATCTGGTTGACAAACCCGAACTCAAATTTGCTGTATATCGCCCCAAATCCTCATTTGGCTTAACCAAGCCAGGTCAGCAAGATTCAACTGATCCAGACGATTCCATCATTGAGAAAATTCGCCAAGGCGATATCTTGCTGCACCACCCCTATGAGAGCTTTGAGCCCGTATTGCAGCTATTGCGCGAGGCCTCGAATGATCCAGACGTATTAGCGATTAAACAAACGGTGTACCGCACAGGCGATGATTCCCCAGTAATGGATGCCCTGATTCAAGCAGCGCGAAATGGCAAAGAAGTAACGGTGGTCTTAGAGTTGTTTGCGCGATTTGACGAGCAAACCAATATCAACTGGGCAGCTAAATTAGAGAGTGTTGGCGCCCATGTGGTGTATGGCGTAGTGGGTCATAAATGCCATGCCAAAATGCTATTGGTAGTGCGGCGCGAGAAAATCGCAGGCAAGAAAAGTAAATCCCAACTCGTTCGCTATGTCCATTTGGGTACTGGAAACTACCATCCCAAAACAGCCAAGCTCTATACCGATTTTGGTCTCATGACCTGCGATGAATCCATTACCAATGATGTGCACCTTGTGTTTCAGCAACTCACAGGCACAGCCTTGCACCTCGAAACCCGTGAGCTATGGGAATCGCCCTTTACTCTGCTGGATGAACTGATTGCACACATTCGCGCTGAAGCAAAGGCTGCCAAAGCAGGAAAAAAGGCCCTCATCATTGCCAAAATGAACGCCTTGCTCGAGCCTACCATCATTACTGAGCTCTATAAAGCATCCCAAGCAGGCGTTAAAATCCAACTGATTGTGCGCGGCGTTTGTGCCCTGCAACCGGGCGTCAAAGGTTTATCAGACAACATTACCGTCAGATCGATCATTGGCCGCTTTTTAGAGCACCACCGCATCTACTATTTTTATGCCGCCGGCAAAGAATCGGTACACCTATCGAGCGCCGACTGGATGGATCGGAATTTACTTCGACGGGTGGAGGTAGCGTTTCCGGTTAAAGATCGGGCTTTGAAAAAACGTGTTATTACAGAAGGATTAAAGCTGCTGCTCAAAGACAATACAACGGCATGGAAAATGAATCCCGATGGCAGCTATCAACAAGTAAAGCCCCGGATCAATCAGGCTCCAGTGATTGCCCAGCTAGAGTTGATTAAACAATTCGCTCCGAAGGGAAAACTAAAGTAAATTGGCTGCCGCTACCCGGCATACTCTCAATCAAGAGCTGAGCCTGATGCCGACTCGCAATGTGCTTCACAATCGCTAGCCCTAGCCCTGTGCCGCCCGTATCGCGCGAGCGACTGCGATCAACGCGGTAAAAACGCTCGGTTAAGCGGGGCAAATGCTCAGCACTAATGCCAGGACCGGTATCGCGAACCGAAAAAATCCCCTGCCCATTGGAATTAACGCCCCACTGCACTGTTATGTCGCCGCCGCTCGGCGTATAGCGAATGGCATTCGAGATCAAATTACCAAAGGCTGACATTAGCTCGTGTTCATTACCCAAGAGCAATTGGGTCGACTCTGTTTCAAAGTGAATTTGATGAGCGCCTTGCGATAAGGCCTCGGCATCATTTTTTAATAGTGGAAACGCAAAATCCACCACATTGACTGAATCCTGCAATACCGGCAAGGCATTGGCCTCTAGATTGGCCAGGGTGAGCAAATCCTCAACCAAGCTTTTCATGCGCCGACCTTGCGCCATCATGAGCTCAAGGTACTCTGCTTTTTTAGATGGCGTCAAATCAATGGTCTGCACCGTTTCCAAGAAACCCATCATCACCGTAAGGGGCGTGCGCATTTCATGGGATACGTTTGCCACGAAGTCACGGCGCATGGCCTCTGCTTTATAGAGGTCAGTGACGTCTTGAGCCAACAATAAGCGCCGGTTATCCGCAAATGGGAAGGCCTGGATTCGAAGACTTAGGTTAGAGCCAGGACCCATTTTTTCAATCACCAGCGGCTCTTCAAAGTGGCGCGCACTCAGGTACTGAATAAATTCAGGATTGCGGAACAAATAATTGATACGCTGCATCGCATCGCGCTTAAAGTTGAGTCCAAAAAAACGTTCGGCAATGGCATTGCACCACTCAATTTGATCTTGGTTATCTAACATCACAATGCCATTGGGCGAAGCTTGGAATGCCTCGATAAACCGTTGATGCTGACGCTCAACCTCAAAAATGCGTTGCTTGATTGCTTTGACGTAACGCTGCAAACGGAAGAAGAGGTCTTCCAGGAATCCACTGGCGGCCGGTAGGCGCTCTAATTCATCGGCTTGTAGGTATTTTTTAAGGGTGGACAGCTTAAGGTAGAAATACCCCAGCGGAATGGCTAGAACAGTCAGGGCAATACTAAGCGCACCCCAATGACCCCATGCCGATAGGGTAAGCCAATACAACGCAATGGAACAGCTTAAGAGTACAAAAAGGCGGGCAATGGCAGCAAACATAGCGCTATCTTAGAGCATAGCCAATGGCGCAAGCCAAAGCTTAGCTGATAGGCTGTTAACGCTATGTATTTACTGGGTTCTTCGTAATTCGATAGCCACTGCCACGAACCGTTTCTACGTAATGATCACAGGCAAAAGGAGCTAAAGCAGCGCGAAGGCGCTTAATGTGCACGTCAACCGTACGCTCTTCGATGTACACCTCATTGCCCCATACGTTATCTAAAAGATGAGTTCGCGAATGTACCCGCTCAGGATTGGCCATCAAGAACTGCATTAAACGAAACTCGGTAGGCCCCAAAGCAAGGGCCTTGCTTGTGTTCTCAGAAATACGTATGGCTAAGCGGTGAGCGGCTGGATCGAGCTGCATGGGCCCCAGCACTAAGGCCTTCTCTTCAACCACCTCAAGTACATGGCGCCGTAACAAGGCTTTAACGCGTGCCACAAGCTCCTTCGGGGAAAATGGCTTGGTTACGTAGTCATCTGCGCCAGCATCAAGGCCTAATACTTTATCAGCCTCCTCCCCTTTGGCAGTCAACATCAGAATCGGAATGGCTTGCGTCGACGGATTGGATCGTAGTTCACGAGCAAACTGCACGCCTGATTTACCTGGCATCATCCAATCCAAAATGACCAAGTCAGGCTTAGTATTACGCAACAGTTGCAGGGCTTCATCGGCCTGCAAAGCCCGCGATACAGTATATCCAGCGTGCGTTAAATTGATTGAAAGGAGCTCAGCAATCGACGGCTCATCTTCCACAACCAGAATATGCTGGGGCATGGCTCTTATTTATGGGCTTCGCGGATTAAATCGTCTTGGGGCACATGCCGTACATCGGCACCCTTCACAATATAGATCACAAACTCGGCAATATTCTTTGCATGATCGCCAATACGCTCAATGGCCTTGGCAATGAAGAGTAAATCGAGGCCAGTCGAAATCATCTTGGGATCTTCGGCCATATACGTGATTAATTTGCGCACAAAACCGCGGAATTCATCATCGATCTGCTTATCATCTTGTACTACTTTTACTGCGGCAACGGCATCGAGACGAGCAAAGCAATCCAAACTTTGGCGGAGTAAATCAATCGCCATCTGACCAGATAATTTAATCTCTGCAGCATTAATATTAAAATTTCCGGCTTCATTAATAATACGGCGTGTTCGCTTTGCTACACGCTCTGCCTCATCCCCCGCTCTTTCTAGATTGGTAATGGCTTTGGATATCGCCATTACCAAGCGCAAGTCGCGTGCCGTAGGCTGACGCCGAGCAATCAGCTCGACGCAAGCCGAATCAATTTCAACTTCGAGTGAATTAACGGTCTTTTCGCTCTCAATCACTTGATTACATAAGTCCAAGTTCATTTGTGTGAAAGCGCGCATGGCGACCTCGATTTGCTGCTCTACTAACCCGCCCATTTGTAATAATTTTGCACATAAGGAGTTTAAGTCCTCGTCAAATTGCGATGATAAGTGTTTATCTTGCATAAGATCTCCCGATTAGCCGAAACGGCCTGTAATGTAGTCTTCTGTTTCTTTGCGTTTGGGCTTAATGAAAATTTCATCGGTCTTGCCGTATTCCATTAGCTCACCCAAATACATATATGCCGTAAAGTCCGATACACGCGCTGCCTGTTGCATATTGTGCGTCACAATCGCAATGGTGTAATCTTTTTTTAACTCGTTAATCAACTCTTCAATCTTGGCCGTTGAAATCGGATCCAGTGCCGAGGTTGGCTCATCGAGCAACAGGACGGATGGCTTAACGGCCACACTGCGTGCAATGCACAAACGCTGTTGCTGTCCACCTGAGAGGGATAAACCACTCTGATTCAACTTGTCTTTTGCCTCATTCCACAACGCTGCCTTACTTAGCGCCCACTCAACCCGCTCATCCATCTCCGCTTTAGAGAGGCGCTCATACAGACGCACGCCAAAGGCAATATTTTCATAAATTGACATTGGAAATGGCGTTGGTTTTTGAAAAACCATACCAATCCGTGAGCGCAGTAAATTCACATCGCTGCCGGGGGCAAGGATGTTCTCACCATAGAAGCTAATTTGACCTTCTGCACGTTGACCTGGATACAGGTCATACATCCGATTTAATGTGCGCAGTAGAGTCGACTTACCACAGCCCGATGGGCCGATAAATGCGGTGACTTTCTTCTCAATGATGTCGAGGTTAATGTCTTTTAAGCCCTGAAAGCTGCCATAAAAGAAATTCAGATCCCGAATTTCAAGGGCACTAACAGCCACGCCCGACTCAGCACGATCCGCTACTGCCGCATCGGCCGCCGCGGAACCCGCATGCATTACTGTTCTCATCATGGTCATACTTTTACCTTTTCACGAAACACTACCCGCGCCAATATATTTAAGCCCAATACCGCAAATGTAATCAAGAGCGCACCGCCCCAGGCTAGGTTGATCCAGTTATCGTAGGGGCTCATTGCAAACTGGAAAATCACCACCGGCAGGTTCGCCATCGGCGCATTCATATTAGTAGAGAAGAATTGGTTATTCAGCGCCGTAAACAAGAGCGGTGCAGTTTCTCCGCTAACACGAGCCAATGCCAATAATATTCCAGTGATAACACCACTCTTAGCAGCCGTTAAGGTAATGCTGACAGCGACCTTCCACTTCGGCGCTCCCAAAGCATAGGCGGCCTCTCTGAGGGTCAAAGGCACTAACCGCAGCATGTTTTCAGTTGTGCGTACCACGACTGGAATGGCAATCAAGGATAAAGCGATCGTACCCGCCCATCCCGAGAAATGCTTCACTTGATAAACCACGATGGCATACACGAATAAGCCAACCACAATGGATGGTGCTGACAACATAATATCGGTCACAAAGCGGGTCACTTCCGCAAAACGGCTCTTGTTGCCGTATTCCGAGAGGTAAATACCTGCCAAAATACCGATCGGGGTACTAATAAAAGTACAGGCGCCTACGATCATCAAGCTACCGACAATCGGATTGGCCAATCCGCCGCCTTCCGTTCCAGGAGCTGGCGTACTCTGCAGGAATAAGGAAGGACTAATAGCGGAAAATCCCTTATAGAGCAGCACCGACAAAATCCAGAACAAGAAAATCATTCCGATACTCATTGCAATCAGCGATAAGGTTAAGCCAATGGCATTAGTGCGTTTGCGCTTATTAAAGAGGGCCTGATCCATGCCCTTCGTAATGGCTGAATCTGATTTAAATTGGGCATTACTCATCAGGTTTTTACTCCTTGATTGGCTTCCATACGCATCAACATAATTTTGGCCAATGACAGCACGACAAATGTAATGGCAAAAAGCGCTAATCCCAATAAGAAAAGAGATGAATAGTGGGCGCCGATTTCCGCCTCACCAAACTCATTAGCCAATGTAGAGGCAATCGAGTTGCCCGGCGCAAAGAGCGAGGCTTTGAGTTTATGGGCATTACCAATCACAAAGGTAACCGCCATGGTTTCGCCCAAGGCCCGACCTAAGCCAAGCATGATGCCGCCGATCACACCGGTTTTGGTGTATGGCAAGACCACATTACGCACCACTTCCCATGTAGTGCAGCCAATACCGTAGGCAGATTCTTTTAAGACAGGGGGGACGATTTCAAATACGTCGCGCATCACCGAGGCAATAAACGGCAGAATCATCATCGCCAAAATCAGGCCAGCACATAGAATGCCGATGCCATTAAATGCCCCAGAAAAGAGAATGCCGAAACCTGGTATCTGACCCAGGGTAGCCGCTAAAGCAGGCTGAATGTAATCAGCAAATAATGGGGCAAAAATAAAGAGGCCAAACATGCCATAAATAATCGAGGGCACGGCAGCTAGAATTTCAATAGCGGTACCTAACGCACGGCGCAGGCTCTTGGGACAAATTTCAGTCAAAAATACCGCGATACCAAAACTCAATGGAACTGCAATGAGCAGGGCAATGGCAGAGGTAATCAGAGTTCCATAGATGGCGATTGCGCCACCGAACTCGCCATTAATGATGTCCCACTCTACAGTGGTAAAAAAGCC
The DNA here is from genome assembly GCA_044345755.1 of Polynucleobacter sp. GTDB lineage: Bacteria > Pseudomonadota > Gammaproteobacteria > Burkholderiales > Burkholderiaceae > Polynucleobacter. Next base: position 20,238 of record JBIJAM010000023.1, on the reverse strand, counting down.
AAAACCAAATTGTTGAAATGCGGGGTAGGCGTTGACAACCAGAGAAGCAATGATGCCGAGTAAAGCTAACAAAACCGATAGCGCAAAAAATTGCGTTACCAAATAAAAGAGTTTGTCGAGCACCCTCTGCCGTTTAGCAATACCAATTGCTTGGTTGCTAACGAGGCCAGCTGAAACTAAATTTTTCATAAATCGGCTACCTTCAATGGATTACTTCCGACGCGCTGCAAAAAATTACCCTAAACCATTTGAGCTTACCAAACAATTACCCCGCCGAGGCGGGGTAATTGCCCATAAAACCATCATGTTACTTGTTTTGAATCTGAGTCCAAACGTTCTTGCGAATGAAATCAATAGTCGATGCTGGCATCGGTACATAATCCAAATCAATCGCCATCTTGCCGCCTTCTTTGAAAGCATAATCAAAGAACTTGATCACTTCAGCAGAAGTTGCCTTGTTGCTTGGTTGCTTGTACATCAAAATGAAGGATGCTCCTGTGATTGGGAAGGACTTAGCGCCTGGAGCGTCAGTAATAAAAGTACCCATTCCTGGAATCTTTGCCCAGTCTGTTCCAGCTGCAGCAGCCGCGAAAGTGGTGTCGTCTGCAACTACAAACTGACCGTCTTTATTCTTTAACTGCACTGTTGTCATGTTGTTTTTCTTCGCATAGGCGTACTCAACGTAACCAATCGAATTTTTCACACGAGAAACGTTTGCAGCAACGCCTTCATTGCCTTTACCACCAACAGAGGAGGAAGCAGGCCATTTGACGGCTGCGCCAGCGCCAACCGCACTCTTCCACTCACTGCTTACTTTTGCAAGGTAGTCAGTGAAAATTGCTGTTGTACCGGATCCGTCCGCACGGTGAACTACAGTAATCTCGCCCGCTGGAATGGTAAGGCCTGGGTTGAGCAGCGCAATGCGCTTATCGTTCCAGTTGCTAATAGTGCCTTGGAAAATATCAGCCAAAACTACACCGTCTAATTTGAGCTGGTTTGGCTTGAGGCCTTGAACGTTGATGATCGGAACAACACCACCAATAATCGCTGGAAACTGGACCATACCGTCTTTTTCGAGGTCTTCGAACTTAACTGGATTGTCGGTAGCACCAAAATCCACGGTCTTGGCTTTAATTTGCTTGATACCGCCAGATGAGCCAATCGACTGGTAGTTCATACCATTACCCGTTCGGGCTTTATAGGCTTCAGCCCACTTTGCGTAAATTGGGAATGGGAAAGTTGCGCCAGCACCGGTGATGTCGGCAGCCATTGCTGTTGGAGCAAAGCCCACTGTTGAAATCGAAAGGGCGGCTACAGTAAGCGCCTTTTTCAGTGTCAATTTCATTTATATATCCTTAAATGGTTACATCGCACCATGCGATGAATGAACATTAAAGGGCTAATGTGACGGCTCTGTGACACTGAAAACTTAAGTTAAAATATCTTATAAATCAATACTTTAAATAGCTTACGTTGATGCGGGTATCGCCGCCACAATGGTTTTAGCGGAACTTGTTGCCTGCTCGAGCTCTTTTGCCTCCACCATGACGCGCAGAACCGGCTCAGTACCCGAGGCTCGTATCAATACCCTGCCGGCATTACCAAGCTCGGCAGTAATTGAATTAACCACTTCAACTAACTTGGCATCGGCCTGCCAATCGTAGCCAGAGGCGACTTTGACGTTCAGCAAAACCTGGGGAAAGACATTCACCCCGTGCAGCAGCTCAGCCAGGGACTTACCTTGTTTGCGCATTGCCGCTAACACTTGCAAAGCGGCAACCGTGCCATCGCCCGTGGAGTGCTGATCAAGGCAAAGCAAATGGCCTGAGCCCTCGCCGCCCAATGTCCATTGCTGCTTTTTTAGTTGCTCTAAAACGTATCGGTCACCTACATTCGCGCGCTCAAATTGCAGACCTAGGGCTTTAATGGCTTGCTCTATTGCAGCATTGGTCATTAAGGTACCGACCACCCCCCCGAGTTGCACGCCCTGCTCCACTCGGTCCTTTGCCAGAACATACAAGAGCTCATCGCCATTAAACAGGCGGCCTGTGCTATCGACCATTTGCAAGCGATCGGCATCGCCATCCAGTGCAATACCCAAATCAGCCTGATGTTCTTTGACCTTGGCAACGAGTGCTGCTGGGGCTGTTGCGCCACAGCCATCGTTAATGTTGCGGCCATTGGGCTCCACACCAATGGAAATCACCTCAGCGCCGAGTTCATGAAACACATTGGGGGCCGATTGATAGGCGGCGCCGTTGGCGCAATCCACAACCATTTTCAAACCACGCAAATTCAGTGCTGCAGGAAAGGTGGATTTACAAAACTCAATATAACGCCCAGTCGCATCATCTAAGCGGAAGGCTTTGCCGAGGTACTTCGAGCTTACACAGCCCAGGGGCTGATCTAAGGCGGCCTCAATCGCGAATTCCGATGCATCTGATAATTTATCGCCCTCGGGCGAGAAGAACTTAATGCCATTGTCTTGGTATGGGTTGTGCGATGCCGAGATCACCACGCCCGCAGAGAGCCGCAATGCTTTAGTAAGGTAGGCCACGCCAGGTGTTGGCATCGGACCGCAGAGCATGACATCAACTCCGGCTGCAGAAAAACCAGACTCCAACGCAGCCTCTAATAGGTAACCCGAGACGCGCGTGTCCTTACCAATTAAAACAGTGCAGCGCTCACCCGCTGGAGCTGCTTGCTTTAAAACCGTGCCGGCAGCATATCCCAAGCGCATGATGAAATCCGGAATAATCGGGGCCTTGCCCACCTCACCGCGAATGCCATCAGTGCCGAAATACTTTTTCTTATTTGCTGTCATAGGGATTCATTATAAAACTTGCAAGCAAGGAGATATGTGCTTTTACCCACCATCATGCTATTTGGGCTGCAGCCCATATTTTTAGGGCATCAATAGTCTCAGGAACATCATGCACACGCACGATACTGGCGCCCCGCTCTGCCGCCAACACTGCCGCAGCTACGCTAGGCACAAGTCGATCGCCGACTTCTCGCCCGGTAATTTTGCCCAGCATCGATTTACGGGAAATGCCTGCCAATACTGGATAGCCGTTTTGGGTGAAGCTTTCAAATTCTTGCAGCATTCTTAAGTTGTGATCTAAGCTCTTACCAAAACCAAAGCCAGGATCAATTGTAATCCGCTCTGCAGCTATGCCTTGCTCAATTAAGCTTTGCGTGCGCTCCATTAAAAAGGCATTTACCTCGCCGACTACATTCACATAGTTTGGATTGAGTTGCATGGTGACGGGATCACACTGCATGTGCATTAATACAATGCCGCAGTTGCGCGCTAGCGCAGAATCTAGTACCACGCTTTCTACGCCGGCTTGGCGTAAGGCCCAAATATCATTCACGCAATCCACGCCGGCCAGCAAAGCCTGGCGCATGGTTTCTGCTTTGTAGGTATCGATGGATAAAGCAACGCCACAGTCTTTGAGCGACTCAATGATCGGCAGCACCCGATCTAATTCTTCTTGCAGTGAAACCGGAATTGCGCCGGGTTTGGTTGATTCACCGCCAATATCAATTAAATCAACGCCAGCAACAATCATTGCCTCTGCTTGCCGTACGGCATCGTCTTTTGCATGAAAGCGGCCGCCATCCGAAAATGAATCGGGCGTGGCATTGAGTATGCCCATCACCAGAGGCCGCTGCCGATTGGCTCGCCTTTGCCCTAGCTCAAAAAGAAAACGCCCGCAACGCCATGTTGCGGGCTGTTTAAGCAATTGCATTGCGCTAATCGAAGGCGCTATTTACGCAGCTGCGGGTGCACTACCCGCGGTTGGTTCAGTTGGGCCACCCGCAGAGTTGCCAAAGGCAGTTGCAGCTAGTGGCTTGGGTGCCCGTGGGGGACGGCCATCCATGATGTCGTTGATTTGCTCAGCATCGATGGTTTCCCAATCCATGAGCGCAGTGACCATCGCCTCGACCTTGTCTTTGTGGCTTTCGAGAATCGATCTCGCCAGCGCATATTGGCTATCAATCAAACTCCGAATTTCCGCATCGACTTTTTGCTGGGTTAACTCCGAAACCGACTTCGAGCTATTCGGGCCGAACATGCCCTGTTGCTCGGTATCCACATACACCATAGTACCCAGGCTATCACTCATACCGTAGCGCGTCACCATATCGCGCGCCATCTTGGTTGCGCGTTCAAAGTCATTCGATGCACCCGTGCTCATGGAATTCAGAAACACTTCTTCGGCTGCACGGCCACCAAACAAAATAGCTAACTCTTCTAGCATCCGATCTTTGTATAAATTCACTCGGTCAAACTCTGGAAGTTGCCATGTAACGCCCAGGGCCATGCCGCGCGGCATGATCGTCACTTTATGCACAGGGTCGGCTTTTGGTAACACCTTAGCAACTACTGCATGGCCAGCCTCATGGTATGCCGTATTGCGACGCTCTTCTTCACGCATCACAGCCGACTTACGCTCTGGACCCATGTAGATTTTGTCTTTCGCATCTTCAAAATCTTGCATGTCGACTGAACGCTTATTGCGGCGTGCAGCAAAAAGTGCAGACTCATTCACCAAGTTGGCTAAATCAGCGCCAGAGAAACCTGGTGTACCGCGCGCTAACACGGCTGCATTAACGTCGGGGCTAATGGGTACCTTGCGCATATGCACTTGCAGAATCTGCTCGCGACCACGAATGTCAGGCAAGCCAACGTGCACTTGACGGTCAAAGCGACCTGGGCGCAGTAATGCACGATCCAATACGTCAGAACGGTTGGTTGCTGCAACCACGATCACGCCGCTATTGCTTTCAAAACCATCCATCTCAACCAGCATTTGGTTTAAGGTTTGTTCGCGCTCATCATTGCCGCCACCCATACCGGCGCCACGATGGCGACCGACCGCATCAATCTCATCAATGAAAATGATGCAAGGGGCATTTTTCTTTGCGTTCTCAAACATGTCGCGCACACGGGATGCGCCAACACCAACAAACATCTCAACGAAGTCAGAGCCTGAAATTGAGAAGAATGGCACCTTGGCTTCGCCTGCAATGGCACGCGCAAGCAAAGTCTTACCAGTGCCGGGAGGGCCCACCAATAAAACGCCGTGCGGAATATGGCCGCCCAGCTTTTGGAACTTTTGCGGATCCTTGAGGAAGTCAACAATCTCAAATACTTCTTCTTTGGCTTCATCGCAACCAGCAACATCACCAAAGGTAACGGTATTGCTGTTCTCATCCACGAGGCGGGCTTTTGATTTACCAAAGGAGAATGCGCCGCCTTTGCCGCCGCCTTGCATCTGCCGCATCATAAAAAACCAAAAACCAATAATCAACAATGTAGGTCCGAGGTAATACAAGGCCGACATCAATAAATTGGGTTCGTCTTCTGCTTTACCAGTCACTTGGACGCCGGCCTTCATCAGGTCGCCAACCATCCAGATGTCCCCTGGAGAAATCAGGGAGTATTTGTTTCCATCAACTGGAGTGACTTGTAGGGTGCGGCCTTGGACATCAACGCGGCGGACTTTGCCATCCCGCGCGTCATCCATAAACTGGGAATAGGTCACTCGCTCAGGCGTGTTTGGCTTATCGAACTGTTTAAACACAGTAAAAAGGACGAGGCCCACAATGAACCAGACGCCGATTTTTTGGAACATATTGTTGTTCAAATACCCACCTTTGCCGGATTAATCCGGGAGTTCTTCCAATACAAAAGCAGTCGAAAAGACAGCTTCCTCATGTAAATGATTCTACTACCTCCGTAATTCAAGGGTTTAGCCTATTTTTATTGGCTAAAACCACTGAATATATAGGGGTTATTTACTATTTTAGGGCTGTTTTGGCGGTTTCAAGTGGCGACCCAGCAAAAAGGTCTCCGACGAGCGGTCACGGGAGGCTTTGGGTTTTCGTGCTGAAACCGTCTTAAACACCTTCTTAAAGGTCTCCACAATTTGACTGTAGCCGCTGCCATGAAAGCATTTAATCAATAAAGCGCCATCGGGCTGCAGGTGATCCTTGGCAAAATCCAAGGCCAACTCAGCGAGGGTTGCCATGCGCGCTGCATCGGCAATACCAACGCCCGATAAATTGGGTGCCATGTCCGACAAAACCAAATCGACTTTGCCATTGCAACTGGGGGGCAATAAGGACTCTAGTGCGCGTAGGCCCTCTTCCTCCCGAAAATCACCCTCAATGAAGCTGACATCGGCAATGGCCTCCATGGGCAGCATATCAATCGCAACAATCACGCCATCGGGCTTGCCGGATTCGATCTTGGGGTTGTGTTTGCCGAGTTCAGTTAAGCGATTGCGCACGTACTGCGACCAGCTGCCGGGCGCGCTGCCCAAATCGACCACCACCATTCCGGCCTTGATCAAATGGTCCTGCTCGTCGATTTCGCTGAGCTTATATGCCGCGCGTGCGCGATAGCCCTCTTTTTGCGCCATCTTGACGTAGGGATCCATCAGGTGGTCCTGCAGCCAGCTTTTATTGAATTTATTCTTTGCCACGTAATCCCAATCGGTTAACTTCAACTCTACAGTGCTGAGCCGAACGCTCTACTTTACCTGCTTATTCCGGTCTCATAAACAGCAATGCTCTATGATCGAGGCATGACTGCACTCATCATCTCCCCCGCCCAGCGTAAAGCGCTTAAAGCCAAAGCCCACGACCTCAGCCCAGTTGTCATGATTGGGAACGATGGATTAACCCCGGGCGTTGTCAAAGAGGCAGAAATCGCCATTAATAGCCATAACTTAATAAAAGTGCGCGTCTTTGGTGATGATCGCGAAAACCGGATTGCTATTTATGAAGCGCTGTGCGACAAACTGGGTGCCGCGCCAGTGCAGCACATCGGTAAATTACTGGTTATCTGGCGCCCCGAGCCCCTCATCAAAGATGCCAACGCGCCTTACGCACGGGGTGGTAACAAAACTAAGAAATCAATTCAGGCACCACGCTCGCCTAACCGCCCTGTTAATCGTGGCGCTACCAGCACATCGGAGCGCTCTGCACGTCGCACCGCTGCGGCCAAACCCTTCGGCAAAACAGAAGCCCCTGCTCGCAAAGTGGCATCCAAAAGCGCATCCGCACGCCCAACGCGCGCTGATGCTGCTGAGTCTAAGATTGGTTGGTCCTCACCCGGCTACAAGCGGGCGGCAGCACCAACAGGTCCGGTAAAGCGCCGTAAGGTGCGGCAAGCCAGTACTAAGAAAAAGTCCCTGGGTTAATTTCTTTTCTGTGGGCTAAGGGTTTTTTGGGTGGCGCGTTAAACGCCACACCATCCACAGACCCAAGAGGCTCTGTATTAAAAATAGCCCACTGGAGATGCCATGCAGACGCCCAAAGAGGCTTGCAGACGGCGATGCCATCACTGGTATACCCAATAGCAATGCCTCTTGGCGAAGGGCGTTCATATACGGAATAAAACCGAAACACGTCATAGCCGAAATCAATAGCAGTACGAGGATCACCCAACGGGTACTGCGGTAGTTACCGATGTTGCGCTTAATCAAGGTATTGGTCATCAAAAGCAAAGCAACACATACAAGCACGCTGACGTAGGCCTCGGCTTGAAAAATGGCTGCTGCAATCATGCCGGCAACTTGGCGATCTTGTAAGTTAGCGAAGATGGTGGGGACTACCAAATAGCCCACCGTAAAGAGGCTACCGACCCATACCCCAGCAATCAGGACAAATAGGCGCTGGAATAGCGCAAGGCGATCCGTTGCAAGGGTGGTCATTTAAATGTAGCGGACTGCCAAAATCTCCACTTCGCGATTACCTGCCGGGGCCTGAACCGCCACCACGTCGCCCTCTTCTTTGCCGATCAAGGCACGCGCAATCGGCGAGCTAATCGAAATTTTATTAAGCGCAATGTCTGCCTCATCATCGCCAACGATTTGGTAGGTTAATTTTGTGCCATCTTCCAAATCCTCAAGGTCAACAGTGGCACCGAACACTATACGGCCATCCACTTCCAAGGTTGCGGGATCAATAATTTGAGCGCCAGACAATGTGGTCTCGAGCTCCTTGATGCGGCCCTCGATAAAACCTTGCTTTTCTTTTGCGGCATCGTACTCGGCGTTCTCGGATAAATCACCCTGCGCACGCGCCTCTGAAATGGCATTGATAACAGCCGGACGCTCGACGTGCTTGAGGCGATGCAACTCAGCCTTGAGCAGTTCAGCGCCAACTTTGGTAATCGGAATGGTATTCATACTGCAACCTAGCTTATCTACGAAATAAAGAACTAGTTTAAGCTAGGTTGACGGTATTTACAGAGACTATTCGAGGCTGCGGTGTAAATTTTGCAGCGAATAGACTTCAAGTGAATCTTTAGCGCCGCTTTTTGACGCCATCAGGCCATCCATCACCGCCCGTGCTGCACTGATCGTGGTGTAGTACGTAACGCCGTTCGCCTGAGCACTGGTTCGAATCGAACGTGAATCTGCAATGGCAGTACGGGTCTCATCCACGGTCGTAAAGACCAGTGAAATTTCCCGGTTTTTAATCAGGTCAACGATGTGAGGCCTGCCGTCCTTCACTTTATTGACAACACGCACGGGTAAACCAGCAGCAGCGATGGCTGCGGCAGTGCCCTTGGTTGCCACCATCGGAAAGCCGAGTTCATGCAAGAGCTGGGCGACTGCAACCGCTTTACCTTTATCACTGTCTTTTACGGTCAATACCACCGTGCCGGTTTTAGGAAGCTTGATGCTAGCGCCGAGTTGCGACTTAAACAAAGCTTCACCGAAGGTTTTACCAACCCCCATTACCTCGCCAGTGGAGCGCATCTCTGGTCCGAGGATTGGATCAATGCCAGGGAATTTATTAAATGGAAAGACTGCTTCCTTGACGGAGAAATACGGCGGAATGACTTCGCGTGTAATGCCTTGTTTGGCTAAGGTTTGGCCCACCATGCAACGCGCAGCAATCTTGGCCAATTGCAAGCCGGTCGCCTTCGATACAAATGGCACGGTCCGCGATGCGCGGGGATTAACTTCCAGGACATAAATCACATCATTGCCGTCGACATTCTGAATCGCAAACTGCACATTCATCAGACCAACCACATTGAGGCCTCGGGCCATGGCTGCGGTTTGGCGTTTGATTTCGTCGACGGTGGCTTCCGATAAGGAGTACGGCGGCAATGAGCAAGCCGAGTCACCCGAGTGCACGCCTGCCTGTTCGATGTGCTCCATCACACCGCCAATAAAAACGCTTTCGCCATCGCTGATGCAATCCACATCGCATTCAATCGCGTCATTTAAGAAGCGATCTAGTAGCACTGGTGAATCATGCGATACCTTGACTGCTTCGCGCATATAGCGCTCTAAATCACGGCCATCGTGCACAATTTCCATTGCCCTACCGCCTAGCACATAGGATGGGCGAACTACTAAGGGGTAACCAATTTCATCGGCCAGTCGCAAAGCTTCATCTTCAGCGCGCGCTGTGCGATTCGGCGGTTGACGTAAGTCTAGGGTGTGGAGCAGCTTTTGGAAACGCTCGCGGTCTTCTGCGGCGTCAATCATGTCGGGGGATGTGCCAATGATCGGAACGCCGTTGGCCTCTAAATCCAAAGCCAGTTTGAGCGGCGTTTGACCGCCGTACTGCACGATCACGCCCTTCGGCTTTTCTTTAGCAACAATCTCCAGAACATCTTCTAGGGTCAAGGGCTCAAAGTACAAGCGATCCGATGTGTCGTAGTCCGTTGATACCGTCTCGGGATTGCAGTTGACCATGATAGTCTCGTAACCGTCTTCGCGCATGGCAAGCGCAGCATGCACGCAGCAGTAATCAAATTCAATGCCTTGTCCAATGCGGTTGGGTCCGCCGCCGAGCACCATGATCTTGTCGCGATTACTAGGCTGTGACTCGCACTCACCATGCTCTGCTTCGTAGGTGGAATACATGTAGGCCGTATTGGTTGAAAACTCCGCAGCGCAGGTATCAACGCGCTTATAAACCGGAAATACCTTCAGGCGGTGGCGAGCAGTCCGAACAGCGGTAGCATCGGCCTTAAGCAGCTTCGCTAAGCGGCGATCCGAAAATCCTTTTTGCTTTAAAAAGCGCCACTCCTGTGCAGACAAACCATCGATCGTATGCTGCTTTAAGGTATTTTCAATCGTAATTAACTCTTCGATCTGCTCTAAGAACCAAGGATCTACTTTGGTTTCTTCATAGATCTCATCCAGACCCATGCCCATGCGGAATGCATCGGCCAAATACCAAATGCGGTCAGGGCCCGGCTCACCAATCTCTTGAATGATGTCCTCTAAATCGGTTGAACGCTCATCCAGGCCATCAACGCCGACCTCAAGACCGCGCAAGGCTTTCTGAAAGGACTCTTGGAAGGTGCGGCCAATGGCCATCACCTCACCAACGGATTTCATTTGCGTAGTTAAACGCGAATCCGCTTGGGGAAACTTCTCAAATGCAAAACGGGGAATCTTCGTTACAACATAATCAATCGATGGCTCAAACGAGGCTGGTGTAGCGCCACCGGTAATGTCGTTGTGCAGTTCATCTAAGGTATAGCCTACGGCTAACTTTGCAGCAACTTTTGCAATCGGAAAGCCAGTGGCTTTCGAAGCCAATGCAGAAGAGCGTGATACGCGAGGATTCATCTCAATCACGATCATGCGACCATCAACTGGATTGATCGAGAACTGCACGTTCGATCCGCCAGTATCCACACCGATTTCACGCAACACTGCAATCGATGCATTGCGCATCAACTGATACTCTTTATCGGTAAGCGTTTGGGCCGGAGCAACTGTTATTGAGTCACCTGTATGAATGCCCATCGGATCCAAATTCTCAATCGAGCAGACGATGATGCAATTGTCGGCGCGGTCACGCACCACTTCCATCTCAAACTCTTTCCAGCCCAGCAGGGATTCTTCAATCAAGAGCTCACCCGTTGGTGAAAGCTCCAAGCCACGCTTACAAATTTCTTCAAATTCTTCGCGGTTATAGGCAATGCCGCCACCCGAGCCGCCCATCGTAAAGGAAGGACGAATCACTACCGGGAAACCAGCGCTGCCCGTTTCTTTCTGAATGCGCTGTTGCACAGCGACAGCTTCATCCATCGAATGTGCAATGCCGGATTTAGCAGAACCAAGGCCAATCTTGGTCATTGCATCTTTAAACTTTTGACGGTCTTCTGCTTTATCAATCGCCTCGGGTGATGCGCCGATTAATTCGCAACCGTACTTTTCTAAAATGCCGTGACGATGCAAATCCAAGGCGCAATTGAGTGCCGTTTGACCACCCATCGTCGGCAAAATGGCATCGGGCCTTTCCGTCGCAATAATGCGCTCGACTACTTCCCATGTAATCGGCTCAATGTAGGTGACATCGGCCATCTCGGGATCGGTCATGATGGTTGCTGGATTGCTATTCACCAGAATAACTTTGTAGCCCTCATCACGTAGCGCCTTACATGCTTGCGCGCCCGAGTAATCAAATTCACAAGCCTGACCAATCACGATCGGTCCTGCGCCAATAATCAGAATACTTTTAATGTCGCTCCGCTTAGGCATTATTTGCCTCCTTGTTTACTGGTTGGAGCGGCATGCATTAAGTCCATAAAGTGATCGAATAAGTAAGCGATGTCATGGGGTCCGGGTGATGCCTCGGGGTGCCCCTGAAAGCAAAAGGCGGGCTTGTCTGTCCACGCCAGGCCCTGCAGCGAGCCATCGAAAAGGGATACGTGGGTCACACGTACATTGCTGGGCAATGTTTTAGCATCAACGGCAAATCCATGGTTCTGGGACGTAATCGCAACCCGCCCGCTATCCAAATCCTTTACCGGGTGGTTCGCGCCGTGATGACCGAATTTCATTTTCAAGGTCTTCGCGCCAGCAGAGAGGCCCATAATTTGATGGCCCAAACAGATACCGAACGTGGGAACGCCCTGCTCGATGATTTCTTTTGCGGCGCTAATGGCGTAATCACAAGGGCCAGGATCGCCGGGTCCGTTGGAGAAAAACACGCCATCGGGTTTCATGGCCAGAACTTCTGCTGCCGTCGTTTTCGCGGGCACCACCGTTAACTCGCAACCGCGCTCCGTGAGCATGCGCAAAATATTGCGCTTAACGCCAAAGTCATACGCCACCACTTTCTTGGTGGATTTTTTGCTGTCAAGGCTGCGGTAGGCGGGTTTGCCATCGGGGCCGTGCAGCTCCCACTCGGCTTCGCGCCAAGGGTATGCGTTTTTGGTACTAACAACCTGGGCTAGATCTAGGCCGCTCATTCCTGGAAATGCCTTTGCAAGCGCTAGGGCCCTATTACCTAGAGCGACGGGATCATCACCCATCTTACCAGCCACAATCGCGCCCGACTGGGCACCCTTATCGCGCAGCAAACGGGTTAGCTTGCGGGTATCGATGCCGGCGATGCCAGGAATGCCTGACTTTTGCAAATACGACTCGAGGCTTTGCTCTGAGCGAAAGTTTGATACTCGGCGCGAGAGGTCTTTAATCACTAAACCGGCCGCATGAATTTGCGATGATTCAGCATCTTGGGCATTGATGCCCACATTGCCAATGTGCGGATAGGTCAGGGTCACAATCTGACGGCAATAACTTGGATCGGTAATGATTTCCTGATAGCCGGTTAAGGCGGTATTGAAAACGACCTCGCCAGCGGTTTCGCCGGGAGCGCCAATGCTATAGCCTGAAAATAGAGTTCCGTCGGCTAAGGCCAAAACGGCTGGGGGAAAAGAAGGAAGCAAGGGTGACAAACCATCTCCAATCCCTGCTGCCATCCAACGCTCAACACCCCGAAATAGCCTACCCGGAAGTGGTTGCGGGAGGTGAGTGTTTTTAAGCGCTAGGGTAATTTATTGAGTTACGAACCCAATAATAATACCAGTTCGTAGGCCCACTTCCCGCTAAACCAGCCCCAGCCTTACTGGGCGGTGCGGCTGCCCAGTCCCTGCTTTAATTTCCCTATCGTTTCGGCTTTTTAGGGTCAGTTTTTCCTAGCTTTTTTTGACGCTTTCCTGAATCACCGTTTTAATGTGCGCCAGCACCGATTGGTCTTCCATCGTACTGATATCGCCCGGATCCCGCCCTTCCGCAACGGCTTGTAACGCACGCCGCACAATCTTCCCAGAACGGGTCTTCGGTAAGGCCGTAACAATGTAAACGCGTGCAGGCCTCGCCACCGCGCCCAATTGCGAGTCCACGGTTTTCATTAACTCTGCTTCCAGATTAGCAACGTTCGAAGCATCCTTTGGAATTGCAAACCCAATCGCAACCTGGCCCTTCAATTTATCTTCAATGCCAACGACTGCCACCTCGGAAATGTTGGCATGGCTCGAGATGCTCTCCTCGATTTCGCGGGTACCTAAACGGTGACCGGCGACATTGATGACATCATCGGTACGGCCCAGAATGAAGTAGTAGCCATCCTTATCTTTAATGCCCCAATCGAAAGTCGAATAGATCAGCTTGCCGGGAATGGTGCTCCAGTAGGTTTTCACATACCGCGCATCATCGCCCCATACGGTTTGCATACAGCCTGGAGGCAGAGGACCTTCAATCGCTACCACTCCTTTTTGATCGGGGCCTAATTCCTCGCCCGTAGCCTCATCCAATAACTTCATGTTGTACCCAAATACCGGCAAGCCAGGAGAGCCGAATTTATGGGGCATGACTTCAACGCCGCGCTGAATCGCCAAAATAGGCCAGCCAGTTTCGGTTTGCCAATAGTTATCCACCACTGGCTTGCCAATGGCCTCATGAATCCAAGTCGCCGTTGGCTCATCCAGGGGTTCGCCCGCCAAGAACAAGGTACGCAAGCTCGATAAATCATATTTGGTTAAGAAAGCAGGGTCTTGTTTCTTTAGCACCCGAATTGCTGTCGGCGCAGAGAACATCACCGACACCTTGTATTTCTCAACCAGGCTCCACCAAATTCCGCCATCCGGACGCAAGGGAGTTCCTTCGTACATGATGGTGGCCGTGCCATTAATCAGCGGTCCATAAATAATGAAACTGTGCCCTACAACCCAACCAATATCGGACGTAGTGAACATGGTTTCACCGGGCCTGCCGCAAAAAATCAGGCGCATTGCCGATGCCAGCGCTACCGCATAGCCACCAGTGTCGCGCTGCACACCCTTGGGTTTACCGGTTGTTCCGCTGGTATACAAAATATAGGAGGTGTGGGTTGCGTCAACCCACTCTACCGGCACCTCTGCATTGATATGCGCTAAGCGCTCGGCGGTGTAATCAAGATCACGCCCATCCACCATCGCAAACTCAGTTAAGCCGCGGTTGACGATCAATACTTTTGCAGGCTTGTAGGACGAGAGCGTAATGGCCTCGTCGAGTAGCGGCTTGTATGGCACTGCCTTACCACCACGCATACCCGCCTCAGCCGTAATAATCATTTTGGGCGTGGCATCTTCAATGCGCGATGCCAAGCTGTGCGATGCAAAGCCGCCAAACACCACGGAATGAATTGCCCCAATGCGCACGCACGCCAGCATCGCAAAACTGGCTTCCGCAATCATCGGCATGTAAATCAATACGCGATCCCCTTTGCTAACCCCATTGGCTTTCAAAATGGCAGCCATGCGATTGACTTCAGCATGCAACTCTTTAAAGGTATAGGCTTTTTCAATATCGGTCTCGGTGGAGACGGCCACTAAGGCGATTTGATCGCCGCGCTCAGCCAAATGCCGATCGACTGCGTTGTAGCAAAGATTGGTTAGTCCGCCCTTGAACCAATGCGCAAACGGCGGCTTGGAGTAGTCCAGCACCGTATCAAACGGCTTTTCCCAGTGGATGTGTTTTGCTTCCTCTCCCCAAAAAGCATGGGGATCTTGAATGGATTGGGCGTGAAAGGTTTTGTAGGACATGATTTACCTAAAAAAGTACTTAAATGGATTCGGCACTGCTGCCGCGCAAAAGCTAAATCTACCTATTGCGGGGTAGCGCCAGCCTTTACAGTAGCTGTTTTCGCAGATTTGGCGGGGTCTGTCGATACGGGCTTTTGCTGAGTAGGTGGATTAGCCGCTGCCTTGACGCTGGGCTTTGCGCTATTTTGTGCGGTTTTAGATGGTGCAGGATTGGCTTTCTTGCCGGCGGTGGCAGGTGCTGCCCCCTTTTTCACTGGGGCCGGCCTGACTAAATTGAGGCTGGCATTTTCGGCCAGGTGCTCGGGTACATCGGCCGACTTTGTGCTGGGCTTTGGTATCAGGACGGTCGATCCCGCTTTGACGCGCATACCAGAAGGTATTGCATTGACCTCACGCAACACTGCCACGCTCACTCCTAACCGCTTTGCAAGCTGGTCCGCTGACTCCGTCGCTGGAACCCGGATGGCGGTCCAGGTGGACAGTGGTCCAGAGTAATTTTTGAGATTCTCTTGAAACACCTCTGCGTGGCCAAATGGCAAGAGGATTTGCTGATTAGCAGCACTTAAGATAACCGGCTTATTAAACGATGGATTGAGATTACGAAATTCTTCAGGCGTAAGACCCGATAAGTTTGTCACCACCTCCACATCAATGTCGCGGGTAACGTCAATCGCTACAAAATACGGGTGGTTTTCAAGTTCCGGCAAAACAATGCCGTACGCCTTCGGATCCAAAACGATGGCTTTAAACGCCATCAGTTTAGGAACGTAATCACGGGTCTCTTTGGGCATCTTCAAGCTCAGGTAATCGGTTGGAAGTCTAGCCGCCTGATTGCGCTTAATTGCTTTGGCCACATTGCCCTCACCCCAGTTGTATGCTGCCAGTGCCAGCTGCCAGTCGCCGAACTGCCGATGCAAGCGTTGCAGGTAATCCAGCGCAGCATGCGTTGACTGCAAGACATCGCGACGCTCATCACGAAACACGTTTTGCGTTAACTTGAAATCTTTTCCAGTCGCCGGCATAAATTGCCAAATGCCCATCGCTTTTGCAGTAGATTTGGCTACCGGATTGAAGGCACTCTCGACAAAAGGCAACAAAGCGATTTCAGTGGGCATTCCGCGTAAATTCACTTCTTCAACAATGTAGAACAAATAGCGCGATGAGCGCGCCATCGAGCGTTGAACGTATTCGGGTTTCGCCGCCAAGCGGCGCGTCTCTGTAATCACTAGCGGACTATTCAGCTCGGGCATCGTAAAACCATCTTGGATGCGAAGCCATAAATTGCTGGATGGGGCAGTTAGGCTGCTTACCGACTGCTTACTGAGGTCAACTCGAGGTGCCTTAGCTGCGCGTGGGTTACTGGCGCCGCTGCCGTCGGCATCTGAAGACCAATCGTTACCCATACTGGCGCAACCCGATAAGGCCGACACCATCGCGACAGCCAGAAGGGCTCGCCAATGCAAACACCAGCGCCCTAAATCACATTGGCGCAAGCGCATCAGAACCGATCCTTCCATGCCCGAATAGCCGCAAGCACATGTGCTGGGCTTGGCAATGCAGCAGCGCCAGATACGCGCAAAGCGGATGCAATCACGTCGGGTTGATTTGAGCGCATAAAGGGATTCACTCGCAACTCATGGCCAATCGTGGTTGGCACCGTCGGCTCATTGGCTTGACGCAAGGCCTGTGCCGTATTCGACCAGGTGACGAGGTCGGAATTATTTGGCTCTACCGCCAAGGCAAAGCGGATATTCGAGAGTGTGTACTCGTGGGTACAGTAGACCGCAGTCTCGGATGGCAAGGCCGCAAATTTTGCCAAGGACTGCGACATCTGGGTGGGGGTTCCCTCAAACAAGCGACCACAACCGGTTGCAAATAAGGTGTCGCCACAAAAAAGCTTGGGTGCATTACCGGCGGCAAAGTAGGCAATGTGCCCCAAGGTATGGCCGGGCACCTCCAAGACCGTGAACGCAATCGCTGGAGCGGCGCATTCCACCCGGTCACCCTCCATCAAGGCCTGGGTTCGTCCCGGAATGGCTTCTGCTGCTGGGCCATAAACCGGAAGGGAGTCCGTGGCGACGTAGGCCAACAAATCCTGAATGCCGCCCGTGTGGTCTGCGTGGTGGTGGGTAATCAGAATGCCGGTGAGGGTCAGCGACTGACTCTCTAGGTAGTCCAATACCGGCCCCGCATCACCGGGGTCGACCACTAAAGCAGACTCCCCATCGTGAATGCACCAGATGTAGTTGTCGTCAAATGCCGGGATCGGCCAGACTTGCAATGTGGATTTCGTTACCATAGGCACATGATACCAACCCAAGCCTCGCCAGAAAGCCCTATTTTGTCAGCGGATGGCTCCTGGGATGCGTGGCTTGCTTCTCCCCCAGGTCAATATGTTTTGCGTCAAGAGCAGGTGTGGTTCGATAAAACGGTCGTGGATGTATTTGGCTTTAATGCGGTTCAAATTGGCTTGCCGCAACTCCATTGTTTACGCGAAAACCGGATGCCAATGCGCGCCCTGTTAACGCATGCCGATCAATCATTCGGTGCGCAATCAAACATATCGATAACACCGACTTGGCACGTCATCGAAGGTTTGCCCGACGAGCTGCCCTTTGCGGCAGAAAGCGTGGATCTATTGGTATTGCCCCATGTATTGGAGTTTGCGGATGACCCGCATCACATTCTGCGTGAGGCCGATCGCGTCTTGGTGCCCGAGGGACGACTCATCTTGTCTGGATTTAACCCTGCCAGCCTGTGGGGCGCGCGGCAATACCTTGGCCGCTTAATTGGTAAGCCATTTTTACCGAGAGAAGGTCAGTTTATTAACCTACTGCGCATCCGTGACTGGTTAAAGTTACTGAATTTCTCCTTAGACCGAGGCCACTTTGCCTGCTACAAACTGCCCCTGCAAGGTGAGTCAGCCATTGCGCGCATGAATTACCTGGAGCCCATGGGCAATCGGTGGTGGCCTATTTTTGGCGGCGTATTTATGGTCTCTGCGGTCAAACGTCACCCTGGCATGCGCCTCGTAGGTCGTGCAGCACAAAAACGACCCTCGCCGCTACGTCAGCTCAATCCCGTGGTGGAGAGCAAAATACAGCCTACTACTCCCCACAACCAACATGACCGCCATGAGCCAGTCTGATCCTACTCTTCCCCACATCACTATTTATACCGATGGAGCCTGCAAAGGCAACCCAGGTCCTGGAGGCTGGGGTGCAGTATTACGCTCTGGAGAGCATGAACGGCATATGCATGGAGGTGCTGACCTAACCACCAACAACCGCATGGAGATGAGCGCAGTGATTCATGCGCTGCGCGCCCTCAAGCAACGTTCCAGCGTTTCTCTGTACACCGACTCCCAGTACGTTCAAAAAGGGGTTACTGAATGGCTGGAAGGTTGGAAAAAGCGAAAATGGCGAACCTCCAGTCGCGAGCCCGTTAAAAACGCTGACCTTTGGCAAGAGCTCGACGCCCTCCTGCCCGGTCACCAAATTGCCTGGCATTGGGTGCGCGGTCACAATGGCCACCCCGGCAATGAGCTAGCCGATGCCTTGGCCAACCGCGGGGTAGAAGAGTTGCTCGCAAAACGAAGTGCCTAGAGCACTTTAGAGGGGTAGTTTTAGGCCGCTTTCCAGGCAGGCTGGCTTTACCCCAAGCCCAAAGGCTTATGAGAGAATGGGGCATCCAAAAGCACCCAATAGCTTCATTGCTAGATACCTAAGAAAAACTGAGATTAATTGGCTGAAAACGCTCCAAAAACACCCTGGTTAAGCAAAGTTGCCTCGTCGCTGTTGCAAACCATTCAAAGGGTCAGCAACTACCTGCTGTCGAGAATCGCATTGCTGTGGTCAAAAATTGACTTTGCCAGCACATGGGCGTTTGCCATCCGCCGCAAATGGTGGATTCTTGCGCTTGCGGTAATCCTATTTGCGGCTAATAAGGCCTACGATCACTTTAACCCGCCTGCCAGCAAAAGAGGTGGTCCACAAACGGTTAGTAGCGTGATTGTGGAACGCAAAGATGTTCCGTTCGTGATCGAAGCAACCGGTACTATTGCAGCCGCGAGCATTGTTGATATCCGCCCACAAATTACAAACATCGTCTCCAAGGTCAATATTTCGGAAGGCCAGATCGTTAAAAAGGGGGACTTACTTTTTACCCTCGATGACCGGACCGACAAAGCCAATTTTGATCGAGCCCAAGCGCTGGCCAACGACGCAAAACGTCAACTGGCGCGCGCCAAAGAATTGGTAGCCAAGAATTTCATATCCAAAGCCGGACTTGATACAGCAGAAGCCAATGCCGCATCAACCCAAGCGGCAGCTCGTGCTGCCGAGGTGCAGCTGTCTTTCAATTACTTGCGCTCCCCAATCGATGGGCGCGCCGGCATTATTAATGTCTTTCCAGGCTCTTTAGTACAAGCAAGCAACGTGGTGGTCTCATCCACTAGCTCGACTGCAACCTCGACTACGGGTGCAATGGTCACCATTACGCAACTGGATCCAATTAACGTCGCGTTCATTGTTCCTGAGCGCGATATTCCATTGTTGCTGAAGTCACGCAAGGACGATGCACCGCTTCCAGTCAGCGTAAGCATCGGTAATGTCGAAACCACTCAGTATCCCGGTCTGGTTTATGTGATCGATAACCAAGTGGATCCCGTGATTGGTGCGGTACGTTTGAAGGCCCGCCTCGAGAATAAAAATGGTGCATTGATTCCAGGACAGTTTGCGCGAGTCAAATTGGAAGCCAGCACCTTAAACGATGTCATGCTCATTCCATCCCAGGCAGTTGTCATCAACCCCAAGGGCCGCTTTGTCTACCTGGTTGAAAAGGACGACGATAAAGTGGTCATGAAACCGGTCAAAGTGCTCTACGAGTATCAAGGCAATGCGGTGATTGAAGGAATTGATGCAGGCTCACGCGTTATCGTTGAAGGCAAACAAAATCTGCGGCCCGGCACTAAAGTACGCGAAGCAAAGCCCGCCAACACACCAAAAGCACTGGCTAAACCAGCGCCCACCGCCCCCGCGGCTCCCGAGAAAAAATGACGCTGTCTGAGCTGTGTATTCGGCGGCCCATTATGACCACCTTGCTGTCGCTGGCGACAGTGATTGCAGGCATCGTCGCCTATACCAAAATTCCGGTTGCCGCCCTACCCAGCTTTAATACGCCGGTCATTTCAGTCAGTGCGAGTTTGCCTGGCGCTTCGCCAGAAACCATGGCATCAGCAGTTGCACTGCCACTTGAAAAAGAATTTTCTACCATCGATGGCATCAAGCTCATTAGCTCGGTAAATTCCCTCGGCAGCACCAGCATATCTCTGGAATTTAATAATGATCGGGATATTGATAAGGCTGCAGTCG
>JBIJAM010000046.1:0-10690 GCA_044345755.1 Polynucleobacter sp. | reverse complement strand
CGGCAAACCGATCCAGTTATCCCAAAAAAGGGCCGGGCTTAATTGACCCCCCAGAGTTTTTTGAGCCGGATGCCATCACAAAAGAAGTACTTGCCTTGGTGGAGGAGCGCTTTAAAGAGCACCCTGGCAGCCTCCAGCGTTTTTTATGGCCAGTCACACGTCAGCAAGCCCTATTGGCATTGGACCGCTTCATAGATGCAAGGCTCGTGCATTTTGGCCAATACGAAGATGCGATGTGGACCGATACGCCGTTTGGGTGGCACACACTCCTATCCTCGAGCCTGAATTTAAAGTTACTTAATCCACGCGAGGTCATTGGGCGCGTAGAGGCGGCATGGCGTGCGGGCGATGCCAGTCTCGAGGCGGCAGAAGGCTTGATTCGGCAAATTCTGGGTTGGCGCGAATTTATCCGCGGGGTTTATTGGCTCGATATGCCCAAGATGGGAACTGCCAATTACTTTGGCTATCAACGGGAGTTGCCGGCCTGGTATTGGACCGGTAAAACAAAAATGGCGTGCATGGCCGATGTGCTTGGGCAAACACTTGAATACGGTTATGCCCATCACATCCAGCGACTGATGGTAACGGGAAACTTTTCCCTCTTAGCCGGCCTTTCCCCTCAGGCGGTAAGCAGCTGGTTTTTGGCAGTGTATGTGGATGCCGTAGAGTGGGCTGAATTACCCAACGTCGCTGGTATGGCGCTATTTGCCAATGGTGGGCGTTTCACCAGTAAGCCGTATATTTCCAGTGGCGCCTACATTAAGCGTATGAGCAATTACTGCGGCCATTGCCCATATAAACCAGATGTACGAGTAGGTGAGAATGCATGCCCGTTCACCACCTTGTATTGGAATTTTTTAATGAACCACCAGTCTGAATTTGAAAAAAATCCACGCACCCGCTTGATGACGGCAAACTTGAAGCGCATCGACGATGTAGAGAAAAAACAGATTCAGCAACATGCTGTAATCTTGCTAAAAAACATTGAAACCATTTAAGTAGACAATCGACTGCGATGACCACTCCAAGCAAACCCACTTTTGAGTCAAAAATATGCCAGGCAGACGAATTGCCAGCAGCGCTAGCTAAACTTCCGCGGCCGATCGTGTTTACGAATGGCGTCTTTGATATCTTGCATCGCGGCCATGCTAGCTATTTAGATCAAGCGCGCAACCTTGGCGGTAGCCTGGTGGTTGGCGTGAATACCGATGCCTCAGTGAAAATGCTAGGCAAGGGCGATGATCGGCCGATTAATTCTGAGGCTGATCGGCAGGCTTTGTTGGCGGCCTTGGCTAGTGTTGACTTGGTGGTGCTGTTTTCAGAAAAAACGCCAGTCGCCTTGCTCGAACGTGTGCGACCGGATATCTATGTCAAGGGTGGCGATTACGCGATCGACACGCTAGAAGAAACCCGGTTGGTTAAAAGTTGGGGTGGAAGCGCAATAGCCATTCCATTTATTTATGAGCGCTCTACAACAACGCTGCTTGGGCGCATTCGCAGCGAATGAGTTAGCGTAATTCTTGGCGAATCCAAGACCAAAGTCCGCGTAGCACAAGGCCATTGATGGCTTCAATCGAAATGGAATTCGAAAAGCTGTGCTGCTTTAATTCGTCAGCGATGTTTTTTGCATTTCCACCATCAATCCAAATTCGATCAACCGGTTGGTGCATTTCTTTAGCCAGTTGCAATGCTTCATGAATGGCGCCCACCTGAGCAGCCAGGCAGCCTTTATAAATAGCTTCATCGGTTGATAAGCCAAAACCATCCACCCGTTCAGCCTCTGTAGTGGCCGGAAGCCTTGCGGTATTTAATTCCAAACTGGATTGCATCAAGCCTAAGCCAGGAATAATCCAGCCGCCATGATGAATGCCATTGGCGCCCAGAAAATCTATCGTAGTGGCAGTGCCAGCATTGACAATAACGCTATTGCCGCTCGATAAAGTACGCGCTGCAATCAGACCGGCCCACCGATCAGCGCCAAGTTGTTCGGGCTGTGTATAGCGTGAGCGCAGACCATCAACAGGGGAGTTTCCGCGCAAGCGAAACCAAGCAACATCCTGCCACTGCGCAAACAACTGCTTGAGGTTAACGGCGCATTCTTCTGCAGCAACGCAGCATAAGCCAATCGTATCGGGCTTTGGGATCGTTTGCAAAATGTAATGCGCCAACTCAGCGCAGTGCTCAGGGGAAAGCAACAACTGGGTATCGATTGCCCCGGAGTAAAGCCAAAGTTTTTTATTACGGTCAATTGGGTTTTGATGCGACTCCACTACCGCCCATTTCAGACGGGTATTGCCGACATCAAACAGGAGGTACATGCTCATGCTTGCCTGCGCAGTGATACGTCGCCGGCATGAACCGCAACGAGCGCATGATCCGTTTGAATTTGATACGCCCCAGTATGGTCGATGCCTGATGCTACGCCCTCAATGTTTTTCTCTCCGCGCACGCTTGTAAAAACAGGCTCTCCTTGATAAGCATCCCAATCCGACCACCGTTCAATAAAAGGGCTAAAGCCATGTTGATCAAACTCGGCGCATAGGTGCTCAAATGCGTTGACTAGGTTAAGCCAAATGTAATCCTGATCCGGTAGCGCCTGACCCTGCATTAGTAGTTGGTCTAGTCCACCAATGGGACCGGAGTGAATCGCTTTTAATTCAGCGGCATCGCTGATATGGGAGTGCACATTAAGACCAACCCCAATAATCATCCAGCTTGGTTCAGTGGGGGCAGCTTGCCCGCCCTCAATCAAAATACCGCCAACCTTAGCACGGCCGATCACAATGTCATTGGGCCATTTCAATCGTAGTCCTTGCTGATATAGAGCACGTTCACTTGTATTGAGTGCGCTGCAGATGCCCTCAATGACTGCCAAGCCAGCAACCAAACTAAGACCACTTAATGCAGCAGGGCTTTTTTGAAACGGGAATGCCAAGGAAAAAGACAGTGAGTCCTCGGCACGGGCGTACCAGGTTCTGCCGGCACGCCCTTTGCCATGGGTCTGTTTTTTACTCAGGCGGGCAACCGGATCGATTAAGGTGCCAGCGCGCCAGCGCGCCATAAGGTCATCGTTGGTTGACCGTGTTTCAGCGACGCGCTCGAGGATGCAGTTTCCGTTCATTTCACTATTGTAGAAAGGTCTGACCTAAAATTGCAGGATGTCACCAGAATCAGGGCAAAATCCCCGTCCGCGTAAGTTGGTATGGCCATTGCAGGCTATGCCGCTGGCGCGAGCTATGGCCTTAATCTATGGTTTGTTGATCATTTACACCAGCCTTAATCCATTTGATTTTTATTTTCAAAATGGGGTTAAGGGGACTGCTTGGATTTCAGCCCCGTTGCCGCGCTTCATTCCCTTATTTGATGTGGTGACTAATGTATTGGCCTATATCCCCTTGGGATTTTTATTGGTATGCGTTGTCTTCCCGCGTTGGCGGC
Organism: Polynucleobacter sp.; assembly: GCA_044345755.1. GTDB lineage: Bacteria > Pseudomonadota > Gammaproteobacteria > Burkholderiales > Burkholderiaceae > Polynucleobacter. Next base: position 7,252 of record JBIJAM010000046.1, on the reverse strand, counting down.
GTTTTAGTGCCTTGTCGATTGCACTGGTTTGCTGCGCGCTACTTGCTGCCGGTGTAGAAAGTTTACAAACCTGGCTACCAACCCGAATCCCCAGTCAAACCGATTGGTGGGCCAATGTCTTGGGTGGCTTTATCGGCGCACTATTGGCGGTGCCGCTTGGTCCCCAATGGCTATCGGGCAGCGCGCTGCGGCGGCAATTTGATATGTGGTTTGGGCTGAACTGGGGCGGAGCAACCTTATTCATCCTGTTCCCATGGGCGCAAATTTACCCCCAAAGCGCATGGCTTGGTATGGGGGCGTGGCGACAACTCCTCGGCGCAGCAGATTGGGGAACCTTAGTCATGAATCAGATGGTGCGCGAAGGTCTGATTACGGCCAGCTGCTGGCTTGGGGTTGGACTAATACTTTCCCTTGGGATGCGAGCCAAAGCCCCGCAATGGCGACTACTCATGAGTTTGCTGGGCGCTTCGGTATTGATTAAGAGCCTTTTCACAGGTTTGCAGTTTGGCGGGGAATTTAGCATGGCCTGGCTGACTGCAGGCGCCAGTTGGGGCATGCTGGTTGGGAGCGCTTTACTGCTGTGGGCTATGCGCCTCGGCAGTAATTACCGCCTATGGATCGGCCTCAGTTGTTTGGCGACCATGCTTGTACTGGTTAACGTGTTTCCAGACAATCCGTACTTTACTTTGACCTTAAAAGCATGGTTTCAGGGTCGCCTACTTCACTTCAATGATCTGATGAAATGGGCATCATTCATTTGGCTGCCATTTGCAATGGCTTGGGTGTTGCAAAATCAGTTTGCCACCCGAATAATGAAACGACCGATATAATTTTTACATGGCATATAAACACCACCTCTTCTTTTGCCTCAATGAGCGCAGCAATGGCGAGAATTGCTGCGCCCAGCACAACGCATTTGAGTTATTCACCTATGCTAAAAATCGCATTAAAGAACTTGGGCTTTCTGGCGCAGGCAAGATTCGGGTCAATAAAGCGGGCTGCCTTGATGCATGCAACCTCGGACCCGTGATGGTGATATACCCAGAGGGCACCTGGTATACCTTTATTGATACCGACGATATTGAAGAGATCATTCAATCCCATTTACTTGAAGGCAAGCCTGTTGAACGTTTGCTGGCTGTTTAATCTTTCTTTATCTAAAAAGACGCGTGCATGAATAGCCGTACCCAAGTGATTTCAATTGAAGGTGGTGTTGGTCCAATTGAAATGGCAATTGACTTGCCCGATTTACTCAAAAGCGATCCCAGTTTTATGGTGCGCGGCCTGGCCTTAGTTGCCCATCCGCATCCGCTGCTGGGCGGAACAATGGATAACAAAGTTGCACAAACGATTGCTCGGGCATTTAATCAGTTAGGCTACGTTAGTGTGCGCCCAAACTTTCGCGGTGTTGGCGGTAGCGCCGGCGTTCACGATGAGGGCGTTGGTGAATTGGCGGACTTGCTGCATGTATCGGAATGGATGCGTCATCCGCATACCTGGATGAATAATGAATTAACCGAACAGTACATCTGGACGAATTCCGTTGCGACCTTGCCACTGGTGGTTGCAGGCTTCTCGTTTGGTAGTTTTGTTGGCAGCCATTTAATTAAGGCCTTGGCTGATCTAGGCCGCCCTGCAGAACGCTTTGTCATGGTGGGTAGTGCCGCAGGTAAATGGGAGTTACTGGATGTGCCCAAAGATACGATCCTGATTCATGGTGAGCTCGACGAGACTATTCCATTGGCTAATGTATTTGATTGGGCTAGGCCACAAGAGTTAACCGTTCAAGTAGTGCCCGGCGCAGACCATTTTTTTCACCGTAAATTGCATTGCATACGGAATGTTATTTTGGGTGAGTGGCTAGGTCAGCCGGCTTGGCCACAGCAAGGGTAAAGGCCATGGAAGAAAAATCACTGATTGAATACCCCTCTATTTTTCCAATTAAGGTCATGGGGAAAGACGCCCCTGAATTTTTGCCAGCCATAGTGCATATTGCTAAACAGTTTGACCCCATCTTTGATGAGAAAACGGTGGAGCAACGGCCGTCTCAAAATGGTAAATACATGGGGTTGACGCTCAGCATCAATGCAACCAGTCGTGAGCAACTCGATGAGCTCTACCGCACTTTATCAACCCATCCCCTCGTTAGTATTGTTCTCTAGTTGAGATGGCATGACCATAGCCATTCAGCAGCTTGGCCTAGTAGATTATGAAAAAACGTATGAAGCCATGCGTATATTTACAAAAGAGCGCACTGCATCGACGCCCGATGAGATCTGGGTCTTAGAGCATCCTCCCGTTTTCACTTTGGGATTGGCTGGTGATCCTGCCAATTTGCACGCTGCGGATGGCTCCATTCCTTTGGTTCAAGTCGATCGGGGCGGGCAGGTTACCTATCATGGCCCTGGGCAGATCGTTGTCTATTTATTGCTAGACCTTCGCCGGTATGGCTTGCATGTCAAAGAGTTCGTTTATCGGATTGAGCAGGCGGTCATGGATACCTTGGCTGAGTATGGATTGCCAGCGGAGCGCGAGCCCGGAGCCCCTGGCATCTATATTGCGCCATCGTTTAGGGGTGGATCCGAGTGGCATGGCGCTAAGATTGCAGCATTGGGCTTAAAAGTAACTCGGCATTGTTCGTACCATGGCCTTGCCCTCAATGTGAATATGGATTTAGCAGCATTCGAGCAAATCCACCCTTGTGGTTATAAGGGATTGCGTACGGTAGATATGAGAACATTGGGGATCGAAGACAATATGGCATCAATCAGTCAGCGCCTGGTCAGTCAGCTGCGACAGCAGTTAAGTCCAATTGCGTGACGTGCAGTGCATATAGGAAACCATGACAGTAGATAAATCCAGTATTGGAATGCAGTCCGCCCCAGAGTACGACCCACTGCGAAAGCAAAAGTCGGCTGAAAAGACGGCGCGCATTCCAATCAAGATTGTGCCGCTTGAGGAAGTATTAAAAAAACCCGATTGGATTCGGGTTAAGGCGGCATCGAATAATTCCCGCTTTGCTGAAATCAAAAAAATCCTGCGTGAGAATGAATTGGTTACGGTTTGCGAGGAAGCCAGCTGTCCAAATATAGGTGAATGTTTTGGTAGCGGCACGGCCACATTCATGATCATGGGCGATAAGTGCACCCGTCGATGCCCCTTTTGCGATGTAGGCCATGGTCGACCCGATCCACTCGATACCAATGAACCCCACAATTTAGCGCGTACGATTGCTGCCCTTAAATTAAATTATGTGGTTATCACCAGTGTTGATCGCGATGATTTACGCGATGGCGGTGCGCAGCATTTTGTAGATTGCATATCCCAAGCGCGTAGCTTGTCGCCTAAAACACGCATTGAAGTATTAGTGCCTGATTTCCGGGGCCGTTTAGAAAAAGCATTGGATGTGTTTTCGGCGAATGTTGAAATGGGCTTGCCCGATGTCATGAACCACAATCTAGAAACCGTTCCCAGGCTGTACAAGCAAGCAAGGCCCGGCGCAGATTACGCCCACTCGCTGTTGCTACTGAAGGATTTTAAGGATCGCTTTCCTTCGATTCCAACCAAGAGCGGACTCATGGTTGGCCTGGGTGAAACCGATGAAGAAATTCTAGAGGTGATGCGCGATATGCGTGCGCATAACATCGATATGCTGACGATTGGCCAGTACTTATCGCCATCGGGTCACCATTTACCAGTGCAGCGTTATGTCCATCCGGACGTATTTAAAGAGTTCGAGCGTGAAGCCTACGCCATGGGCTTTACTCATGCGGCAGTCGGCGCGATGGTCCGCTCAAGCTACCATGCTGACCAGCAGGCCCTCGGAGCGGGGGTTGTTTAGTCTTAAGATGTTCAGCCTAGCGATTCAGTCGCTAGGCTTGGTAAAGGCAGTTGGAATAGTTGTGTTGAGCGCAGCTATTCTGGGCTGTAGTCCTAAGTTGGATTGGCGTGCTGTGAATACTGAGCGCCTGGGATATTCCGCACTCTTTCCCGAAAAGCCGAAGCAAGCGGAACGGACCTTGCCCTATGCAGGACTCGAGTTACGGCAAACACTTGAAGTGACGCAGATTGATGATGCGATCATGTCGATTACCACGATTGCGGTGCCATCTAGCATCAATGCCCAAGCAGGCGCTTTGCTAGAGCAAGTGCAAAAAGCCATCCTGCAGTCAGCCAATGCAGTTCAAACGCCACCAATCAAACGCCCATCACAGTACTTAATTGCCGGACCAATTCGCAGTAAAGGACTTGCCGAGGACTATTTGTTTGAAATCCAGAATCCGAGTGGCAAGCGCTGGATGCGTGTGCGTTGGATTATGCGATCGGATGGCGAGGGTGGTAGCCGCATCTATCAACAATCCTTGCTGCTGTTAGCGCCTGCGAATGCGAAAGCGTTTCAGGCTGAACTCACTGCAGAAAAGTGGGACCCTTTTTTTGATGAATTCCGGGTGCAATAAATGAATTTGCATTGGTATCGCCGTCCGCAGCAGGCGATACAGTTGCCACTGCAAGGCCGCTACGCATTGCGCGTATTCATGAGCTTTGCTTTGGCTTACATCATCTCGTATGCCTTCCGCTCCATTAACGCTGTTATTTCTCCCGAGCTCATTCGTGATTTGCATTTGAGCCACACCGAGTTGGGGTTTTTATCCTCAGCCTACTTTATTGGCTTTGGCATGACGCAAATTCCAGTGGGTTTAGCCCTTGATCGATTTGGTCCACGCGCGACCGAGATAACATTAATGAGCTTTGCCATTATTGGCGCCCTGATTTTTGCTTTCGCTGACCAATTTGTAACCTTAGTGATTGGGCGGGTGTGTATCGGAATTGGTGTCTCAGCCTGTTTAATGTCTGCTTTCTCCGCTTTTCGAACCTGGTTCCCGTCAGAGCAGCAGCCGCAACTGGTCTCGGCCATGTTGGTGTTTGGTACTTTTGGGGCCTTAATGACGAGCTGGCCAGTACATGAAGTGCTTCCCTTTATTGGATGGCGAGGCGTATTTATTGTGATGGCTGCTTTATCTGCCTTAGCAATTTTGATTTTGTATGTCGGTCTGCCACTCAAGGCGAGACTTCAAGAGGGCTCGAAGGCGGAAGAGATTAATCCCGATGAGAAAGCCAATCTGTCCTGGAAAAGTTACCGACCGATTTTGACGAATGCTTTTTTTTGGCGGATTCTGCCGCTCGGTATTTTTTGCTATGGTGGATTTATTGCGATTCAAACCCTGTGGTTTGGTCCATGGCTAATTCAAGTGATGGACTACAGCGCAACGACAGCAGCTCAAATCTTATTTGGTTTTAATGCAGTACTGCTGTGCGCTTACTTACTGAATGCATGGATCTTGCCAAAACTGGCACGCATTGGCATCGATACCATGCATTACATGACGTGGATGGTTGGCGCTTCCATCTTGCTGCAAGCCTGCGCTTTTTATTGGCGCGGTCCGTGGGTATGGGCGTGGTGGTATTTGGTTGCGGTTGCATGCGCATCGTATGTGCTGGCGCAGAGTTTAATCGTGACGTATTTTCCAAAAGCCTACTCGGGGCGCGTGAGTACCACCTACAACTTATCACTGTTTGTTGGTGCATTTATTGTGCAGTGGGGTATCGGTTATTTAGTCGATTTAGGAATTGCTGCAGGTTGGTCGCAAACAACTGCATTTGATGTGGCACTGGGCATCTTTTTGATTGCACAGGCAATTGCATTTGCTTGGTTCTTGCTGTCACCGAAATACTTTCCGGCAACCATCATTGCGGATACTTTAGGCAATTAGGCGCGGTGTTTTTCCATTTCGGCCACTTTTAACTCGAGCGCCTCTAATTTCTCACGCGTTTTAGAAAGCACCTTGGCTTGCAATTCAAATTCATCGCGTGTGACGAGATCCATTTTCTGAAAGCCTTGATTCATCATGGCCCGCACATTCTTTTCAATCTCTTGCGCAGGTGAATTGCGAATGGCGTCACCTACTTTGCTCTGCATCTCTTCAGCGATGCGCTGAATTTGCTCGAGGATTTGGGCTGGCTTTTGCATGAATGGCGTCCGTTAAGGGTGAATGGATGCTTCATTTTAGGAGTTCCCAGAAATTCAGGGGCCTCCAGGAACAAAAAAGAGGGCAAAGAGGCCCTAAAGCCCAGTTATGACCCAAAGTAGGGCTGTTTAATGCTCTATTTTGGTGCATCTGCCTTAAAAGAGGGAAAAGACCGAATTTCGAAAGGGTTACGCGGATCACTATGGAATCCATGAATCGCCATCAATGGGTTCAAGCGATTGAAACATTTTTGAAATCACCTTTTTAACCTCAAACAGGAGTATTCCATGAACACACTACAAAAAACCGCGATTGCTGCTGCAATATCTGGACTCTTTGCTCCAGCAGCGTTTGCACAAGCAACACCAGCACCAGAGGCAAGTCCGCTCACAGCTAACGTTACTGTGGTCAGTGACTACCGTTTTCGCGGTCTAAGCCAGTCTAATTTCAAGCCTGCAATTCAGGGCGGCTTTGACTATGCCCATGAGAGCGGCTTTTACATTGGTAACTGGAATAGCTCGATTGCATGGGTTAGTGATTTGAACCCACAAATTACTTCCGCCCCAATTGAAATGAATTTCTATGGTGGCTTTAAGAAAGAGCTCATTGCTCCTGGATTTGCATCCGACATTGGTGTCTATCAGTATGCATACCCATCCTCAGGTAGTTATACGTACGCCAACCCAAATACAACTGAAATTTACGCAGCACAAAACTTTACAGCCGGGCCTGTTACTGGTTTTTTAAAGTTTTCATATGCGGTTACCAATGCTTTTGGAAACTTTAATAGCACCGGCTCGAATTACACCGACTTAACCGCTAATTACGACACAGGGATATGGGGCGTCGCACTTAATGCACACGTGGGCTACCAGTACATTGCGGGTAAAGATCTGACAGGTACATCAAATTCAAGCATGTATAGCTACACCGATTGGAAGCTCGGCTTTACCAAGGACTTTGGTGGTGGCCTATCGGGTTCTGTCGCATATATTGCAACAAATGCAAAAACTGCAGTGGGAACTGGCTATCCTAGCCCGCAAGGAAAAAATTTAGGCGGCTCTACTGGCATCGTTTCCTTAACCAAGACTTTCTAATCACCCTTCCTAACGGAGAAACGTATGAAATTAATAACCGCAATCATCAAGCCCTTCAAGCTTGACGAAGTGCGCGAGGCGCTCTCGGAAGTGGGTGTCTCGGGCATTACCGTGACAGAAGTGAAGGGC
>JBIJAM010000022.1:0-33709 GCA_044345755.1 Polynucleobacter sp. | reverse complement strand
CTTACCCAAGGTATTCGACTCCGCTAAATACGCCCAAGCCACAGCCATTCCCTGAGAAAGGTGATTTAACTAAAGATTGGTCATTTGATAACAAGGCATTTAAAAAATAATGAATTACCTCCGCTCTTTGTTGCAGTTCCGGCGCTTGGTTTTGTTGGCGATATTACTGGCTGGCTGGGAGTTTGCCAGCCGGTTTGTCCTTGATAAAACCCAGGCAACGCTGTTACCTCCGCCTACAGGTGTGCTTAGCGGAGCCATGGAGTTAAGTGCGTCCGGAGAATTGTGGAAGCACGTTCGCGATAGCTTAAGGCGGGAATTTATCGCCTTTTGCTATGCGAGCGTCGCTATTCCATTAGGAATCACCATGGGCTGCTTTAAATGGCTCAACGAACAAGTGGATCCCATCATTGAGATCCTTCGCCCGATCCCGCCAATTGCTTGGATTCCATTGAGCATTTTGTGGTTTGGCGTGGGCAATGTACAAAATCAGTTCATTATCTTTTTGGGCATATTTTTCCCCATTCTCTTGAATACAATTGATGCCGTTAAGAATGTGGAGCCCAGCCTAATCCGTGCTGCACGCTGTTTAGGTGCGGGCAATTGGAGTGTGATTACGCGCGTGATTCTCAGAGCTGCTCTTCCGCAGATTACAACCGGTATTCGGATTGGTTTGGGGGTTGGTTGGATGGCTTTGGTAGCGGCGGAGCTGGTTGGTGCAAATTCTGGCCTTGGCTTTCTTATCAATGACGCCCGAACTGTCTTGCGCACCGATTTTATCCTAACCGGCATGTTGGCGATCGGTGTCATTGGTCTTTGCCTCGATCGCATCATTCGGTACAGTGCGAAGACCCTGATGCCTTGGGCTAGATCCTTAAACTCATAAATACAATAAGAAAATGCTTGCACTCAAAGTAGAAAAAGTAAAAAAAATTTACCCATCCCTGAATTCAAAAGGGCAAGAGGTACTTGCCCTTGATGATGTTTCTTTGGAGGTGAATAAGAATGAGTTTTACTCCATCCTTGGCCATAGCGGCTGTGGCAAAACAACCCTGCTAAATTTAATTGCTGGGTTTGAAGTCCCTACGGCTGGTTATATCGAGTGTGCAGCCCAGCGCGTGACTGCTCCGGGCGCAGATCGTGCTATGGTTTTCCAGGACTATGCCTTGTTTCCTTGGCTTACTGTTTATGAAAACATTGCATTTGGCCTCAAGATTAAACGTGTGGCCAGCGCTGAAATAAAACGTATCGTTGACCACTTCGCTAGTTTGGTTGGCTTAGGTCAGTTCGTTGAGCATTACCCACATCAACTCTCTGGAGGAATGCGGCAACGCGTTTCGATTGCAAGGGCCTTAGCAGTAGATCCCACGGTATTGCTAATGGATGAGCCATTTGCAGCGCTGGATGCGCAAAATAGATCAATGATGCAATCCGAGATGATCCGAATCCTGGACGAGGAAAGCAAAACCGTTGTTTTGGTCACGCATAGCATTGAAGAGGCAATCAATTTATCGGATGTGATTGTTGTGATGACGCGTCGACCTGGCCGTATCAAAAGTATTATCCGAGTGCCAAAGCCTCGAAAAATGATTGAAGATTCGCCAGATTATTTAGTCATCCGAAAGCAAATTCGTGATCTTATTTCTGGAGAGCACGACGATAGCGTGACTATGTGATCGAATTTAGCTGGATAACGGCCAGTATTCTGTTGTTTTCCGCCGCCCTAGGCGGGCTCATCCGTCGTCTCAGTGGGTTTGGCGGGGCGCTCATTATGTCGCCGCTGCTGATGTGGTTTTTCCCAGTTCCTTTTTTTATCCCCATTGTGATGTCTGCCGAACTGCTTGGTGGCTTGTGGCTCTTTACGCAATGGAAGGTCAATAAGGAGGATATTCCAAGCCTATATCGAATGTGGATCTTGGCTGCAATACTCTTGCCCTTTGGTATTTTTTTGGGTGAGGCCGTTCCGATCGCCGTGCTTAAAATTACAACTGGAATTGTGGTGATTGCGTTTTCTATTTTTTTGCTTATACGAGTCAATTTGGCAATCAAGCTTTCCGCCTTTCGGGACTTTTTGGCTGGCGCTTTATCCGGATTACTCTTGGGTTCATGTGGTATCGGTGGTCCCCCTGTGGCACTTTATTTAACTGCCAGCGGCCTTCAGTTCGAGCGCTCAAGGGCCTTACTTTCCCAATTTGTATCCGGCGTTTGTTTGCTAGCCATTGTTGCAGCCAGCTTATTGGGAGGGGGTATCGCTTGGTTACCTTGGCTCTTATTTGCTCTACCGGCCTATTTTTTCGGTATGTTCTTGGCAAAGGTCTTGCTGCAGCAGCGGGAATTGTCCGCTAGTTTTATCAAAAAGTTTTGCCTATATCTACTCATTGTGAATGCGGCATTTAATTTGGGCATCTTGGCCCTGCTGTAAGGGCAATGCGGATTACTTAACCGTATATCATTGTATTAATCCCTATTTTTTGTATGCTATGGCTACCTACAATACTGAAACTGTCCTGTCGATTCACCATTGGAACGATACCCTTTTTAGCTTTACTACTACCCGCAATCAAGGCCTGCGCTTTCGCAATGGCCACTTCTTAATGATTGGCCTGGAAGTCGATGGCAGGCCTTTGGCGCGGGCATACAGCGTTGCTAGCCCCAACTATGCTGAGCATCTGGAGTTTTTAAGTATTAAGGTGCCTGATGGCCCCTTAACCTCGCGTCTGCAGCACATCAAGGTGGGAGATCCTATCCTTGTTAGTGAAAAGTCCGTCGGCACCCTAGTGATTGATGACCTCAATCCAGGCAAACACCTCTACCTCTTTAGTACCGGTACGGGCCTGGCTCCCTTTATGAGCATTATTCGCGACCCGGACACCTATGAGCGCTTTGAGAAGGTGGTGCTTATTCACGGAGTGCGCCTCGTAAGTGAGTTAGCTTACGGTGAATACATTAAGAATGAGCTAACCCAAGATGAGTACATTGGCGAGCTCGTACAAAACCAGCTGATTTATTACCCCACAGTCACGCGTGAGGCATTTAAGCAAACCGGACGCCTCACCACCGCCATTGAGTCGGGCCAGCTCTTTAAAGACATTGGCTTGCCGCCCTTGGACCCCAAAACTGACCGGGGCATGATTTGCGGCAGCCCTGCCATGCTGAAAGAAACCTGCGCGATGTTGGACGCCAGAGGCTTTGTGGTGTCTCCCAGCCTTGGTCAACTCGGCGATTACGTCTTTGAGCGCGCTTTTGTGGAGAAGTAGAAAGGTAGAGATGCATTGAAGTCCGCATACTCCGATAGAGATAGGTCTGATCGCGATAAAAAATAATAAGATTAGGGGATTACGCGTATTGCATCGCCTTAATACACTTGCTACTCTGAATTCGTCTTTTTTAAATGTTTTTTACTGGAGTCATGCGATGAACAATGCTTTTAAGCGTATTTTTTCAAAACCAGTATTAGTAGGTGCCTGTATCGGCATTTTAGGAACTGGTGTTTCACACGCCCAAACCTATCCCAATAAAGTTATTACATTGGTGGCACCTTATGCTGCTGGTGGTGATAGCGATTTTTCTGGTAGAAATCTTTCGGCTGTTGCTACTAAGCTTATTGGGCAGCCAGTGGTCGTCACTAACATCCCAGGTGCTTCAGGCACAATTGGTTCGCAACGGGTAAGAACTGCAACTCCAGATGGATACACATTATTAGTATCGCGTGGAGGCTCTCAAGCGATTACTCCAGCCCTGGATAGCAATACACCCTATAAATGGAACGACTTTACTTTCATCTCATTATTGGATTTCAATCCAGTCGTTTGTATCGTAAAGGCCGATTCACCATACAAAACATTTCCTGACCTTATCAATGGAATCAAAGCAAATCCGGGTAAATTAAATTACGCATCTGCTGGAGCAGGAACCACCCAGCACTTAGCGGTAGAGGTTGTATTGAGTCAGCTTAACCTGCCATCTACAGCCGCTATGATGATTCCATACAAAGGCGGTGGCGAAGCTACGACCGCATTACTCGGTGGGCAAGTGCAGTTTATCTGCAACAACCTCACTACTCTAGTCGGCCAGATTAAGGGCGGTACTGTGCGTGCACTCGTAACCTCCACAGCCAACCGCCTAAAAGATTTCCCGGATGTACCTACTGCCCGCGAAATGGGCGTTTCTAATCTTGAACAAGTGATGGGATGGAGCGGGCTTTATGGTCCGCCTGGATTGCCTGCAGAGGTCGTTGCTAAATGGCAGGCCGTACTAAAAGAAGTTGCGGTTGATCCAGCCTGGATACGAGGTAACGATACCGTGGGCGCTATTCCAGCAATACGCTCACCTAAAGATACCGAGAGCTTTGCTAAAGAGCAATTTGATCTTTATAGCAAGCTCGGCACCCAGCTTAATCTGAAAAAGTAATCTACATTTTCTTAAGTGTAAATTGGCTCATAGGGCCAATTTACACTTTGAAAAAACCTAAGCCATCAAGGTCTCATAACAACGTATCACGCCAAATTTATGTAAGGCATTTCAATTTTTATTTCCATGCTTAACAATATCAATATAGAAATTAAAATACCTAACGATTTTCCTATGCAAGTTAGTGGCTCTAGTGTTTGGACTGGGGCTGAAATGCAAAATGATCCATCTTGGAAAATAGAGTGGTCACCAAATCAGATCGCTGAATTAAATAAAGCAGCCCAGCATTTCTTAAGCCTGGGGAAGCCATTAGAGCAAATCACGAAAGATGACTTTCCACTACCAACGATTCATACTGTAATAAGCGATATCTTAAAATCCCTTTTAGAGGGGCGCGGTTTTGTACTACTGAGGGGAATCCCGGTACAAGAGCTTGGTATTAAGCTAGCTTCCGTTATCTATCTTGGACTAGGCTGTCATTTGGGTAGCTTGAGAAGCAATAACGCAAAGGGGCATTTATTAGGTCATATTCGAGACCAAGGCGCCGATATTACCGATAGTAAAACCCGGTTTTATCAGACCAATAAAAAATTAGAATTTCATACTGACTCCTCCGACTTTGTTGCCCTGCTGTGTCTGCAAAAAGCCAAGCAGGGCGGCGAGTCGTATTTAGCAAGCTCTATGAGTGCATACAATGAAATCGCTCGAAGACGGCCGGATTTATTAGAGGCGCTTTTTATGCCTTATCCCACAGACCGACGTGGTGAGGTGCCTGCAGGCCTGAACCCTTGGTTTGATATGCCCATTTTTAGTTGGTATCAGGGCGAATTAACGTGTGTATATATTCGGCCCTATATTGAATCGGCTCAAACTAATTTTCCAGAGGCCCCGCGACTTACCCAAAAACAAATTGATGTAATGAATTTGCTCGATGAAATTATTGCAGAAGGTAAATTGATTCTGCCAATGAGTTTTGAGCCAGGTGATATACAGATTATTCACAACCACCAGATTTTTCATTCACGCAGTGATTTTGAAAATTGGCCTGAGCCGGAGCGTCAGCGTCATTTATTAAGGCTCTGGATATCCCCTCTTGCTGGGAGACCGTTGCCCGACTATTTTGCCGCCAGATGGGGGTCCGTAGACGCAGGAGACCGCGGAGGGATTATTGTTTCTGGCACCAAATTGACGGTCGAGTTAAATTTTAACTAGCTGCGTTAAGGCGATGTACTAATAGTAATGCTTCACTTGTAAATCAATTAATTGCTTTATGTCTGGCGTGATACCAAGGCCGGGTTCATTGCTGAGCAAAACCGCTCCATCGCTGATGACAGGATAAGGCATTGCCATTGCCTCTCGTAAGCAATTTGGATTGGAATCCACCTCAACAAAGCCAGCCTGCCCCACCGCAGCCTTCAAGTGCATTGATGCCACAAGTCCAATGCCGCCTCCAAGCCAGTGCGGACAAAAAAGCTGATTGCTGGCACATACTGCTCTTGCAACAGGTATACAGCCGCTAAATCCACCCCATTTACCAATATCGGGCTGAATCACCCGAAATACATTGCTGTGGATTGCTTCATTAAACTGTGTTTCACCACGCATATTTTCGCCCGCAGCAAGAGGAACTAAGGATTGCGCAGCAAGTATTTGCCAGTCATTAAGAGTGTGGTCTGCGGCAATTGGCTCCTCCACCCAGAATGGATTGAGCGAGGCCAAATGTTCGATATGGCCAGCTGCAGAGTCGAGGTTCCACGCTTGATTTGCATCGATCATAATTCTGGTATCAGGCCCGAGTTGGCTGCGAAGGGCCTGTAGGTTGGAGAAGTCACGATCTTGACCAAAGCCTACTTTGAGCTTGAAGGCCCGAAATCCCTCCGCCCATTTTTCTGCCGCAATCTCTTCGGGGTTGGTGGGACTAATTCCAGAGGCATAGGTCTCTATCTGCGGTGTGCCGCCAAATAGTTCCCACAACGGTTTTCCAATCTTCCTTCCAAGCAGATCCCACAAAGCAATATCAGTTCCAGCGATGGCTTGAGCAATAGTGCCTGGCTCACCACATTGAATGCCCAGAATATGCAATCGATTAGTAAGCTCTTGAAACGCAGCAGTTGGAGTGGGCCATACCTTTTCAAGCAGAATAGGCGCGACTACAGAGTCAAAGAGGCGGGCGCGGTGTTCAGCGCCAACGCTAGGGAAATTACACCAAATTTCTCCCCAACCAATACAACCTTCATTATCTTCAAGGCGTATAGCAACCGCTGGTCGGTCATGCATTATTCCAAAAGAAGTTTGAACCGGCTCTCGTATAGGAGAGCGATAAACAAATGACTCTGCTTTTTTAATTTGAATGGGCGTATGTGCGAGGTTTGACACCATAAACATTAAATCTTATAGAGCTTTATAAGCAGATTAAGTAACAAGACTACGGCTAATATTGGACAATACAATCTGCGCAATCTGAATTGCAACCAGCAAGATGAGCGGTGATAAGTCGAGGGGGCCCATACTAGGTAGGATCCGTTTGATTGGGGCAAGTAGTGGATTGAGTATCTCAGCCAGCATGTATTGCGTCGGTGATCCACGGCCAACCCAGGACAATACTACGTTGGCGATGATTAATACGACTAGGATCGACAAAACAAGGCCGATCAGCTCTAGGATAGAGACAATAAGCAAACCACCAATGGATGGGATATTGCCGAGCAGTAATCCAATCAGTAGCACTTTAGCCAGCACAACGAGGTAGGCCCCTAGCAGGCAGGCGCTATCAATGCGGCCGACGCTCGGAATCAATTTGCGTAGTGGCATGACCAGCCAGTTTGTCAGTGGCATCAAGTACAGGCCAATCGGATTACCTGAGTGAGGCGATAAATTGAACTTCAGGTATTGCAGATAGCAACGCAATAGGCAGGCACCGCCAATGATCGTGATGGCGATTTCAGAGAGTAGGTTGGCAATTTCTAGTAATACCATGGATTCAATTCCTTTTATTGCTCTTCTTCGCGGCGCAAATGGGGGAACAAAATCACGTCACGAATATTAGGTACATCGGTGAGTAGCATCACCAGCCGGTCGATGCCAATTCCGCAACCACCGGTTGGAGGCATACCGTACTCCAGCGCGCGGATAAAGTCGTGGTCAAAGTACATCGCCTCTTCATTGCCCGCTTCTTTTTGCTCCACTTGCTTCTGAAAGCGCTGCGCCTGATCTTCGGCATCATTGAGCTCAGAAAAGCCATTGGCAATTTCACGGCCAGTGATGAAGAGCTCAAAGCGTTCGGTGACGCCAGGGCGGGTATCGGATTCGCGGGCAAGGGGGCTCACTTCAATCGGGTAGTCGATGATGTAGGTTGGCTCCCATAAATGGTGCTCAGCTACTAATTCAAATAAGGCGAGCTGCAGGGCGCCAATGCCCGCATTCTTCAGTGCTGGCGCATTGATATCCTCACCGCCTTTTTTAAGTTCAGAGCGAATGAATTCTGCATCCTCCAGTTGATCGGGGCTATAGCTCTTTTTGGATTCGGGGCCATATTTTAGAATGGCTTCTGTAATCGTAAGGCGTTGAAACGGCTTACTTAAATCCAGTGGACGACCTTGGTGGGTGAGGGTCGCAGTGCCCTGCGCATCAATTGCCGCGGCACGAATCAAGCCCTCTGTGAAGTCCATCAACCATTTGTAATCGGTGTAGGCCGCATAAAACTCCATCATGGTGAATTCTGGATTGTGACGGGGACTGACGCCCTCGTTACGGAAATTGCGATTGATTTCAAATACACGTTCAAAGCCGCCGACAACCAAACGTTTGAGATAAAGCTCGGGCGCAATGCGTAAAAACATTTGCATGTCGAGAGCATTGTGATGGGTCATAAATGGCTTTGCCGTAGCGCCGCCCGGAATGGGGTGGAGCATGGGGGTCTCGACCTCCATGAAGTTGGCCTCGAGCATATGGCGGCGTAAAGACGCTATGGCTTTACTGCGGGAGATAAAGGTCGCACGGGTATCGGGACTGACGATCAGGTCAACGTAGCGCTGGCGGTACTTGGTCTCCAAATCGGAGAGGCCATGAAACTTATCGGGCAGGGGGCGCAGCGATTTGCTCAGTAGTCGCAAGGTGCTGCACTCGACCGAGAGTTCCCCTTTATTGGTTTTGAACAAGTGCCCTTCAGCCGCAATAAAGTCACCCATATCCCAGTGCTTGAATGCATTGTGAATATCAGCACCGCTGATTTCATCGCTAATGTAAAACTGAATTTGCCCGGTACGATCTTGAATCGTTGCAAAACTGGCTTTGCCCATCACGCGTTTCAGAACCATACGTCCAGCGACTTTGACCATCACCTTCTTGGCAGCCAATTCTTCTTTATTGAAGCCATCGTAATGCGCGTGCAGATCGGCTGCGTGGTGCGTCGGGACAAAGTCGTTCGGAAATGCAACGCCTTTGGCGCGTAGCTGCGCTAACTTTTCACGGCGCTCGGAGATGATGTGGTTCTCATCTAGGGCTTCTGGCGCATTGTCTGGGGTTTGGGTTTTATCGTTCATGGGGTTTGAGCTAATCAGAGTAATTAAACGCCTTGCTTCAGGCTGGCTTCAATAAAGGCGTCGAGGTCGCCATCCAATACTTTTTGGGTGTTGGAAATTTCGACGTTGGTGCGCAAATCTTTAATCCGGCTTTGATCTAAAACATACGATCGAATTTGATGGCCCCAACCCACATCGGTTTTATTGGCCTCTAACTTATCCTGCTCGACGCGGCGTTTTTGCATCTCGTGTTCATACAGGCGTGACTTCAGCATGGTCATGGCCTCAGCGCGATTGCGATGCTGACTTCGATCATTTTGGCATTGCACCACAATGCCAGTCGGCAAGTGGGTTAAGCGAACGGCAGAATCGGTCTTATTGATGTGCTGACCACCGGCACCCGAAGCGCGGTAGGTATCGGTCCGAATGTCAGCCGGATTGACGTCGATCTCGATCGAGTCATCGATTTCAGGGTAGACGTAGATGCTGGCAAAGGAGGTGTGGCGACCGCCCGACGAATCAAATGGCGATTTGCGGACCAATCGATGCACTCCAGTTTCCGAGCGTAAGTGACCGTAGGCGTACTCCCCATCAATCTTGATAGTGGCACTCTTAATGCCGGCTACATCGCCATCAGACTCTTCCAGAATTTCGGTTTTGTAGCCTTTGCGTTCACAGTACTTGAGGTACTGGCGAAACAGCATGCTCGCCCAATCGCAGGCCTCGGTTCCACCGGCGCCCGCCTGAATGTCAATAAAGCAATTGCAGGGATCCATCTCATTGTGAAACATACGACGAAACTCGAGGTCTGCAATGATTTTGCTGTACCCCTCGGTGTCCACCTCAATTGCGCCTAAGGTCTCAAAATCACTTTCTTCTTTGGCCATCTCAAATAATTCGAGGGCGCCCGTGATATTCGTATTGAGATTGGTCAAGGTAGAGACCACCCCATCCAATAATTTTTTTTCTTTACCGAGCGCTTGAGCTCGTTTTTGATCATCCCAAATCGTGGGATCTTCCAGAATGGAATTGACTTCCGTTAGGCGACGTGACTTGACGTCGTAGTCAAAGATACCCCCGAAGTGCTTGCTCGCGTGTGAGCAGATCGTGAAGGGTATTGGAGATAAGGTTGAGTTGTTCGGCTTCCATGCTACCGATTATAAAGTCAAGCGGCCTTTAGGCATCCGTCCCGCTCGGCTCATCCAAGGCCTCAATCATAAGTTGTACCCGTGTTTGGCCGCCGAATCGATCTGCAACCAAGCGGTAAGCTAAGAGCGCCCGCGCTGGCAGGGTTTGGGTACGGTTAAACCATACCCCACCTACTGGCTTATCCCCTGGGGCACTACCGAGTGGCCTCAGTTGCAGTCGCAGGTGTTTTTCTTTCATTAAGGCTTGGCTAAGCACTTCAAATTCACCATAAAAGACCGGCTGCGGGAAGCCTTGGCCCCAGAGCTCCTCTGCCAATAGGTCGCCTATCTCTGCAGTCAATTCATTGGGGCGTAGGCTGCCATCGTGAATGTATTGCCTAGCCAGTAGCGCATCGTCGAGTAATTCATCGGCAACCGCCTGAAAGCAGGCATCAAAGCGGGCAAAGTTGGCTTGATCGATCGTCAGGCCAGCTGCCATAGCATGGCCACCAAATTTGAGAATAAGACCGGGCTCGCGCTTGGAAACCAAATCCAATGCATCCCGCAGATGAAAGCCGCTAATCGAGCGACCCGATCCACGCAATTGCGATTGCGCATCTTCCGTATCGGCTGGAGCAAATACGATGGCAGGACGATTGAAGCGTTCTTTGAGGCGAGAGGCGACGATGCCGACTACGCCTTGATGCCAGTTGGCATTCCACAGACAGAGGGCAGAACGGGCTGCTGCAAGACCATCTAACTGCTCCCCTGCTAAATGCCCTAATGCGGCTTCTTGCATGCCGCCTTCGATTACCCGGCGCTCCCGGTTAATGCGATCAAGCTCTTGAGCGATGCGCAGTGCGTCATCCGCATCGTCCGTTAGCAGCAGTTGAATTCCCAAAGTCATATCGGCTAGGCGCCCAGCCGCATTGAGTCTGGGTCCAATGGCAAAACCCAAATCACCGGCGGTGGCTTTGCGAATATCGCGACCGGCGACACTGAACAAGGCTGCAATGCCTGGCTGTCCAATGCTCCTTCGCATGCGCTGTAAGCCATTGGCAACCAAAATACGATTGTTGTAGTCGAGCTGCGCAACATCGGCTACGGTTCCTAAAGCAACCAAGTCGAGCAGATTTTCAATCTTGGGTTGGGTATCGGCCGTGAAGATACCGCGTTGCCGGAGTTCCGCACGCAATGCAATCAGCAGGTAAAACACCACGCCAACGCCTGCCAATGCTTTGCTGGGAAAGTTGCAACCGGTTTGGTTTGGATTGACGATTGCTAAGGCTTTAGGCCTAATGTCGCCTGGCAGGTGATGGTCTGTGACGATGACGTCCATGCCTAATTCGCGCGCACGCTCGACACCCACATCACTGGCAATGCCGTTATCCACGGTAATCAGAATGGCTGGCTTCGGTATTTGTGTGGCAGCAAGATCTACTACTTCAGGTGTAAGTCCGTAGCCCATCGTAAATCGATTGGGCACTAAAAAATGAATATTCGTATTTTGGCCGCCGAGTAAACGCAAGCCACGTACAGCGACAGCGCAGGCAGTAGCGCCATCGCAGTCATAGTCTGCGACGACCAGCATTGGCTTTTTTGCCGCTAGTGCGTCTGCAAGGATGGAGGCGGTTGAAAGGCACTGGCTTAATTGTGCTGGTGAGATTAAATGTTTGAGCTCCAAGGCGAGTTGATCGCTATTCGATACGCCACGAGCGGCATAGAGTCTAGCCAGCAGGGGATGCAGCCCTCCGGTGGTAAGGGCTTCCGCCGCTTCTGCCGAATAGTCACGCTGCCGAAAGACAGAAGTCGTCATGCCGATTTGGACCCCGTTAATTCTTGCCAGCTCAGCAATGCAGGTGCGCGCCAAAATGCCCAGGATCCTTTTTTGACATCGCTCTTTTGAATGGTGCGCTTACGCAGTACGCCGTTCGGAAAGTCAATCAACTCGAGTTCGTCGAGTGTTTCATCCAGCAAGGCAGATTGCAGCATCAGCCAAATGGCGGCTGGATCGGCAAGCCAGGCAAATCCGCCAACAAGGGTATCGGCAGCGACGTCACTGCGATGGGGAATATGAAGATGAACGGCCAGCCCCTTTAAAACCAAATGGTCAGTGATGATGTGGCTTGCTGCGCAAATCTCGTTCGGGGCCTGTAAGTCCGAAATAGAACCGATACCGCTAATCCAAATCGAATTGATGGCAGGCTGACCGTTGGCCTGGCGTGCTTCGTTGATCGGGCTAATGTGCCACAGCATCTGAATCTCGTTTTGCAATTTACGCCAAGCGCGAGCTCTACCCACTTCCGTGGTATCGCGCGGCAACCACCAATCGATATTGCGGCCGTGCGCCTGATCGACGGAGTGGGTTGCTAGGCTGGCAAAGTGCGCTGGGTTGATAAACCAGTGGTATGGATCAGCAGCCATGATCTCAGCCTTGAATTCATCCTGTAGGAGGGGCTTTGCCTCGGCGAGCAAGGCGGCTGACTCAGCAGCGCCAAGCGGAATGTGATCTGGGTGCATCAACACCAAATGGTCACGGGTGGCGTGCAGGTGAATCGGCTGTATACAGGCGAACACGGCATTAGGGTCAATAGTGCCGCCTTGCAGTCCGAGTAATTCAAATGGGGCTGCGGGTACGGCATCGCCGAGCAAAAACCGCTCGTGTGGCAAACCCCGCGTGGGCACGGTCTGTAGGGAATCAGCCACAGCATCATCACCAGACACAAGGAGGGTAAATCGTCTTTTTGTTGTCATTCTTCTGATTTTAGGTGGCATTTACCCATTTCTCCAGCTAGGGCGTCACTATTCACTAAACTAAGGGTATGTTGAAACTCCCCATCGAACTGGAAATTGGTCTGCGGTATACCCGTTCACGGCGCAGTAAGGCGGTAGGCAAGCGCGATGGTTTCCTGTCGTTTATCTCTGGGATATCGACTGCGGGCATTGCCCTTGGGGTCGCAGCATTGATTGTTGTGCTTTCTGTGATGAATGGTTTTCAGAAAGAAGTGCGCGATCGCATGCTTTCGGTACTCTCCCATATTGAAATTACTGCCCCAGATGGCCTCTCCGATTGGCAAACGCTTTCAGCGAAGGTGGCCAGCCAGCCTCATGTACTGGGTGTGGCACCCATGGTCAGCTCCCAGGGTTTACTCAGTCGCGGTGAAATCATGCGCGGCGTAGCGGTGCGTGGGGTATCCCCATCTGAAGAAGGTCGGGTCTCGGATTTGCCCAAGCAATTTGTGGCGGGTACGATTGAAGATCTGCGCCCAGGAAGTTTTGGCGTGGCACTAGGAGCGCAGTTAGCCAATATGCTCGGCGTCCGTTTGGGCGATCGTGTGAACTTAATTGTTCCAGAAGGGGATTTGACGCCAGCCGGAGTCATGCCGCGGATGCGCGCACTCAATGTGGTGGGCGTGGTCGACAGTGGCCATTATGAATACGATAGTTCTCTAGCTATTTTGCATTGGCAAGATGCTGCAGCCTTATTGCGCTTGCGTGATCCATCCGGTCTGCGCGTTAAGGTGGATGACATGCAACGTGCCCCGCAAATTGCCAATCAATTGGCTAGCTTAGTGCCACAGGCTTTGTGGGTAACCGACTGGTCGCGCTCCAACCGCAATTGGTTTGCAGCGGTGCAGACGGAAAAGAAAATGATGTTCATTATTCTGACCCTCATTATTGCGGTCGCTGCATTTAACTTAGTATCGACTTTGGTAATGACCGTCAATGAGAAGCAGGCCGATATTGCCATTTTAAGAACCATGGGGGCAAGCCCGGGTTTAATCCAGCGGATCTTTTTAATTCAGGGTCTTGCGATTGGTTTGCTTGGTTCGCTCGGTGGTGTTGGACTAGGATTACTAGTGGCGCTCAATATCGATGTGATTGTGCCAACGATTGAAGCGATCTTCCGTGTGCAATTTTTACCACGCGACATTTACTTTATAAGTCAGTTGCCATCGGATGTGCGTCTAAATGATGTTCTAACAGTAGGCTTGATGGCATTTGGCCTCTCTGTTTTAGCCACGCTGTACCCCAGCCGCAGAGCGGCAAAGGTGCAACCTGCGGAGGCACTGCGTTATGAGTGATCACGCATTGGTTTTGAGCGCGCGCGGTCTTGCCAAGACCTATGGCAAGGGGGCTACTGCGGTCGAAGTACTGAAGGCGATTGATTTAGATGTAGCGCAGTCGGAGAAAGTCGCGATTGTGGGTTCATCCGGTTCGGGTAAAAGTACCTTACTGCATTTATTGGGCGGCCTAGATGTGCCGAGCGCAGGCCAAGTGACCTTAGCGGGTTCGGACTTAAGTCATCTCTCGGTCTCTGCCCTGGATCGCTTGCGCAATCAGTACCTCGGCTTTATTTATCAATTTCACCATCTCTTGGATGAATTCACGGCGGCTGAGAACGTGGCTTTACCGCTGCGCATTCGGGGTTTAAGTAAAGACGAATCGCTTGAGCGAGCGAATATTATGCTGGCGGCTGTTGGACTACAAAAGCGCGTCATGCATACCCCAGGCGAGCTTTCTGGCGGCGAGCGCCAACGCGTTGCAGTCGCCCGCGCCTTAGTTGGTAACCCTGCCTGCGTTTTGGCAGATGAGCCAACAGGCAACTTGGATACCGAAACCGCCGATAGCGTATTTGATTTGATGCTGGATGTGGCCAAAGAGCAGGGCACTGCATTTGTGATCGTCACCCATGACCCCATTCGGGCGCGCCGTTGCGATCGTATCTTGCGACTGGACCACGGCAGCTTAAGTCCCATTTCAATCGAGGCCAACTAAGGCATGTGGCTTGATACCCACTGCCATCTTGACGCCCCTGAATTCGCATCCCATTTAGGCGAAGTCATTGAGGCTGCCGCAAAAAATCAGGTACAGGGCATATTACTGCCGGCAGTCAAGGCTAGTGATGCAGCGAACATCCAAACGCTCGTAGCCCAGTATGCCCAAATCATGCCGGGCCTCGTTTATACCCTCGGCATCCACCCGCTGTATGTTGAGCAGTCTACTCAGGCTGATCTCGATTTACTGGCTATTGAAGTGAAAAGCGCACTGCAGGATCCACGGTTTGTGGGTATTGGTGAGATTGGTCTTGACTACTTTGTGGAAGGGCTTGATCGCACACGACAAGCCTATTTTTTTGAGCAGCAATTGGATTTAGCACAGACCCACGACTTACCAGTAGTAATGCATGTACGGCGTTCGCAAGATGCGATCTTAAAGGCCTTACGTCAGCGCCGTATTCGCAGTGGAATCGCCCATGCATTTAATGGCAGCATGCAGCAAGCAGAGCAGTTTATTCAATTGGGATTTAAGTTGGGCTTTGGCGGTGCTGCTACGTATACCCGCGCATTGCAGATTCGTCGCCTCGCTACGCAATTGCCGCTCGGCTGTTTAGTGACAGAAACTGATGCGCCCGATATTCCACCGGCGTGGTTGCGCGAGGAGGGTGTAGCGCACAATGCACCGCAATTCATTCCGCTCATTGCCGCTGAATTAGCTGAGCTGCGGCAGATGGACATCACTGATTTTGCTGCTGCTAGTTGGAGCAATGCAGTTACGGCACTACCGCGTTGGTCGGCGATCCTCAACCCACTTCGCAGTAAATAATCCCTTTGCGCTATGCAATTACGGCGTGGATCGCCGGGGGAGCGCTTCCCTTTTTATTCTCAACACTGCCAGTCCATGCGCTGCTTTGGTCTATTTCGGCATTGATAGTGACCGCATTGTTGCTGCTAATTCCGAGCAAAGCGATTCGCAAAGGGGTCATTCTCTTGATGTGTGCCCTCGCGGGCTTGGCCTGGAGTCTGCATTTTGCCCAGCAGCGATTGCAGTACGATTTTCCGGCAGCGCTTGAAGGACTTGATCTTCAGATTGAGGGGCGCGTCGACGGCCTGCCGCGGGGCGATCACCAGGGCGCTACCTTTGCATTTGTGATTACACATTACACGCGCCTACCACGTGGGGTAAGCGTTGATGTTGAAAAGTTACCGCGACGGGTTTATCTAAGCTGGTCCTCTGCCTGGCGGGAGTCAGAGCGCATACCCGTGATTCAGCCCGGCCAGCAATGGCAGTTGCGCGTGAAGTTCAAGCGACCCCATGGTGTGATCAATCCCCATGGATTTGATTTTGAGCAGTGGCTTTTTCATCAGGGCTATGGCGCGTATGGATCAATTCGCTCTGGCGAAAAGATGGAGCAGGCGGCCCCATGGTCTTTTGCGCAATGGATTGAAGGTCATCGCTGGGATTTACGCGACAAGATAAAGCGCCT
This sequence comes from Polynucleobacter sp., assembly GCA_044345755.1. Lineage (GTDB taxonomy): Bacteria > Pseudomonadota > Gammaproteobacteria > Burkholderiales > Burkholderiaceae > Polynucleobacter. Next base: position 17,387 of record JBIJAM010000022.1, on the reverse strand, counting down.
GTTGCACGACAACAGGCCTTATGCAGGCATCTTGGTTGCCCTTGTGATGGGTGATCAAAATGCAATCGATCAGGCCGATTGGCGGGTGTTTAATGCAACCGGAATCGGCCACCTGATCTCAATATCGGGCCTTCACGTCACCATGCTGGCTGGATTGGGCGCGATACTGGCATCGCGAGTGTGGCGCCGCGGCAGTTTGCCTTTGGTAATGCCGGTGCCGCGCGTAACAGCAGCAGCCGGTTTTATAACTGCCTTCTTTTATGCCTGGATCGCTGGCTTTCAGATACCAGCGCAGCGGACCATGTATATGGTGGGTGTAGTAGCGATCGCCGTTTGGTCCGGCAGAGTGCCGCGGGCATTTGATATTTGGTGGTGGGCTTTACTTGTTGTCTTAGTGCTGGATCCAATGGCAGCGTATACCCCCGGCTTTTGGCTCTCCTTCGGAGCAGTTGCTGCCATCCTGTATGCAATGGGTGATTCCAGTGGCTTAATCGGCATACCCACTGGAAAAGAACTCGAGCTAAGTACCATGGCGCGAATAACGCAGGCACTGAAAGAAGCTTGCCGTCTGCAAGCCGTAGTGACCTTAGCATTAATTCCGTGCACGCTATATTGGTTCTACCAATTCTCGGTAGTGTCGCCTTTGGCGAACGCAATTGCAATTCCACTCGTGAGTTACGTTGTGACGCCGCTTGCCATGATTGGTGTTGTGATGCCAGATGCCGTGGCCAGACCACTCCTATTGTTGGCACATACCGCTATGGAGTGGCTCACGCTTCTCTTAAAGTTAATGGCAAGTTGGGATTGGGCGGTGGCGTACTCACATCAGCCTGGCCCGATCCTTTTGGCTGTATCGCTGGTGGGTATCATCCTTGCCATTCGTCCAGGACCATTACGCGAGAGCATTGCATCGCGACTCGCTGGGTGCGCATTGTGCGCCTGCTTATTCATTCCGCCGAGGTCTGATTTAGCCTATGGTGAATTTCAGGCTACGGTACTCGATATTGGGCAGGGGACTGCAGTGCTGGTTGAGACCCAATCAAAACGATTGCTATACGACACAGGACCAATTCAAGGAAAAAAAGATGACGCAGGAGAGCGCATCATCTTGCCTTTTTTAAGGGGAGAGGGCATTGATCAAATCGATCGCATGGTGATTAGCCATAGCGACAGCGATCATGTGGGCGGTGCCCAAGCCCTATTGCGTGAAATTGCTATTGACTCGATGCTGGGATCTTTGCCAAACCAAAATCGATTGCTGCGCTCATTGCGTCAGAAAAAAGTCCCAGTGCTACCCTGTAGATATGGTCAATCATGGCGCTGGGACGGAGTGGACTTTTTGGTCTGGCATCCACACGAGCAGATGACTTTTGATGCCAGTCACTATGGCGGCAAGCCCAATGAAATGAGTTGCGTCCTCGAGGTGCGCAATCGCAGTACTTCTTTTTGGCTGACTGGGGATGCCGAGCGCGATGCTGAGGCCGCAATGGTGGAGCGTTTACGCCATCAACATATACCAAGGCAAGGGCGTAGCGTCGTCTTTATGGCGCCCCACCACGGCAGCAAAACATCCTCCTCATTAGACTTGCTAAAGGCAATCAATCCAGATTGGGCCTTTGCACAAAATGGTTACCGCAATCGCTACAACCATCCGCACCCAACGGTGCGAGCCCGTTACCAGGATTTAGACATTCCCTTTCTACAAACCCCAAATACGGGCGCCCAGTTATGGCGCTTCGAAAAAACGCCTAGACAAAAAAATACGCCTACCCTGTTGCGTGAGGATAGGCGTCGTATTTGGCATGACCGCAGCGGTCAGCCATAAACTGCAAACGGCCTTAATGCTGCTTGAGTTCTTTATTCCAATTGCGTTCCTGAAATACAGAGCGGGGCGCATCGGGATCAAGATCCTCGACCGGAATGAATTTTTGCCTAGAGCTCGACTTGCTCGGCTTTTTAGGCTGCTCTACAGGCGCTTCAGTTGCGACCTTCGTATCCACGGGGTTTTCGGTTGGTGATTTCATATATTGGTACTGAGTTATCCACTGCATACATCGCATGTGTATTTGTAAAAAATGCGCTTTGGTTTTGGTCAAACGACCCGTAAGTTAGCATTTTTACTCTAATAGTGTCAACAACTCAATGAAATCTAAGGGATTTACTCCGCATTCGGCTAAAACAACGTAGTAAAGTCGCTTTATGAATTAGGCTTTGCATCTCCCTTTGCGTTTAAATATGCCAATATAGTGTCTCAAAGTGCGCAACTAAAAAAAGTACAGATGAAAAATTCCATTTATTCACATGGGCTTGATAAAAATCCTGCAAACCACGTTGCGCAAACGCCGCTGACGTTCATTGAGCGCTCTGCCCGAGTTTATCCAAACCATACGGCGGTTATTCATGGTTTGATTCGGCGTACTTGGTTGCAGACCTATGAGCGCTGCTGCCAATTTGCCTCTGCATTAAATCACTTTGGGATTAAAAAATTCGATACGGTAGCGGTGATGTTGCCGAATATACCGGCCATGGTTGAGGCACACTTTGCAGTACCCATGACGGGGGCAGTACTTTGCGCACTGAACACCCGCCTTGATGCAACTGCGATTGCCTTTATGTTGGAGCACAGTGAAGCAAAGGTAGTTTTAATTGATCCGGAATTTTCTGCGGTGATGCAAGAGGCACTAACTATTCTTGCGCAAAGAAAACAAGAAAAGCCCTATGTAATCGATGTCAGTGATTCCCTGTATCTTGGCTCAGCAAAGCCAATTGGCTCGGTTGAGTACGAACAGTTTATTGCCAGTGGCGATTCACATTTTCAATACGCATTACCCGAAGATGAGTGGGATTCAATCTGCCTCAATTACACCTCTGGCACTACCGGCGATCCCAAAGGGGTGGTGTATTCCCATCGCGGCGCTTACACCAACGCGATCTCGAACATTCTGGAATGGGATATGCCGCGGCATCCGGTTTATTTATGGGTATTGCCATTGTTTCATTGCAATGGCTGGTGCTTTCCTTGGTCAGTTGCTGCGCGAGCGGGGGTCAATGTGTGCCTTCGTAAAGTCGAAGCCCAAGCTATTTTTGATGCCATTCGCGAACACCGCGTAAGCCATTATTGCGGTGCTCCCATCGTGCACAATATGCTAATCAATGCCCCCGATGCGCAAAAACAAGGCATACACCACAAAGTGAGCGCCATGGTAGCGGGAGCGGCGCCCCCTGCAGCCATGATTGAAGGGATGGAGCAGTTGGGCTTTGATCTTACCCACGTATACGGCTTAACCGAAACATATGGGCCTGCTGCAGTTTGCGTACAGCATGCAGAATGGTCAGCCATGGACATTGGTGAGCGTGCCCGATTGAATGCAAGGCAGGGTGTGCAATACCACTTGCAGCAAGCGATTGCCGTCATGGACCCTACAACCATGCTGCCTGTACCTGCAGATGGTGAAACGATGGGCGAAATCATGTTCAAAGGCAATATTGCAATGAAGGGTTACCTCAAGAATGCAAAGGCAACCCTCGAGGCATTTGCAGGCGGCTGGTTTCATTCTGGCGACTTGGCTGTCATGAATGCCGATGGCTACATAAAGATCAAGGATCGCAGCAAAGACATCATCATTTCAGGCGGTGAGAATATCTCCAGTATTGAGGTTGAAGATGTGTTGTATCGACACCCATCGGTATTGGCTGCTGCCGTAGTTGCAATGCCAGACCCAAAATGGGGTGAATCCCCATGTGCCTTTATTGAACTAAAGCAAAATGCTTTCGCAACACAACTCGATATCCAAGAGCATTGTAAAAAGCACCTAGCACGCTTTAAAGTCCCGCGTGCCGTTGTGTTTGGTGAAATTCCTAAGACGGCAACAGGAAAAATACAAAAATTTGAGCTGCGGAAACGCGCTGGCTCAGTAACGGCGATTGACGTTTAGCAATGCCTATCGATTACCGCGCTCCCCTCGATGACATGCAATTTGTATTGCATCACCTCATACCAATGTCGACTATAAGTAATTTACCTGGTTACGAGGATGTCGGCGCCGATCTAGTCAATACCATTTTGGACGAGGCTGCTAAATTCGCCAATCAGGTATTGAGCCCCCTGAATTGGAGCGGCGATCAAGCTGGGTGTGTTTATCAGGATGGTGCTGTGCAAACGCCCGAGGGATTTAAACAGGCATATCAGCAATATAGCGAAGCCGGCTGGAATTCACTTGCTGCCAATACGGATTTTGGGGGCCAAGGATTACCACTGAGCTTAGCCACCCCCGTCAATGAGATGTGGCATTCAGCAAATATGGCTTTTATGCTTTGCCCAATGTTGACTGCTGGGGCGATTGAGGCAATTGAGCACCATGCAACACCAGAGCAGCAAGCGATTTACTTACCCGCTTTGATATCAGGGCAGTGGGCCGGCACGATGAACCTTACTGAATCTACTGCAGGTTCTGATTTGTCGGCGGTGAGCACAAAGGCGGTACCGGAGGGCGATTACTTTCGAATCACCGGCACGAAGATCTACATTACTTATGGTGAGCATGACTTTACGGAAAACATCATTCACTTGGTATTAGCGCGTCTGCCAGATGCGCCAGCAGGAGTGAAGGGCATTTCTTTGTTTATTGTTCCGAAATGGCTAGTGAACCAAGATGGCAGTTTGGGCAACCGCAATGATGTCCGTTGTCTATCGATTGAACATAAATTAGGAATTCATGCCAGCCCAACCGCCGTAATGGCATTTGGTGAGAATACTGGAGCAATTGGGTATTTAGTGGGCGAGGCAAATCGCGGTTTAGAGTATATGTTTACGATGATGAATAACGCTCGCCTAGCAGTGGGGCTTGAGGGTGTTGCCATCGCTGAGCGAGCCTATCAACACGCAGCCCATTATGCAAAAGAGCGGGTACAGGGCAGAATCGCAGGTCGATCTGAAAAATTACCGATCGTGCATCATGCGGATGTGCAGCGCATGCTCATGCGCATGAAGACCCAAACGGAGGCTATGCGGGCATTGGCTTACCTCGCTGCCGCACAATCCGATTTTGCACAAAAGCATCCTGACCAAGCGATACGTGAAGCGAGTCAGTTGCGCGTGGATTTATTAACGCCGATTGTGAAGGCTTGGTGCACTGAGCAAGCGATTGAAATTGCCTCCTTAGGTATTCAGGTTCATGGTGGCATGGGTTACATTGAGGAAACAGGTGCGGCTCAATACCTGCGAGATGCGCGGATAACTTCGATCTACGAGGGCACAACGGGTATTCAAGCGATTGACTTATTGGGCCGTAAGATTATTCGCGATGAGGGCGCTGAAGCACGTCGTCTTCTTGCGGAAATACAAGCCTGCGCTACGGATTTAAGTTCATCCCCCAAGATCCCACTGCAGCAAATCGCCGCCGATTTGCAAAAAGCAGTGCAATCCCTTAGCAAAGCCCTTGATTGGGTTCTTCATGAACACGCTACGAATCCCCAAGCGACCTTGACCGGAGCATATCCACTCTTGCAGTGTTTTGGGCTTGTTTGCGGTGGCTGGCTTATGGCTAAAGCAGCATTCGTATCGGAGGGAATCTTGCAAGGCGATGCAAGTAATGCGTTTGCCCTGCAAAAAATAGCCAGCGCTACCTACTATTCTCAGGCGATCTTGCCTCAGGTACATGGCCTTGCAGATACGGTTTGCGCTGGAGCGTCTTTGGCGCAAGCCATGCAAGATAGCTTGGCGGATTTACTGCGTTAAGGATTCGCAACGCAAGCCAAGCCAATTTCCGCCAACAGCCCAGATTTTTTACCATTTTCAGCAGCGTCGGCAGCGCTGGCATTACCGTCGACCGCCCGTTGGGCTACCCCATGCAAGATGGCTGCGATCCGAAAAAAATTGTAGGCCATATAAAAATTCCAATTCGATTTGACTATTCGGTCGGAATTGGATTCATACATGCTGATGTACTCTGCCTCAGACGGAATGCCTAAGCCTACTAAATCCAAGCCATGAATCCCGCGCCAAAGTGAAGGCGGAATCCGCCAAGCCATGCATTGGTATGAAAAATCAGCGATCGGGTGACCTAAGGTAGACAGCTCCCAGTCCAAGACCCCAATCACTTTATTTTCATGGCGATCAAAGATCATATTGTCCAAGCGAAAATCCCCATGCACCAGTGTTGTTTCATCATCAACGGGAATATGGTGGGGTAGCCACTCAATTAATGTGCTGAGTGCTGGTGGAATCGGAAGAGTAGACTCCTGCACTTGCCGTGACCAGCGACCTACTTGCCGCGCAAAATAATTTCCAGGCTTGCCAAAACTCTCTAAGCCTAAGACTTTGTAGTCAACTTTATGAATGGCCGCAATGATGCGATTCATTTCTGCATAAATAGCTGATCGATCCTCCTTTTGAAGCTCTGAAAGGGATTGATCAGTGAAGGTGCGCCCATCTAAAAAAGACATTAGGAAAAACGGGGTACCAATGATGGATTCATTCTCGCAATAAGCGAGCATTCGCGGAACTGGAACGTTGGTTTGGGCAAGTGCTGCCATTACCCGATACTCGCGATCAATGGCATGTGCGGAAGGCATTAGCTTGCCAGTTGGTTTTTTTCGCAGAACGTAGTGCTCTGTGCCAGCGCTCACCTTAAATGTGGGGTTTGATTGCCCCCCGACTAGAGCCTCTATCTGAAGCGAGTCAGCATTCAGTCCAATCTGCTTGAGGTAACGCGTCAATGCAATGGTATCGATGGCCTGATTCATGCTGGCGCTAGAGGGAGCTGACCAGATGGCCGCCGTCAATCGCAATAGTACTGCCGGACATTGCTTTGCCAGCATCTGAGGCCAGCAATACGATTGGGCCATCTAAATCCGTGAGTTCGCTAAAGCGACGACTCGGTATGCGCATTCTGAGCTTTTCACCAAGCTCACTAGTTAAGAAGTCGCGATTTAAATCAGTGATGACATACCCAGGCAGTATTGCATTTACTCGAATGTTGTAGCGCGCCAATTCAAGTGCCATGGTTTTGGTTGTTTGTATAACACCCGCTTTTGAAATCGCATAGGGCGCAACGCCATTAATTTGACGTTCACCTAAAATGGAAGCGATATTGATAATTGAACCTCCGTGCTTTGCTGCCACCATACGCCGCGCTGCCTCAGTGGCTACCAACCAAGCACCCTTTAGGTTGGTATTCATCACGAGATCCCAGTCGGATTCGCTTTGCTCTAACAGGGGTTTGCTAACGGATGTTCCTGCATTGTTTATTAGTATGCTTGGGTTACCCACAGTGGCCGCAGCATCGAAAAATGCCTTGACGCTATTGGCATTGCTTACATCGAGGGGGAATGCGTGCGCCTTGCCACCGCCTTGTGTTATCTCGGCTACCGTATGTTGCAGCTGATCGATCCGTCTTGCGCCAAGCACAATACTTGCGCCCATCCCAGCCAACATCATGCTGCAGTGCCGCCCAATGCCGCTGGACGCCCCAGTGACTACTGCCAATGAACCATCCAAACGAAAGCGGTCAATCGGCAATGTGCTCATTGCTTTTGATCCAGTATTTTTCTGGCCATACTCCAGCGATGGACTTCGCTTGGGCCATCATAAATTCGAAAGCCACGCATATCCGTAAAGATTCGCATGACTGCAGTCTCTCCGGTTACGCCTTGCCCGCCTAAGATTTGCACGCACCGGTCAACGACTCTCCATTCTGCTTCAGAGCAGATGACCTTCGCGCGGCTTGATTCGTAATTGCATTTATTGCCTTGATCCAATAACCAAGCGGTATGCAAAATATGCAGACGGGCTGTTTGTAGATCCATATCGTTATCGGCCAACATAAATCCAATGCCTTCATGATCCCCCAGCCGCTTTCCAAATGCTTGGCGTTTTTGTGCATACGCTAAGGCGATATCGTGGGCCCGACGCGCTTGCCCGAGCCACCGCATGCAGTGGGTGAGTCGTGCTGGCGCAAGCCTAATTTGGGCATAGCGAAAGCCTTGCCCGAGCTCACCTAGAATCTGATCGGCCGGAATGCGCAGCTGGTCAAAGCGCAATACACCATGGCCACCAGGGAAGCACTGGTCCATTGCATCCATATTCCGTTCAATTTCAATTCCTGGACTATTCATGTCCGCCAAGAACATGGTGGCTTGATCATTCTCGGTGCGCGCCATGATGATGACGTAGTCAGCGCCATCGGCCCCAGTAATAAACCATTTGCGCCCATTTACAACGTAGTCATCACCATCCCGCACTGCTGCGGTTAAGAGCATCGACGGATCTGAGCCTGCTCCGGGCGAGGGTTCTGTCATAGCAAAGCACGAGCGTAGTTTTCCTTCTATCTGCGGAATGAGCCAGCGTTTCTGTTGGGCCGCATTGGCCACGTGTTCCATTAAATGAATATTGCCTTCATCTGGGGCATGAATATTCATAGCAATGGGGCCTAGGCGCGAATATCCGGCCTCCTCAAACACAAGGGCTTTTTCAACGTGACTTAGACCAAGTCCACCATGCTTTTTGGAGGCATGGGGTGTCAATAAACCCGCTTTTTTAGCTAAGCCAATCAGCTCTTGTCGAAACTCTGGGGTTGGGCCATGCTGGGTTTCACGCGGATCACCTTCGAGCGGAATCACCGTTTCATGGATGAATTGGCGCGTTTTTTCTTGTAGGGCAATTAACTCAGGAGCGAGGGAAAAGTTCATATCCCATTGTAATAGTAGGAATTTAGAGAAATTTGATAAATCGTAAATCCACGATCCATTTATGGATTAGGGTTTTCGCTATGCGAATAAATGGAATAGATCCGCTATCCTCAATAATCTAAACAAATTCGGGTTTTTTACAGTGCTTGCAGACGATTGCATTTTAAAGACGGAAAGTCTGACAAAATCTTTTGGTGGATTTACGGCGGTAAGTAACGTTAACCTTCGGGTGCAGCGTGGAACTATCCACGCCTTAATTGGTCCCAACGGGGCTGGCAAAACGACCTGTTTTAATTTGTTGACGAAATTTTTGGAGCCGACTGCAGGGCATATCAAGTTCAATGGGCTCGACATAACAAAGGAAAAGCCAGCGCAGATTGCCAAGCGCGGCATCATTCGGTCGTTTCAAATATCGGCGGTTTTCCCCCACATGACTGCGCTTGAAAATGTACGCATTGGTCTGCAACAAGAGCTGGGTACATCCTTCTATTTTTGGAAAAGTGAAAAATCACTTGATGTCCTTAATGCAAGGGCGATGGAGGCACTCAAGCAGGTAGGCTTAGAGGCATATGCCGATGAATTGGCGGTCAATCTGCCCTACGGGCGCAAGCGGGCCCTCGAAATTGCGGCAACGGTTGCAATGAATCCAGAGTTAATGCTATTGGATGAGCCAACTCAGGGTATGGGCCACGAGGATGTCAGCTTGGTTACGGATTTGATTAAGCGGGTATCGGCCGGCAGAACGGTCTTAATGGTCGAGCACAATATGAAAGTTGTCGCCAATATTGCAACCACGATCTCGGTGTTGCAGCGGGGCGAGATTATTGCTGAAGGTTCTTATGAGGTGGTGTCCCAAAATCCACTTGTGATGGAAGCCTATATGGGTACCGCAGATACCGAATTACAGGGCCATTAATTCAAGATGACTACCCCAGCACTAGAAATTCAGGATCTCAATGCATGGTACGGCGAGTCGCATGTACTTCACGGCATCAATCTGACCGTTGAAAAAGGGGAGGTGGTTTGTTTTTTAGGTCGAAATGGCGCTGGACGAACCACTACCTTGCGTTCCATCTTGGGTTTGGTGAGTAGCCGAACCGGCTCGATTAAGGTGAATGGCCAAGAGGTAATTGGGATGCCGACTTACCAGGTCGCCAAATTAGGCATTGGATACTGCCCTGAAGAGCGCGGCATATTTACAAGCCTCACTTGCGAGCAGAATTTTTTATTGCCACCCAAAGTCGGCGATGGTATGGCGATGTCGGTGGATGAGATTTACCACATGTTTCCTAATTTATACGAGCGCCGCGCCAGTCCAGGCGGCAAACTGTCGGGTGGCGAGCAGCAAATGTTGGCCATTGCGCGCATTTTACGAACGGGTGCAAACCTGCTGTTATTGGACGAAATTACCGAGGGCTTAGCGCCCGTGATTGTGCAAAAGCTAGCCGAAGTGGTGCGGGCCCTGAAAGAGCGTGGCTTCACCATTGTCCTCGTAGAGCAGAATTTTCGATTTGCTTCCAAGCTTGCTGACAAGAATTACGTCATTGAGCATGGTCAAGTTGTAAAAATTGTCGAGAGAAATCAACTGGACGCGAGTCAGGAAGAGCTCAAGACATTATTGGGTGTTTAGGAAAAAAGTTTAAAAGGAGAAGTTCAAATGAAAAAAACTGCAATTGCAACATTGGCTGCATCCTGTTTTTTGGCAGCAGCGATGCCTGTTCATGCTCAAACTGTCTCGGACAATGAGGTACGGATTGGCGTCTTAACTGACTTATCTGGCATTTACTCAGCGATTGAAGGTCCTGGCGCGGTATTGGCTGCTCAAATGGCAGCAAGGGATTTCGGCGGACAGGTGCTGGGCAAGAAGATTGTGATTACTTCTGCAGATACCCAGTCAAAAGCCGATTTAGCAAGCTCGAAAGCCCGTGAAATGTTTGAGCGGGATAAGGTCGACATGATCGTAGGCAACGTTTCTACTGCATCCGCTTTAGCCGCGATGGAAGTAGCTGAGCAATTTAAGAAGGTGTCGATCGTCACGGGCGCAGCTTCCCTGCAAATTACCAACGAAAAATGCACCCCATACAACGTGCATTACGTGTATGACACCTATGCTTTATCACGCGGTACCGGTAAGGCAGTGGTTGATTCAGGAAAAAAAACCTGGTTCTTTGTCACGGCTGACTACGCCTTTGGTCATACCTTAGAGCGTGATACTACCGAGGTTGTAGTGGCGAATGGCGGTAAGGTTTTGGGTAGCGTAAAGCACCCCATTAACACCCAAGACTTCTCGTCATTTATGGCACAAGCACAAGCTTCCAAGGCAGAAGTCATTGGCTTAGCTAATGCCGGTGGCGATACGATTGGATCCGTTAAGCAGGCAGCAGAGCTTGGCATCATGAACTCGAAACAAACCGTTGTTCCCCTCCTGATGTTTACGAGTGATATTCAAGCCTTAGGTCTAAAGCAAACTTCGGGCATGACATTTACCGAAGGATGGTATTGGGATCACAGCGATGCCAACCGGAAGTTTGCTGAGCGCTTCATGAAAGAGTTCAAAGGCAAGGCTCCAACATCTCCTCAGGCGGGTGTTTATTCTGCTACCCTGCAGTACCTAAAGGCGATTGATGCAGCTAAAACGGATAACTCCGATGCGGTAATGAAGCAAATGAAAGCAGTTGAAATAAACGATGGTCTCTTTAGGGGCAAAATTCGTGCAGATGGAAAGTTTGAGCATGACATGTATTTGTTAGAAGTCAAAAAGCCAAATGAATCCAAAAATCCAAACGATGTCGCTAAAGTGATTAAAGTCATTGCTGCGAAGGATGCAACCTTGCCATTGGCCCAGTCCAAGTGCAAATTGGTTACTAACTAAGCAAAAGCGAACTAGTCATGTTTGAGTTACTCGGAATTACACCGCAAGCCCTCGTTTCGCAGCTCTTGATTGGACTGATTAATGGTTCTTTCTATGCGCTGCTCAGTTTGGGTTTAGCAGTAATTTTTGGTTTGTTGAATGTGATTAACTTCACCCATGGTGCTCAATATATGTTGGGCGCCATGGTTGCCTGGATTGGACTGACTCAGGTAGGCCATTGGATTGGAATGCCTGAGTTCCAGCTGAACTATTTTGTTGCTTTATTTCTAGCGCCTTTAATCGTAGGGCTTTTTAGCATCGTGATTGAAAAAACGATGCTAAAGCGTCTTTATCACCTTGATCACCTGTACGGACTATTGCTGACTTTTGGTCTTGCTTTGGTGATTGAGGGGATGTTCCGCCATTGGTTTGGCGCCCTTGGCAATAGCTATCCAGTTCCGGAGCTATTGCAAGGCGGCTTTCGAGTAGGGGAGCTGTTTCTGCCCTACTACCGTCTTTGGGTAGTATTTTTAGCTTTATTAGTGTGCTTTGCTACATGGTTCTTTATTGAGCGGACTAGCCTAGGTAGCTTGCTGCGAGCCGGCACTGAAAATCCCCGATTACTCCAAGCATTGGGCGTAAACGTCCCGCTGATCGTGACCTTAACCTACGGTGCGGGTTGCGCCCTTGCCGCATTTGCTGGGGTAATGGCTGCGCCTATCTATCAGGTTACAGCGGTCATGGGCTCAAACTTAATCATTGTGGTCTTTGCAGTGGTTGTGATTGGCGGCATGGGATCGATTGCTGGCGCCATTGTGACGGGTTTGGGTTTGGGTGTGGTGGAGGGCTTAACCAAAGTGTTTTATCCCCAGGCCTCATCGGTTTCTATTTTTGTCATCATGATCATCGTCTTGTTAATTAAACCCGCTGGCTTATTTGGTAGATCAAATTAATGATGAAACGCAATTTGTCTCCCCTCGACAAGATATCCATCGTCATCATAGCGCTACTCGCACTCGTGCCATTTCAGGGCTTTGTGTACGACCTGTTCATGATGAAGGTATTTTGTTTTGCTATTTTTGCCGCCTCCCTGAATCTGTTGTTGGGTTTTGCGGGCTTACTCTCTTTTGGACACGCAGCGTTCTTTGGAACGGGCGCTTACATCAGCGCATACGTTATGAAAGAGTGGGGCCTTACCCCTGAGCTGGGATTACTCTGCGGTGTCTTATGCGCAACCGCCTTAGGCTATGTGTTTGGGGCTTTGGCAATCCGACGTCAGGGCATTTACTTTGCAATGATTACCCTCGCACTGGCCCAAGTGATCTATTTTTTAGCAACGCAGGTTCCCTTCACGAATGGTGAGGATGGCATCCAGGGCGTTCCCCGCGGCCAGTTTTTGGGTTTCTTTGATTTATCGACCTCGACCCATATGTATTACTTTGCGCTGGTTGTTTTTGCATTGGCTTTTCTGATGATTAAGCGCATCGTCAGCTCTCCTTTTGGTCAGGTCATGAAGTCGATTCGGGAGAATGAGCCGAGGGCAATTTCACTGGGTTATGACGTCAATCGATACAAGCTTATTGCCTTCACTTTGTCAGCAGGCCTTGCTGGACTTGGCGGCGCATTAAAAAGCCTGGTTTTGCAACTGGCTTCGCTATCCGATGTGTTCTGGCATACCTCGGGGGAGGCCGTTCTGATGACGATTCTTGGTGGCATTGGAACCTTATGGGGACCAGTTGCCGGCGCTGCCATCATCATCAACCTGCAAAATTATTTGGCCAACTTGGGTGGCTGGAGCACCATTGCGACCGGCGCCATATTCGTGGTTTGCGTCATGGCGTTTAGGCGCGGCATCATTGGTGAAATTGCATACCGCTTAAAAATAAAGCTGTAATGGACTAGTAGCGCTCTATAGAACTGCCCTATAAGCCACTGTATGTCTCCATCGATTTTTAAAGCATTCCTCCTAGCGGAGGGCTTCCCTGAGCCGGTATTGGTTGAGCGGGAACGCAATGGCTTTTTGGATCTACACTCTCATGCATTTGAAGTTCGTGCGCTCATTACCCATGGTCAGATGGAAATTACGATCGATGGGGACAGTCAATCGTATGGTGTTGGCGAGGCATTTCATTTAACGCAAAATCAACTTCACTCTGAACGCTATGGCAGCGATGGGGTGCGGTACTTGGCAAGTAGAAGACAGCCCCCACCGAAGTAAAATCATTTACAACGTTAACAGCAAGAAAACTGAACTTCAGGCTGTAGGCAAAAAATGAGCGATGATTTTTATTGACTGCAGCAAGGTCGGCGCTGAATCAGCCAAATTTAACTTCTACTGCGATTGTAGAATGTGCAGAGGTTTCCAGATATGGCAACCAGAAAATAGGCGATCATGCCGATCGCAAAGATGGCGTAGTCGCCATTGCGGATAAAAACAACCAAGCCAATTACGATCGTAGCTGCGCTCAATATGCTGATTAACGTTTTGGCAAACATGCGTTCATTCCCTTTTTAGTACAGAAACTATCACCTGCAATCTCGTAGTGTCAATAGCGCCTAGCTAAATGCCCCAAAGATTGCTGGAAATCAATAGAAAAAGGATACTTTCGTATCCTATTGTTCTATATCACTTAATTTGGTTGCGGGGACAGGATTTGAACCTGTGACCTTCGGGTTATGAGCCCGACGAGCTGCCAGACTGCTCCACCCCGCGTCTGAGACTGTGATTCTAGCATTTTTAAGCCTTCTCTGTCGAGCCTTATTGCTAAATAGAGCTGTTTAATACCGAATTTATCTTCCATTTCTCGGTCATTTGCACCCCCCTAAGGAGTAACATATTGCCGTGCAACACCAATTAAGGCAGTTTCATGTCCATTAGTAATCCCGAATACTCAAGCTCAACCCTGCTCAAGCCCGTTGACCTGCATAGCAGTGGTGATGGCGGCGAACACAAGAAGAGTTTAGGTGTACTTATGCTGGCTGCAATTGGTGTGGTTTTCGGTGATATTGGCACTAGCCCCTTGTATGCCCTCAAAGAATGCTTTGATGCAGAGCACGGTATAGCCTTTAGCCCTGAAGCCCTCTATGGCGTTATTTCGATGATGATCTGGGCCTTGATTTTGGTGGTGACCTTCAAATACGTCTTGTTCGTGATGCGGGCGGATAACAAAGGCGAGGGCGGCGTTTTATCCTTAATGGCCTTGGCACTGCGTTCCGTTAAAAGCGGCAGTAAAGAATATTTTGTGTTGATGATTCTGGGTATGATGGGGGCTTGCATGCTGATTGGCGAGTCCGTCATCACGCCAGCGATTTCAGTACTGTCTGCGGTCGAGGGCATTGAGATTGCAACGCCAGCCTTAAAGCAATTCATTATTCCGATTGCGGTGGCCATTCTCTTTTGCCTCTTTGTAATTCAAAAATACGGCACGGCAATGGTTGGTAATTTATTCGGACCCGTTACCTTAATTTGGTTTTTGGTGATTGCTGCTCTGGGCATTTGGAATATCAGTAATGCCCCCGAAATTGCCCTAGCGTTTAATCCGATGTACGCCATTCGGTTTATTACCGACCACCCCTTAACGGCATACATCGTGATGGGTGCAGTTGTGCTGGTAGTGACTGGAGTGGAGGCGCTGTATTTGGATATGGGCCACTTCGGTCGTAACCCCGTGCGCTTTGCATGGCTCTTGATTGTTCTGCCTAGCCTGCTGCTCAATTATTTAGGGCAGGGCGCCCTGGTGCTCTCCAACCCCGAAGCCATTCGCAATCCCTTTTACATGATGGTGCCAGAGTGGGCTCTTTGGCCGATGGTGGGGCTTGCCACCGCAGCAACTGTAATCGCATCCCAGGCTGTAATCTCCGGCACTTTTTCCTTGGTGAGTCAAGCCATCTCCTTAGGCTTCTTACCCCGCATGAACATTCTTCACACCTCCGATTCGGAGCGCGGGCAGATTTACATCCCGATCGTGAACTGGGCCTTGCTCGTTATGGTGATTGTCACCATTATCGAGTTTGGTGAGTCGGTTAACTTGGCGGCGGCTTATGGGCTTTCCGTTACGTCGACGATGCTGATTACTACTATCTTGCTGTCGGTTGTGATGCGGCGTGAATGGCATATTAATCCCATTTTGATCGCTTTACTGATTGTATTTTTCTTTGCAGTCGACTTGGCTTTCTGGACCGCTACCTTGATTAAGATTAAAGATGGTGGCTGGTATCCACTGTTGATAGCACTAGTCTGCTTTACTTGCCTGATTACCTGGTACAAAGGCCGCAAATTACTCCGCGATAAATTGATTAGCAATTCCATTCCGATGGAGGCTTTTGTTAGTAGTTTGCTAGCGCATCCACCGCACCGCGTGGAAGGGACTGCGATCTTCTTAACCGCACACATTGATTATGTACCGGTGGCCATGCTGCATAACCTCAAACACAACCGCGTGATGCATGAGCGGATTTTCTTCTTAAAGCTAAGCACGTGGGATGTGCCCTATGTAAACGATAGCGAGCGCATCACCATGCGCGACCTGGGCGGTCAGGTGTTCTTGGTGCGTGCGGTTTATGGCTTCAAAGAAACGCCGGATATCAATTCGATCCTAACTCTGCTGGAGAAACAAGAAAACCTAACATTCGATTTGATGGACACCTCTTTCTTTATCTCGAAAGACACCATCATTCCCTCGGCTTCCCCCGGAATGGCGCTGTGGCAGGAAAGCTTATTTTCTTGGATGATGCAAAACGCGGCAAAGCCATCAGACTTTTTCAAGATCCCAACCAATCGCTTGGTTGAGCTTGGTGCAAAGGTTGAAATTTGATCTACTCTTTTTTTCTGCGCGCCTGTCTTTTTGCTTCGATGGTAATTAGCCTCGCACTTGGGGTAGGTATTGCACAAGCAACGCCAGCACAAGAGGCAGAACTCGAAAAGTTAGACAAGATCGAGGCCGAGCTGACCCTGCAGCGCGAGTGGGCGGATTACCGCTGGAAAAAAGCATCTTCCGAGTGTTATGAAAAATATTTAGTGAATCGCTGCCTTAGCCAAACGCGCGCTCAATATCGTAAAGAGATTGATCCGATTCGGGTGCAAGAGGTTGAACTCAATGCGGCACAGCGGGAGCTACGCAGGTTGCTCAAAGATGAGCGCGATGCTAAGCGCAAAGCAGAAAAAGCCGATCCTGCTAAAGCGGCCGAGCGCGCTGAAAATATCCGTGCTTTTGAAGAAAAGCAACAAGATGCTGCTAAGCGGGCGGCAGACTTAGAGGAGCGACGCAAAGATGCACCGCGTCGCGCACAAGAAAACAAAGCAGGCACCCAGCTACAGTAAAGAGACTGATTTTGGCCAAAGCAAAAACCATCTATGTATGTCAAGCATGCGGGGGCAGTACCCCCCGTTGGCAGGGGCAATGCCCTGTATGCCAAGCCTGGAACACGTTAGAAGAGAGTCTTTCAGAATCAACATCGACGAATGCCCGCTTTCAGGGCTTGGCGCAGGCCGTACCCCGGCAAAAGTTATCGGCCATCAAGGCTGAGGACATGCCGAGATTACCAACCGGTGTAGATGAGTTTGACCGCGTCCTCGGTGGTGGCTTAGTACCAGGCGGCGTCGTTCTTATCGGCGGCGATCCAGGCATTGGTAAATCAACCTTATTGTTACAAGCCTTGGCAGAAATGAGTGCTGCTGGCGTTTCCGTTTTATATAGCAGCGGCGAAGAATCGGCTGCACAAATTGCGCTGCGAGCAAAACGCATTGCTTTGGCTGCGCCGCAGCTCGAGGTTCTTGCTGAGATCCAACTCGAAAAGTTATTAACTACCATTGATGCTGCGCGCCCCCAAGTGGTTGTAGTAGATTCGA
>JBIJAM010000078.1:0-3187 GCA_044345755.1 Polynucleobacter sp. | reverse complement strand
ACTTTACGAATGGGATCAAGCTGGTAATGGCAGGTTGCAATCTGCACACTGCCGCTTTCCAAACTAGCTGGAGTAATTTTTACCCGCGATTCATAGGAGTAAGCCCCAGGATCAGGGCGCTCTTTTAAATATTTAATCTGGCCTTCCGTAGCAATATCAGAAAACTCCAGCGCCCATACGGATGCGCTACAAAACAGCAGGGCGGTTAATAATGCGCTTTTGAGCATATTAAAAATGATTGTCAATCACCATTTCTGATTTGGGAATAAATCCGGGCTTGGGCCATGCCGCTTGGGTTCCTTTGCCAATCACTAGCATTGCGGCCACCGCATAGTCTTTTGGTAAATGAATTAACTCGGCGACTTTATTGAAATCAAAACCAACCATGGGGCATGAGTCGTATCCCATTGCTTTTGCTGCCAACATCATGGTTTGCAGCAAGATACCGGCAGAGCGCATGGCTTCATCGCGTTGCAACTGCTCATTGCCCGAATAAAAAGGATTAATCCATGGCACCAAGATATCTTGTGCCGCCTTAGGCGCATTCACCCAATAGCGCGCAGGATCTTTATCCCATGCCTTGATGTCAACCGTGACTACAAACAAGAGTGAACCATCTGTAACCTGCGCTTGATCGTGGGCTGCTGCACGCAACTGGACTCGTAATGCCTTGTCTTTTACATTGACTAAACGCCAGTGCTGAATATTGAAAGAGGACGGGGCTTGCATTGCCAGATCAATTAATGCATCGGTTTCAGTAGGGCTTATCTGGTGCGTAGCGTCAAAGTGCTTTACAGCTCTACGCTGGCGAATGGCATCAAGGGTATTCATAGGGTTCCTATTCATTTTTCTAGTAACAGCCTACTGTAATAGAAATTACGAAAATAGGATGACTTCGCCTGGAAATGAGAGCGAATTCGATGAATGTTGGTTTTGAGGTGGCTGAACTGGTGAATTCAGTAGAATAGCCACTCATGAAAAATACAGGTTATTTGTTTCTATTTGCTCTGAGCGGGCTATTTCGGTCTGCCTTGGCGATTGACCTGCAGCCGGGCGATATTGTCGCCCCGCCACCCAATATCAGCGCGGTAACCATATCGTACGTAAACAGCCAAAACAACGATCTATTTCGCAACGGCGTTAACACCGGCGCGGATCCCAAGCTCGAAAGCAATGCGGTGTTTTTTCGGTTAACGCACACCTACACCATTGCCTCACTGCCAGCCGTTACTTACCTGCAAACCGGCACTGGCGCCATCTCAACCGATGGGTCGCTTGCGGGCTTTCCAGGCAGTAAGGGTATGGCGGACTCCGGCATCGTAACGGCGCTTTGGCCTTATGCCAACCATGCCACCCGAACCTATCTTGGAGTCGCAGGGTATCTTTTTTTACCTACCGGTGAGTATTCCAATACCAAAGCATTTAACCTAGGCAGCAATCGCTATGCACAAGCATTGCAAATGGGCTACCAGCGACCAATCAGCAAAAATGTGGATGCTGCAGTTGCGGTCGATAGTACCTGGTTTGGGGCAAATAGCGCTTGCGCTGCAGCGTGTTTATCCAATCAGAATCTCCAGCTGACGCAAAAGCCCCTCTATACCGCCCAAGCAGGGCCGATTTACCGAATCAATCAAACCTATACGGTTGGTGCAACGTATGTCTACGTCACTGGCGGTGAAACCGCATGGAATGGGGTTGAGCGTAACAATACCCTCGTAACACAGCGCTATTACGTTAGCGGCGTAGCGCATACGCGCGTCGGTCGGTTTACCGTGCAATATGGGAACGACATCACCACCATGAATGGTTTTATGGAAAGCAATCGCCTTGTCGTGCGCTATACCAAAGCATTTTAGATCACGGCCGCCCAGACGCACTTGGCTGCGCTGCGCCAAATGAGGCTAAAAATCGAGTTGGTACTTTTTCATATCCTGCGGGGTATCCACATCGCATACAAATGCATCGTTATCCGTGTGCCAAACCTCCACTTGCTCGGGATGCGCATCCATGTAAGCGCGGCAACTTAAATCAGGAACCGCCACGGTATTGTGTAGTGCTTGTTTAGAAAAAAGAACTGGATTGCCCCGTTGGCCGCCTACCATCGGAAGCAGCATTTCTGTTCCTGCACTGCGCTGTGAAAACGCATTCAGTAGCTGACTGACCTCGGCTGCTGTGATAGCGGGTTGATCCGATAGCGCAATTAATAGGACATCAAAATTGCTTTGCAGCGCCTCTATGCCGAGGCGAACCGAAGAGGCCTGGCCGATCTCTGGAGTAGGATTGCGGAGCAGTCGAATCGATCGACTGAATGGTGAATCCATTTGCGCCAAGGCCTCTTCAATCGCATCACCATGAAAACCGATAACGGCGACAAACTCCACCGGATTAAATGGCTGTACTGCATCAAGTAAGCCTTTTAAAAGCATTACACCACCCCGTTTTAATAAGGCTTTGGGGTAGGATCCCAGTCGGCTACCCTGCCCCGCTGCAAGTAATAACACGGCAAGGCGCAATGGCGATGAATGGCTAGACTTTGTATCGGTCATGATCAAAATGATGATAATAGAGTTCATCTAAAACAGCTTTATATTTGACCTGACTCATTCTCATGAATAGCACCGATTACACCGTCCTCCAGACTGCCCTCACGTGGCTCCGCGAAGGCAGGCGCATTGCCATTGCAACCGTAGTGCAAACCTGGGGCTCGTCACCGAGGCCGATTGGCTCATGGCTGGCCATTCGGGATGATGGCCAAGTAGTGGGTTCGGTATCTGGTGGCTGCGTAGAAGACGACTTAATTCGGCGCGTACAAACCGAGATCTTGGTGCGCAATGTTCCTGAAATGGTGGTCTATGGTGTCAGCCGAGAAGAAGCGGCGCGCTTTGGTCTTCCCTGTGGCGGAACGCTGCGGCTTTTAGTGGAGCCTAGACCAGAGCAAGTCATATTAGAGTCGATCTTGGCAGCCATTGAGGACCATCAACTCATTCTGCGCGAAGTCAATTTGCAAACCGGAAAGTCAGTACTGCGCCCAGGAAATAAAGCCGACGGATTCTCTTTAATTGACACTGCGATGCAGACCTCGTATGGCCCACGCTGGCGGATGTTTGTCATCGGCGCAGGTCAGTTATCGCTCTACGTTGCCAACTTTGCGGTTGCATCTGATTTTGATGTGATTGTGATTGATCCC
>JBIJAM010000021.1:0-34164 GCA_044345755.1 Polynucleobacter sp. | reverse complement strand
GCTCGGTTGTCCCAGGCTTGTTCGATAACGCTTTGTGGTGATTGGCTCATGCTTTTTAGATAACTATCAGATTGTTAAGGGGTTTTAGCCCTAAATGGCGAAACTTCATTATATCGGTGGAGCAAATTCCGGTGTCAGGCTTTGTTAACTTGCTATCATCTTAATCACGGAATTTACCCCTTTTTTCTTGAACCAGTCAGACTTTTTTCCCCGCAAAGCGCCCTGTGCAACTCAAATCAATCAAACTTTCTGGCTTTAAGTCATTCGTCGATCCAACCCATTTTGAGATGCCAGGCCAACTGATTGGTGTGGTGGGGCCAAATGGATGCGGAAAATCCAACATTATTGATGCCGTTCGCTGGGTTTTGGGCGAATCCAGAGCTAGCGAATTGCGCGGCGAGTCGATGCAGGATGTGATTTTTAATGGTTCTGGATTACGTAAGCCATCGGGTCGCGCCAGTGTCGAGTTGCTATTTGATAACGCCGATGGCCGTGCACACGGACAATGGAGCACGTTTGCCGAGCTTGCAGTGAAACGGGTACTCACCCGCGATGGCAACTCGAGCTATTACGTCAACAACCAAGTGGTGCGTCGTAAAGACATTCAGGATATTTTCCTAGGCACGGGTATGGGGCCACGCGGTTACGCGATTATTGGTCAAGGCACAATTAATCGCATTTTGGAATCCAAGCCAGAAGAGCTGCGGGTATTTCTAGAAGAGGCTGCCGGCGTTTCAAAATACAAAGAGCGCCGCAAAGAGACCGCCTCACGCCTTGAAGACACGCAAGAGAATTTAGTACGCGTGCAAGATATCTTGCGCGAGCTGGAAAAGCAACTCGAGCGCTTGGAGAGTCAGGCTACAGTGGCCGAACGTCACAACTTATTGCAAACTGAAATGAAAGCGCAACAGCAATTGCTGTGGTTTGTGCGCCAAACGGAGGCAGGCAAAGAGCAGGAGCGCCATGCCAATGGTATCCGCGATACACAAGTACAGTTAGAAGAGCAGACCGCGAAATTGCGCCATGCAGAGGCTGAGCTAGAAGCAATGCGTACCCAGCAGTACGCCTTGCAAGATAAGGTATCCGAAGCGCAAGGTGAGCTCTATCAAACCAACGCCGATGTCACTCAGGTTGAAGCAGAGATTCGGTATGTTCAAGAGGCGCGTTTGCGTCTGCAACAGCAAACCCAAGATCTGCAGTCGCAATTGCAGCGTTGGACCGTCCAAGAAACCGACGCAGCCCAAGCACAGCGCTCTGCTGAGCACGAGTTAAATCTCGCTGCAGAACAAGAGCGCAATTTACAAGCCCAGCTGGCATCGTTGCAAGAACAGTTGCCGGGACGCGAAGAGGCTTATCAAGCAGCTGTTGCACAGTTAAATATTTCGCGCGATAGTGTTGCTGCTATTGATCAACGTTTAGCAAGCCTAGGCGAGCGAGCAAAAGCCATTGCCTTGCAGCTGGAGGAGTCTGGGGCTCGTCAAGCGCGCCTCGAGTCTGAGTTGACTGGCATGCGAAAGCCCGATGCAGAAGCATTGCAAATGGCCTTGGATCGCCAAGTGATGGCGCAGCGTAAGGTAGAAGAAACTAAATCCCGTGCTTTAGAGATGCAGCAGCGTGTGCCAGCGGCGGATGAGGCACGCAATCGTGCGCAGCAGCAAATACAGTCAGCCAATCAGGATCTGGCCCAAACCGAAGCCAAGTTAACCGCCTTAACCGCGCTACAAGCCAGCGTGCAGGCACAAGGAAAAATCGGGCCTTGGCTTGAAAGCAAAGGCCTGAAAGAAAGTAAGCGTTTATGGCAAGACCTCAAGGTCGAGAGTGGCTGGGAAACAGCCCTTGAATCGGTTTTGCGTGAGCGACTTGCCGCAGTCACCGGTAAAAATGCAGAAGAAGCGGTTGCATTAGCGAAGGATGCGCCGCCGAGTCGCCTTGCCATTTTATTGGCAGACGAATTGCCTGCATCGCAGATCAATGCACCTGCGGAATTCACCTTATTGCTGTCTCGCATTCAGAGTGCGGGCGCACCGCGCGTGATGCAGGTATTGCAGGAGTGGTTGGGCGCGGTCTTTATTGCCAATAATTTAGAGGACGCACTGCGTCGCCGTGACAAGTTGCCTGCAGGCGCAACCTTAGTGACCCAAGAGGGCCATTTAATTAGTCGAGTTGGTGTACAGCTCTATGCTGCCGACTCAGAGCAATCCGGTATGTTGGCGCGTGCCCAAGAAATGGAGAGTCTGGAAAAGCAGTTAAAGGCCCAGCGTTTAATTCAGAGCGAGTTGCAAGGTGAGCTCGATCAATGCGCCGCAAACTACCAGGCTGCTCATCAAGCGGCAGAGCAGTCGCGAATCAATGCCGAACATGCCGTTCAGGAAGCGCATGGATTTGAAGTAGAGCAGATGCAGCTTACACAAGCAGAAGAGCAATACAGTCAGCGCGCTGCACAAATTCAGTCGGAGCTCGCTGAAATCAGCGGGCAGCAGGACCAGCACAACAGCAATGGCGCCCAATCCCAAGCCGAATTGGATCAAGCGCAGGCCGACAAAGAGCGACTGCATCGCGAGTTAGAGAATGCGCAATCAAATCTAACGCTTACTAGTGAAGAGCGTGAGACTTTGCGTACGAACTTGCGCACTGCGGAAATGGCAGCGCAAGAAGCTGCCTTTGCGACCCGCTCATTACAGCAGCGCATTGCTGATTTGCAGCGTGATCAAAGTACGGCGCGCGATCAAATCATTGAGATTCAGGATAAGTACGCTGCATGCGAGCTAGAGCTTGCCAGTCTGAGCGATGAAGCAGCCCAAGAAAGATTACAAGGACTGCTTGTGGTTCGTGCCGAGCGCGAAGCGGCGTTAGCGAACGCCCGTACTGAACAAGATGCGTTGTTACACCAATTACGCGAGGCGGACGAAGGACGACTCTTAATTGAGCGCAGCTTGCAGCCGATGCGCGACAAAGTGATGGACCTGCAACTGCGTGAGCAAGCTGCCCGCCTCAACTTTGAGCAATTTGCAACCTTGCTTGCGGATGCAGAAGCTGATCTCATTAGCCTCGAAACCCGTTTCAGTGGTGAACTTAAAGTAGGGCACTTGCAAAGCGAGGTCAATCGCTTGAATAGCGAAATTCAGTCTCTTGGCCCGGTTAACATGGCCGCGCTGGATGAATTAGCCAGTTCGCGCGAGCGCAAGTCATTCTTAGATGCGCAATCGGCTGACTTGAACGAGGCGATGCAAACCTTAACCGACGCAATTGCGAAGATTGATGCGGAAACGCGTGATTTATTGCAAGGCACATTCGATCAGGTCAACGGCCACTTTGGGCGCCTCTTCCCTGAATTGTTTGGCGGCGGCCATGCTGAGCTCGTGATGACCGGTGAAGAAATCCTGGATTCAGGGGTGCAAGTGATGGCACAACCACCGGGCAAGAAAAATAGTACGATTTATCTGCTTTCGGGCGGGGAAAAGGCCTTAACCGCAATTGCCCTCGTGTTCTCCTTATTTTTACTGAACCCAGCGCCATTTTGCTTGCTTGATGAGGTCGATGCACCGCTCGATGATGCCAATACATTGCGCTACTCAGAGATGGTTGCTAGGATGTCCGCTAAGACGCAGTTTGTCTTCATCTCACACAACAAGATCACCATGGAAATTGCCCACCAATTGATTGGCGTCACCATGCAGGAGCAGGGTGTATCGCGTATTGTTGCTGTGGATATTGCCTCTGCGGTATCGATGGTTGAGGCCGCCTAAATGGGACTCGAGCAAATCACAGCGACGCTGGGTTTGTCGGAATTGCAATTTGCCTTGGGCCTGATTGGTATTTTCCTGGTGGTCTTGGTGGCAATTGTTAATCTGCGTAGCGCACGCGCAAAGCGCCAAGCACATACGCCAGTTGAGCCTGGATTTGCCGATGCAGCGGGGCAGAATAACTTTAGCGATCGCGTGGAGCCTGGATTTGCTGAGCCCATGAATGTGGCTTCTGTACAAGCGCAGCGTTTTGCAATTGACCCGCGCATTGATTGTGTGATTACGTTGCGGTTTGAGAACCCCATTAAGGGCAGTGAAATTATGGGTGAGGTGGCAGATTGGCCTCGCTTCGGTGCGCATTGGATATACGAAGGCTTGCGGGCGGACGATCACGAAGGCGGCTGGGAACCCATTGGTATGGATGCGAGTTATGGGGAACTGCAACTCGCCATTCAGCTGGCCAGTCGCAAGGGCCCCATCGGGGTGCTGGAGCTTTCCGATTTCTGTTCACGCAGCCAGGCTTTAGCCGAGGTATTGGGCGCACAAATTGACATGCCTAGTGTTAGCACCATGATTGAAAGTGCCAAGGAGCTCGATGCGATTGCGGCAGAAAGTGATATTCAGCTCAGTATTAATGTGGCGTTTGATGGTAATTCAAAAACGCGTGCCGAATTAGATGCGTTGATGCAAGAGCGAAACTTTGTGCTGTCAAAAAACAATCAGTCTTATGAGTTTTTCTCAAACAATCAAATCTTATTTTCTAGTAATACACTTGATCCAGATCAGCCAATTACTGGAATCTCATTATTGCTAGAGCTTCCTTTGGTAGCGCAAGAGCAAATGGGATTTGAGCGCATGCTGGCAGAGAGCGTGGCCCTGGCTGAGCTGATGCAGGGCAGGATTGTCGACGACAATGGCGTCAATCTGACCGAGAATGCCGTGATTGCGATACGCCAACACTTAGATGGCCTATATAGTCGTCTCGAGCAAAGCGGCATCGCAGCCGGCTCGGCGACTGCTGCACGCTTATTTCATTAAGGATTGGGCATGCTGCATTCGGATCCGATGCAGTCAGCGGAGCGATATGCTTGGCTCCAGTCCGAGCTGGCACGCCTAGATCATGCCTACTATGTGCTCGATACCCCCTTATTACCCGATAGTGAATACGACCGCCTGTACCGTGAGTTAATTGCGCTGGAGCAGGTCCATCCGGATTGGGTTACGCCAGACTCACTCTCGCAACGCGTTGGTGGCGCTGCTTTAAAAGAATTTACGAGCGTCAAGCACGCCGTACCGATGCTGTCCCTGAACAATGCCTTTGATGATGCAGAGGTAATGGGTTTTGATCGCCGTTGCCGCGAGGGCTTACAAAAAACCCATGTTGTTTATGCAGGAGAATTGAAGTTTGACGGCCTAGCCATTTCCCTGCGTTATGAAAATGGCTTATTAGTCCAAGCAGCTACCCGTGGCGATGGTAGCAGTGGTGAAGACGTTACCGCTAACATTAAAACCATTCGAGCGATACCACTTCGTCTCAAAGGCAATTCCATTCCAGCAGTACTCGAGGTCCGTGGCGAGGTGTTTATGTACCTTGCGGATTTTGCCAAGATGAACCAAGAGGCAGCACGCCTCGGTGAAAAAGAATTTGCTAATCCGCGCAATGCCGCTGCTGGCAGCCTGCGCCAGTTGGATTCGAAAATTACTGCTAAACGGCCCTTATCCTTTTTTGCCTACGGCGTCGGCGTGTGTGAGCCACAAGCTTGGCTACCAGAGTCCCATAGCGCATTACTTGATCAATATGTAGGCCTGGGCTTACCAGTCTGTGCGGAACGCAAAATCCTGTCATCGGTTGACGACATTCTCAATTTCTATCAGGACATCGGCAGCAAGCGCGATACCTTGCCTTATGACATCGATGGTGTCGTCTATAAAGTGAATTCCTTTGCAGAGCAAGCTCAGCTTGGTTTTGTGTCGCGCGCGCCGCGCTTTGCTTTGGCTCATAAATACCCAGCCCAAGAAGCCCTCACGACCGTACTCGGAATTGATGTGCAGGTGGGTCGCACTGGTGCGATTACCCCTGTAGCAAGGCTTTCTCCGGTGGAAGTGGGCGGCGTCACAGTTACTAATGCCACGCTACACAATGAAGATGAGGTGAAGCGTAAAGACGTGCGCATCGGCGATACCGTCGTAGTGCGGCGTGCGGGCGATGTCATACCCGAAGTGGTATCGGTGGTATTAGAGCGTCGCCCCACTCAAACCAGTGCATTTGAGATGCCAACCCGCTGCCCCGTATGCGATTCGCACATTGAGCGCGTAGCGAATGAGGCTATTGCTCGCTGCAGTGGCGGCCTATTTTGCGGCGCGCAGCGTAAACAGGCTTTAGTCCATTTTGCGCATCGGCGCGCCATGGACATTGAAGGCCTTGGAGAAAAGATCGTCGATCAACTGGTCGACAATAATCTCGTCCGTACCCCAGCCGATTTATACCGACTGGGATTCACGGCAGTAGCCAATTTAGAACGAATGGGCGAGAAGTCGGCTGATAATTTAATTCAGGCGATTAATCAATCACGCACTACTACCTTGGCCCGCTTCATATTTGCCTTAGGCATTCGCCATGTGGGTGAAACGACCGCAAAAGATTTAGCTAATTACTACCGCGATATGCATGCCTTAATGGATGCTGCGGGCGAAGACCTACTGACGGTTCACGATGTAGGCCCAGTCGTTGCCGACTCGATTACCGGCTTTATGCAAGAGCCCCATAACCGTGAGGTGATCGAGCAGTTGCTGGCATCCGGCATGGTACTCAGCGTAGAAGAGAAGAAGGTTAGCGCAGCCGTGGCAGGCAAAACCTTTGTACTGACGGGCACTCTGCCGACCTTATCGCGGGATGAGGCGAAAGAGCGGCTTGAGCGCGCTGGTGCCAAAGTAGCCGGCTCCGTTTCTAAAAAGACCGATTACGTTGTGGCAGGCGATGACGCAGGCAGCAAACTCACTAAAGCGGAAGAACTTGGCGTGCCTGTGATTGATGAGGCGACGATGCTGGGTTTGCTAGGGTAGGATTGGGATAGTAGCATTCGCATCTAGATCTATAAGTAATTAAGTTGTCATCCATTTCTTACAGAAGAATCAGCTAGCTCTGTCAGGATGATTTCATTACGATTCTGTGATGCGAAATAGGTATCTAAATTTAAATTTTCCATGTACCCCGCATGATGCCGTGGTACATCAAATCCTAAGCTCACCCGATCCATTTTCACGATCCAACCTAATTGGCCACATAACCGCAAGCGGTTTGGTTGTTGATTCTGGAAAGGTTCTTTTAATACGTCACCCTTATCTGGGGCTTTGGATTCAGCCGGGTGGTCATATTGATGAGGGAGAGACGCCAGAGTCTGCTGCTATACGCGAGACCCAAGAAGAGACTGGCGTTTTATGTGAGTTGGTATGGCAGGAGAATTCCCTGGTGGATATTGATGTTCATACGATCCCCAATAATCCCGCCAAAAAGGAGTCTGAGCATATTCATGTTGATCTTTGTTTCGCTCTCAGACCCGTTCGATTGGTTGATCCAGCTGAGGCGATAGATTGGAGATGGTGTGAGCAGAGAGCTGTAACGGATAATCGAACAAAGAGGGTGGTTAAAGCTTATTACGCATTGTTGCAATCTAATGCCAATAAGCGCTAGCTTGCCAATACATCCAGGATTTCAGTTTCAATCTGGATTTGCAGCTTTGGATTTTTGCTGAGTTCTTCGGCGTTTAGTAGCAATACGTCTTCCACGCGCTCACCCAAGGTATTAATGCGGGCGGTGTGGATCGATACACGGTGTTGTGCGAGTACTTTTGCTACAGCATAGATAAGCCCGGTACGGTCACTTGCTGAAAGGGATAGCACGACGTATTGGCCACGATCATCAGGTTGCATATTAACCCTGGCCTGTACTGGAAAGCTGCGGGATTGCCTAGATAGGCGACCCATGCTGGGCTGGGGTAGTGGATCTGTTTTTTCAAGCGCTGTCTTGAGTTCGTATTCCACCAGCTGAATGAGGTCGCGGTAACTGCCGCTTTCGGTTAAGCGATTCATGCCCGTGACCTGAAAGGTGTCCAGCGCATACCCATGGCGCGTCGTATGAATGCGGGCATCCCAGATAGAAAAGCCGTGGCGCTCAAAGTAAGCGCAGATGCGCGCAAACAGATCGGCTTGATCCGGCATGTAGACAGCAACTTGCAGTCCTTCGCCTACGGTCGATAATCTAGCGCGTACCACTGGCTCAGTGCTATTGACGCGATTGAATAGATGCCGAGTTAACCAGGCAATATCGCCCGCATCTTGACGCAAGAAAAAGGCAACGTCCAATTTCTTCCATAAGTCAGCATAGGCCTCATCCTCAATCCCGTTCAATCGAAGATTGCGTCGGGATTCTTCTTGATGCTGGGCTAACTCCGATGTGGCATCGGTTTTGGCGCCGCCTAGCACGCGCAAAGTAGCCCGGTAGAGGTCTTCTAAGAGCTTGGCTTTCCATGCATTCCATACCTTGGGGCTAGTCCCCCTCACATCTGCGACGGTGAGTAAATAGAGCGCAGTTAGATGACGCTCATCGCCCATCTCTTTGGCAAAGTACGCAACGACATCGGGATCCGAGATGTCTTGCTTTTGCGCTACTTGACTCATCTTCAGGTGTTTTGCTACCAACCAAACCAAGAGCTCGGTATCTGCTTTGCTAAGACCATGGTCTTTAGCAAACTGCCGCATATCGCGCATCCCTAACTCAGAATGATCACCGCCGCGGCCTTTGGCGATGTCATGAAAGAGGGCCGCCAAGACAATAAGCCACGGTTTATCAAAGTTGGCAATTAAGTTGCTGCAGTAGGGAAACTCATGGGTGTGTTCCATGATCATGAAGCGACGCACATTACGCATCACCATCAAGATGTGTTGATCAACGGTATAGACGTGAAATAAATCGTGCTGCATTTGCCCCACAATTTTTCGGAAGGCCGGTAAGTAACGACCTAATACGCTGGTGCGGTTCATTAGCTGGAAGGCGCGCGTAACTCCGTCTGGCTGTTTGAGTATTTCCATAAACAGTGCGCGGTTCGCAGGATCCTTGCGCCACTGGCTGTCCATGCGTTTGCGCACGTTATATAGCGCCCGAAAGATGGTTGCAGAGAGGCCGGCTAAGGTCGGTGATTGGGTAAAGACCAAAAAGGTTCTCAGAATCTGCTCGGGGTGTTTCTCGTAGAGCATGGGGTCGGTAATATCGAGTAAGCCCTGACGCTCAATAAAGAATTGGTTCTCTTCCCCAGGAATAACATGGGTTGTTTTTGATTCCTGTGGAAATAACAAGGCTTCAATGTTTTGCAGCAGCACATCATTGAGCTGAGTAACGGCTTTTGCTGCCCAGTAGTAGCGGCGCATGATGGCTTCGCTCGCTGCGCGATTGGTCTCAGCCTCAATTCCCATGGCGCTCGCGAGTGGCGCCTGCAAATCAAAGGCCAGGACATCTTGGCGGCGCTTTGCGAGTAAATGCAAGTGGGCACGAATGGTTTCGAGCAGGCGTTTATTGCGCTTGATCTCGGTTAGCTCATGCCGGGTAATGATTCCTTTTTTATAGAGATCCTGAAAGCCATTACCAAACTGCGCTGCTTTACTCACCCAAGTAATAATTTGGATATCCCGCAAGCCGCCTGGACTCTCTTTGCAATTCGGCTCTAAGGAGTAGGGTGTATCTTGGTATTTTTGGTGCCGCTGCTTGAGCTCAAGCAATTTAGCCTGAAAGAAGGCCTTAGGATCCATGGCATTCCAGTAGGCTTTCGAGAATTGCGTAAATAGAGTGCGATTGCCACCTAAAAAGCGCGCCTCCAATAAAGAGGTGCGCACTGTAATGTCCTGGGCTGCTTCCGATAAACACTCAGCGCCGTTTCGAACGGACGAGCCAATTTCCACTCCGGCATCCCAACATTGCGCAATGAATTGCTCGACACGAGCGGGTAGCGTTTCTGACTCGTGGTCAGGCAGCAAAATTAAGATATCAACGTCGGAGTAGGGAAAAAGTTCGCTGCGCCCATAGCCGCCGACCGCAAGCAGAGCGGCATCATCATGCAATTGGCATTGCGACCACAAGTTCATGAGTAGAGCGTCACTCATGTTACTGAGTTGCTTGCTTAGTTTGTCAACACCTTGGTGTCTCTGAAATTCCGCATACGCTTCTTCGCGAGCGCTGCGTAACTGGGACCCATTGGTAATCGCAATGTGACTTTGTGTGGCCGTACTCATGAATGGGGGGTATGCCGTTTTTGGGGCAGTCTATGCGCTAGGGCGGAAATGCAAGCCAGCGACGCATTCAGGTGGAGGGTTGCTACCTTGAGACCAGGTGAGGACTTCAACGCCCTTGTGGGTTACGAGTAAGGTGTGCTCCCACTGCGCTGAGAGGCTACGGTCTTTGGTTTTGACAGTCCACTGATCCGGCATCGTGCGAATGTCGCGCTTTCCGGCATTGATCATGGGCTCAATGGTGAAGGTCATGCCGGCCTCTAATGTTTCGCCAGTGCCGGGTCTGCCGTAATGCAGAATCTGCGGATCTTGATGGAAGACTTTGCCAATGCCATGACCGCAATACTCACGCACAACCGAGTAGCCGGCTTTTTCAGCATGGGTTTGGATCACGTGGCCGATATCGCCTAAGCGCGCGCCTGGCTTCACTTGAGCAATGCCCAGCCACATGCATTCAAAGGTAATTTGGGTTAACCGTTTAGCCAACACCGATGGCTCGCCCACCATAAACATGCGACTCGTATCGCCAAAGTAGCCAGCAGGGGTGATCACGGTTATGTCGAGATTAACCACATCACCGGATTTCAAGATTTTGTCGCCAGGGATGCCATGGCAAATGACGTCATTGACTGAGGTGCAGATCGAGGCTGGAAAGGGTGGATACCCTGGCGGCTGGTAATTGAGTGGTGCCGGTATGGTTTTTTGCACGTCGCGCATAAAGGTATGGCAAATGCGATCGAGCTCACCCGTACTGATGCCGGGCTGCACAAAAGGCGCTACGTGATCTAACACTTCGCTGGCCAAGCGGCCGGCCTCACGCATCCCTAGGATGTCGTTTTCATCGGTAAATACACTATTCATGCTTTTATTATCAACGACTTGGCTGTTTTATGGGCAATCTAAGGCTATTTCAGGCGCTTTTAGGCAGGGGGTCTTAGTAAGCCAGGACGTTCTAGTTAATTGATATGTAAGCTATAATTTATTAATCGGCTAATTAGATGGCGTACATGTGACGGCATCTGGTGAATCGAAATTGCGGGTTAGGCCTTCCAGGGTGGCATTTTTTAGTGCAGCTAGGACCTAACCTTAGATCAAACCCTTAGGAGAATGTTATGTCAGTGACTATGCGTCAGATGCTGGAAGCCGGTTGCCATTTTGGCCACCAAACACGTTTCTGGTCCCCCAAGATGGCCCCTTATATTTTTGGCCATCGCAATAAAATTCACATTATCAATTTGGAAAAAACATTGCCCATGTTTCAGGATGCTCTGAAAGTGGCAAAACAAATTGCAGCCAATCGCGGCACCATTTTGTTTGTTGGTACCAAGCGCCAATCCCGCGAGATCATCGCCGAAGAGGCAGCCCGTGCAGGCATGCCCTACATCGATAGCCGCTGGCTCGGCGGCACCCTCACCAACTTCAAAACCGTCAAAGGTTCGCTAAAGCGCCTGAAAGACATGGCCGTTGCGAAAGAGGCGGGCGATTGGGAAAAGCTTTCCAAGAAAGAAGCCCTCACCAATGACCGTGACCTCGACAAATTACAAAAAGCCTTAGGCGGTATTCAGGATCTGAACGGCGTACCCGATGCCATTTTCGTCGTGGACGTTGGCTATCACAAGATTGCGATTACTGAAGCCAAGAAATTAGGCATTCCAGTTATCGCGGTTGTGGATACCAATCACTCCCCTGAAGGCGTTGATTACATCATTCCTGGTAACGATGACTCTAGCAAGGCAGTAACCCTGTATGCGCGTGGTATTGCGGATGCCATCTTGGAAGGCAAGGCAAACTCAGTACAAGAGATTTTGACTGCCGTGAAAGAAGGCGAAGAAGAGTTCGTTGAAGAAGGGAAGGCTGAGTAATGGCTGCAATTACCGCTGCAATGGTTGGCGACTTGCGCGCCAAAACCGATGCTCCGATGATGGAGTGTAAAAAAGCATTGACCGAAGCCGATGGCGATATGGCCAAGGCAGAAGAAATTCTGCGTGTAAAGCTCGGTAGTAAAGCCAGCAAAGCTGCCTCCCGCGTTACTGCTGAGGGCGTAGTAGCTGCTTTCATCAATGGCACTACGGGCGCCTTAATTGAAGTTAATTGCGAAACCGACTTTGTGTCGAAGAACGATGACTTCTTGGCGTTTACGGACAACTGCGCCAAATTGGTTGCCAACAGCAACCCAGCTGACGTTGCTGCCTTGACTGCATTGCCGCTCGAGGGGGAAACCGTTGAGGCCGTTCGCACCAAGTTAATTGGTCGTATTGGCGAAAACATTACCCCGCGCCGATTTAAGCGTTTTGCTGGCGACAGCAAATTGGTTTCGTATTTACATGGAACCCGCATTGGCGTGATGGTGGAGTTCACGGGTGATGAAGTTGCTGCAAAAGACGTTGCGATGCACATTGCTGCAATGAAGCCTGTTGCCTTGTCTACTGCTGACGTTCCAGCAGAAAACATTGCAACCGAGCGCAACATTGCAGAGCAAAAAGCAGCGGAATCGGGTAAGCCTGCCGATATCGTTGCCAAGATGGTTGAGGGTTCGGTACAAAAGTACTTGAAAGAAGTATCGCTGCTCAATCAACCTTTCGTGAAAAACGATAAGCAAACCGTTGAGCAAATGCTCAAGGCCGCGAACACGACCATCAAGTCATTTACGATGTTCATCGTGGGCGAGGGCATTGAAAAGCGGCAAGATGACTTTGCTGCGGAAGTGGCTGCCCAGGTGGCTGCTGCAAAAGCAAGCGCATAAATAGCCCTTTAAAAGTTAAGGGGGTTTGCCCTCTTGCTTTTATCTGGTTTTGTATCCTAAGAGGGCGTTGAAGCGAAAGTTTCTACGCCCTTTTCTTTGCCCTTTATAATGGGAATCAACCATTAAAAAATACATATAAATCAATAACCTAAGCAGACTAAACGACCATGCCAGCATACAAGCGCGTACTCCTAAAACTTTCTGGTGAAGCGTTAATGGGTGAGGATGCTTTTGGCATCAACCCAACCACCATCGACTCCATGGTCGCTGAAATCACCGAGGTGGTTCGCCTCGGCATTGAGCTGGCGATTGTGATTGGCGGCGGCAATATTTTCCGCGGTGTTGCTGGCGGTGCTGCCGGCATGGACCGCGCTACAGCAGACTACATGGGTATGTTGGCTACCATGATGAATTCCTTAGCCCTACAAGATGCTCTGCGTCAAAAGGGCGTGGAGGCTAGAGTGCAATCGGCTTTGCGCATGGATCAAGTGGTTGAGCCCTACATTCGCCCAAGGGCCATTCGGGCCATGAGCGAAGGCAAGGTGGTGATTTTTGCTGCTGGTACTGGCAATCCCTTTTTTACGACCGATACTGCTGCAGCGCTACGTGGCGCAGAGATGGGCGTTGACATCATGCTCAAGGCAACCAAAGTCGACGGCATTTACAGCAGTGATCCCAATAAAGACGCAAGCGCGACACGGTATGACTCGATCACCTTTGATGAGGCCATCATTCAAAATCTGCAAGTAATGGATGCCACTGCGTTTGCCTTGTGCCGCGACCGCAAGTTACCGATCAAAGTATTTTCAATCTTAAAACCGGGAGCCTTGCTGCGCGTAGTGCAGGGCGAGCCCGAAGGCACTTTAGTGCACGTCTAACAGGAGAACAGCATGTCCGCAGTCGAAATTAAAAACACCACTGATCAAAAGATGCAAAAGTCGCTTGAGTCCTTAAAGAGCGGGCTGGCTAAGATTCGCTCGGGCCGCGCTAACCCCGGCATCTTGGAGCACATTCAGGTTGATTACTACGGCAATCCAACGCCTTTGAGTCAGGTTGCTAATTTGGGCTTAGCAGATGCGCGCACGATCAATGTTCAGCCCTTCGAAAAAACCATGGTGGCAGTGATCGAAAAAGCCATTCGGGATTCCGATTTGGGCTTAAACCCAGCATCGCAGGGCACAATCATTCGAGTGCCGATGCCAGCCCTTACGGAAGAGCGTCGTCGTGAATTAACCAAGCTCGTCAAAAGCGAAGGTGAAGACGCGAAGATTGCGGTGCGTAATTTACGTCGGGATGCGAATGAGCATTTAAAGCGCCTAACTAAGGATAAAGAAATCTCCGAGGACGAAGAGCGTCGTGCTACCGATGAAATTCAGAAGATGACAGACAAAGCAGTCGTCGACATCGACAAAATTGTGGTTGATAAAGAAAAGGAAATCATGACGGTGTAGTTGCTGTCACGATTCTTACTTAACAAAGTCCATGGTTAAACACACCAGCTCAACACGCGAAATCCCGGAAGTCAGGGCGGTGCCACGCCATGTAGCGATCATCATGGATGGCAATGGGCGCTGGGCAAGTAAGCGCCACATGCCGCGCGTTGCGGGCCACTCTGAAGGTTTGGGCGCGGTTCGCAAGGTCGTTGAGGAATGTCGCCGCCAGGGAGTTGAATTTCTCACGGTATTTGCCTTTAGTTCCGAGAATTGGCGTCGCCCCCCAGAAGAAGTCGGCTTTTTAATGAAGCTCTTCCTTAAATCCTTGCGCGGCGAAGTGGGCCGCTTGGCTGAGAATGGGATTCAGCTGCGCTTAATTGGTGATTTAACGCAATTCGATCAGTCGATTCAAGAGATGATTGCCTTTTCCGAAGAAAAGACAGCACACTGCAAAGACCTCACCTTAACCATCGCCGCGAATTACGGCGGGCGTTGGGATATTTTGCAAGCGACCCGCGCAATGTTGCGTGCCAATCCTGATTTGGATGCCGATGCAGTATCAGAAGACCTTCTGCAGCCTTATTTATCCATGGCCTACGCACCCGAACCCGATTTATTTATTCGCACTGGGGGCGAGCAGCGTGTCAGTAACTTCTTGCTTTGGCAGTTAGCCTATACCGAGCTGTACTTTACCGATACGCTGTGGCCAGACTTTACCGCGACGGATTTACAGGCCGCATTTGATTGGTTTAGTCAGCGCGAGCGCCGCTTTGGCCGCACTAGTGCCCAGCTTGCTTCAGAAGCTCTCCCCACTTCCGCTTAAGCGACCCTTATGCTGAAAACCCGGGTAATTACTGCAACACTATTATTGGCAGTTTTTTTACCAATCCTGTTTCTATTGCCGCCGATCTACATTAATGGGTTTTTTCTCATCATGATTTTGTTGGCAGCGTGGGAGTGGAGTCGCTTGATTGCGCCCGGTGCTACTCGAGCAGCTTTGGTCTATGCAGCCCTGTGTTTTATTGCGATTGCGGCCTTACTCTTCTTTTCCAATGTGGATGTGGATATTGCACTGCTGTTATTGGCGATGGTGTTTTGGGTCATTGGGGCGCCAATCATCATGTCGCGCGGTACCCGTATTACGCTATCGAAGTGGCAATTCTTTTTTGCCGTGTTGGGTTTAATCGTCCTGCCAGCCACCTGGTTTGCTTTGGTTTTCTTGCGGGAAATGGGTTTGCTGTGGCTACTTACAGCAATGGCTTTGGTTTGGGTGGCTGACATTGGCGCCTATTTTGTTGGTAAAGCATTTGGACGTCGTCGTTTAGCGCCTCAGTTAAGTCCAGGCAAAACGGTTGAAGGCGCCTTGGGTGGGATTGCGCTTTGCTGCTTATTTGCGACCGTATGTGCGCTGTATCTGTCGCCAACGGCAACCATTTTTGGCGCCTTTGCATTAAGTTGGGGTTGGGTGCCGATGTTTTTATTGGTGATCAGCCTAACGGCACTCAGCATCGTCGGTGATTTATTTGAATCCCAGCTCAAACGACTGTCTGGAGCAAAAGACAGTAGTAACTTGCTACCTGGGCATGGCGGCGTTCTCGATCGCATCGACGCACTGTTACCAACCATGCCAATTGTTGTATTACTCGTTGGACTCCTAAGATGAATAGCTCCAGCAATTCCTCTATGCGTCGCCGCGTTGCGGTATTGGGCTCTACCGGATCGATCGGTGTTAATACGCTGGATGTGATTCGGGCGCATCCCGATCGCTTTGAAGTCGTTGCGCTGACGGCAGGACGTCAGATCGAGCGCTTGGCGCAGCAGTGCCTGGAATTTAAGCCCCGCATTGCCGTGGTAGCCGATAGTGCTGGCGCGGCACAGTTAAGGCAATTGCTCGCAGAAAAGAGCAGTCAACTGACAATCCTCCACGGCCCAGAGGCATTGCTAATTGCTGTTCTGGAATCGAACTGCGATACCGTGATGGCAGCGATTGTAGGCGCTGCTGGTTTAGCGCCAACCTTGGCTGCAGCGCAGGCTGGTAAACGTATTCTGCTTGCCAATAAAGAAGCCCTCGTGATGTCGGGCGACCTATTTATGAGCGCAGTCAACGCAGGTGGCGCAGAGCTATTGCCGATTGATAGCGAACACAACGCGATTTTCCAATGCTTGCCCAATCACTTTGGTTCCACATCGAATGGAAATACACGTGACCATTTTGGCGTTGAGGAGCTTTGGCTAACTGCGTCTGGCGGCCCATTTCGGGAGAAGAGCCTTGCCGCATTAAAAACCATAACACCTGATGAAGCGTGTGCGCACCCCAATTGGGTGATGGGGCGTAAGATCTCGGTCGATTCAGCGACCATGATGAATAAAGGCTTAGAGGTCATTGAGGCCCACTGGTTATTTGGCCTGCCGCTCACTCAAATACGGGTATTGATTCATCCGCAGAGCGTAGTGCACTCCATGGTGCGTTATCGCGATGGCTCAGTGATTGCTCAATTGGGTCAGCCTGATATGCGAACCCCGATTGCCCATGGTTTGGCCTGGCCTGATCGCATTGATGCTGGCGTGGCGCCACTCAATTTAACGCAGCTATCGGCCCTTCAATTTTCGGAGCCTGATTTTGATCGCTTTCCGTGCTTGGCGCTGGCGTTTGATGCAGCAAAGGCGGGCGGCACTGCTCCAGCCGTTCTGAATGCCGCCAATGAAGTAGCAGTGGCTGCATTTTTAGATCAGCGCTTACCGTACTTGCAAATCGCTGGCGTGGTTCGTGAAACACTGTCCGCCATTCAATCTGTCCCTGCCAGTTCAATTGAGATTGTGTTGGGTGCCGATGCGCAGGCGCGCCAGGTTGCAGGGCAGTTGGTTTCAACACTAGCCAAGACATAAAGGTACTCGGTGCAAGGACTCATTACGCTTTTTACTTTCGTCATAACCATTGGTATTTTGGTGGGCTTTCATGAGTATGGCCACTATGCGGCGGCACGCATGTGCGGGGTGCGTGTGCTGCGGTTTGCCATTGGTTTTGGTAAGCCCTTGTTTCGCTTTACCAGCCAAAACAAAACCGAATGGGTGATTGGCGCGATTCCATTGGGCGGCTATGTCAAATTACTCGATGGCCGCGATCCAGAACAAACCATTGATGCAGCAAATGAGGCCAATGCCTTTGATCGCAAGCGACTGTGGCAGCGTTCCTTTATTGTGGCTGCCGGACCGTTAGCCAATTTTATTTTGGCGATTGCTTTTTTGATGGTGATTTACCTTGCCGGCGCGGTGCAATTACCGGCGCGTCTGCAGGCCCCGCCCGAGGCGTCCGTTGCCGCAAAGGTGGGATTGGTTGCGGGTGACCTGGTCACGGGTTGGCGTGACATCAATGCCGCTTCAACCGATTTTGAGCCAGTGATTAGCTGGAACCAATTGCGCTGGCAGCTCTTGGATGCCATTACGGGTGAGAAGGGCTTTGTTTTGGAGCTGACGAGCCCCAGCGGTGGCCGAATTGCTGTGCCATTCCCTGCGGAGGCTTTACCGCAGGTTCAGCCCAAGCAAGACCCGCTTCAAGCCTTAGGCATTAGGCCAGCAATCGTCAAGCCAGAAGAGATGGTGATGCTGCGCCTGGGCCCCGTAGACGCACTTCTTTATGCAAGTGAGCGGGTTTGGCTGATTACCGTGGTTTCAACTAAATTGATGCTGGGTCTCGTTACCGGAGAAACCTCCCTAAACCAGCTGGGTGGGCCCTTAAGCATTGCCGATATGGCGGGCAAGTCAGCACAAGTGGGCTGGCAGGCTTTTTTTGGCTTTTTAGCCTTGATGAGTATCAGCATTGGCCTCCTGAATTTGATCCCAATCCCCATGCTAGATGGGGGTCAGCTCCTGTATGATGCATGGGAGCTGGTATCCGGAAAACGCTTACCTGTTTCAGTACAAGAATGGCTTCATAAATTAAGCTTTATCTTGTTGATTTCGCTAACACTTTTTGCTTTATTTAATGACTTACAACGGTATTTCTTATCTTGAATTTGTGCCAACTAGCCCCTCGATTTAGTCTCCGACTGCTGATTCAAGCAACGTTTGTTTTGCTGACCAGTTTAGCTGTGCCATTGCAGGCAGCCGAGAGCTTTGTGGTGAAAGACATTCGTGTAGAGGGTCTGCAACGGGTTGAGCCGGGCACAGTCTTTAGTTATTTGCCGATTCAGGTGGGCGAAACCTTCACCCAGGCAAAAGGGGCTGAATCGATTAAAGCCCTGTACAGCACCGGCTTTTTCCGTGATGTGCAAATTCAGGCGCAAGGCAATGTCTTGATCGTCATCGTGGAAGAGCGACCAACCATTTCCCGTATTGAATTTACTGGAATGAAAGAATTCGACCAAGAGATTGTGCGTAAATCCCTGCGTGCAGTTGGTGTTGCTGAAGCGCGCTTTTACGACAAGGCGCTGATTGACAAGGCCGAGCAAGAGCTCAAGCGCCAATACGTTAGTAAAGGCCTTTACGCTGCCGAGGTGGTTGCCACCGTTACTCCGGTCGAGCGCAATCAAGTCGCCGTCTTTTTCAATGTGGACGAAGGTCCCGTCGCCAAGATTCAAGAAATCAATTTCATCGGCAATAAAGTGTTTAGTGAGAGTACGCTTCTGAGCGAAATGCAGCTCAAGACCGGCGGTTGGCTCTCCTGGTATAGCAAAGACAATCTGTACTCCAAGCAAAAACTCACAGCCGATTTGGAAACCATTCGTTCCTACTATCTGAACCGGGGCTACCTCGAGTTTGTGATTGATTCCACTCAAGTCTCGATTACTCCAGACAAGAAGGGCATCTTCCTGACGATCAGCATTAGTGAGGGCAAGAAATTTACGGTCAAGAACATGCGCTTGGCTGGCGAGTTGCTTGGAAAAGAAGCAGAGCTAAAACAAGTCCTGGCCCTAAAAGCGGGGGATACTTTTTCGTCAGCAAAGCTTGCGGAGACAACCAAGGCGATTTCAGAGATCTTAGGTTCGTATGGCTACGCTTTTGCATCAATAAATCCCCAGCCCGACATTCGGCGCGATCTCGCAGAGGTTGATATTACTTTGGTGGTTGATCCAGGTAGAAGGGTGTATGTCCGTCAAGTCAATATTACTGGCAATGCAAAGACCCGTGATGTGGTGGTGCGGCGTGAGATGCGCCAGTTTGAAAGCTCCTGGTTTGATAGCGATAAGATCCGACTCTCTAAAGAGCGTATTGGGCGCTTAGGTTATTTTACGGAGACCGATATCGCTACTGCCGATGTGCCAGGGTCGCCAGATCAAGTTGACGTCAACGTGGCAGTCAAAGAAAAGCCCACTGGCGCAATCAATATTGGTGCCGGTTTCTCATCCACCGAAAAATTAATTTTGTCTGCCGGTATTAATCAAGAGAATGCATTTGGAACCGGCACGGCAATTGGATTGAATTTCTCAGTAGGCAAGATTAATCAGAATATAACCTTGTCGCAATTTGATCCCTACTTTACGGATGACGGTATTAGTCGCTACACCGATCTCTACTACCGCTCATCCAAGCCCCTATACTACGTTGGCGACCCCGATTACCAAATCAAGACCGTTGGCTCGAATATTAAATTTGGTGTCCCGTATACCGAAGTCGACCGCGTCTTCTTTGGTACTGGAATTGAGATTTTCTCGATTTACGCTACAACCAATACGCCAATTCCATACCAACAATACGTTCAGGATTTTGGCGCTACGGTTCCAGGGCGCCTGCAAACCTACAACGTGCCAATTACCGCAGCGTGGGCGCGGGATGGTCGCGACAGTGCCTTAATTCCGTCCAAGGGCTCATTGCAGCAGTTGTCTGCGGAAGTGGGTACACCGGTTGGCGACTTGACCTTCTATCGCCTGTTTGGCCAATACCAAAAGTTCCACTCTTTCTCTAAAGGCAATATTTTGTCCTTTAATGGCGAACTTGGTTATGGCGAGGCTTATGGTAGCAAGCCCTTCCCAATCATGAAAAACTACTTCGTGGGCGGTATTGGGTCGGTGCGGGGTTATGCGCCGGGCTCTCTTGGACCCAATTATTTCAATGCCATTACTGGCACCTTTCAACCTACCGGAGGCCAGTCCAAAATCGTCACTAATGTGGAGTACACCTTCCCGGTACCAGGCTCTGGGGTCGATAAAACCCTGCGCTTATTTACCTTTGTGGACGGCGGTAACGCCTTTGGCGAGAACATTAATTTAGTTCTGCGATATTCTTATGGCTTGGGTTTATCATGGATATCACCGTTGGGCCCATTGAAGTTTAGTTATGGTTTGCCATACAATGCCCAGCCAACCGATAATATCCAGCGTTTGCAGTTCCAAGTTGGTACTGCGTTTTAATTGTGTAAGGAACGATTTATGAAGCATCAAAACTCCATTCAGTGGGCCAAGCGCAGTTTGGTCGCCCTTATTTCCGCTGGCATGCTTGCGCCAGTCATGGCTCAGGATGCTGGAAATCGGGTTGCGGTAGTGAATTCAGAAAAGGTCTTCAACGAGTCTAACTTGGCCAAGGCCATGCAAACGCGTTTGCAGAATGAATTTACAAAACGTCAAAACGAGTTACGTGACAGTGCCCAAAAAATTAAATTGGCTGCTGAAAAGTTAGACCGTGATGCAGCGGTAATGTCTGAGTCTGAGCGGATTCGCCGTCAGCGCGAGCTAGCCGATCAGGACCGTGAGTTACAGCGCAAGCAACGTGAATTTACCGAAGATTTGAATCAGCGTACCTTTGAAGAGCGCGCCAAGATTGCAGAGCGTGCCAACATCGTCCTAAAGCAAATTGCTGAGCAGCGAAAAATTGACGTCATCGTACAAGAGGCGGCTTACGTTAGTCCCCGCGCGGATATTACCGACGATGTCATCAAGGCCCTCAATAACCTGAAGTAAGCTATGCCCACTGCCATCGAGCTGGCCAATCAATTTCAAGCCAGCTTGGTGGGTGATGGCTCCATATCGCTGGACTCCTTAGCGCCACTCGAGCGCGCTACAGCGCAGCAAATTTCTTTTTTATCCAACCCCCTCTACCGTCAGCAGGCTGTTGATAGTGCTGCTGGCGCATTGATCGTTGGGCAGGCTGATTTCGATTACTTGCAAACGGCTTCTGGGGCATCTAAATCAGGTCGAGTTTACTTTTTGGCTCGCAATCCCTATGCAACCTTTGCGCGCATGGCGCAGTATTTTGCGGCGCAAAAACCAAACCCGCGCCAGCCTGGCGTTCATCCTCAGGCTGCAATTGATCCGAGCGTAACCGTTCCAGCATCCTGTCATATTGGCCCCTTCGTGCATATTGCTAAAGGAGTGGTGCTAGGTGAGCGAGTTTCGATCATGGCCAACACCACGGTGGCCGCCGGTGTGCGAATCGGTGATGACACCCTTGTTTATCCATCGGTATCGATTTACGCCGATTGCGATATCGGACAACGTTGCATTATTCACAGTGGGGCCGTGATCGGAGCCGATGGCTTTGGCTTTGCGCCCGACTTTAACGCTACTGGTGGCGAATGGGTGAAGATTCCGCAGACGGGCAGCGTTCTAATTGGGGACGATGTGGAAATTGGCGCATCCACCACCATTGATCGTGGTGCAATGAGTAATACAATGATTGGATCCGGCTGCAAAATCGATAATCAGGTCCAAATTGGCCATAACGCAGTGATTGGTGTGTGCACCGTGATTGCAGGGTGTGCCGGCATCTCCGGAAGCACCACCATTGGTAACTATTGCGTCATTGGCGGCTATGCTAGTTTTGCTGGCCATTTAACCATTGCCGACCGCACTACCGTTT
Source organism: Polynucleobacter sp. (assembly GCA_044345755.1). Lineage (GTDB taxonomy): Bacteria > Pseudomonadota > Gammaproteobacteria > Burkholderiales > Burkholderiaceae > Polynucleobacter. Next base: position 12,175 of record JBIJAM010000021.1, on the reverse strand, counting down.
CGGGTGGAACTTCGATTATTCGTTCTATTACCGAGCCAGGACAGCACTTTACGGGCGTCTACCCATCCATGCCGCATGCTGCGTGGGAGAAAAACTCTGCGATTGCACGCGGTCTAGATAAAATACGGCAACGCTTACGCCTTTTAGAGAAAACGAAGTCCGGCTCCGACTAAGGTAACTTAGTCTGCCATTTGGTCCGTCACTTAACTTAGCCTTTTTATTGGATTGCAACCATGAGCAACGCCGTTTCCATCGACATTAACCAGATATTGAAACTACTGCCGCACCGGTACCCATTTTTACTGGTTGACCGCGTATTAGAGATAACACCACGCGTTAGGATCACCGCATTGAAAAATGTCACGATGAATGAGCCCTTCTTCCAAGGACACTTTCCGGATTTTCCGGTTATGCCGGGGGTATTGATCATTGAGGCTTTAGCCCAAACTGCAGCGCTGCTCACCTTTTCGGAAAAGAAGGCAGAAAATGCGATTTATTACTTTGCCGGTATCGATGGGGCGCGTTTCAAAAAGCCAGTATTGCCTGGCGATCAACTCATTATGACGGCGATACTCGAGCGCGAAAAGGCGGGCATCTATAAGTTTCAAGTCAAGGCAACGGTGAATGATGAGCTGGCAGCAGAAGCAAATATTACCTGTGCCGTTCGGACTAAGGGTGTTTGATGAGCCGAATTCATGCCAGCGCGATTGTTGATAGCAAAGCCCAGTTAGCTAGTGATGTGGAGGTAGGGCCTTATTCAGTTATTGGCCCGCACGTGCAAATTGGCGCAGGCAGCAAAATTGGCTCGCATACCGTGATCGAAGGGCATACGACTTTGGGCATTGAAAATACCATTGCCCATTTTGCTGCAATCGGTGGCGCGCCACAGGACATGAAATACCGCGGTGAGCCAACCCGCCTTTTGATCGGCGACCGCAATACCATTCGGGAGTTCACTACGATTCATACTGGTACGGCGCAAGACGATGGCATTACGCAGCTAGGTAATGACAATTGGATCATGGCGTATGTGCACATTGCACACGATTGCAAGATTGGTAACAACACCATTTTTTCGAGCAATGCGCAGATTGCTGGTCATGTGCATGTTCATGACTGGGCCATTATGGGCGGCATGTCGGGCGTGCATCAATTTGTTCGTATTGGTCAGCATGCGATGCTGGGCGGCGCTTCAGCCTTGGTGCAAGACATCCCACCATTTGTGATTGCTGCGGGTGATAAGGCATCGCCTCACGGCATTAACGTCGAGGGCCTCAAACGCCGCGGTTTTTCACCAGAAACCATTGCAGCGCTGCGGCAAGCATACAAAGTGCTTTACAAGGATGGTCTGAGTTTTGAAGAGGCCAAAGTAGCGATTCAACAAATGGTTCAGGAGAGTAGTAGCGACGCAGCCACAGCTCAAAAATTGACTGAGTTTCATGACTTTATAGCCGCCTCGACGCGCGGTATTATTCGCTAGGATTGCATTGCCTAAGTTAGCCTGCGTTGCCGGTGAGCCCTCGGGCGATTTATTAGCTGCACCTGTATTGCATGCACTCAATCAGATCCCCGAGATGGCTAGTCTTTCTGCCTATGGCGTGGGCGGGCCCTTAATGCAGGCGGAAGGATTTGATTCGCGCTGGCCAATGGAGACCCTCAGTGTGCGCGGCTACGTTGAGGCATTGACCCAGCTCCCCGCGATCTTGCGTCTACGCAAAGACCTTCTAAACACCTTCATTCATTTAGACCGACCTGATGTGTATTTGGGCATTGATGCGCCCGATTTTAATTTGGGGGTGGAACTGAAGCTGCGCGCCGCGGGTATTCCGACGATCCATTTTGTGTCGCCATCGATTTGGGCCTGGCGCGGTGGCCGGATTAAAAAAATCAAGCAGGCGGTGGATCGCATGCTCTGCATCTTTCCCTTTGAGTCCGAGATATACGCCCGCGCTGGTATTGCCGCAAGCTACGTTGGTCATCCGCTGGCAAGTACTATTCCGATGGAAGCCGATCTTAAGAGCGCACGCGATCGATTGAGTGTGTTTCCTGTGATAAAAAATGCAGGATTGCAACGGGCTGATTTTGACGGTTGCGTGATTGCTGTTTTGCCGGGCAGTCGCGGCTCTGAAATTGAATTCATTGCCCCTGTTTTTTTTGAGGCGATGGCTTTAATTGCTAGCCGCCTGAAAGGGCAGTCTCTCCAATTTGCCATTCCCGTTGCAACACCCCGTCTGCGCCCGGCCCTAGAAAACCTAGTCGCACGAACACGGATGCAACACCCGGATATTCAGATTCATCTTATCGATGGGAATGCCGATACGATCTTGGAGGCTGCCGATGTGGTGCTGATTGCCAGCGGGACGGCAACCTTGCAGGCAGCCCTTTGGAAAAAACCGATGGTGATTTCATATAAGGTGCCGTGGCTCACTGCGCAAATCATGAAGCGCCAGGGCTACTTACCTTATGTCGGCTTACCCAATATTTTGGCGGGTGAGTTCGTCGTTCCTGAATTGCTGCAAGACGATGCTACTCCAGAAAAGCTTGCCAATTCTGTTTTACACTGGCTGGATAAGCCGCTTGAGGTAGCTCGCCTAAAAGAACGCTTTACTGTTATGCATGAGACTTTACGTAAACCAACAGGCTTGCTAGTAGCGCAAGCGATTACCCAAACCATGACCGAGTCGCGCAGATGAGCGAGGTGATTTGGATTTGCGGTGTGGATGAGGCCGGACGAGGCCCCTTGGTTGGCGCAGTGGTTGCGGGCGCAGTGGTACTGGATCCGCTCAATCCAATTTCAGGGCTCAAAGATTCGAAGCGCTTAACGCCTGCGCGGCGCGAAGCCTTGTATGCAGAAATCGTACTCAAAGCAAAGGCCTGGGGCGTGGGTGAGGCTAGCCCACTCGAAATTGATCAGATCAATATTTTGCAGGCCACCATGCTGGCAATGCAAAGGGCAGTGGACGATTTGTGCACGCGCCTCGGGCGCTGGCCTGATAAGGCTTTAATCGATGGTAATCGTTGTCCGAGTTTGCCTATTCCGGCAGAGGCGATTGTCAAAGGCGACAGTAAAGAGCCGGCGATTTCTGCGGCATCGATCATGGCTAAAGTCACGCGTGACCGTCAAATGGAAGCGTTGCACGCGCGCTATCCAGGGTATGGGTTTTTGCAGCACATGGGCTATCCCACACCCGTTCATCTGACCGCATTGCGTCAATTGGGCGCATGCCCTGAGCACCGCCGTAGCTTTTCGCCGGTACGTGCGGTACTGGATCAGGCTGCGGCATGACCGACTTTATTTCCTCACGCGATAATCCGCTGTTTAAAGAATTAAGGGCGCTTCAGGCGACGGGCTCCAAAGGACAAAAAGCGCGCTTAAGTTCAGGGCGGGTTTTATTGGAAGGTATTCATATCGTGCAGGCTTGGGTATCTGATCCTGCTCTTGGCGTATTGATCACCTCGGATATGGGCATTACCAATCCAGAAATTGATGCCCTGGTTCGCCAGCATTGTGCTGCCTGTCCGGATGCGCGCGTGATTCATCTCGATGCTGGTTTATGGGGAGAGCTCAGCGAGCTCGTCAATGCTCCTCAGATTGCGGGCCTGCTTTCCTTACCAGAGTCGCTCACACAAGCCAATCCCTCAAATCAGGATGTGATCACTGGGGATGTACTGGTGCTCGATCGGATTCAGGATGCGGGCAATGTGGGAGCCATGCTGAGAACGGCCGCCGCCGCTGGTTTTACTGATGTTGTTGCGATTAGTGGCTGTGCCCATCTCTGGTCAAGCAAGGTGTTGCGCGCGGGCATGGGGGCGCATCGCAATTTACGTTTACATGAGGGCTGGTCGACAGAGCAGGCGATTGAGTGTATTGCTGCCCCATTCTTTCTGGCCAGTGCCCATGGTGAAACGTCCCTTTACGCACTGGATCGGCAATTACGCCAGCCCGTTGCCTGGGTTTTTGGTAGCGAAGGGCAGGGGATCAGCCATGGTTTTTTAATGCATGGAAAAGCAGTATCGATCCCCATGCATTCCAAAGTGGAATCCCTAAATGTGGCTACAGCAGCAGCGGTGTGTTTATTCGAAACCGTACGCGTTCGTACCAGTAGCTAAATAATCAAGGGCAGTTGCAACTAGCCCAAGATGGTTTTATCGGAGCGGATGGTTTGCAACACCGTGGTGGCGATTTCTTCGATGGATTTGCTGGTAGTTAAAACCCATGGTATCGATTGACGGCGCATCATTGCGGTTGCTTCGTTAATTTCATAGCGGCAATTTTCTAATTTAGCGTAGTTACTTCCAGGCCGACGTTCATTGCGAATTTCAGAGAGCCGTTCGGGATCAATCATCAGTCCAAATATCTTGGACCGGTGAGAAATTAAATCCTTGGGTAACTGGCCACGCTCAAAATCTTCTGGAATTAAGGGATAGTTAGCCGCTTTCAGCCCATACTGCATGGCAAGGTAGAGGCTGGTGGGCGTTTTACCGACCCGCGAGACCCCAACTAAAATGACATCGGCATCCGCCAAATTTTGATTGGATTGACCATCGTCGTGTGCTAATGAGTAGTTGATGGCTTCAATGCGGTTTTTATAGGCCGCCGTATCGGCGTTATGGTGCAAACGATTCATAGCATGGGTCGACTTGAGGCCCAGCGCTAGCTCCAATGGAGCAACGAAGGTCTGGAACATATCCAGAACCAAGCCTTGGGCTTTAGAGACGATGCCATTGAGTTCGGTATTAACTAGGGTGGTAAAGACAATCGGCTGGACTTGGTCGCGCTGAAATGCTTCATTAATTGCTTGTACCGCAGCCAGTGCTTTATCTACGCTGTCGGTAAACGGAATGCGGATCAGCTTAAAAGTAAGCTCAAATTGGGCCAAAATCGACTGACTAAAGTTCTCGGCGGTAATTCCGGTGCCGTCAGACACAATAAACACAATGCGGGTGATGTTGGACATGGTTTTTTGAGGGAAAAAGAAGGGGCAAGTACTACAATAGTCTTATATAAGTATGCCGCATTTAGTCGGCTGCAGCACCGGTTTCCTTATCTTTAGAGAGTATTTATGTCCAACCCAAAACACCAAGACGCTTACGTTTTACCTTTTGAAGAACTCCGCATGACCGATGTTGAATCGGTTGGTGGCAAAAACGCCTCCCTCGGCGAAATGATTTCCCAGCTTGCCTCTGCTGGGGTGCGTGTGCCCACCGGTTTTGCTACGACCTCACTGGCATTTCGGGACTTTTTAGCCCACAACACCCTCACCGAGCGTATCCAGCAGCGTTTAGTCAATTTAAACATTGACGATGTGCGCGCCTTAGCAGAGGCTGGCGCAGAGATCCGCGGCTGGATTGAAACGGCTCCCCTACAACCCCGCCTAGAGCAAGAAATCCGCACTGCGTTTGCCAAGCTCGATGATTCGGGCAAAGGTTCATTTGCTGTGCGCTCCTCTGCAACCGCTGAGGATTTGCCGGATGCCTCGTTTGCTGGTCAACAAGAGACCTTCCTGAATGTGGAAGGCATTAACGATGTACTCAAGACCATTCGTGAAGTGTTTGCATCGCTCTACAACGACCGGGCGATTTCCTATCGGGTGCATAAAGGGTTTGCCCATGCAGAGGTCGCACTTTCTGCGGGTATTCAACGCATGGTGCGTTCCGATTTGGGCGCTGCAGGCGTGATGTTTACTCTGGATACCGAATCCGGTTTTGAGGATGTTGTGTTCATCACCTCGAGTTATGGACTTGGCGAGACGGTGGTGCAGGGCGCCGTCAATCCAGACGAGTTTTATGTCTTTAAAACAACCTTGGCTCAGGGTAAAAAAGCCATTATTCGCCGCTCATTGGGCTCTAAATTAATCCAGATGCAATTTGCGCCCGCAGGCTCTGCAGACCGCGTAGTTACGGTTGATGTTGCTCCAGAAATGCGCAATCGCTTTTCCTTGGAAGATGCAGACATTACTGAATTAGCCAAGTTTGCTGTCATTATCGAAAAACACTACGGTCGTCCAATGGACATCGAGTGGGGCAAAGATGGCAAGGATGGCCGCATCTATATTCTGCAAGCCCGTCCTGAAACCGTAAAGAGTCAAGCAGCCGGGCAGGTGGAGATGCGCTACAAACTCAAGGGCAATTCCACTGTTTTGGTCAAGGGCCGTGCGATTGGTCAGAAGATTGGCGCCGGTCCTGTGCGCATCATTCGTGACCCGAGCGAGATGGATCGAGTGCAACCAGGAGACGTATTGGTAGCAGACATGACCGATCCGAATTGGGAGCCAGTCATGAAGCGGGCATCCGCCATTGTGACCAATCGGGGTGGCCGTACTTGCCACGCCGCGATCATTGCGCGCGAGCTCGGGGTTCCTGCCGTGGTCGGCTGTGGAGATGCGACTGACAAATTGCAAGATGGCATGATGGTTACCGTCTCGTGCTCTGAGGGCGATGAGGGCAATATTTACGATGGCCTCATTGAGACCGAAGTTACTGAAGTATCGCGTGGTGATTTACCCGAAATCCCAGTCAAGATCACGATGAACATCGGCAACCCGCAATTGGCATTTGATTTTTGCCAACTGCCGAACAAAGGCGTTGGCTTGGCGCGCCTCGAGTTCATCATCAACAACTACATTGGACTCCATCCTCGTGCGGTATTGGAATACCCGAACATTGATCCGGATTTAAAGCGTGCGGTAGAAAGTGTTGCTCGTGGTTATGCGAGTCCCCGCGCGTTTTACGAAGATAAGTTAGTTGAGGGGGTTGCAACCATTGGTGCAGCGTTTTATCCAAAGCCCGTGATTGTGCGTTTGTCTGACTTTAAGTCAAACGAGTACAAAAAACTGATTGGTGGTTCACGCTACGAGCCCGATGAAGAAAACCCCATGCTGGGATTCCGCGGGGCCTCGCGTTATGTATCGGCTGATTTTGGTGAGGCATTTGCACTGGAGTGTGCGGCCATGAAGCGGGTGCGCGAAGACATGGGTCTGACCAACGTCGAAATCATGGTGCCCTTTGTGCGCACGATTACGCAAGCAGAGCGCGTGATTGACATGATGGCTAAGTTTGGACTCAAGCGCGGTGAGAATGGCTTGCGCCTGATTATGATGTGCGAGATTCCGTCGAACGCCATTCTGGCCGATCAATTCTTAGAGTACTTTGACGGCTTCTCGATTGGCTCCAACGACATGACTCAGCTCACCTTGGGCCTGGATCGGGACTCGGGTATGGAGTTACTTGCAATTGACTTTGATGAGCGTGATCCAGCCGTACAGTTCATGATTGAGCGTTCGATCGATGCCTGCTTAAAGCAAAACAAGTACGTTGGTATCTGCGGTCAAGGCCCATCGGATCACCCAGACTTTGCGCGTTGGCTGGTGAAGAAGGGCATAACCTCGATTTCTCTCAATCCCGATAGCGTTGTTGCTACCTGGGAAATGCTAGCGAAGTCTGATTTAAGCTAAGCTCAATTCAGGGGCGGTACCATATGCACTAATTTAGTGCTTACTGGAGATCGCCCCGCGCTATCCTGGCTTTTTGAATCTCCCACTCCCGCTCTTTGGTGGTGGCACGCTTGTCATGCTGCTTCTTGCCGCGTGCCAGGCCAATTTCACATTTGACGTTACCCTTAGAGAAATGCAGGTTTAATGGGACCAAGGTGAAGCCTTTTTGCTCTACTTTGCCAATCAATTTACGGATCTCAAGGGCATTGAGGAGTAATTTGCGGGTGCGGGTAGGGTCGGTGACGACGTGGGTTGATGCGGAAATCAAGGGTGTAATGTGGGCGCCGATCAGGTACAGTTCTGCACTGCGGATGACGACATACGCTTCTTTAATTTGGGCACGACCCGCACGAATGGCTTTCACTTCCCAGCCCTGCAGCACGATGCCCGCTTCAAACCGTTCCTCGATAAAATAATCGAAGAAGGCTTTTTTGTTATCGACGATACTCATTGATTAATTTGCTCCACGAACTGGATTATGGCAGACGTCCACAAGACCGTTTTAATTGGCCAATCGGCTGATCGCATGTATAGCCTCGTGACGGACGTTGCCCGCTATCCCGAGTTTTTGCCGTGGTGCGGCGGGGTGGAGATTTTTGAGCAAACCGAGACCAGTCTGGATGCGAAAATTAAGATCAAATTCAAGGGCATTGAGCAGTTTTTTCATACGCGCAATACCAATACCAGGCCCACTCAGATTGACATGCGCTTCGTCGATGGCCCCTTTAAGCATTTTTCTGGCCAATGGCTCTTTATCCCTTTGCGAGACGACGCCTGCAAAATCGATTTTAAGTTGGAGTGGGAGTTCAAAAGTACGATATTAGATAAGGTCATCGGCCCAGTCTTTAGTTACATTGCCGGAACCTTTGTCGACTGCTTTGTAAAGCGGGCGGAGGAAACGCCCTAATGGAATTACTGATCTGCGATGCCCGTGGGGATCAGCCAGAGCTTAGATCCTTCACCCTAACGATGCGGGCGGGTCTGCTGCCAACGGTGGGCGAGGCGCTATTCCAGGCGGGATTGGCCAGCGGGCCAGAGGATGCAGGATTTAGCCGTAAAGGGGCCTACGGCGTCTTTGGCAAGCGCAAGGAATGGGACAGCCCGATTTATGATGGAGACCGCCTAGAGCTCTATGCCCCCCTAAAAATCGACCCAAAGACGGTCCGGCGCAAGCGTGCCAACCAAAACCGGGATGCCCATTTAAAGGCGGTTGCGGCTAAACGCAAGGCCAGAAGGCTATAATCGGTTTTTGCGACTAGGGGTTTTGTATGCGACTCATCCAAAAAGCACTCACTTTTGATGACGTGCTTCTCGTGCCGGCGTATTCGTCTGTTCTTCCGCGTGATGCCAGCTTGGTGTCAAAACTGTCTCGGGACATCTCCATTAACACCCCTTTGGTTTCCGCCGCAATGGATACTGTTACCGAAGGGCGGTTGGCGATTGCCATGGCCAGCGAAGGTGGCATTGGCATCATTCACAAAAACTTAAAGCCAGCCGAGCAAGCCCGTGAAGTGGCCAAAGTAAAGCGCTATGAATCCGGCGTGCTGCGCGATCCTATTACGATCGGCCCCGAAGTGACAGTTCGTCAGGTAATGAGCTTATCTAGAGAGCATGGCTTTTCTGGTTTTCCAGTACTGCAAGGTAAAACGGTGATTGGCATTATTACCAATCGCGATTTACGCTTCGAAGAAGATTTGGATGCCCCGGTAAAAGTCAAGATGACACCGCGCGAGCGTTTGGTCACCGTGAAAGAGGGTTGTACCCTCGAAGAAGCAAAGCGCTTGATGAGCAAGCACCGCCTCGAGCGCGTCTTGGTCGTCAATGACGCCTTTGAATTGCGCGGCCTAATTACGGTTAAAGATATTCTGAAAGCAACCGAGCACCCCAATGCTTGTAAAGACAGTGAGGGCAAGTTGCGTGTCGGTGCAGCGGTAGGTGTCGGCGCCGATAACGATGAGCGCATTGAGTTATTAGTTAAGGCTGGGGTAGATGTCATCGTAGTCGATACCGCCCATGGCCATAGTCAAGGTGTACTTGATCGCGTGCGCTGGACTAAGAAAAATTATCCTCAAGTACAAGTCATTGGCGGCAACATTGCCACGGGCGATGCCGCACTGGCCTTAGTAGAGTATGGCGCCGATGGCGTTAAGGTGGGTATTGGCCCCGGCTCGATTTGCACCACGCGCATTGTTGCTGGTGTTGGCGTACCGCAAATTACTGCGATTGTGAATGTGGCGAGTGCATTAAAAGGTACCGGTGTTCCACTCATTGCAGATGGTGGTGTTCGCTATTCCGGGGACGTGGCAAAGGCTTTGGCTGCAGGCGCCCACTCCGTGATGATGGGCGGCATGTTCGCGGGCACCGAAGAGGCACCTGGCGATGTATTTTTATACCAAGGCCGCTCGTACAAGAGTTACCGTGGCATGGGTTCACTCGGTGCAATGACCGATGGTGCTGCAGACCGCTACTTTCAGGAAGACATTAGCGCGGCCAATGCAGAGAAGTTGGTACCGGAAGGCATTGAGGGGCAAGTGCCTTATAAAGGCAGCGTGCTTACGATCTTGCATCAGTTGACCGGCGGCATTCGTTCATCGATGGGCTACTGCGGTTGTAAGTCGATTGCTGAATTGCATGAGAAGGCGAATTTTGTGGAAATCACTTCGGCAGGTGTGCGTGAATCGCACGTCCATGATGTGAAGATCACCAAGGAAGCCCCCAACTACCACATCGATTGATTGTGGATTGCCTGATGCACGATAAGATTCTGATTCTGGATTTTGGCTCGCAAGTCACGCAGCTGATTGCGCGGCGAGTCCGCGAAGCAAAGGTCTACTCCGAGATTCATCCCTACGATTGCGATCCAGACTTTATTCGCCGCTTCATCCAAGAAGGGGGTGGCAAGGGCATTATTCTTTCTGGCGGTCCCAATTCAGTAACGCAGGGCGAGAGCCCACGAGCACCGCAAATCGTCTTTGAGCTAGGCGTTCCAGTACTCGGCATTTGCTACGGCATGCAAACCATGGCAACCCAGTTGGGTGGCGCTGTTGCTTCTGCTGAAGCGCTTGGTAAAGCCCGTGAATTTGGTTACGCCGAAGTGCGTGCCCATGGCCATACCGAATTACTCAAAGGCATTCAGGATTTTGCGACGACCCAAGGCCATGGTATTTTAAAAGTATGGATGAGTCACGGCGATTCCGTGACTGCCTTGCCAGACGGTTTTAAGCTCATGGCGTCGACCGATTCCTGCCCGATTGCGGGCATGGCAGATGAAGCTAAACGCTTTTATGCATTTCAGTTTCATCCAGAGGTAACCCATACCCTGCAAGGCCCCGCTATCTTGGATCGCTTTGTGCGCACGATTTGCGCTTGCCGTGGCGATTGGGTCATGGGCGATTACATTAGCGAAGCCGTTGCGCACATTCAGGAGCAGGTGGGCAGCGATGAAGTGATCTTAGGCTTATCCGGCGGGGTTGATTCGAGCGTAGCGGCTGCATTAATTCACCGCGCCATTGGGAAGCAATTAACCTGCGTCTTTGTGGATCATGGTCTATTGCGCCTCAATGAGGGCGCGATGGTGATGGAAATGTTTGCCCGTAATCTGGGAGTCAAAGTGATTCGGGTCGATGCCGAGCACGACTTTATGTCAAAGTTGGCCGGCGTGAGTGATCCAGAAGCCAAGCGCAAAATTATTGGCAAGGAGTTTGTCGAGGTCTTTCAGACTGAATCTGCAAAAATTAAAAATGCCAAGTGGCTTGCCCAAGGAACCATCTACCCGGATGTGATTGAGTCTGCAGGTAAAGGCAAGAAGGGCGCGCATACGATTAAGAGCCACCACAATGTTGGCGGCCTGCCAGACGATATGCATTTGCAATTGCTTGAACCTTTGCGTGAACTATTTAAAGATGAGGTACGTGAGCTGGGCGTTGCCTTAGGCCTCCCCCGCGAAATGGTCTATCGCCATCCCTTCCCAGGCCCAGGTTTAGGCGTGCGGATTCTGGGCGAAGTGAAGCAAGAGTTTGCAGATTTGCTGCGCCGCGCCGATGCGATTTTTATTGAAGAGCTACGCAACACCATCGATGAAGCGAGTGGCCAGTCATGGTATGACCTTACTAGCCAAGCATTTGCGGTGTTTTTGCCCGTTAAGTCGGTCGGCGTGATGGGTGATGGGCGCACCTATGAGTACGTCGTTGCCTTGCGCGCGGTTCAGACGCAAGACTTTATGACTGCCCACTGGGCACACTTGCCCCATGAATTGCTCGGCAAAGTATCCAATCGCATCATCAATGAAGTCCGCGGCATCAACCGCGTAGTATTTGATATCAGCGGAAAACCCCCCTCGACCATCGAGTGGGAGTGAGCTTAAGGTCTGCGGGTGCTTGAGCCAAAACTAAATCTTCCCGCATTACCAGCAGGTCGGCACTATCGCTTTCATGCGATGAATAAGCCTTCAGGTGCTGAATGCAATATCGATTGCGACTACTGCTTCTATTTACACAAGACCGATTTACTCAAGCACGATGAGTATGCTCGAATGAGTGATTCGCATTTGGAACAACACATTCGGCAGTACATTGAAGCGCAAACCGGTGAGCAGGTAGTCTTTTCGTGGCAAGGGGGTGAGCCCACTTTAATGGGGCTGCCCTTTTACGAGCGGGTTGTGGAGCTACAGGCAAAGTATGGAA